>CALUPK010000085.1 GCA_944322575.1 uncultured Bacteroidales bacterium | reverse complement strand
GTGATTGTCAGAACTATTGTCCTTAATTTCATACTTATTGCCTTTACAGAATTTACGGCTGCAAAGGTACCGCCGGCTGCTCAGGCAGACAATCACAACAAGTTGGTATTTCCGCATCAAAACCTAACCATTTTTTGCAGCAGCGGCAGTCTATGATTAGGCGGCTGGATCGAATGCTTTGAGAACGCCCGGTTCGCCGGTTCTGTATTCGCCGGAGGCGTGAATGCCCCGGGAGAAATAGAAGGACATGCGGCAGTGGAGACGGCATACAGGATGGGAAAGGCCGTCTGACGGGTCTTAATTTCTACGGACAATCCACTCCCATACAGGCATCGCTACTATTCGCGATATTAAACTGCCGATAATTAGGCATAATATACTGATTTCACTGCCGATATTACAGGAATCTTTTGGATATCCTACTCCCGTGAAAGATCCTGCAAGTATGATTTACCGTTTCTGCAAGACTTTTTATATCAGTTCCGCAGTCGCTGGCAGAACTCCGACGGCGTAACCCCCTCCTGTTTCTTGAACATCCGGCTGAAATGCTGGGGATATTCGAAGCCGAGGCGGTCGGATACTTGGGAGACGGTTTCCCCTGCCACAAGCCCGTTCTTGGCAAGCTGGATGACGAACTGGCGGATGTGGTTGCTCGCCGTGTCACCGGTGGTTTTCTTGATGACATCGCCGAAATAGTTGGGCGACATGCAGAGTTTGTCGGCGCAATACTGCACTGTGGGCAGGCCAATGGTATACTGGAGGCTGTCTTCGAAATAGTCACGGAGCAGGCGGTCGAAGCGGACGAGGATGTCGGAGTTCTCTATTTTCCGGGTGACGAACTGGCGGTTGTAGAACCGCTGGCAGAAGTTGAGAGCCAGTTCGATGTAGCCCACGAGGATGGCCCGCTGAAGTTCGTCCGGCTTCTTGCCCAGTTCCTCGCGTATCTGACGCATCAGGGAGGCCAGGATGTCGTGCTCCTCTTCGGTCATGTGCAGGGCCTCGTTGATACGGTAATCGAAGAAGGAATACTCCCGGATGCGCTTTTCAAGCGGGAAGCCGTGCAGCAGGTCCGGGTGGAAAAGCAGTGCCCAGCCCGTCAGCATCACCTCCTCCCCATTGTCCTCCTTGCCGCCCACCTGTCCGGGAGCCACGCAGATTACCGTACCCTTCTTGTAATCATACTTGCCGCAGCCGTATGCCAGGTCTATCTCCGCCTCATCGTGGAAGAAGATGCCGTACACACCGTAATCATTCAGGCTGTGGCGCACGGGCGACACCCCGGCATAGTCAATGACGCTGACCAACGGATGCTGCTCTACGCATCCAACGTAGCGGGCATAGTCGTTGACGTTCCTTACTTTCAGTATCTTGCTCATAATATATTTGTGAGGATTACTTCAACAATTTGCGGCTGTTTATATCCTCCAATATTTGCATTTGCTGTATGGCGATTTGGTTTAGTCGGATGAGCCGTTCTCGTTGCGGGAGCCCGTACGGCTTGCATTCTAAAGTGGTCGAATTCGACCACTTTAAAATTGGGATTGTGAATCATCTCCCAGGTCCCCAGGAACTCAATCGTATATCTGTTACGTATCCAATTCTTGATAACATCAGCGGCACGGCTGTCCCCATCTTTGGCGCTTGCCATATCTGTCAGCGAAATATAATCGTGGTCGCTATAATTTATCACGGTTATATTTGTATTCATTACTGTTATCTTAGCCATAATAAAATGATTTGCTGTCACAAAAGTAATGAAATATCCTAATTTTTCCGTAAAAATGGTACGCTTCCCCCATTTATGGTTACGGCATTCCGCATTGTTCCGGTGTAATTTTGGGATAAAAACGAGAAGAACAGCATGGAGCAGAAAACAGCATTACCTGAAAATTTGTGCGCGGACGAGGCGGTGTGCTTCATCGCAGACCGCCACCACGTCACGCCGCAGCAACTCTTGCGCTGTTTCATCTACGGAGAGACTTCCATACCCTTGGAGGCTAACGAAGTTGAAATTCTAAAAGGGCTGTCCGGCACGGCTGATAGTTTGGATAAATAAAAAGTAAGAAGGGGAAATAATAAGTTGATACTAAAGCAATCATTAAAATGCAACAATATGACAATCAATGAATTCAAAGACTATGTAAAGACAGGACATGCTCTTAGTACCGAGGAAATACATCTGTTTATGGACGAGATGAGCAATGCCGCACGTCGTATCACTTTCCGGTTGAATACGGCTTATCACACCCCGGCAGAAGTACGCACACTCCTTTCGGAGTTGTTCGGCTATGAGGTGCCTTCATCGCTGCGTGTTTTTCCACCGTTCTATACAGACTTCGGTAAGAACATCACCGTCGGTGAGAATGTCTTTATCAATGCCTGTTGCCATTTTCAGGATCATGGCGGCGTTGTCATTGGCGACGGATGTCAGATAGGACACAATGTCGTGTTCGCCACTCTGAACCACGGTTTGTCGCCCGAAGACCGCAAGAACACTTATCCAGCACCGATTGTGTTGGGCAAGAATGTGTGGGTCGGCTCAAACTCGACTATCCTGCAGGGCGTGACCATCGGCGACAATGCGGTCGTGGCTGCTGGAGCTGTCGTAACTAAAGATGTACCGGCCGATGTAGTGGTCGGTGGAGTCCCGGCAAAGATTATCAAGAAAATCCGATATTGACAAGTTTATAGAAAGGAGGCATATATGAAAAATCCCATTGATGCTGTTGCTCACATCAAGCACGCTGCCGTACTGAAAGCCAACCTGCAAAGGCTGAAACAGACGCTGGCTTCGGACGAGGAGCTTGCCGGATATGCGGATATGTTTCTATGGAAGAATTCGGAAAAGCTGTTTGGCAATTACGGGACTTCAGACGGTACAAAATAAAGCAAATTCTGTGAAAATGGTACAGATTGCCGTCCTATGGTTATGTAAAGCATCCTTGTTCCGGTATAATTTTGCATCGGACAAAATAGAATAACCATGAGGAAAGCAATCATAATAACCGCCGCCGCACTGGTATGCAGCCTGTCCGCGACGGCACAAACAGAAGAAAATATGGACAGAATCGAAGTATGCAAGCAGAATTACCGCACCCTGTTCGGCGGTGAGGCCCTTACCGGGCAAGGTACGGACCCGGAAATGATGGACATCCTCCAGAAGTTCATCTTCGGCGAGGTATTCCAAACTGGCGAATTGACGCTGAAACAGCGCGAAATGATTACCTGCATCACCCTCGCCACGATGCAGACACTCCCTCAACTGAAAGCCCATGCCGGAGCGGCGCTCAATGTGGGCGTTACCCCGGAGGAACTGCGAGAGGTGATGTATCTCACCGCCCCGTTCATCGGCTTCCCAAAAATGCTGAATGCCGTGGCGACGGTCAATGAAGTATTTACGGAGCGGGGTATCTCCCTGCCGTTGGAGAAGCAAGGCAAGGTAACAGAGGAAACACGCCACGAGACGGGCAAAGCCATTCAGGACAAGCTCTATCCCGGCGGCATCGCCTCGGTGATGGAAGGCGTGCCCGGCAACATGGGCAAAGATGTGGAGCAGTTCCTCACGGATTATTTCTTCGGCGACATCTACAGCCGTGGCGCACTCGACTTACAGACGCGCGAGCTGTTGGGCTACTGCGTACTGACCACGTTGGAAGCCGAGAGCCAACTCCATTCGCACTATCACGGCAACATCAACGCCGGCAACTCTCCCGAAACCCTGACCGCCGCCGTCATTCAGTGCCTGCCCTACATCGGCTTCCCTGCCGCCATCAAGGCGTTGCGTATTATCAAAGAGGAAACGGCGGATGCGGACGGTAAGGTCGCTTTCCAGCGGGAAATGATATTCCCCATCGGCGAGCCGAACACCGCATACGCCAAGTACTTCATCGGCAACAGCTATCTGGCTCCGATATCCAAGGAGCAGATACCTTTCAGCAATGTCACTTTCGAGCCGGGATGCCGCAACAACTGGCACATTCATCATGCGACTAAAGGCGGCGGGCAGATGCTGGTCTGCGTAGCAGGAAAAGGCTGGTATCAGGAAGAGGGCAAGCCTGCCGTACAGATGCTTCCGGGCGATGTCATTCACATCCCGGCAAATGTAAAGCACTGGCACGGAGCAGCGGCTGACAGCTGGTTCGCGCATCTCGCTTTTGAGGTTCCCGGAGAAAACACGTCCAACGAATGGCTGGAGCCCGTAACCGATGAAGAATACAACCGGTTGGAAGAATAATCATGACACTCGAAGAATTCAAGGATTTCGTCAAGACCGGCAAGCCGCTTGACACGGAAGAGATACATCGGTTCATGGACAGGATGGGCGGGGAGGCACGGAAAATCACTTTCCGGCTGAACTCCGCCTATCATACTCCGGAGGAAATCAGGGACATCCTTTCCGAGCTTTTCGGGAAAGCTGTCCCCTCCACGCTCCGTGTGTTCCCGCCGTTTTATACCGATTTCGGCAAGAACATCGAGGTGGGCGAGGATGTGTTCATCAACGCCTGCTGCCATTTTCAGGACCATGGCGGCGTACGCATCGGGGACGGATGCCAGATAGGGCACAATGTGGTGTTTGCCACGCTCAACCATTTTCTGGAGCCGGAGAAGCGCAAGATGACCCATTCCGCGCCTATCGTCCTGGGGAAGAACGTCTGGGTAGGCTCCAATGCCACTATCCTGCAAGGCGTGACCATCGGCGACAATGCCGTGATAGGTGCCGGGGCGGTCGTTACGGGCGACATACCGGCCAATACCGTCGCAGTTGGCGTCCCGGCAAAGGTGATCAAGCACATATCCGTAAAATAAGTTTATCTTTGCATGACTATTTTACGGAAACATGAAAACAGCAGAACGCATCATCCTCATAGCCCTCGCTGCATTTGTCCTTAGCAGTTGCCGTGGTTCATCAGAACAACCATCTGATACAGACACTCATCCGTATGCCGAAGCCGCAGAAGCCGTCACTTCTTACGAAGGTACCGAGATTCTTGCCCATGCCGCTGACAGCACCCGGGAAATCCTGATGGAAACGGAGATATTCGCCATCAAGGGTGCCGACACGCTGAGACTCGACCGCTACTTTCTGTCAGGAATAGAGCAGACTGACTCCCCTGTGGTAGTATTCGTATTCGGAGGCGGTTTCAGGTTCGGCGAAAGGTACTCCGAAATGTTCGTGCCTTACTTCGAGTTTCTGGCCCGCCACGGCTGCACGGTCGCTTCGATAGACTACCGCACCATGCTGGGCCGGATAACCTTCGACGGACGCCCCTCCCCCGTAGATTTCATGAATATCCTCCAGTCTGCCATTGACACAGCCGTAGTGGACCTGTACGACGCAACGCGGTACATCGCGCAGCAGCGGGAGGCCTGGGGCATTGACCCTGAGAAAATTGTCATCAGCGGCTCCAGCGCCGGGGCCATCACTGTCCTGCAGGCCGAGTACTACCGCTGCAACAGCCACAGCCTGGCGGCCCGCCTCCCGGAGGGATTCCGCTACGCGGGGGTGATATCCTTCGCAGGAGCAATTTCCGACAAGCAGAAGCTGCACTGGCAGACCCTCCCCTGCCCCGTCATGCTCTTCCACGGCAATGCCGACGGCATCGTCCCCTTCCGCAAGGCCCACCTTCCCTTCCTCGGCGGCCTCTGGGGCTCGGAGACCATAGCCCGGAACCTCGAATCCCTGGACTCCCCCTGTCATTTTTACGAGATAGACAATGCCGGACACGAGATAGCCTCCCTCCCCATGACCCGCAACCTCTACGACATCGCGGCCTTCCTCTCCCGCCAGGTCATTGACGGCAAGCCGCTGTCGGTCCATACGCTGGAGACTGTTCCCGGAGCTCCGGCCGCCAAGAAGAGATTTACCGTCATCGACTATATCAGGAACAATACTTAAATATTTGAAAATATGAAGCCCACATCCGCCATCATACTGGCCGCCGTCCTGACTGCCTCCTGCGCAGCAGACCGTGATGCCGGCAGAGCCAGGAGCGCCGCGAGTGCCGACAACCTCAGAATGTACACGGAAGCCATCTCCCACGACTCCTGCCAGGGACGCAAGCCGTTCTCAGAAGGAGCGGCGCGTGCAGTCAGCTACATTGCCCGGCAGATGGAGGAAATCGGGCTCAGACCTTATCAGGACGGCTCCTATTTCCAGCAGGTCGGCGTCAAGTCCACGAGGTTCCGCTGCACCGGTCCCATGAGGATAAGCACTCCCAAGGGGCGGATGTCTCTGAAATGGCAGGAGGAATATGTCGCCTTCTCGGCCCGCGACGAGAGCCGGATAGACATAAAGAACGCGGAACTCGTGTTCGCCGGATACGGGATAGTGGCTCCGGAATACGGCAAGAATGATTTCAGGGGTATCGACAATCCTCAGGACAAGGTCGCCCTGGTGATTGTCAATGATCCGGGGCTGGGCAGCGACGACACGGAGTATTTCAACGGGGACAATATGACGTACTACGGGCGATGGACGTACAAGCTCGAGGAGGCTGCCAGGCAGGGACTCAAGGGGGTACTCATCATCCATGAGGACCGCGGGGCAGGATACGGATGGTCGGTAGTAAGGGCTTCCGGCTCCGCGAAAATGTATGTGGACGGAGATACGGCATATCACTGTCCCCTGAACGGATGGAT
This sequence comes from uncultured Bacteroidales bacterium, assembly GCA_944322575.1. Classification (GTDB taxonomy): domain Bacteria; phylum Bacteroidota; class Bacteroidia; order Bacteroidales; family UBA932; genus Coprenecus. The sequence goes on along the minus strand of CALUPK010000085.1, from coordinate 4,711 downwards.
CAGCAATGGAGCCGCAGCCAGGCTGCTGGCAGACAACGGCTACGACCTGGCGGAGCTCGTCGAGGAGTCCAAGTCTCCGGATTTCGAGCCTATCCCGCTGAATTCCACCGTCAGCGTCTCCATGGAGCTGACCTTTGACAGGCAGAAGAGTCCCAATGTGATAGGCTATATCCCCGGCAGCGGGAATACCGACGAGAGCGTGGTCTACATCGCGCATTGGGACCATCTGGGCTACGGCGCCCCGATAGACGGGGACAGCATCATCAACGGTGCTACTGACAATGCGGTCGGAGTGGCGTGGATGCTGGAGATCGCCAGGTGTTTCAGCGCACTGCAGGAGAAGCCCCGCCGCAATATCGTGTTCATCTCCCCTACCTGCGAGGAATCCGGATTCCTCGGTACGGAATACTACGTGGAGCATCCGCTGTTTCCGATAGAAAAGACCGTTGCCGTGATCAATCTGGATGTGTTCCCCCTCTGGGGCGAGAACAACGACGTCACCATCACCGGATACGGTCACTCTGACTTAGACCGGACAGTGGCGGAGCTGGCTGAGAAATACGGACGCTACGTCATGCCCGACCCGGATGCGTACAACGGAATGTTCTACCGCTCGGACCATTTCCCCTTCGTGAAGAAGGGCATCCCGGCCATGTTCGCCAAAGGCTGGAACGACAACCGCATCCACGGCAAGGAATGGTCCAAGCAACAGATAGCGCGCTACTGGGCGGAAGTCTATCACAAACCTACCGACCAGACCCGTCCCGAGGACGATTACAGCGGACTGCTCCAGGAAGTACATCTGTTCTTTGACCTCGGATATGAGCTGGCGCAGGGAACCGGCTATCCCCGGTGGAATCCCGGGTCGGAGTTTGCGGGGGTACTGGAGAGGTAAACCATGATGCTACAGAACGATATTGGCAGTTTTTTCCGCCCGATAAATACGGCCATGAAGATTCCGGAGAGTGATTATGTCCGGACAGATGCTTGTGTGGCTATGGCTAATGCCTTGTCGCGCGGGTGCATCCGGCGGCACCAGTAGAGCGCATAGCGGCTCGTGTTGTAGCTCACACCGTGCACCAGGCACGACTCGCGGTGGCTCAAACCGCCTTCATAACTCTCCTTCAGGAGCACTAGCTCCTTCACTCGGTAACTCTCTTGTTCTTTCATGACTTTTGTTTTGGTGTCCAACTTTTTTGGTACACCTCACACGCAGTGAAAGTCTTCAGTCTGTAAATCGCGTAATTCGTGTAAATTTCTATGAGACATTGGGATATGTGGAGTTGTGCTGAACTGACTGTGCCCGCACTGCGACATAGACGACAACATGACAAAGGAGATGTTCGATTTGCTATAAATGACTAACTTTGCAGAAAATGCCATACACCATGTTCGACATACAGTCACTTGATACATATCGGGAAGACAACCGTCTCGAAGCCAAGAAAGCCAAAGGCGGGCTTCCGCACAGCCTGTGGGAGACCTATTCCGCATTCGCCAACACCGACGGCGGCATCATCCTCATCGGAGCCAATGAGCAGCGGGACGACACACTCATACCCACCGGACTCACTGAAGAAGAAGTACGGAAGATGAAAAAGCAGTTCTGGGACATCATCAACAACCGCCAAAAAGTCAGCGACAACATCCTCACCGACAAAGACGTCTATCCCGAGCAGTTTGACGGTTCGGTCATCCTCGTCATCAACGTTCCCCGCGCCCAGCGAGAGCGCAGACCCGTCTATATCAACGGCGACATCTTCTCGGGCACATACAAGCGCAACAGCTCCGGAGACTACCACTGCACCAAAGAAGAAATCCGTTCAATGCTGCGCGACCAGGGCTCGCAGACGGTTGATACCAAGATTCTGACCGGGATGAACCTCTCAGTCCTAAACCCGGAGAGCATCCTGGCATTCCGAATGAACCACCGGAACACTCAACTCAACCACCCTTGGAGCAACCTCACGGATGAAGAATTCCTCATCAGGATAGGAGCAGCGGCCATCAGCGACACTGATGGCAAGACCCATCCCACAGGTGCCGGACTTCTCATGTTCGGCAACGAATACGAAATAGTCCGCGAATATCCCGACTATTTCCTAGACTTTCGTGAGATGGTAAACGACATCACCGAATGGACAGATCGTATCTGGTCTACATCGGGAGACTGGAGCGGCAACATTTTCGATTTCTATCGCCGCATAGTCACCCGCATTGTCCAGGATCTCAAGGTTCCATTCCGTCTTGAAGGACTTTACCGTATCGATGACACGCCCCAGCACAAAGCCGTCCGCGAAGCCCTCGCCAACTGCCTCGTCAACGCCGACTACTACGGCAGAGGAGGAGTAGTGGTCCGCAAACACCGTGACCGTCTCGTCTTCGAGAACCCCGGCACCATCCGGATAGGCAAAGCTCTCATGCTCGAAGGCGGTCACTCCGATCCGAGAAACTCCGTTGTCATCAAGATGTTCTCAATGCTCCACATTGGCGAGCGGGCCGGCAGCGGCATTCACCGCATCATCTCCGCCTGGTCTGCCGCAGGCTATGATGCCCCTCTGATAACAGAGCGCATCGGAAACTTCGAGAGGACGACACTGACCCTGCCCTTGACACTTGCCGCCAAAAGTACCCAAGAAAGTGCCAAAAGTACCCAGAAAAGGGGTGTCCTGAAAACTTCAGAAGGTACCCTGAAAAATGCTCCTACAGATACTCTAATCGCCAAAAGTACCCAGAAAAGGGGTGTCCTGAAAACTTCAGAAGGTACCCTGAAAAAAGGTGTCCTGAAAAATGACCCCGTTAAGTTTGGAAAGACAGCCACCGCCATCATCAATGCCATCATTGTTCAACCTACGGTAACACGAGAAATGCTCGCAGAGCAGCTGAAAGTATCTCTCTCCACGATCAAGAAACACCTAAAGCGTTTCAAAGACCTTGGCCTAATAGAACGCATTGGCCCCGACAAAGGCGGTCACTGGAAAGTGAAAAAATAACATTCGACTTTCACTCGCGGGAAGCAACATAGTGATAGATTGTAAATTCAGCAAATACAGCATCACCTATGAATAAACAGATAATACGAAATTGGTCCCAAAGCGACATTCCTGCTTTGGCCAAATATCTTAACAACAAGAAAATATGGGACAATTGCAGAGATAGTCTGCCATACCCCTATACTGAAGAGGACGCGGCCCGATTCATAGAATCTACCAAATGTCAGAATGGACAGCATAACTACTGCATCGAAGTCAACGGAGAAGCCGCAGGCAACATAAGTTTTATCCGTGGAACAGACGTGGAGCGCTATAATGCCGAACTAGGTTACTGGCTCGCAGAATGTTACTGGAACAGAGGAATAATGACCGCCGTGCTGCGACATACCATAGACGATTACTTCCTTAAAACCGATGCAATACGTATCTACGCTAATGTATACGCAAACAATCCAGCTTCAATGAAAGTACTGGAAAATAATGGGTTCAGGAAATGCGGGATTCATGAAAAAGCGTGCTTCAAAAACGGAGAATTCATAGACTGCCATTACTTTGAACTGCTTAAATGAGGGATTGAGATGAGGCCGCGCAAGGTGAATTTTTAAGTCTGTAATTGACTGATTTGAAGATTTCGCTGGAGAACAAATAGTTACGGAATCATGCGGACAACAGACAGAACAGTACGCCTGAGGCGTGTATTTCTTCAGATGCGCTTGGAAGGTGCTGTGGCTGGGGTAGTCTGCGGTCAGCATATTTTCTCCAGGATGAGTCTGTTATCCGATGATTCCGTGTAAAATGCTGTCATATAGCAATGTATGCGGATAGCGGGATAACAGACACGCAGTGAAAGTCTTCAGTCTGTAAATCGCGTAATTCGTGTAAATTTCTATGAGACATTGGGATATGTGGAGCTGAGTGTAACAGACTGTTTTTGGATTAAGTTGGGATTAAGCCGCGCGGGGCGGCTTTTTCCCTGACCCTGCGCCGCGGGCGATCTTACATACGCCGGGGGACGCAGGATGTGCCGGGCTTTGCCCGGATTTTTTGCACCGCAAGAACATTTCGTAAGCAAGCTTCCGGACTGCCCTTCCGGCACAAAAAACGCCCAACCTTAAGGTCGGGCGCATCCTGCTTGTTGCGTCTGTGATCCGGTTGGGATTCGAACCCAAGACCCACAGCTTAGAAGGCTGTTGCTCTATCCAGCTGAGCTACCGGACCCGGAGTCATTCGGATGGGCTCGCACGCCTTGTTGTACTCTTTTAGGTACTGAGCGTCGCCTGTTTCCCGAATGCGGCTGCAAAGATAGAAAAATATTTACATTCCCAAATTTTTTACTTAACTTTTGCAGGAAAAGATAACTCGCTTAGAATAAATCGGTTGGTCGGATTGCTTGAAAATGGGGTAACGAGATAGCAACCGTTCGTATTTCAGAGTTCTTCATTGCTTTGCCACAATGCGTGTAACTCGCACTGCAAAATTAGGAAATAAAAAATGAATGGGCAATATTATGTCTATTTTATGTGTGCTAAAAATAAAATAGAGTACCTTTGCAATGAAATTTGTTTAAATAACCCTCAAAAGGCATAATAGATGAATATAGAACAAATGTCAGCCATCTATAAAATGGCGAAAGCTATATACTGCATATTCCGGCGGATACCCGTTCAGCATTTCCGGTGATATCCGTTCAGTCCCCAGTTAGTATTCAGTGTTGTTGG
>CALUPK010000084.1 GCA_944322575.1 uncultured Bacteroidales bacterium | reverse complement strand
ATCCCTACTCCGTTCCCCTTCCACAACGGCAGCATTTCCCGCAATTCCCTGCCGTTGCGGCATGCCATTATCCCTTTTTCTTGTACGGCAAGGCGAGGCACCTGCACACCTGTGCCTCCGAGGCATTGAAATTTCCCATAAGCCATTTCGCCGTCTCTTTCTTCTCTTCCTCAGTCAGATGCCAGTAACTCTCCCGCCCATACCTATTTATGATATCCGTGTCAATTATCCGGCACAGTTCCATATCCGAGACAGCCTCCTCCCTATACCAGTGCTTGCTCTTCCGCTCGAATGCCTCAACCTCCTCCCGGGACATCCACGGCTCTATAGACCCCAGTGTAACAGGCTCATCATCTGTACCATCCTGTTTCTGCTGCTGTTTCCATTCCTCATAGTCGCGCCTGTGAAGATTATATTGAAATGCATTGTATGTACCGAATATCGTTTCAACTGCCTTGTACTCCACAAATGACGCCGGGTCGATACTTCCCCGGTCATCCAGCCGAAGCAGGTCCGTCAATGGCTTGCTGCGCCTGAGCAGTTTCCTGGCCAGGGTCTCATGCACCCGCTCTTTTTGTGTCAGAACCGTTCCGGATCCACATCCGGCCTTTCCGACCGCACTGCCAAAGTACAGGCCCGCGGTACTGTACGGATAACTGAAAGGATTCACGCATACCTGATGATGCACGGGATTTTTCAGAACATAGCTGATTGCTGCGGCCTTATGTTCTATGCCGCGAAGTTCTAGACTGAAGAAATTCTTCTCGCCCAAAGATCCTTTCCGATGATATTTCTTGTTGAAAGTACTTGTGTACGAATGCCTGAGCCGCCTCGAGAACTCAGGCAGGTTATCAGTTTCGATAATCTGATGCGCATGAGTAGACATCAACGCGTACGCGAAAATACCCGCGTTCATGGTCTCCGATATCTGCGCGATCCTGCACAGAAGCCGGCAAAAATCTTCATCGTCCCGGCAAAGCACCTCTCCATGAGAGGTGTAGCAATAGTGATACGGTGCTCTCATTTTATTATGTTTTAAGGATTTGTACGCTAAGTACTGCAGGGACGTGAGGTAAAGATACTGTATTATTCCGGATTATCCCGGAAAATGTTATAGGGTAGGTAAAATATTTTACCGAAAGTGCAATTGGGCAGGCAAAGTCCCTTCGAAAATGCGGTGCCGCAACGGCACCTATTCGTGGGTTTTGCTGCCGTTGCGGAAGAGGAGCGGAAGGACAATGCCGCGCAGAAGACCTGCAGAGAGGGTGCAGCATGAACGGTGGTGCCACAACGGCACCTATTCGCGGGTTTTGCTGCCGTTGCGGAAAGGAGGTAGAAGGGCAATGCCGCCCAGAAGGCCTGCAGAGAGGGTGGAGCATGAACGGTAGTGCCACAACGGCAGTGAATCGTGGGTTTTGCTGCCGTTGCGGAAAGGAGGTAGAAGGGCAATGCCGCCCAGAAGGCCTGCAGAGAGGGTGGAGCATGAACGGTAGTGCCACAACGGCAGTGAATCGTGGGTTTTGCTGCCGTTGCGGAAAGGAGGTAGAAGGGCAATGCCGCCCAGAAGGCCTGCAGAGAGGGTGGAGCATGAACGGTAGTGCCACAACGGCAGTGAATCGTGGGTTTTGCTGCCGTTGCGGAAAGGAGGTAGAAGGGCAATGCCGCCCAGAAGGCCTGCAGAGAGGGTGCGACATTAACGATGATGCCACAACGGCACCTAATCGCGGAAAACACTGCCGTTGCGGAAAAAGAAAGATGCCAGTAGAGCGAGATATCCGATGAGATAGTTTCGTCAGATGTCGAGGGTAAGCTCTACGGGACAATGGTCGGAGCCGAAGATTTCGTTGTGGATGGCGGCACCGAGGAGCTTGGGCTGCAGGCGGTTGGAGACGAGGAAATAGTCGATGCGCCACCCTGCGTTCTTCTCGCGGGCCTTGAAACGGTAGGACCACCAGGAGTAGGCGCCCTCGGTGTCGGGATAGAAATGTCGGAAGGTGTCGGTGAATCCGGCGGCGAGCAGGTCGGAGAACTTGCCGCGCTCCTGGTCGGTGAATCCGGCGTTCATCCGGTTGGTCTTCGGGTTCTTCAGGTCAATCTCCTTGTGAGCCACATTCAGGTCACCGCAGACAATGACGGGCTTGACGGCATCCAGGCGCAGCAGGTAGGCGCGGAACTCGTCCTCCCAGGTCATGCGGTAGTCCAGCCGCCGGAGCTCATCCTGCGAATTGGGCGTATAGACCGTCACCAGATAGAACTCCGGCATCTCGAGGGTAATCACACGGCCCTCGGTATCGTGCTCTTCCAGCCCGAGTCCGTATGCAACCGACAGCGGTTCATGGCGCGAGAATATCGCAGTCCCTGAGTAGCCCTTCTTCTGAGCGTAGTTCCAGTACGAGCGGTAGCCCTCGAAGGCCAGGTCCAGCTGCCCCTCCTGCATCTTGGTCTCCTGCAGGCAGAAAAAGTCCGCGTCCAGTGCCCGGAAAGAGTCCTCGAAACCCTTGCCGCAGCAGGCCCTCAGGCCATTCACGTTCCATGAGATAAATTTCATATCGATATCTGTTATTCGTTCAATATTTCCGCGAGCAAAGATAACAAAAAAGTGCCTGTCTCACCGCAACGGCAGAGAATCGCGGGTTTTGCTGCCATTGTGGAAGAGGAGCGGAAGTACAATGCCGCACAGAGAACCTATAGCAAGGGGGCAGCAGAAAATGCGGTGCCGCAACGGCAGAGAATCGCGGGAAATACTGCCGTTGTGGAAGAGGGACGGAGGGACAATGCCGCGCAGAGAGCCTGTAGCAAGGGGGCAGCAGAAAATGCGGTGCCGCAACGGCAGAGAATCGCAGGAAATGCTGCCGTTGTGGAAAAGGGACGGCGGCACAATGCGGCACAAATGGCCTGTAGCAAGGGTGTGGTGAAAAAAGCTATTCCGCAACGGCAGAGAATCGCGGGAAACGCTGCCATTGCGGAATAGTAAAAGGAATAGAGTACCACCAAATGCTGCTACCGCCCGTAGTCGTAGACGGCCTTGCGCTGCGCATCGCGGACGTTCTTGACGGGCACGAGGGTGAAGCCCCAGGTGTAGTCGCGGTCGGCGGGGAGCTGGTACTGCGGCTCGGGACGGTCACCCCAGCTGTCGTAGCCGGCGACACCCTGCTGGCGCATGTCAACGCAGACCTCAACGTAGTCCTGCGGTACGATGTCGTTCACGTGGTGCATACGGCGCAGCACGTCCTTGGCCTCGGCGGGATCCTTCGAGGTGATCTGCTCGGGAGTGAAATTGGGCCACTGGTAGTCGTGCTCCACGGCCTCTTCCGAATCGAAGTCCTCTATCGGATTCCTCAACGCACTGAAACCGATAGTTCCTCCAGCCCCGCACACAGTCCCGGAAAGCCCGTTCCCGGAAGCATCACACTCTGAGACTCCGTCATGGTCTTCAGCACAGCCAGCGTCAGCCACCACCATCAGCCCGCTGCCCCCGCCATAGAACGCCGCCCAGCGGGTATCGCTGCGATGACCGTTCTCCTGAGGACGCACGTAAGGAAAGTACATGTCCTCAGCGGTAGAGGTGTACAGCCCGACCAGCGAGCCTCTGCTGCGGTCGACATAGTTCTCCCCTGGACCGCGTCCGTACCAGGTCACGTCATTCATGCTCACCGGCAGACGGAAGCGCACACCGATAC
>CALUPK010000083.1 GCA_944322575.1 uncultured Bacteroidales bacterium | reverse complement strand
TAGTCGATATCGAGGTAGTTGTCGTGGAAGGCGTTGTTCTGCTCGGGGTCGAGCACTTCCAGCAGGGCGTAGGAGGGGTCTCCCTTGTAGTCCTGGCTTACCTTGTCTATCTCGTCGAGGACGATTACGGGATTGGAGCTGCCGGCACGGTTGATGCTCTGGAGGATACGTCCGGGCATCGCTCCGATGTATGTCCTGCGGTGGCCTCTTATCTCCGACTCGTCATGCAGTCCGCCGAGGGATATGCGCTGATACTTGCGGCCTAAGGCCTTGGCTATGGATTTGCCCAAGGAGGTCTTGCCGACTCCCGGAGGGCCGTATAGGCATATGATGGGGGACTTCATGTCGCCCTTGAGCTTCAGCACTGCGAGGTACTCGATGATTCTCTCCTTTACTGTCTCCAATCCGAAGTGGTCCTTGTCCAGGACTTTCTGGGCATGCTTGAGGTCCAGATTGTCCTTGGTCATATCTCCCCAGGGCAGGTCCAGGATGAACTGGATGTACTGGTACTGGATGTTGTAGTCGGGGGAGTTGGGATTGGAACGCTCGAGCTTGCGGACCTCGCTCTCGAAAGTCTTCGCTACAGACTCCGGCCATTTTTTCTTCTTGGCCTTCTGGCGCAGCTCGTCGATGTCCTGAGCCTCGTCCATGCCCAGCTCTTCCTGAATGGTGCGGAGCTGATTATTCAGGTAGTACTCCCTCTGCTGCTGGTCCATTTCGGTGCGGACCTTGCGCTGTATGTCGTCCTTGAGTTTGAGAATCTCAATCTGACGGTTAAGCATCTCAACGAGTTTCATGGCCCGGATCTTGAGATTGCCCTCTTCCAGAAGCTTTATTTTCTCCATGGGGTCTTCTATCTCGATACTGGAGGCGATGAAATTGATAAGAAACTCGTCTCCCTCCAAGTTCTTGATGGCGAATGCCGCTTCCTGAGGAAGGTGAGGGGAGAGCTTGATGATGTGCAGTGCCAAATCCTTGACAGATCCGGTAAGAGAACTCATCTCCTTGTCGTTCTTTTTGGGAAGAGTGTCCTCAAGATATCTGACCTGCGCGAACATATAAGGCTCTGATGCAGTCTGCTGTACGGGCTTCAGGCGCTTAAGGCCCTGAAGGATGGCAGTAATCGTACCGTCAGGCATCTCAATAATCTTGATGATTCTTGCAAGAGTACCTATATTATATAGGTCAATGAGGGACGGGTCTTCTACTGCAATATCTCTCTGGGATATAGCGGCCAGAATCTTACTTGAGGAGTAGACATCTCTCACCAGCTTCATGGACTTCTCCCTGCCTATGGATATCGGAGTCACTGTAGACGGAAAAAGTACGGCATTGCGAAGTGCCAGAACAGGCAGTGTGTCCGGCAGTTCGCTGTCGTTCAATTTCTGCACGGTGTCGATATTGACCACCGGGAGGATATTTACCTCGCCGCCGGCGGCCGCACTGAATAAATCTTCTATTCTCTGTTTCATATTTTTTCTGACATTTTGGCAGAATCATGCATGTGTGTCTGCATCAGCTCTGCAAGTGTAGCTATTGTCAATGATTGTGCCAAAAAAAAATTGTAAAAAACAGCAATATAATTTTGTAAATGTAAAAAATAAGAATACTTTTGCACTCTGAATTTTACCCAAGTGATTAATAGTAACATTAATATATTACAAAGATGACAAAAGCTGATATCGTAAATGAGGTAGCCAAAGCTACAGGACTTGAAAAACTCAATGTACAGAAGGTCGTAGAGGCTTTTATGGAGACAGTAAAGGATTCTGTTTCAAAGGATAACAGCGTTTATCTCCGCGGTTTCGGCAGCTTCACAGCCAAGAAACGTGCACAGAAGACAGCCCGCAACATATCCAAGCAGAAAACTATTGTGATTCCCGAGCACTATATTCCTGCTTTCAAGCCCTCCAAGACTTTCCTGAATTTAGTTAAAACCAACATTAATAAATAATTTTTGCTATGCCCAGCGGAAAAAAGAGAAAAAGACATAAAATGGCTACGCACAAGCGTAAAAAACGCCTGCGCAAGAACAGACACAAGAAGAGATAGCGGCCATTCTCAGCTACTTGAATCTAAAGCGTTGATGAACCGCTTTAGATTTTTTTTTATAAGATTGCGATGGATAGAAACCTGATAATAGATGTAAGACTGAAGGAGACTGTGATTGCCCTTTTGGAGGATCACCGGTTGGTGGAACTCAATAAGGAGGATAACTCGGAGAGGGCATTCTCTTTGAGAGACGTCTACTTGGGCAAGGTGAAAAAACTCATTCCTACCCTGAACGCGGCTTTCGTCGATATTGGTGACAAGAAAGACGCATTCGTCCATTATCTGGATCTCGGCCTGAATTTCAAAGCATTCGATAACTTTGTCAAGCAGATTAACCCTAATAGGGATTTCAAACAGTTTTATTCATCCGTGGACATCACGCATGTCCTCGAGAAAGAAGGGAAGATAGAGAACGTACTCAAGCCTGGTCAGCCTATAATAGTCCAGATAGTCAAGGAGCCGATTTCTACAAAAGGCTCGAGGCTCACCGGTGAGATATCAATAGCTGGACGCAACATAGTCCTTCTTCCTTTCGGAGACAAGATAAGCGTGTCGCAGAAAATTTCTTCCAAAGAGGAGAAAAAGCGCTTGGAACGTCTTCTTTACAGCATACTGCCGACAAATTACGGTGCGATCATCCGTACGGCGGCCGAGGGTAAGAATGCCGCGGTACTTGACGCGGAGCTGCGCCTTTTAGTGAAAAAATGGGAGGATTCCTGGGCCCGGATGGCCACCAGGAAGATGCCGCAACTGCTCTTCAAAGAGAACAGCAAGACTACTACGATCCTCAGGGATCTGTTAAATGATACTTTTACGAATATCTATGTGAATGATGAGGCCGTATACCATGAGGTGCGTGAGTACACTTCCACTATACTGCCGGACCACGAAAAGATCGTAAAACTGTATAAGGGCCATGAGCCCATTCTTGACCACTTCGACGTGACCCGTCAGATAAAATCCTCTTTCGGGAAGGTAGTCCCGATGAGACAGGGAGCATATCTGGTTATAGAACATACTGAGGCCATGCATGTGGTGGATGTCAACAGCGGAACCAGGGTAAAGACCGGTAAGGACCAGGAGCAGAACGCCTACGATGTCAACTGTGTGGCGGCAGAGGAAATCGCCCGCCAGCTCAAGCTGAGGGACATGGGTGGAATCATCATCGTAGACTTCATAGATATGGACTTGGGCGAGCACAAGAATGCCCTGCTGAAGAAGATGCAGGAACTGATGGCCAATGACAGGGCCAAGCACAATATTCTGCCTCTTACCAAGTTCGGTCTTATGCAGATTACCCGCCAGAGAGTCCGCCCGGCGACAGAGATCGAGACTACGGAAACGTGCCCGGCCTGCGGCGGTACAGGCAAGGTTACGTCCAGCATCCTTATAGATGAGAATATCGAGAGGCAGCTGGCATACTATGTAAAGGAAAAAGGAATAAAGGCCTTTCATCTTACCGTCAACCCGATTGTGGAGGCTTACCTGACAAAAGGTATGTTCAGTTCATTTGTTAAGAAATGGAGGAAAAAGTACAATGTGTCCATTTCGCTGTCGGCCTCCGAGGATATGGCAATTCTTGATTTTGCCTGGGCAAAAAAAGATGGAGAAAAACTATCCTGATAATCAGCGACTTTACAAAATGATGAAAAAAAATTTAAAAAAAAGTTAAAAAAAGTTGCAAAAAAATTTGGAGGATTAGAAAAGTCGCCATATCTTTGCACCCGCTTTCGAAAAGGAAACACCACGAAAGCAAAAACAAAGAAACTGAAGTTGATTGAAATATTGAAGAACAAGTACAAGCAAAGTACCAAGAAAAGAGTAGCGTTAATTTCTTTGAAATCAATGAGATTAAAGTGATTCAGGACAAGCTAAGCATTAAAAATATATACAATGAAGAGTTTGATCCTGGCTCAGGATGAACGCTAGCGGCAGGCT
>CALUPK010000082.1 GCA_944322575.1 uncultured Bacteroidales bacterium | reverse complement strand
TACCTTCCCGAGGGGGCGGATGAGGAGACCTCGCTGCTCTCGACGACGGGCCGCGGCTACTTCCTTCTGGCCGTTGTAGGTGCGGGCGACGAGCCTACGAACCACGCCTTGCGGGATATGGCCTCGCTCTCGGAGGAGCTGGAGAAGTGGGGCCGCCCCGTGGTTATACTCATGCGCAGCGCGGAGGATGCGTCCAAGTTCGACCGCAAGCTTCTGGGCGGAGTGAAGGCGTCGCTGGGTTTGGATACCGGCGGCAAGGTGGCATCGATGTTGTGCGAGGGGTGCAAGTCCTCGTCGCGGACGATGCCCGTGGTGGCCGTGTGCGACAGCTTCGGCCGCGTGGTCTACTTCACGCAGGGATATAACACCTCGCTTGCGGACCAGCTACGCAACGTCATTCACAAGCTGTGACACGACACGTCGGTCAGTGCGCCTTACGAGGTGCTCCTCCGACGGGTCGGGAGCGAATGTGACGCGTGAATTGCGATATATCATACCGTCTTCGGTGACGGGGCCGCGTGCCGTCGAGTGGAACTCGGCGGCACGTGTCGTCTTCTCTATGGCGGCTATGTTGTCGGGGCGGATGCCCGCGCCGGGCATGATTATGATACGCGCTGCGGCCTGCTCTACGAGTTTGGCTATGAGGGGTGCCCCCTCTGCGGCCGAGGGCTGCTGGCCCGAGGTGAGCAGACGGTCGCACCCGAGCCCTATGATCTGTTCGAGGGCGCGGTGCGGGTTGCGGCATACGTCGAAGGCGCGGTGGAAGGTGACGGAGAGCCCTCGGGCGGCCTCCACCATGCGGCGGCACGCCTCGATGTCGATGTCGCCCTCGGCCGTAAGGGCACCTATCACCACGCCGTGTACGCCCTCGCGGCGACAAAGCTCGATGTCGCGCACCATGATATCTACCTCCTCGCCGGTGTAGAGGAACGAACCCTCGCGCGCACGTATCAATACGTTCACATCTATCGCGAGGCTCTTGTCGCGGGCTACGGCGGCTATCGTTCCCGCCGATGGTGTTATGCCTCCTGCGGCGAGTGCCGAGCAGAGCTCTATTCGTACGGCGCCTCCGGCCTGCGCCTCGTGCGCCTCGGCAAGGGAGGTGCAGCATACTTCAATCTTTCTCATCTTCCGTGTTGTGGGTTTTATGACAAAGGTAGGAAATTTTTTATGATGCGGCCACACTGCATTGCCCTTGCCGCTGCGGAGGAGTGTGTGTTGTCGCCATTTCATTTCAAATGATCCCGAAAAGTGGTTAATCCGCGCGGCAGCATACCACGTAATGGGGATTGTACGTTTTTGTATTTAGAACGAAATTTGCATGCGACATACAAGGATTAACGGAGGGCGTGCCCCGCGCCGCCCGCATAAAATATTGACGGATATGAAAATCGAAAAGATTACGGCCCGCGAGATACTCGACTCGCGCGGCAACCCCACGGTAGAGGTAGACGTAGAACTCGAATCGGGCGCACGCGGCCGTGCGTCGGTGCCCTCGGGCGCCTCGACGGGCGAGCATGAGGCTCTCGAACTGCGTGACGGCGACTCTTCGCGCTACGGCGGCAAGGGTACGCTGAAGGCCGTGGCCAACGTGAATGAAGTTATAGCGCCCGCACTGTTGGGCGTTTCGGCACTGGAGCAGCGCCGTATCGACCGCATGATGATCGATCTGGACGGTACGCCGACCAAGTCGCGCCTCGGCGCCAATGCCATACTGGGTGTGTCACTCGCCGTTGCGAAGGCTGCGGCCAACTACCTCGGACTGCCCCTCTATCGTTATCTGGGCGGTACGAACACCTATGTGATGCCTGTGCCGATGATGAACATCATCAACGGCGGCTCGCACAGCGACGCCCCCATAGCCTTTCAGGAGTTCATGATACGTCCCGTCGGTGCTCCGTCGTTCCGTGAGGGTCTGCGTATGGGCGCCGAGGTGTTCCATGCACTGAAGAAGGTACTCCACAGCCGCGGCCTGAGTACCGCCGTCGGTGACGAGGGCGGCTTCGCACCCGCACTTGCAGGTACGGAGGATGCGCTCGACTCGATCATGGCGGCCATCGCGGCGGCAGGATACAAGGCGGGCAGGGATGTGACGATAGGCATGGACTGCGCCTCGTCGGAGTTCTACCGCGACGGGGTATATGACTATACGGTCTTCGAGGGCGAGAAGGGGTGCCGCCGCACCGCCGACGAGCAGATCGACTACCTCGAGCAGCTCATCACCAAATACCCGATCGACTCGATCGAGGACGGCATGAGCGAGAACGACTGGGAGGGGTGGCGACGCCTTACGGAGCGTATCGGCGGCCGCTGCCAACTTGTGGGCGACGACCTGTTCGTCACCAACGTCGAGTTCCTCTCGCGCGGAATAGCGGAGCATTGCGCCAATGCCATACTTGTCAAGGTCAACCAGATAGGCTCTCTGAGCGAGACTATGGACGCCATCGAGATGGCGCACCGCCACGGCTATGCCACGGTTACGTCGCATCGCTCGGGTGAGACCGAGGACGCCACGATCGCCGACATAGCCGTTGCGACGAACAGCGGCCAGATCAAGACGGGTTCTCTGAGCCGTTCGGACCGTATGGCCAAGTATAACCAGCTGCTGCGCATCGAGGAGGAGCTGGGCGACCTTGCGGTCTACGGATACAAACGCATACGATAACCTATTTACGGTCACTAAATGTAATTTCAGGTTATTTGGCGGCGTCCCCACCTCGGCGGGGACGCCTTTTTTCGCGCCTTTTCATACGGTTCGCCGCCATGCCTCTTTCGTCGGTTGCTGTCCCTCTCGGCGTATGGACTGATATGCTTCTTTATGTACCGCCTGTTGTTATATCTCTTCCCCGACGTGGCGGCTGTGATACTTCCCCGGCGTGGCGAGGGTTGAGATATTTTGCATTATTTGCGAATGGAAAAACATCTTGAATATGTCTGTCGTGGCCGTTATCGGTCTTAAAATCACCCCGTCGGGAGAAAAAAATGCACTGCGGGAACAAAAAAACGTTCATTTATTTTGCCGATTCATTTTTGTTTCCTACTTTTGCGCTGCCCTATCGGGGAAATATGCTGTTGTAGCTCAGTGGTAGAGCACTTCCTTGGTAAGGAAGAGGTCACGAGTTCAAGCCTCGTCAACAGCTCTGATAGTCAAGGGATTACAGAAATGTAGTCCCTGTTTTTTTGTGCTGTTCAGAGCGTAAGACGGATGAAAAGGGCCTTCATACGGCGAAATGTTGTACCCAATGTTGTACCCTGAAAAAGCCATTCGCAATAGCTTGCGCAATACGCAAGTCTATGAAAATCAAGGTAGTTTTACGAACAAGCAAGATTTGCAAAAACGGTCAGTCGCCGCTGATGCTGCGATTTACCCACAATCGAGTTTCAAAATTTGTCTCTCTGGGTCTCTCCGTCGCCCCCTGTTATTGGGATCATGCGTCGGAAACTCTGACATCGAATTGTCCCGAACGCGCAGCGTTGCAAAGTCAAATCGATAGTGCGCTGGTGCATTATCAAAAGAAGATTCAGCGGTTGGAGGCGTTGGATATGGAGGTTGATTTCGACACCCTGTTCGACAATACGGTAAAGTGTACGCCGCAACTGGTGGATAGCTATTTCGAACGGCAGATTGGGATTATGAGGAAAGCGGGAAAGATCAATACCGCCATCAAGTACATGGCTACGCGTGCATCGTTTGTCAAGTTTCATCCTGCCCGATTGCGGTTTGAGGATATTACGCCCAAACTGTTGTCCGATTTTGAGTTGTTTCTGCGAGGGGAGGGGAATCAACCCAATTCGATAGCGACTAAATTCAGCGTTCTGAAAGCCGTTTACAACAAGGCTGTCGCTGATAAGGTTTTTCTTTGTAAGGAGAGTCCGTTTGCGGTTTACAAGGTCGGCAGACATTGGACGCAGACGCGTAAACGAGCCGTTCACAAGGAGGATATACAGCGGTTGATGCTGGCGGAAATACCCGATACGAGGTCTCCATATACCGATTTCGCGAGGGATATATTTCTGTTCTCTTACTTTTCTGCTGGGATCAATTTCAAGGATATAGCTACGTTGCGACATGTTGATATGGAGGAGGGTAGAATCTTCTATCGTCGCCATAAGACTGGCAAAGCCATGACGTGTAGATTGCACCCGCAAGCTCGCGTGATTATTGCCAAATACCAGCGTTCGGATGCTGTGCAGGATGATTATATCTTCCCTATTCTCGATCGTCATGTTCACTGCACCGAACAGCAGATACACAATCGAATACATAAGGTTTTGGTTCATGTAAACAAGGAATTGAGAGTGTGGAGCAGACGGCTGGGGCTGGAGACACCATTGACAACCTATGTTGCCCGCCACACATACGCAACCGTCTTGAAACGGTCTGGGGTAAGCGTAGCTCTAATTTCAGAATCGTTGGGACATTCCGATCTATCGACAACGCAAATCTATCTGGACAGCTTCGAGAACAGTCAGATAGACGAAGCTATGCAAAATCTGCTATGAATAAACAAGGGATTATCGTCAAGGTAGTCCCTTTTAATATCTCGACATGAATTTTGTTAAAAAATTTGCTAATATTATTAATTATTTGTATATTTGCAGAGGTCAAATAAAAGTAAGGTCTTATTCGAGACCGATACTACCTCACGAGAGATCATATAAGGGCATATAAGGCAGACGAACATGTACTGCCTTTTCTTTGCGTCGTGTTTCCACATATTATGAGTGCGTACCCTTTATATTGATATATACAAGATTAAAAAAAATGGAAGATAGTAGAACGGAGATATGATTATATTATTAACTGTTAAATATTTATGCCTATGAATATGATTTTTCAATCAAGCATCACAGCTCCAGAGGGAGCTATATATCTATCGGATTTTATGACGGAGATTCCCGCCAACTGCCTGTTTAACAAGAAGCATACAGGATGCGGTGCTACGGAGCTGGCCATACGCAATGACATTCCGACGATCATTGCCATGCCTTATGTGGCACTGGTAAAGAACAAGACCATCTACCGCACCGACGATATAGAGGTGTTAGGGGTTTACGGAGGCGTAACGGACGATGATATTATAAACTACGCCAAAAGCCATGACCGATTGAAAATAGCCGTTACCTATGATTCTTTACCCCGTACTATCGAGGCTCTGAAATATGCGGGTGTTAATCCTTACAGGGATCTCTTTCTGTTGGTTGATGAATGACATGTCCTGTTCAATGCCTATTCATTCCGTCATGAAGCAATCAAGGCCCTGTTGGCTGAGGCCGCTAAATTCGAACGTGTCACTTACATGACAGCTACGCCTGTAGAACGGGAATATATGCTCAAGGAGTTGCAGCATTTACCCGTCTGCGAAATAATATGGCCTAACCTTAAACAGGTACGCATACGTTCTCGTCAGACAAGCGACCCTGCCCAATATATCGTGCATGAATGCCAAAAGGTTTTGGATGGCGGAGGTTTACCGCATAACCTGCACATCTTCGTAAACAGCGTGAAATTTATATCAAGGGTTATCAAACTTGCTGGCCTTTTGCCCGAACAGGTTAAGATAGTATGTTCGACGAGCGGGGATAATGGCCAATCGAACCAGAATAAATTGGGGCAAAATTATCCTATCGAACAACCGTCAGATCCCGTAAAGAAGATCAACTTCTACACCTCTACCTGTTTTGAGGGGTGCGATATATACGACGAAAACGGAGTGACGTTCATTGTCAGTGATGGAGGCAAGGCTAATACATTGTTGGATATTTCTACCTTGTTTACGCAGATCTGCGGACGGCTGCGCAACTCAAGATACAAAGATGAGATAGTCCATGTCTTTTCCACGACCAGATACAGTCAGGATATATCGGTAGATGAGTTTATCGCTGCGACGAAAAGGACATTGCAGGATGCCGTACGATATGTCAAAGAGATAAACTCCCTGAGCGATGACACGCGCATTTGAGTTCTCTCCAATATGTCCTATATAAATGAGCAATATGTTCGCATAGAGGATAATCGTTTGGTGGTGGACAAGAATCTGGCGAACATTGACATTGTAAACTTCAAGATATGCCGTCACATATACCGAACCTATGTGAATCTGGCCAGTGAATTGCAGCAGAACGGATACTCCATATCGAGATATTCATTCAGCAAAGTTATCGATAAGGTAGAGTGCAATCCCGCATCCAAGGTCACATTCAAGGAGTTGTTCGATGAGTACTGCCGATTGAAAGAGACCAAGCCCGCATTTTCATTTGTCAGCCATGAGAATTTGTGCGGTCTTATCGCAGCCAAGAACCCTTTGGTGAAGCAGGCATACGATGAATTGGGGGTTGCCAAGGTACAGGCATTGAAATACCATGTAGGCAACATACGTCGAGAGCTTATAAAGCTGCAGCCGCTATCCGTCGAACACAAAATTATGAAGATGATAAACGCATCGTTTCCCAAACAGACACTCATAGCCAAGAGCGAAATCAAGGCGAGGTTGCAGAAGATATACGAATCGCTGGAGATCAAGCAGACGGCAAAAGCCTCCGACCTTGCCAAATGATACGAGGTAAAGACAACCTATCCCAAGATCGATGGCAAGACGACGGCACACATGGCGATTATCAGAGAAAAGATCGTAGTTCGATAGACTGTTATATGTGTCATGAACCTCGATACACTCATATATAGACTCCCTCCCCAATTTCTGGCGGAAAATCACCGTAAACGAGCCGCATCCCTATATATGCGGTGGGGTTGATATTACAACAGCTGAGCGGAACAACAAAACTCAGTTATTATGGGAAACGTACAGGAACAGGCAAGACGGATTGCCGATATTCATGTCTTATGGGAACAGAACTCGATTGTCGAGGAGATGATCCTTAAGGGTAAGATCGACGAAGATGAGCTATACGATCTATGCGAGGCGGAGGTTTTGGAATGGTGGCTTGTATCGCCTTGGCTGGCGGAACGTCTGCGGGATTATGGCGAGGTGGTTATCGACGCTATGGATTGCCACTGGTGGGGACGTCAGACGAGCGGACAGGCTATCTACATGGATGCCGTAGTCTGGAAAATAGCAGAAGAATAGAACGATATCCGCATATTGGCTATTGTGAATATACAGCCTAATAGTCAATACATTACGCAACGCGATAGACAATCGTTAAACTGTCCGTATCAATTATTATGCTCGCTTAAATGCTATAGGCCACATTTTGAGGTCTACCCCTAAACGGTGTTTCGGCAATTAGGCGTGCGTAATTTTGTAATTGTGCGTGCTTCCCCAATATGGGAATAACAAAATTCGCATTCCAGTCGATCTGCTATTGCATAACATATTTGTTTTTGTGAACTTTGACATAACAGATCGGCGAAAATTTCCACACAGAGTGTTCTGTCTTTCAGAAACATTTTCTATCTTTGTCTTACCACCGAACTGGTGGCGGACATATTATGACGTGAAAGTGTTTCGCGTTTACTCCTACATAGAAATCTGACAGTTTCAATAGGTACAGGGGTAAGCAAGACAGACACTCTTCATTTGTGTAGCTATATATCATTCCCGATATATACTGCCAAGTGTGGGGATTTGCTTATTTGTACCAAGGTTTTGTCAGAACCTCTATGTGGATAGGCGAACAACTCCACACTTTCATTTTGTTTAAATCACCGTAGTAGGAGTTGATGCGGGTAAATTGTTCCTTCATGAACATTACATCAGAGAATCTGTGGAAACGTCTGCTAGATAATAAAGAGACGTTTGGATTCAGAAATGGGTTTACGATTCCTTTTATTGTTGGTGCTTATTACAGGCGAGGACTACTTAACGAGGATGATTTACAAACATCCCGATGCATTCGTTTTGTTTTGACTAAGATTCTTGAAACATGTGAGATCGGGAAAGAAGTTGCTATTTTTAGTTGTGGACTTCGCGAGAAATACGTTTTACAGTACATAAACGATCGAGGACAATATATTAAAAAAGCGGATAATCTTAATATAAACCATATCATCTATTTGGATTTGTCTCTCTCGAATAATTTTGATGATTTGGTGAATCAACTATGGAACTGTTATCGAGAGCATATAACAAAAAATGAGTTCAGCTATGAAGGACTGGCATGGCGCTGTTTTAACAAAGAAGAAGAGAATTTTATAGATAATAAGTTGTAAATAACTGACATATGAAAAAGCTGATGGCCTTCGCCATTATGACAATGGCAATAGTGTTGTCGTCATGCAAGTACAACGATGACGACATATGGAACAGTGTGCATAACTTGGAGGATCGCGTTGCGAAACTCGAAGAGCTATGCCAACAGATGAACACCAATGTTTCGTCGTTGCAGACGATCGTAACAGCCCTGCAGAGTAACGACTACATCACTGGGATAACACCCGTTGTCGAGAATGGCAAGGAGATCGGTTATACAATTACGTTCAGCAAGAGCGATGCTATAACCATATATCATGGTAGAGACGGGCATGATGGAATAGATGGAACGAACGGTAGTGATGGAGCAGATGGCGTGACTCCTGTTATCGGAGTACGGCAGGATGTTGACGGCATATATTATTGGACTCTCAACGGCGACTGGCTTACCGACGATAGCGGAAACAAAATCAAGGCAGAAGGAACGGACGGAAAAGATGGAGCCGATGGAGCGGACGGCAGTGACGGTGCGGATGGAACTGACGGAACCAATGGACAAGATGGACAGGACGGCATCACTCCAAAATTCAAGATCGAGAACGACTATTGGTTCATATCGTATGACAATGGCGCAACTTGGACTCAACTGGGTAAAGCTACTGGAGAGGATGGAGCAGATGGTGTTAATGGCGATTCAATATTTAAGGGCGTAACTCAAGATGATGATAATGTCTATTTTGAGTTGGCCGATGGTTCTGTTATTACCGTATCAAAGTCTGCCGAATCTTCGTCTGGTGGAGAGGATACAAAAATCATAACATTTAAGGACGAAACGGTCAAAAATATATGTGTAGCGAATTGGGATATTAATGGTGACGGTGAGTTGTCGCGTGGCGAGGCCGCAAGAGTAACCAGCATTCGCAAATTCTTCAGAGGAACTGATATTAAATATTTTGAAGAACTGCAATATTTCACAGGGATCGACGAAATTGGGGAGGAGGCATTTAATCAGTGCTACGATCTGATAAGCATTGTTATTCCCGACAATGTGCTATGGATTGAAGAATATGCGTTTAATGACTGTACCTCCCTTATGGAGATAGCTATTCCAGACCAAGTTACATGGATCGGGACAAGAGCATTTTCTGGTTGTAGTAGTCTTACAGAGATCGTTATACCCAATAATGTGACGTCTATTGAGAATTCTGCATTCTCTGGATGCAGTAGTCTGGCTAGTGTTACTATGGGTAGTAGCGTGACGTCTAT
>CALUPK010000081.1 GCA_944322575.1 uncultured Bacteroidales bacterium | reverse complement strand
CGGGCTTTTCCAGTAACGGTACATTTGGAAGAGGAGGCCATGAGCAACTATATCCGGCTGTACAGGGCCGTAAAGGGGATATACCGGTTCACTGAGCAGCGGTTCAGAGGGGACGTGGTCAGGGGCTTCCTGCAGATATCCACCTCCTCCTTCGCTGGACGCATCAAGGAAGAATTTCCCTCCGGGGAAAATGCTAGAGGCAGGGCCAATGAGCTGTATCTCGACTTCATGGACGACCTCCAGAGATTCTGCACTCAGGAGCGGAGCGTCGGGTTCTACGCCGGCCGCCGATGCGTCTGCGCGAAATACTTCGCCCGTCAGGTCAAGGCCGCCTCCGGCAAAAGCCCCGGCCGCATCATCCGCGAACGCGTCCTCATCGAGGCCAAGGCCCTGCTCAACTCCACGGACCTCTCCGTCCGCCAGATCTGCGATACCCTGCATTTCCCCAACGAATCCTTCTTCTGCCGCTGGTTCAAGGAGGCCTCCGGCCTTACTCCCACTGCTTTCCGCAGCGGCAGGGATACATGAGAAGTTATTGTAAATCGTGAATAATTTGTCTTACGACATTAAGCATCTGAGGCAAATTGTTTTTAACGACATCATAGACAATCTCCGCATCAAGATCAAAATAGTGATGTGCTATTATGTCCCGTATTCCCATAGCACCTTTCCAATCTACCTGAGGATAATTCTGTAGCAACTGCTTATCGGTAAGTTTATCTACCCCTTTAATGCTTTCGCCCAAAGCTATTAGCAGCATACATGTACTTTCAAGTCTTTCCATACCGGAAGGACTTGAGGCATAGTACTGATATGAATTGATTTCAGATGAATTGCCGATAATTCTCTCCAATGTGGTTTCTATCTTCTTCAAAAGATATTCAGTCTGTTTCTTCCTATCATACATAAATGCTGTCCTCCATTATATTTTGGCGTAAGAGAGAATCCATATCATCGCGCATGCGGACTATATCGACCTGACACCCGAAAAGCTGCTCCAAATCATCCTTTATATGAACCATATTGAACATACTGGGTTTGTTAAGACTCACGCAGATATCTACATCGCTGCCCTCAGTCTGCTCGCCTCTGGCTACAGAACCGAATATGCCGATACTTGCAATACTGTATTGTATCGCTTTGGCGGCTTTAAACCCCCTTAAAATGCTCAGATATTCGCCTGTTGTCTTCATATTTTGCAAATATACTAAAATCTTGTAGTCTTATCAAATGTTGAGACTTACTTCAGGTACTCGCGGAAGAAGGCCTCTATCCGGTCGAAGGGAATCTTCTCGAGGTTGTCGTAGAGGTCGGTATGGACTGCGCCGGGGACGATGAGCAGCTGCTTGTTGTCGCCCTGGAGCTTCTTGTAGGTATCCTCGCTGAAATAGCGGGAATGGGCATTCTCGCCGTGAACGAGGAGGACTGCGCTCTGGATTTCACCGGCATATTGTTGATGGAAAAATATTTGTTCAGACGGTCCAATGCCGCGCTGGCTCCTCCCCTCCGGCAGGCGATGCAGCCCTGGACGGCCTTCGCCCCTATAGACACTATCTCAGTTTCCACTCCCTCTGCCTCGAGGGTCCCGGCCACTTCCTTCAGGGCCATGAATGTATTCCCGTTGCTTCTCGGGCTTCCGTTGATTAAAAGTACATCAGTCTCAGCACATGATTCAATATGGCGTCGGTCCCGTCTTTTAACTCCTCGACTGTGCTTTGTATCTCTATATCAGGAATCAGACCGGCACGATATGTGGGATTTCCATCACTGTCCAATACGGATACTCCGCTGAGCCCCGTCAATACACCTCCCGGCAACCATATTGTCGATATGTCTCCGTCTGTTCCGGAGGTCTGTCTGCCTACTGACTTTGCGTTGGGCAATGACGTAAGGGCCAGCGCGGTATATTCTGACTGGCTGAATGTGCTTTCATCGATTAGCACGTAAACAGGATTTTTGTAACAGGATAATCTGCTGCCTCTCAAAGGCTCCGCATCGATTATCTCAAAATCACGGGGCCTGACAGTTCGTAACTGGCGGATTTTCGAAAATCTGTAATTGCCGTCAGCGAGCATATCACCCAATCTGTACAGAATATACTCATTCGGGTACGGTCTAAGGTCGATTATAAGTGCCTTTGTCCTTTTTATTGAATTCCATAAGGACCCAATGTATTCCTGCCTCAGATTCCCAACATCGATATACCCGACTCCGTCTATCTCTTTATAGCATGTGTCGGATGTTGTCTCTGATGTAGCAGGCATAGTGTTGAATGCCGGTATTGTTCTTTCTTTCGGCGCACTATTGTCTGTCGGCTGCAAGACTATGGTCAGAGAGTCTCCATCTGTCCTGAAGATTTCCTCACTGATTCTAAGTTGGATTGCGCCCTGGTTTGCAGCTGTTGTCAAATCCTGCCTCTGGCCGAATATTTCGCTTACGCCTTGTCCATTGATGGAAATCACCCTATCTCCCGGAGCTATTCCATAAACATTTTCACCGACACTTGATACATACAACTGACCGTCGATAAATTTAGCCTTCAAATCCGGTTTCTTTGCTCCGTACAGCATCCTGTAAGGATCGCTCTCCGCATACACCTGACTGTGCCCGTCAAATATTTCATGTGAAAGCCTGTTTAATGACGATATGTACTCCTGTTTTGATTTTACGTTCATGAATATCGGAATATACTCTTTCAAAACGTCATCCCAGTTGGGAATACTCCCGATGTTCGGATAATAATACTGCACGGCATTCCAGAATCTGAACAGACTCAGGATCTGCAACGGCTGTGACGGGAAGGACATGTCTTCGTATTTCTTTTCATGCTGAAAATTCGGTACGCTATTGCGTTCCAGACGGATGTAGTGGGATTCTCTCGAGAAATCAGCAGACCAGAAACTGTTTATGAGGTCTTTGACA
>CALUPK010000080.1 GCA_944322575.1 uncultured Bacteroidales bacterium | reverse complement strand
CGTCCTCTCGTCAGGAAAGACCTGCGGTAGTCCCCTTCCAGGCCGTAGATGCTTACCAGACCCGAATCGGTCTCTCCAAGAACCACGAGAATGCTATCCGCAACAGCCACATCGATTATTCCGGATATAAGCATCCCGTCAGGGACCACAGTCCTGTATCCTTCATACAGGGTGCTCATCCTGATTATGCCTTCAGCCGGTTTCAGTGGTATTTCTAAAGTAGAGCCCTCTTCTGAATGATGGCAGGATACAGCAACTGCAGCCACCAGAACAACAATAATAAGATTGCGCAATCTCATAAATATTGTACTATAGATTACTCTTAGGAGATATACAGAATACTCCAAGATTACATTCCCTACCTGCAGCCCTAACACAACCTATTGCGCCTGCCGGCTCCTTACAATATTGGTTTCTAGCATTTTTGTAAAGAGTCCCGCCGGGTATCTCCGGATTCGGTCTTTCCGGATTTGTAGAGGGTTCTTCATTCATTAGTGAAATATTTTCAATTATGATACTCTTATACAATCCAGAAACTTTGTTTAGGTCTGAACTTACATGTGATTCTTGATTTGAAAGAGTCGACGATGACATTAGAACCATAAAAAGTCCCAACAAACAGGGTAATAGCAGCTTCTTCATGATTTTAAAAATTTGTAGTTAATAAAAATAGTTGAATAATATATCCGGATATCTTATTTTTAGTGTACTTTAATTCGTATATTCTGTCCATTACACTATCGTAACTGAACAGCACCATGTCATTGGACATTGGTGTGAAAAATAACATGTCTTCTTTTCTTATCTTTGAGATATTATATTCTTGTAGTATTGTCAATACATTTTCAGTAGTACCATCCTCACAGATTATTGTAAAATCATCAGAATGAACATGGGAATTTATAAAAAGATTCATCAATAAAGAGTTAAGACACTCTTCACAAATTGATTCAGGAATAAGTAAAACATATTTACTTTCTTTAAGACAGTATCTGATAAAAGGACGATAAGCCGATAGTTCTTCTGTAAATACAGATTCTGGAGAGAACGTGCTAATTATATAATTTTCATAGGAATGTGTTTTTACACGGGTGTCATCAAGCTCTTGCTTTGTTCTGTATAAATCAACAATTGCCCATATCAACCCTATTACAAGTATAGATAGAGTTCCTAATAATAAAAAAATACTCGATTTTACACTTTTACCCATTTTAACTTCAATTAACTGAGAACTCTCCTTTATATTCCCCGGAGGGGCCTTCGAGGGTCAGAGTAAAGAATCCCTCCCCGATGCCGGAGAGGTCATAGTCGTACTCCATGCCGTCGGCCGGCAGGGTGGAGGTATAGACGATGTTTCCCATGCCGTCCTCTATATATAGGCTGTAAAGACCAGATGACGGGAATGACACCACGAGAAGTTCATGGCTGATCGATGCTTCGGGAACTTCGATGATGCCGCGGGTACGTGTATCAGTTCTGGACATCGTTATCTCTGCATAATCTTGACCGTATGCACAAGCAAATGACAAAATAAGGATAAGTGCAGCAAATATCTTTTTCATGGCCGTTGTTTTTATCGACAGACAAATGTAAATCATTTCCGTTACAGAGCAAAATTAACAGACTTAACACCCACACAATCAACCATCTGTTTTACAACGGTTTACAAAAGACGCCAACTTTACACATCTATCTGTAAAGTTGGTTTTATACGCAAATAACTGATTACCAAATATGTATAACGTAGTACGTAAAGTGTATTGTTAATCACCGCCATAGGATTTGAGTCCACTGGCGATAAATGCCGAGAGACTTACACTGATTCCCATTTTCTTGGCGATACGGCTTTTCGTAACATTGAGCGTATTTTCACTGCATCTGTACAGTATGCACTGTGTACTGGTAGAGAAACCGCAACATATCAGAGCTATAAGGTACATCTGTCTGTCTGTAAGAATTCCGTAAGTGGAGGACAACGAGGACAGATATCCGGGATAAGCAGCATTGACCATTTCCAGGACAAGCTCGCCCGTTGCATTTTCAGGGAAATACTCATCTATGATACGCGACATTACCGATGGAAGGGCGGAAGTAGAACCGTACCTGTAATATGCCTCCACCAGTCTGTCATTCATTTCTATCAGCCTACCGTTCATCGATATCAGGGCATCTTTTGCAGATGATTCCTTCGTAAGTCTGGACTGCAGACGACTTAAACGTTCCTGTGATTCCGCACTATCCTTTTCCCTGTCTTTCCCTTTCAGATTCAGTGCCTCTACCATCCGCTCTGCTTCCAGAACCTTGATCTTCATTTTATTGTACGTATTAATGACGACCGCAACTATGCACATAAGAACCGTAACTGCTGATAGAATATATACGGCACGTTGCTTCTTGATGACAGCATAACGTTCTTTAATCAGAAGGTTCTCACTCTTTAGTTCAGATTTGGCGATATCCTGCTCAAATCCTTTCTCCTTGTAGGCGTAATATATACTGTCCGCTCTCATCTTGTTACTCAAAAATGCAACGCTGTCTCCTTCGCTTTTTGCTATTTTTATAAGGACGTCATATTTGCCGACCATTGTCCTTGCATCCGTCCCGATTATTTTATGCAGGTAGTAACGAGCTGAATCTGTCAGGCCTGAAGCCGCATATGATCCGGCAATGTAGTGGAACAGATCATCGCGGTAATTGACAACTTCCCCACACGAACCTTCTTCTTGAAGCCGCACTGCCGACAACGCCACCTTCCTGCACCTATCATAATCTGGCGGATCAATATAGTAGTAATACCCCGACAACAAAAAACAACCGTGAACAATCTGTGGTATGTCTTCAGATGCCTCGGAAGATTCCAATCCCTTGACTATGCATTCATATCCCTTGTCTAACGAATCCATTGCAAGGTACAGACTTGCAAGGGAGAAGGTTTCGTTTACCGCTCTCCTAATATCACCAGCCTCTTCAAAACAAGCTATTGCAGCCTTGGTTCTCTCTATACTTTCAGTGAAATTGACAGTCGTTGACTGGTAGAGTTCGGCTATCCTGGTATTCAGCAGCCCGAGCTGCTCGAGGTCACCGACACGCTCTGCTACAGGTTCCGCCTCCTTGTAGGCGGCCATCGCTCCCTCTGCGTCTCCGCGCTCAGTGAGCACCGCCCCCTGCATCATCAGCGCACGCGCCAGCCTGTCCTCCGGGCCGCGGCGGCGGTAGTAGTCCGCCGATCTGAACACCGAGGTGTCTCCGGCAACCGGCTCCCAGCATTTATAACGGCCCTCGGTCATCAGAAGGGTATAGTCGGCACGCTCACGGCCGCGCAGCGATGCGGCAGCAGCGCTGTCTATCGTCAGGAGCGTGTCGAGGGCGGCCTGCGGCTGGCTCAGCATCAGCGAGTCGGCTGCGGACAGCACGCCCTGCACATAGCCGCTGCGGTCCGCGCACGACGGCAGCAAGAGCAAAAGCACTGCCGCCGTCAGCACTGGACAACGTAAAATATTAATTATACGACAGATAATCACCACGCATTAATTTTCACTGATGGCTTTTATTGATTCTCCTATCTCAGGAGGCACTCAGGGGCATCCTTTCCGAGGAGCCAGCGGTACCAGAAGATCAGGTCGGAGTTGGAGGAGTGGATGGCCTGATAGCCTCTGTATCCGTGATATCCGCCGGGGTAGATCATCAGCTCAAACTGCTTGTCGGCCTTCTGGAGGGCGTCGATGAGCTGGAGGGTGTTCTGCATGTGGACATTGTCATCGGCAGTTCCGTGGGTGATGCGGAGCATCGAACCCTTGCCGCCGCGGTACTTTTCAGCACGTTCCCATACACGGGTGAAGGCATAGCCCTCGGGATTGTCCTCGGGAGTATCCATGTACCTCTCGGTATAATGGGTGTCGTAGAGCTGCCAGTCGTACACTCCTCCGCCGGCGATACCGTACTGGAAGTAGTCGGCGCCGTCGGTCAGGGCCAGGACGGTCATCGTGCCGCCGAAGGAGAATCCGGTGATGCCGATCTTCTCAGCGTCCACGTAGGGGAAGGTCCTCAGGTACTTCACCCACTCGATGTAGTCGGCCAGTTCGGTCTGTCCGAGGGAGCGGTAGACGTAGTTGACGCCCTCCTTGCCGCAGTGGCCGGAGGCGCGGTGGTCGATCGATATCTGGATGACGCCTTCTATGGCCCAGAGCTGGTTGTTGCGGGAAGGAGCCTGCCATGTATCCATGACCGTACCGGAGTTGGGACCGCCGTACATAGAGACGATGACGGGGTATTTCTTATTGGTATCCAAGTCTATCGGGAGGCGTATCGAGGCCGGGAGGGTGTAGCCGTCCACCTCGATGAAGAGCATTTTGGCCTCGGAGAGCTTGTAATTATCATATTCAGGGCCCTTGGAGTCGCCGAGGACGGTGTACTGAGCCTTCTTGCCGCTTCCTATCTTCACTAAGACGGTCTTGGTAGGTGTAGAGACATTGGATATCTGGGCAGCGTAGTACTTGTTGTCGGGTGAAATCTGAACTGCCGAGAAGTTGTAGTCGCCGAAGGAGATGCGCTCGGTGGTGCGCTTCTTCAAGTCGAGCCTGTAGACGTCATAACGGGTGGATATCTCGGCCCTCGAGGTGAAGAAGAGCACACCCTTGGCCTCGTCTAACTTGAGGATGCGGGTGCCCCAGTTGCGGCCCTCGGTGAGCTTGATGTACTGCGAGCCGTCGAAGGGCTGGAAATAGATCTGCTCCCATCCGTCGAAATCGCGGGTCATGTAGAAGCCGTCCTCGGTGAAGACCATATCGTCGATCCAGTCGATCCAGGTCCTCTGATGCTCCTCGTACAGAGGCTTCTTCGAGCCGTCGAAAGGAGATACCTCATAGAGTATCAGATGGTTCTGGTCCCTCGGCATCCAGGGCACCATGAACTTGTCCGACTCTGCGCTCCAGAACGGAGTACCGAAATACTGGTCGTCCTCACGGTCGAAGTCAGCCCAGACGGTCTCGCCCGTGGTCAGATCGATCATGCCTATCTCCACCTTGGGATTCTCGTCCCCGGCCTTGGGGTAGCGGGTCTCGTTCAGGGTACCGTGCTTGCCCTTGGCGTCGTAGATGGGGAACATCGGCACGTTCGTATCATCGAACTTGTAGTAAGCTAAGCGCTTGCTGTCCGGTGACCACCAGAAGGCCTTGTAGCGGGTGGCCCTGCCGAGAATCTCCTCGTAGTACACCCACGAGGACCAGCCGTTCAGGATCAGGTCCGAACCGTCAGTAGTCAGCGCGGTGTGCTCGCCGGTGGCCACGTCCATCACGTAGAGGTTGTTGTCCTTGGTGTAGGCGATCTTCGTGGAGTCCGGCGAGAACATGGGATTGTCCACGGTCTTGCTCAGCTCCTCGAGGATGGCCGGCCGGACCTTGGGCTCCGGCATCTGATAGGGCGAGGTCTCCCCGGTCTTTATGTTGTAAAGACCCAGCTCGCGGTTCTCAGAGACAATAAGATTGCTCCTGTCATACCATCCAAGAGGCATGGGAATAGGACTTGTGATGCCCTCAGGCATTCCCTGTGCCACCTGCTCCAGAGTGAGACTCTGCTTCTCCCCGCTCTCCTGGGCATAGCCCACGGCAGCAGAAAGAAGAGCGGCGGCTGCTAAAAATATTTTTCTCATTTGATCAGATCTATTTGGGTTAAATAATCGATTTTGCAGCCCAAATTTAATTATTTTTCCACAAATTCCTAAAATCATACGGTCCTACAGCTCCGCCCAGTCAAACCAATAGTCCGCCGGATACCTCCAGCTGTCTTCCAGACATTCGGGGTAGCGCTTGCCCGAGAGCACCATCAGCACCGAGCCGGGCTCCTCCGCCCTCAGACAGTTGGCATATCCCGCCGGCACGCAGATAATCTCACTCCTGCGGTCCGATATCCGGTAAATCTCCGGCTTCAGGTCCTTAGACGGAGCGTCCCAGTTATCCGGAGCCACGAACGCCATCGTAAAACTCCCAGCCACACACTGAAACCACTTCCGCTCAAACTGATGTCCGTGCCATCCGCGCACCATCCTTGTATCTATATTCCTTATAAAATAATACCGTTCCACTCCCTCGAACGAAAAAGAGTTCATCGAGTGGATTGTACCGCGGC
>CALUPK010000079.1 GCA_944322575.1 uncultured Bacteroidales bacterium | reverse complement strand
CCCTACAAGATGGTAAAAGACCTGCGTACCGGATATGAGACTTCCGATACGCAGGGCGTTCTCGACGGAGACCTCAACGCCTTCATGAAGTCTTTCCTCATGGAAGCCGGCTCCGCTTCGTAAATCTTACAGCTCCCAAGCAAGGGCCGAGGCGCCGAGGATGGCGGCGTCGGAGTCCTTCAGGGTGGAATACAGCAGACGGATCTTGCCTTTCCAGATGTCGAGCAGGTTCTCATTCATGGCATCGAGAATGGACTCGGTCAGGAACTCTTTCGAGCGGGCCAGGCCTCCGAAGAGGATGATGGCCTCGGGAGCACTGAAAGCCACGAAGTTGGCAAAAGCCTCTCCCATAATGCGGCCGGTATAGTGGAAGATCTCGATGGCCAGCTTGTCACCCTTGGTGGCGGCATCATAGATGTCCTTGGAAGTAATCTTCTCGACATCGAGGGACCTCAGCAGACTCTTGTCCTTCCGTTCGGCGAGGAACTCGCGGGCAGTGCGGGCAACACCTGTAGCAGATGTATAGGTCTCTAAACAGCCCTTGCGGCCGCAGTTGCACTGTCTTCCGCCACGCACGACGATAGTGTGTCCGAGTTCTCCTGCAAAACCGTCATGTCCGTAGACGATATTGCCGCCTATAACGATACCGCTGCCGACGCCCGTACCGAGGGTAATCATGATAAAGTCCTTCATGCCCTTGGCTATGCCGTAGGTCATCTCGCCGACAGCCGCAGCATTGGCATCGTTGGTGATGGCCACGGGGATGCCGACTATGTCCTTGATCATCTTGGCGAAGAAGATGACCATCGGTTTGTCGTTCTCGTCGTATGCCCACTTGAGATTGGGGGCAAACTCTATCGTACCCTTGTAGTAGTTGCCGTTAGGAGCTCCGATGCCTATACCCTTGACCTCTCCGTCATTCTCCGCCTTCTTGATAAGGTCCTTGATGGCTGTGGTCAGATCGTCAACATAGGATGAGAGCTCCCTCTGCAGAGAGGATATCACACTCTGATACAAGATATTACCACGCGCATCGACTACTCCGAGTTTAGTAGACTGACCGCCTATGTCGATGCCCATTACCAGTGTCTGTTTTGCCATGATGTCCAGTTATTATTCAGTTACAATATCCTTGTTGACATTCTTGTAGCCAATCAACGCATAGAAGAAGATGTAGGCTGCACATACCAGAGGAACGGCGAAGCTCACCAAGAACGAACCTGTGGCGTCAGCGATGGCGCCCTGAAGCGGAATGAGGATACCGCCGCCGCAGACCATAGTCATGAACATGCCTGAAGCTACCGATGTATATTTGCCCAGACCCTCAACGGCCATGTTGAATATACCGCCCCAGCATACCGAGGTACACAGACCGCAGAGCACGAGCAGCACCATACCGACGGGGATGTCAGCTGACACAAAATGTCCGGTAGATCCTTCGAATCCGAAGAAACGCACTGTGGACGAAGTCGGCAGAAGCATACCGAGGACGATGAACAGTATGCAGACAGATGATACGAAGAGTATCTGTGCCCGGCTGGAGAAGCGTCCTCCGAGCAGACCTCCGCAAAGACGGCCGACAAGCATCATCAGCCAGAACACTCCGGCTATGGATGCTGCCACTCCGGAGTCCATTCCGAAACCGGGAGTAGCGGCGTCTGTAGCTGTAGAAAGGTACTGGAGGACGTAAGTAGGAATACCGACCTCGACACCCATGTACAGGAAGATAGCTATGATACCGAGATTGAAATGACGGAAGGAGAATGCGCTGTAGCGCTTACCTGTAGAAGACACGGCCGGTTTCTCTGCTGCCTCCGAGGCCTTCTCAAGCTCAGGCTCGGGAATCCTGACGAAAGACAGTACGATGAACACCAGCAGGAAAATACCCAGTGCTATGAACAGAGCCGGAGTGGCATCTGATATCTGAGCCTTGGAAGCGTCTCCTACGAGAGCTCCTACGAAGATAGTCACGAAAGTTGCAGCCAGAGAGTTGCCCACGCCGCCGAACTGAATCAGCTGGTTGCCCCTCTTACCGCCTCCGCCGAGGGTATTCAGCATAGGATTCACGACAGTATTCAGCATACACATGCAGAATCCTGCGATAAAGGCTCCGGCAAGATACACACCGTAGCTCTGCACTGCGTTCCATCCGGAGACATACTGGAGGAACACACCGGTGAAACCTACTGCTATAGCGGTCAGCGCTGTCTTTTTGTAGCCTATCCTCTTGAGGAGTATACCGGCAGGAATACCCATGACGGCGTAGGCTATGAAATTGGCAGCGTTGCCGAGCTGGGCCATAGCGTTTGAAACTTCGAACTGATTTTTCACGATAACCGCCATCGGGTTGCAGAGATTGGTAACGAAGGCGATCATGAAGAACAGCAGGTACATCATTGTGATGGGGAGCGCATAGTTCTTCTTCACGGTCTGAGTTGTAGTCATCTTTCTTTTAAAGTTAGTGTTTGTTTTACAAACTACAAAGTTAGTAATTTTTCCAATTACTCCTCCAAAGAATCCAGAACTTCTATCACAGCGGCACAGTCATATCCACGCGAAAGAGCGAATCTCAGAACTTTGGCACGTCTATCCCGCACATCTGCCGACTTGACACTCTTCCATTTACCCTTGATTACCGCCTTCATCCGCGATGCGCTCTCCTGCTCACTGACTTCACTTATGGCCGTCTTGGCCACATCCGCAGCAATTCCTTTTGATGTCAGGACATAGACTATCTTCTTTGGTCCCCACCCTGACAGCAGAGCCTTGTCCCGGGCAAACGCGCGGGCGTAACGGACATCATCCACGTATCCCTCCTCACGCAGACGCTCAAGGACAGCCACGGCCTCCTCCCCTGCAACACCCTTGCGCCGCAGCAGGTCCAGGACACCCCGGCTGCAGTACTCCCTGCGGGAACAAAGCCAGGCTATACGGTTAAAAATAGTATCCGAGGTTGACATACACTCCGACTTTATTTGTCATATTGGACCATGAGACATCCACATCGACCGGACCTATGGGCAGGTCATACGAGTATCTCAGTCCCACACCCCACCAGTTTCCGACACTGAGACGGCCGTCCTCAAGTTCCCGGTTCGGTCTGAAGAAGTTGTTCATGTCCACGGACTCTCTGGCATAGTTGACCATAGCTGTAAGGTAGTGCTTGGCATGAACATTGACCCTGAAGTCGGTACGGAGAACTGCTATGGTGTTCTCCATCATCTCAGGACGGTTGAAGCCGATGAAAGGCAGCTGATGAGCGACATAACGGCCCGGCATGACTCCTCCCATAAGCGTATTGTAGGCATTAAAATAGTTGTCTCCCATCAGAAGCCTGGCATATACCTGAGGCGAGATCACAAGCCTGTCCCCGAATGCCGGGATATAGGATGCGAAGGACACCATGACATCTCCGAACCCCCACTTGTGGAAATCCGGCCTGCGGTCCATATCGTAGAATTTCCAACTGCCGTCAAGGACGAATTCCACTCCCCGGGTAGCAAAGGACGAACGGTCCTTGCTGTCGAACATCAGCCTTCCGTAAGCTCCGAGATAGGAGCTTGTATACACAGCGTCACTTCCTATAGGGAGCATGGTCCCACCGTCGAGAATATGCTGGAAATAGTGCTCATAAATAAAATTCTCATAGCTGAGGCCGAGTTCAGTACTCAGGAACCGCGAATGGTATTCTGAGAAATAGGCTTTAACTATCTGATTGTAGTACAAAGCATTGGCATAAGTACGGCCTCCGTTGGTGATGTTTGTCTCCTCTTTTCTGAAAGAGTAGGACAGGTTGAAGCGGGGTATGACCCTGGGGACAAATGACACCTGTACCTTGGCCCAGGGATTGTAGCTCAGACGGGTCGAGACATTGAACTTGACACCTGTGAGCTTCTGCTCGTTGATACCCAAGCCAAGCAGGATGGCAGCGGCCTCCTGAGAGTCGAAACGGAAGCCGAATCCGAAGTTGTGTGGAACATCCGGAACCAAGGCTATATTGACCTGCCACGTGGTGTCTTCCGGGTTCATCTCCAAGGTATATGTTATCTTGGAGAATGCACCTGTCCCATAGAACATCGCCACAGCTTTATCTATCTGACTGCCTGTCATCCGCTTATGTTTCAGCAGCCTTGACTTTCTCAACAGCCACTCTCCATCCTTGAGCCCGACACCGGTAACCGATATGGAACTGATAGTCAGAGTGTCGCTGTCCATACTGCGGGCCCGGGGAGCCTGGAGCTGCTTGCCGCACGGCCCGTAAGAATCCAGCATCTGCTTCAGCTCCCTAAGCTCATCCCTGTGTCTGTCCGCGGCCACATATCCGTTGTGTACCAGCTTACGGATACTGGCAGAGTCGAAACTCATGGGACCGTAGCCGGTGACATCGGGCTCGATGAAGATGTCACATGAGGCAATATTGTCATTGGACTTGC
Source organism: uncultured Bacteroidales bacterium (assembly GCA_944322575.1). GTDB lineage: Bacteria > Bacteroidota > Bacteroidia > Bacteroidales > UBA932 > Coprenecus. Next base: position 29,504 of record CALUPK010000079.1, on the reverse strand, counting down.
GCTGAGTCACTACTCCCATGATCTGGTCTATCAGCTGCGGCAGGGAGTTCAGAGCGTCCGGGTCACCTTTCAGGGTGCTGGATACCCGCACACCTATTATTATATCTGCTCCCATCGCACGGCATATATCCACAGGGAAATTGTTGAGCATACCGCCGTCAACTAAAACCATATTGCCCATCCTCACGGGCGAGAATACTCCCGGAATCGCCATACTTGCCCTGATGGCCTTGGAAAGGTATCCGCTGTGAAAGACCACTTCCTGACCTGTAACCATATCTGTCGCCACACATGCATAGGGTATGGGCATGGAATCAAAGTCTATCGAGTCCTGATAACCTACCGAGAGCGAATTGAGCAGGTTCTCCACATTGTTGCCGTTGATGAATCCGGCCGGAAGAGAACCCACAAATGTACCTGCGCCCCCTACCGACGTCAGCTTCTCGCCAGAGGACTCCTGTTCCCTGCGGCTGCGCCCGGCTTCCATCTTTCTCTCGAGTGAGGCCGCGGTGGTAAACGGTATAGTCAGCAGATACATGGATTTGTGCTCCTTGTCGAGGAAGGAGAGCTGATTACGGGTAACATTGTTGCTCATGATGATGGACCAGTCCACACTGCTGATGAGCGAGTCCATCTCATCCGGACTGTAGCCGAGACTGTAGAGTCCGCCGATGATGGAGCCCATACTGGTTCCGGTCACGAAATCCACTGGTATGCCCATCTCCTCTATGACCTTCAGCGCTCCGATATGTGCAGAGCCCTTGGCACCTCCGCCGCTGAGAACCACCCCTACCTTGGGTCTCTCTTTACGCACCGCCGTGTCCACGACCGGATAGGCAAGAGCACTCAATGGAAGCAGCACTACCGCCGCAAGCAAGATAACATCACGTATAATCCTCATATCTTAGTTAAGTTTTAGTGTTAAAATCAATACATCCTAACGGGACGTATCGCGTCCCTTGCCGCTGAGCATTCCGCATGCGGCGAGAATATCCTCTCCCCGGGAAGCCCTCAGGGTGGTCAGGACTCCGGCCGAATTGAGCCTGTCCTTGAACTGCTCTATGACCGGCATCGGCGAAGGTGCTAAGGGCGAATCGGGGATGCGGTGAAAACGGATCAGGTTGACCCTGCACTCCAGACCGCGGAGCATCCGGGCGAGGGCATCGGCATGCCGCTTGTCATCGTTCACCCCTGCAAACATAATATACTCGAAGCTCACTCTCCGCTGCCCCGTGAAATCATACTCCCTTATCAAGGACAATGTCCTGTTCAGCGGAAAGGCCCTTTCCATCGGCATGAGCTCAGCCCTCTCTTCGGAAAATGGATTATGCAGGCTGACGGCCAAATGACAGGTACACTCATCCATGAAACGGCGCAGAGGCGACTCCCCCGTACGGGCATCCGCCGTCACACCTATGGTGGAGAGTGTAATGCGCTTGGGGCTCCATCCGAACCCCCAGGGAGCGGTCAATATCTCTATCACACGGCGGACGCTGTCCCAGTTGTCCAACGGCTCGCCCATACCCATAAACACCGTATTGGTCAGTTCAGCGGCCTCGTCCACTTCCATGAACTGGGAGAGAATCCCGGCAGGAGTGAGATTACCGTGCCATCCGCCGCGTCCGGTCATGCAGAAGCGGCATCCCATCCGGCACCCTTTCTGGGAGGAGACGCAGAGCGTGCTCCGGTCCTTGTCCGGTATCATCACAGCCTCAACCCCCGGGCCGAAGGGGAAAAGGTACTTTTTCGTGCCGTCCACAGAGGAGATAAGGTCAACGTAGGCAGTGCGGCCCACCTCGTAATGCCGGGCGAGCTCCATGCGGGCCGCCTTGGGCAAGTTGGTCATCTCATCGATGGTACGCACCTGCTTTCTGTAGAGCCAGTCAGCTATCTGTGAGGCTGCGAAAGGCTTAAGGCCGTACTGAGCGCAGACGGCCTTAAGTTCTTCTATATTTTTTCCTAAAAGAGGCTCCATAGGCGTATTATTCGTTTTTGAGCCGGAAATCCACAGGGAAGTTGTACACCACATCCACAGGCTTGCCATGCTGATATCCCGGAGTCCATCCGGGGGACCGGCCTACCACATCGACTACGGCTTCGGAGAATATATTGTAGTCAAAATCCTCTACCACCGTGCCTTTGACCTCTACACGGAGCGTCCGGATATCCGAGACTTCGCCTGTCTTGCGTATTTTGAACTGGACTGTCACTCTCGCCGCTGCGTCGGAGGCTACGGCCTCCGCGGGATATTGTATCGCGGAGAACACCCAGGCTACAAAATCATCGTCGTCACCTCCCATAAACAGAGGAGGCTGCTCTACTAAAGTATATGGCACAGGTACTGGATCCGGTACGTACGCAGAAGACCCGGTCATGTTCCCCGCCCCGGTTTCTGCCGGCATGGCTGCCGCCGGAACAAGCGGTTCGGCAAATATCACAGCCGCCGCCATCAGCACCGGCACCACATACAGCAGACGGGCATAGACCTTCCGCTCCGGGACTGCCTTCTGGATCATCGCTATACGCCGGTACAGATTAGAATTCCGGAAAGGGTTGGCCAAGGACACGGCCATCCCCTTTGCAGCCTGCCCCACTAAAGAGAGCTGGTATTCCTTCCGGTCGGCTCCTGAGGCAAGGACAGCGTCATCCGCCTCGAACTCGCAGTTCTGCCTCAGGTCGCGGAGCAACAGCCACGCCGCCGGATTGAACCACTGGAGGCACAGCATCAGGGAGGCATTGAGCAATATGGGCGAATGCATCATGCGGATATGGGCAAGCTCGTGCCTTATGACGTAGCTGTCGTTGTCATAATCCTCTTCTGCCGGAAGGAAAATAACGCCGAGCCAGCTCATCGGCTCCACCCTGCGGCCCCTTCGGGCCGGGACGGAAACCACTGTCACCACATGTCCGCCGGATAAGGCCCTGAAGCGACGTCCTCTCAGCAGGAGCGCCGCCGCAGCGGCAGCCGGAATCAGCACATGGGTCAGCAGAGTGGCAACTGCACCTGCCGCATACACCGCCGTCAGCACTTCCGGAAGCCAGGCGGGGGTACTGCTGTTCTCCGCCATTGCAGCCGGACGGGAGCCATCGGAGGACACAGTCACCCCTGCGAGTGTCATTACACCCACCACTTCCGGAGCACGCTCGGACACGGGAATACTCAGACGGGACAGCAGGAGCGGAGCACATAGAGAGAAATACAGAATCGTATTGAGCAGAGCTCTATTGACCCTGAATATCTTCTGCGAGCGCAGCAACAGCCGGAAACCACCCCACAGCACCGCCAGCACCGCAGCCGAACCGACAGCGTATGTAAGCAGACCGTTCATCACTCAGTTTATCTGCCTTCTTTCTCGATCATCTCGATTATCGACTTGAGATCGTCCACGCTCAGGCGTTCACTTTCCACAAACTGGGAGACGACCTTCTTGTAGGAGTTGTCCAGATAGTCGCGGACCACTCCGCCCAGATACCTCTGACCGTACTGCTCGCGGTTCATAGTAGCCGAATAGCGGTATGACAGTCCCTCGGGCGTGTGTGTGGTGAAACCTTTTTTTTCCAAAGAGCGCACCATAGTAGAAACAGTGTTGAAATGAGGCTTGGGATCAGGATACAGCGCCAGCATCTCGGCCACTGTCAGGGGGCCGTTTTCCCAGAGCAGGTTCATCACCTCCTCCTCGCGTTTTGTAATTTCACTTCTCATAATATTACAGATTGTATTTTTCAGTCTTACAAAGTTAAGAAAAACCGGAACACAACAGATATTCTTCCCGGATATTTTTTATATATTCGCAGACGTTTAACAACAGACTGACCTATGCAGACACTATCCGACATCATCGCCTCTATCGCCTCGTTTCTCTGGGGATGGCCCCTCATCATCCTGCTTCTCGGCACTCACATCTATCTGACTGTCAGACTCAGATTCCCTCAGCTCAAAATATTCAAGGCCATCAGGCTCTCCGTCACCAAGGACAAGACAGAGCACGGAGACGTCAGCCAGTTCGGCGCCTTAGCCACAGCCTTAGCCGCCACCATCGGCACCGGCAACATCGTGGGAGTGGCCACGGCCATCACCCTCGGAGGTCCCGGAGCCGTGCTCTGGTGCTGGCTCACAGGCGTATTCGGTATGGCCACGAAGTATTCCGAGGCCCTGCTGGCAGTAAAATACCGGGTAAAAATCAAGAAAGACGGACACATCCTCGGCGGCCCGATGTACGCCCTCGAGCGCGGGCTCAAGGCCAAGTGGCTCGGAGTGCTCTTCGCCATCTTCGCCGTAGTGGCCTCCTTCGGCATAGGCAACATGGTGCAGTCCAACGCCATCTCCATGCTCCTCGACGAGAACCTGCACATCCCGCCCGTAGCCAGCGGCATAGTCATCACCATCCTCACCGCCTTAGTGGTGCTCTTCGGCATCAAGGGTATATCCAAGGTCTGCACATGGCTCGTACCCTTCATGGCCCTGTTCTACATCATCGGCTGCATAGTGATCCTGTGCATCAACTTCGAATACCTCGGCGAGACCATCCGCGTCATCGTCACCTCCGCCTTTTCGCCCCAGGCCGCCGGCGGCGGATTCGTCGGCTCGACCATCATGACCGCCTGCCGCTTCGGTATCGCCCGCGGACTGTTCTCCAACGAGTCCGGCCTCGGCTCCGCCCCCATCGCCGCCGCAGCCGCCCAGACCCGCAACCCCGTCCGCCAGGCCCTCGTCTCCTCGACCGGCACCTTCTGGGACACCGTCGTGGTCTGCGCCATGACAGGCCTCGTCCTGGTAAGTTGCGTGATAGCCCCCAACGGCATCGACTCCGCCAGCGAGACCCTGACCTCACAGGCCTTCGGCGTCATACCGGTAGTCGGCCCGATTATCCTGAGCGTAGGCATCGTGACCTTTGCATTCTCCACCATCCTCGGCTGGTCCTACTACGGCGAGCGCTGCATCGAGTACCTCGGCGGACGCAAGGCCACCATCGTCTACCGGATACTGTTCATCATAGGCATCTTCGTCGGAGCTGTTGCCAACCTCTCGATAGTGTGGAACTTAGCCGACATGATGAACGCCCTGATGGCCATCCCGAACCTCATCTCCCTGCTGCTGCTCTCCGGTGTCCTCGTCCGAGAGACCCGCTACTGGCTGTGGGAGAAACGCCTCGACGAATACTCCAAGGACGAGGTCCCCGTCATCGACAAGTAGCGGGGTACCTTTTCGCCTTTTATTCGCTATATTTGCGGGCCATTTGAACGTTTTATGATAAAAGCTCTGTTTTTCGACATAGACGGGACATTAGTCAGCTTCAGGACCCATTCGGTGCCGGCATCCACTGTCGGGGCACTGACTGCGGCGCATGAGGCCGGAGTGAGGATATTCATCTCCACCGGACGGCCCGCCCCGCTGATCAACAACCTCGACCCCATCCTGCACCTCATCGACGGCTACATCACCGTCAACGGCGCGATATGCACCGTAGGCGGACAGACGATATCCCGCACCCCCATCAACCCGGAGGACGTGAGGACCATCCTCGGAGCCGCCGACCGCTGGGGCGTTCCCTCCCTTATCGTGGGAGAGGACCGGGCTATCGTACACAACCACCGCCCGATCGTGGACCAGGTCTTCGGAGTCATGCTGGCCATCAAGGGCATAGACACCCGCACCACCACTGAGGAAATGCTCTCCCGCCCCGTATATCAGCTCACCCCCTTCTTCGACGAGGCTCAGGAAGCCGCCGTCGTACCCCTGCTGCGGCACGCCGAGTCCGCCCGCTGGTGCGAGTATTTTTCCGATGTCATCTCCTCCGAGGCCGACAAGGGCCGGGGCATGGAGACCATCGCCGCGCACGAGGGCATCAGTCTGGCGGAATGCATGGCATTCGGGGACGGAGGCAACGACATCCCTATCCTGCGCCGCGCCGGCACAGGAGTGGCAATGGGCAATGCGGGAGTGACCGTCAAGGCCGCTGCCGACTACATCACTGACAATATCGACGCCGGAGGAGTGGCCAACGCACTCAGGCATTTCGGCGTGATCCAATAACTCTCAAGAACTCCTACAAGACAATGGAACATAAAAAAGATTTCGCAAAAGTCTTCATGATAGCCGGCAGCGAACCCCTCGGCTGCTGCGGCATCCAGGCAGATATCAAGGCCGTCTCCGCATGCGGCGGATTCGCGGCCGGAGCCACCACCCTCCTCGTGGACATGAACACCACCCAGGTCAAGGGCATCCGGACCATGCCGGTGGACATCATCCTCAGCCAGAGCCGGGACTTCCTCGATGATGTGGGCGCCGACTGCATCAAGACCGGCATGCTCTACGAGAAGCAGATAGTGGAGGCCGTAGCCGGCCTGCTGCGCGAGTACCCGGAGGTGCCCAAGGTCATCGATCCCGTCATGGTGGATTCCGGCGGTACGGCACTCATCCTCCAGGAAGCCATAGACGCCTACCGCGAGCTGCTTTTCCCCCAGGCCGAAATCATCACTCCCAACATACACGAGGCCCGCGTCTTAGCCGGTGAGGACATCACCCTCGACAACGTGGACCGGCTCATCCGGAAGATATCCGAAGCCGGCTGCTCGGTGATCATCAAGTCCATACCCGACGGAGACAACCTCATCGACGTCCTCTACAACCGCCGCACCGACAACACCCGCCGCTTCTCCAAGCGCCGCATCGACACCCGCAACGTCAACGGCACAGGCGACACCTTCGGTTCGGCCATAGCCACCTACATCGCCCGGAAGTACGATCTGGAGGCAGCGGTCGAAAGAGCCGAGATATTCATCAACGAGTCCATAGCCTACGGCTCCGGCTACCGTTTCGGTCCCGGCTACGGCCCCGTGCATCCATTCTACCGTACGATTGACTTCTTCGAAAGGGAAGACCGCAGCTACTCCTTGAAGTAGAGCCGCCTGACCCGGCGGGAGATACTCGTCAGCACCTCGTAGGGGATGGTCCCGAGCTTGTCAGAGAGCTCGGTCACTGGGATATTGTGCCCGAAGATCTCCACCTCGTCTCCTACCTGAGCGCCCGTGCCGGTGACATCCAGCATACAGGCGTCCATGCAGATATTGCCTAAGACAGGTACCCTCTGCCCGCGCACCATCATCTCCCCCACCCCGCAGCTCAGATGACGGTCCAGCCCGTCCGCGTAGCCCACAGGGATGACCGCCACGTCCGACGGCCGGCTGACCCTGCCCCTGCGTCCGTAGCCCACAGTCTGGTCCGGAGTAATCCTGCGTATCGACGCTATGTGCGTCTTGAATGTGCTCACCGGCCTCAGCCCCGGGAGCGGACCTATGCCGTACAGCCCGATGCCAATGCGCACCATATCGAAGGCATACTGGGGAAAACGCTCAATGCCGGCGCTGTTGAGAATATGCCGCAGTATCTTATAGGGGAAATGCGGCTGCACCATCCCAGTCATCTCCTCGAACAGGCGGATCTGCCCGAGGGTGAACTCATCCTCCGCCGGGTCGTCCGCAGCCGCCAGATGGGAGAACATGCTGCGCAGCATCACCGTCCGCCGCCCTTCCATGAACTCCAGCAGTTCCGGGATATCCTTCTTATCCAGCCCCGAACGGTTCATCCCCGTATTGAACTTCAGATGCACCGGATAGCCCTCCACTCCGCCCCGGGCCAGCACCTCCTCGAAGTCCCTCAGCAGCGCTAAGGAGTATATCTCCGGCTCTAAGGAAAATTCTATCATCTGGTCAAATGCCTCCGGCTCTGGATTCATCACCGCTATCGGCACCGTGATCCCCCTCGAACGCAGCTCCACGCCCTCGTCCGCGTAGGCCACCATCAGGTAGTCGACGCCGCTGTACTGGAGCTGAGCCGCTATCTCCCCGGCACCGCTGCCGTAGGAGAAGGCCTTCACCATGACGGCCAGCCGAGTCCCGCGCGGCACGCGGTTGCGCAGGATGTTGAAGTTGCCCGCCAGCGCATCCAAGTCCACCTCCAAGACCGTAGTGTGCGACTGCCGGGTTAAGAAGCCTCCTATGTACTCGAAGCGGAACTGCCGGGCCCCCTTGATAAGGATATCCATATCGCGGAAGTCGTCCCTGCGCTCGGCGGACAGAAATTCCTCCGTAGTCCTGTAGAAACGCTTCTGCGGCAGCCCCTCGAACAGGCTGCGGTGAGCGCTCAGGCAGTGGCCAACCCCGATGAAGAGCCGCACCCCGGATTTTTCCAGCATCTGCGCCACCTGACGGTAGGTTTGCTCCGCCTTGCCGCCGACATCCACGAAGTCCGACAGAATCACCACCTTCGGACGGGTAGAGTCCTGATGGGCCAGCGTACCGAGGGCTATTGCAAATGAAGCCGGGTCGGAGTTGTAATAATCCTTTATCAGCGTGCTGCCCCCCACCCCCTCGCGGATCTCCATCCGCATGGCCACAGGCTGCAGGTCCGCAACCCTCGGAGCCAGCTGCTCAAGTGTATATCCGTGGTAAAGCATGTAGGCGACCGCCGTCATGCAGTTCTCGAACGATGCATCGTCGGCGAACGGAATATGTATCCGGCCGCGCTCCGTCCTTCCGTCAGCGCCGTGGACCTCCATCTCCACATCCCGGCCTGCGACATTGGCCCCGGTCCCTATTATCCGGACATCCGTCTTCTGGGAATCGCCCCAGAGGTACATCCTCGTCTGCGGAGCGCATTCCCGGGCGATGATATCCGCCGCGTAGCCCTCCCGGCAAATTACAGCACTGCAGCCCTTGAAAAGCCGGGCCTTCTCCTGCATTTTCGCCTCGAGCGAAGGGAAATTCTCCCCATGGGCATCCCCAAGGTGCGTGAACACCCCGAGGTCCGGACGGATAATCCGCTGCAGGCGGGCCATCTCTCCGGGGCGGGACATCCCGGCCTCTATCAGGGCGATACGGCACTCGGGCGTCACCTCCATGAGCGAGAGCGGCACTCCCACCTGAGAGTTGTAGCTGCGGGGGCTGCGGCTCAGGGGCACGTCCTCACCGAGCAGCTGCGCTATCCACTCCTTCACCACGGTCTTGCCGTTGCTGCCGGTAATAGCCGTAACCTCCGTCCGAGGCAGCTCATGACGGCGGTGCCGGGCCGCCGCGGACTGCAGAGCCTCGAGAGTATCGTCCACATACTGGACAGATGCATCCTGAAGATATTCTGTACCGGGACGGCGCTCGCTCAGCACGAAATGACGCACCCCTCTGTCATAAAGCGCCTTCACATAATCATGCCCGTCATTATTCTGCCCCCTGAGAGCATAGAACACAGTCTCGTCCGGACGGGTAACGGTGCGGCTGTCCACGGAAACTATCATGGTACTGCTTGTTTTTGCAGCGCAAATTTAGCGTTTTTTCTTACGTTCCGTCTGCAAAACGGCAGCTTCAGGTCTGCCCCTGCGCTGTTTTCATCTCATCCCTGCAGCAATTTCTCAGGATATTCCAGTTCCTCAACAAGAATATCTACCATTGTGCAAGGTTTATGTTCTGAATAATTTGAATCAGTATATAAGCTCCGCAGTTTTTTAGCAAAACGTTTTGCCAAATCTTCTTGTCCGTATGTCTGGAGTAGGTTATAAATTTCAGGATCTCCCTTCTTATACACAAAATCCGGATTCCCCATTCGTTTTCTCAAAACACCTTCCAGTTTGTCGATATAGTCTGCCCGGCCGATTTTTGTATCAAGATACTCAAAATGCAAGTAGTACCACAATTCAAAAGCCTCATTTGTCCATGCGCTTTGAAAACCTAATTCCTCAGCCTTCCGGATAGCCTCATTAAAATCATCAAAATCATCTTTGTCAAATACTACCCACACACGGTCGAAACGCATTGCATTCCCGCGTTCCAGTTCATTCTTGATTTCCATAGTTCTGTCGACAAGGGCAACCGTCGCCTTTCCCTCGCCCTGTATCGTTTCCTCACGGACAGTCGATATGTGATTCTTTATGAGAGCCTCAAAATACTTAGGTTCAGTTTTAGTCCCCTCACACACTATCAAAAAACGCACAAGCTGATTACGCGTCCCAACTTTACGTTTTTTATCAGCCTTGGCTTCCCTGCGCTCCTTCTTCAATTTTGCAATTTCACCCTTTCTTGTATGTCCCATGACAACTCTTTTATTTTCCAATAAACGGTATGGCTCCGTAGCGGCCACGGATATAATCGCGTTCGATATCACGATCGCTACGTACTATCTTCCCATCGTCATCCTTAAATTCTACAAGAGAATAGATATCAGTAGATTCTTCATTATCTTTTTCGGCAAACCAAATCTGATCACGACGCACAAGTCTCAAATCCAACAAATTGGTATCATGTGTCGCAAAAATCAATTGAGCACCGTGCTTATTTGTTTTTGGATTCATGAAGAGCAATACTATATTCCGGGTCAGGAGTGGATGCAATTTCGCATCCAATTCGTCTATGACCAATACCTTACCCTTGTTTAAAGTGTCGAATATTGGGCCGGACATTTCGATTACCTTTTTTGTTCCTTCAGACTCCATATGGTCTTTATTAAAGACCCTTTCTCCTACAACCGAACCATTGTCATAGATATTGTGCGTAGTTAAAGGTTCTATATAATGTCTTTTAGAGGAATCCTGTTCCAACCTCACTCTTATCGAATCAGGCAGGTTTTCAAAAACATCATTGGGGATATCCTTCTCCTTGACAGAGAAACGTGTGAATCCCAACTGCAATGAGGAAAAAAAGTTCTGGACTTCATCCACACCGTCAATATGTTCCAAAAACATATTAAGTGTAAACAATTCGTAACCTTCACTGGCAATACCTGAAAGAATATTACATCCCTTAAACCAGTCCAGTACTGAATTAGACTTACTCCCTTTCAGTTGCGCGACTACCGAAAGAAACAACCTGTTTGCGTTAGTCAAGCCTTCTTCCTTGCCAAGCCCCTCAGGAAATCTTTTCGCTGAAACTTCTATCAAATCATGTGAGCGCATGAAAAGTTCATACTCCCTTTCTCCAAAACACTTCTCGTACAACCACTCTGAGACAATTTCTTTTTTATTGTACTCAAACCCATATCGATAAAGGGCACTATCCTTTATAAACTGAATCTCGAAGAAAGTCGGCTGACTTTCCGAATACCGGTCAAGCGCAAACGGGTCATACGGCAAATTATCACCTTCGTTCAGCTGCACTGAACGTCGAACTATTCCACGCATGGTCGCAATAGCCTGTATCAAATTACTCTTTCCTCCGGAATTAGCACCATAAAAAACAGCCAACGGCAATAGCCTATATTTACCTTTTTCAATAACAGACTCCTTATGCTCTTTTATAGAACTGGCTTCCATGTAAAACGTCCGTTCTTGCTTAAACGAGCGAAAGTTTTTGACCGTGAAGTTTACTAACATATCTCATTTTTTTTGCAAATATATTAAAATTCGCAATATGCCCAAATCAAAATGAGATTTTTTCTCACTTTTCCGCAACCACATATATCACTCCCGCACATTGGTCTCAATATCTCCATACGAAAAATCCAGTAGACTCTGTCCACGACCGTCTCTGCTGGATTTTTCTTTTAAGCCTGTACCGAATAATTTTAAGCCATATTACCGAAAAATACTACTCCAAATTACCGAACATATTTTTTTTGATTATCTTTGTAAGAGTAAATACTTTAATTTATGGATGGTTACAGACATAGAATAATGGATAGCCTGCTTGAAAAGAAGTTGCAAGCAAAAGGAGCCGTGCTGATAGAAGGTCCTAAATGGTGTGGCAAGACAACTACAGCAGAGGAAATTGCAGCCAGCAAAATATTGTTGGCTCGAACTGATGTGAAGAACAATTTCAAGAGCCTGTTAGAAATAGATACAGATGCTGCGTTATCAGGAGATACGCCAATGCTTATTGACGAGTGGCAGACCGTACCAAAATTATGGGATGCGGTAAGATATACTGTTGACCACCGCCGTAAAATGGGGCAGTTCATTTTAACAGGCTTCGCAGTCCCCGATAAGGAGGCAGAAGAGGAAAGAGGACATTCCGGAACAGGACGCTTTGCCTGGTTGACAATGCGGCCTATGACACTGTTTGAGTCTGGGGAGTCAAATGGAAAGGTAAGCCTCGGCAACTTATTTACTGCTCCTGAAAAGATATTGGAAAAGAATGACCTTAAATTACAAGACATCGCTTTTCTGATTTGCCGTGGCGGTTGGCCTATGGCTGTAGGATTACCCGAAGAGGCGGCATTGGAACAAGCGTTTGATTACTACGATGCAGTAACCAAAGAAGATATAACCAAAGTCGATGGCGTCAAAAGAGCTTCAGAACGAGTGCAACGCTTGATGAGAGCATATGCCCGACATCAAGGGACACAGGTATCAATCGCAACATTAAAGGAGGATTTAAAAAACAACGATACAGCAACGCTTGATGATGATACTATAAGTTCTTACCTCGAAGCTTTGAGAAAAATATTTGTAGTAGAAGATATGCCGGCCTGGAATCCGAATCTTCGCTCAAAGACTGCAATCCGTACAGCAGACACACGCTATTTTGTTGATCCTTCTATCGCAACGGCTGCTTTAGGTTTAGGACCAGAAGATTTAATGAACGATCTGAAGACAATGGGATTCTTCTTTGAAACAATGTGCGTAAGAGATCTGCGTGTGTTTGCAGAAGCATTAAATGGCAACGTATATCATTATCGAGACAAAAGCGGTTTGGAATGCGATGCAGTAGTACATCTTCGCAACGGACAGTATGGACTTATTGAAGTCAAACTCGGAGGAGAAACCTTGATAAGCGAGGGTGTAGAAACGCTGACTTCATTAGCTAAACAGATTGACACTACACGAATGAAAGCGCCTGCTTTTAAGATGATACTAACGGCAACTGGCGAATATGCTTATCGCCGTCCTGAAGATGGAATTTACATTGTTCCGATAGGATGTTTGAAACAATAAAATCATTGAAAAGTTACAAAAAAGCCTTTTTTGGGGGCCCGACTGACTTCGTCTACAAAGATAGGGCATGTCGGGGTTATTTCGCTAAAATGGATACTATTCTAAAAAGTGTATCTGAGATAGGTAATAAAAAAGTCTACAGAGTTTTAGAATTGTAAAAGCAAAGAATAACAAAAACTAAAAAGAGTCGACTACGGATAAGTAGCTCTCTTCTAAGTTACTTCGAGCTCTCGTTTAAAAATAAAGTATCTATCCAATATGGCAAAGAATACTTTTCGTATATTTCTTTTTCAATAGGACTATATTCTTCTTTAAAAAAAGATTCATCAAAATTGGGACTCTGCCGATCTAACACCCAGATATTTTCCCGCTTGTAAAAATCGTATTTTATTATGTCTGGATTTGTTGTCACCAATTTTCTACATGCACCCAATGCTTCTATTGTACGCATCGTAAGGCCTGTTTGTTCCGGATGCTGTATATCAATAATTATTCTTGATTCTGATATTTTTTTAATCACATCGTCTTTTGATAACGGCTTGTAATGGAAGTCAGAGATTCTGGCAGACTTAAAATATCTGTTAGTTAATTTCTGCCATATAAACATTTTTTTGCTTTGAAGATAAAGATACCAATAACACGAAACACCTTTCAAATTAAGTTGATTCTGAATCCTTTTAATCAATGCGTATCTATCACTATGAGCAGTCCCAATAAAACAACAATCATATTTAAATTGCTTCATACTGGACAAAGCTGAATATTCTTCTAAATAAAACAATGGAAGAAACGTCAATCTGGGAATTTCTTCACTATCCGTTCTATCAAATGAATATACAGCATCAAAATAATTCAAATATTTTTTTGCATTTTCCTTATTCCGCATTGAATCCCACATATACAAAATAAACTTTGTAGATGATTTTTCATATCGAAGTTTTTCTACAAACCAAAGAGGTAATGCCTCTGGATTCAATACAAAAAAATAATCAAATTTATGGCTTTTTATTTCAGAATAAATTGCATTATAATACTTGTTGACAAAGTGTGATACACTTCCTTTACAAAGTCTGATCAAGCCTTTAATTAAAAATGAATTTGAAGGTCTATCATCAAAAAAATAAACTTTTGCTCCTGAATCTGTCAGATACTTCTTAATAGATTTCTCATACCCAAAAAAAACTGGGGAGATAAATAATATAGATTTACCCTTATAATTCATTTGTATAAACCTCGTTCTTGCATTTCACGAATAGATTGTTCATATCTGTCCTCTTGAACGTCCTGCTCATTTACCCATTGTACAAACTTTTCAATACCGCGTTCAAATGTCCATTTTGGTGAGAATCCCAACTTCTCCTTCGCCAATGTTATGTCCGCATAGTTATGTCGTATATCTCCCAAACGATAATTGCCAGACACCTTTATCGGAACCGATACACCATAGTTCTTTGCAAGTGTATTTGCTACAGTCAACACCGTTGTCGGCACACCAGTTCCGACATTAAACGCCAATCCGCTTACTCCCTGAGTTTCAAGACCTAGAATGGTTGCATCAACAACATCATCTATATACACAAAATCACGGCTTTCAAATCCATCTTCGAAAATATTTATCTCATTACCGTTCTTTATTCTCGTAGAGAAAATAGATAAGATGCCTGTATAAGGATTGCTTAATGACTGACCTGGGCCATACACATTTTGATATCTGAATGATACTGACTCTATACCTATATTTTTGCAGACCATATGAACCAACTGTCCCTGAACCTGCTTTGTAACACCATACACTGAATCAGGATGAATCTTGGAATCCTCTGTAGTCGACACTAATTTAAGCTTTTGTTTACAACCAGGGTATTTTACATTAAAATCACCCACACTCATTGCCTCGTCTGAACGCCCATCAGGATACACAAATGAGTCAAGATCGTCACTCCAATACCTTCCTTCTCCGTATATTGCACGGGACTCCGCTACTACTACTTTCCCAACATTATGTTTTTTATTCGCCAAAATATCGAGCATTACCGCTGTTCCGCCGATATTTGTATTAACATATTGATAGACTTTATACATCGACTGTCCCGTACCAGTCTCTGCAGCTAAATGTATGATGGCGTCCTGGCCTTCAATTGCTCGTTCCCAATCTACATAATTTGAGACATCACCTTTAATAAAAGTAACTTTGTCTTTTATTGAACAATATAGAGGAGATGTTTTTTCTGGATTATCTCCATGAATTTGAGGAGAAAGATTATCCAAAACTGTAATGATATAGCCTTTTTCAATAAGTTTAAGTGCGACATGTGAGCCTATAAAACCTGCTCCGCCAGTAATGAGTACCTTCTTCATATTACAATTAATATTTGCCTGTTTATTATTTTCATTCATCAGAGGTCTTTTCCCACCTTTTTTTCTCAATTGAATATCTTTTTATAATTCTGGCAGGACTTCCTACAACCATACAATTATCAGGAATATCGTGATTTACTATAGAATGAGCGCCGACAATGCATCCTCTCCCAACTTTAACTCCAGGCATAATAATAACCCCTTCTCCTATCCATGTATTATCTCCTATACAAACTGGTGAAATAAAATAGTTCCTTTTCATAGGAGATATAAATGGACTTGAATCATTTTCGTCACCTTTATACATCCCATGACTGTTATCAGAGATATAGACATGTCCCGCTATTAGGACATCGTTTCCTATTTCTACCTTTTTCAACGCACAGATATGGACAGAATCATTTATTTGAACATTGGTCCCAAATATGATTTTCTTTTCTTTCTCATTATTAATTCTGATTGCTTCTATCCGACAGAATCTTCCAGTTGTAAGATTTTTCCCAAAATCTATCATTTTTCTTCCACGTAAATCAATCGGAAAGCGAAATAAACGAACGCTTCTACAGATTAATTTTGAGCGTACTAAGGACACAGCCAAAGTTATTTTTTGACTGATTGAATACGAGTTTCTCATTCTATTAATAAATATGATACCCTGTATATTTTAGAATTCGCACTACAGAATAAAACAGAACTGGCCTTAAACTGATTAAATAAAACAAATAAAATTGAGGTCCTGCCAATCTAACTTCCTTCCCAACAAAATATTTCATATACGGCTTATCTGCCAGCATTTTATAAAACCGTATAAACTTTTTCAAACTGCTCAATCGATATGCAACTTGAAATAACGAGAATAATGTTAATTTAGTATAACCTCCATATAAAAATACTTTATATTGATGGTATATACCATATTTTTTCAACATTGACTCCACCCCATTATATATTGTAGCCAGACTACTTATTGTTTCCGCCTTAATGTTTCTCGACACACTGCCCTGACGCTCATTAGCACAATATAAAAGATCATTGCAAAAAGATACTCTACTTGAACATATTGCACATTGCATTGTAAACAAATAGTCTTCATTAATTGTACCTTCAAGGAACCCTATTTTGTTCTTTTTTAAGAAGTCTCTGCGAAAAAATTTTGCCCAGATAACGGTCTTTATATTTATTCCTAAAAAAGCATCTTTTATTATCTCGTCTTTTGTTCGATAACATTCAATACCATAATTGGGACAAGTTTTTGTTATTTTAGTATTATTTTTAAAACAATACCTATAGCAACAAAAATCTGATTGGAACTCTTTTATATTATTCACCAATACACCCACTGTATGTGGCATTATGGAGTCATCAGAATCAATAAAATAGATATATTCCCCCTCAGCTACTTCCAGTCCTGCATTTCTTGCCGAACTCGCACCTCCATTTGGCTTATTGATAATGACAAAACGATTATCTGATTTATATTTTGAGATAACTTCCTCTGTATTATCCGTTGACCCATCATTCACTAATATAATCTGAAGGTTTTTATAC
Source organism: uncultured Bacteroidales bacterium (assembly GCA_944322575.1). Lineage (GTDB taxonomy): Bacteria > Bacteroidota > Bacteroidia > Bacteroidales > UBA932 > Coprenecus. The sequence goes on along the minus strand of CALUPK010000079.1, from coordinate 12,681 downwards.
GTTTGCGATAATACAGACTGAATACACGGTTGAATATATAGCCCAACATTATACAATGGGATTATTACACTTACTTTTTCGTCCTCCATACCTTGCCAACTATTTCTCTATAATAAATTTTTTAAACGCCTAAATGTTTCCTGGAAGCTATATTGCCCTACAGCATTTCTCAAGATAGCGCTGTCCAGTGGGTTATCAAATGCACGCAAAGTCAATTCAGCGAACTGCTGTATATCTGTAAAACTTTGAGTAATATAGCCTAAATCACCATGCCGTAAAATCTCAACAGCTCCTGCAGTTGGGGTTGACACAATAGTCTTACCTAAAGCTAATGCTTCCAATAATATTGTAGGAAATGCTTCTGATAATGACGGCAACGCAACAACTTTTGCAGATTTTAAGTATGGATACGGATTCTCTTGTGCTCCTAAAAAAAGTATGTTATCCTTTATACACTCTGACAATGACAATAAATTATGCTTTTCTGGTCCATCTCCAACTATCAATAATCCTATGTTTGGTCTTGAATTTAAGCAGATTTCAAAAGCTTTAAATAAAAATGGAATATTCTTTACCATTGTAAGTCTTCCCACAAATACTACATAATCTTTAAATTTTATATTGTCGATAGGCTCCTTGGATTTTCTTTGTATGTATTCGTAGTTTACAGGATTATATATCAAATGGATCTTTCGCCTTTTAACATGATGATTAACCAATAGTTTATAAATTCCGGAAGAAACAGCAATTACAGAATCGCACAAATTATATACATACCATATCAACTTCTTATCTATGATTGATAAATTATCAGAGTTTAAATAATTATGATGTGAGGTTATAATTTTAAATTTGCTCCGGCATAACAATCTGGATAGTAAAATCACTATTGTCGCTTTATTTGCACATATAACAGAGTCTGGCCTATATTGATTAAAGAAGGAGACTATTTTAAACAATGATTTTTTCAGATCATTAGTTCGTAAATTATGCAACTTTATCCCATGCGGAACTTCACTAAACAGCATACCGTTTTCATGGCATACCAAATAAACTACGTCATATTTTCTGGTAGACAAGATATCGGCATAAGTCAATAACACCTTTTCAATGCCTCCTATATCTAATGATGGAGTAAATACTACTATTCTACGACTTTCTCCTACTTTTTGCATTATAATTTGTTAAAGTTACGACCAACATTGCAACTATAAGACCCCATACAATATTTCTCACCGGATGAGTAAATGAGGCCCTTGCTAAAAAAACGCTATTTGAAAGTAATGCCGAATAAATTATTATTCCATAATAATTTAACTGAAGAGCTTTCTTTTGACTACGACTCACAAACAAACCTAAAAGATACATTAATATTACTACTCCAACTAAACCAAAGGACAAATAAATATCTGATATTACGGTTGTTCCCAGTCCTGTCCTTGAACCACGATAGTGCAGCTTGTCATATGTTTCATTTGTCAGAACTTCTGCAGAACCCGACTCACCCATATTTAAAATTGAGGCCAATTTGGGAACAACTCCAACCACGCCAATTGCCATAGTTCTACCATATGTAAAACCATAATCATCAACATAACCCATTGCTTCATAAATAGTCCTAGACGGAATTGTTAAGTCTGTAAATATCATAATAGGACTTAATTTTTCTGACTCGACTTCCACATTTGACCGTACATTCTGAAAAATCCACATAGAAAATATTGCAATCAGCATAAAAACAATAAATATTTTAATGCTCACTCGCTTTTTAAACAAAGCATATAAACCAATTGCTGGCAGTAAAATATTAGATGCAGCTGTTCGATTTCCTAAGTACAACAATACAAAACAGAATAAGCACACAACTGCTACCGAATATTTTGAGATATGATATCTATGATCAATCTCAGAATTATAAAATTCAGTTGCAACTAATACTATTGCAAAAACAATTGTTATCAACAAAATATAAACACATAAAGAATCGCCTCCTGCTCCATTTTTATAAATCGACTGATAATATGCCCAACCGCCAGTTAGAAAAAACAAAACCATTCCTATCAAAACGCAAAAAAACAAACCGTTCGTGCCAATCACTTTGTGAGTTATTGACTGAACTTTTGATTCTTGCCTATATCTACTCGGATGGACTTTCGTACTGCCTAGACAATAAGACTGTATTCCTATTAACGATAATAAAGATCCAGAATTTATATAATCTGTATTAAATTCAAAACCTAAAAATAAAGCACGAAAATATGATTTCCCATAAAAAAACGTCGAAAGAAAACTTATTAAGAAAAGGACGAATATGAACAACGTATCAAAGTCTATGTAACTTGTCTTCTTCTTATTAATCATAAATACTGCGACAGATATTACAGCAAGTCCAAAAGTCGCATAAAACAAAGGCATAGACACCGTCATTTGTTTCGGACATAACAAATACATCAATAAACTGACAATCAACAGCACAAACAATATAATCCTAGATATTTTTATTTTACAAGAATTAATCATAATACTGTAACATCAACTTTATTGAGATATTTTCCTTGTAACAAATCACAATGCAGACACCACGCACCGCAAAACCAAATTCTCAACACTTATTTTTTTAATGAAAATGTTTTTAAGTTGCAATATTTGTAAATAATAAATTGCGCCAGACCTCGTCAAATGACAACAATCCTGAGACACATATTTCTTATCTGTAGTGAGAACTTTAACCCTCCAGCAACAGGTAAAATGTTAAATTATCCCTACTATCATATCTGCTACGATATACCAATAATAAAAGCCAAAAGAGCTTAATAATGCCAAACAAATCAAAGAAGGTAATACAAGTAGTTACAAAACAAATATTTGTCAACTACTCATTGCTATACTTTTTAAAGCGCCTAAATCCTCTCTATAATCATTGTCGTAATTTTTACATTGTCATTTATAATTTAACCCTCTAATTCCACCATTCACTAACAGATTTCTTTGTTTTTAATGGCGTCTAACATACCCTTTACTTTCCTAAATCCATCTAATAATACGATAAAATAACGAGGACACATATACGAATACTTTATCAATATGTATCTTAAGCGATTCCTGCCTGCATATTTCTTTAATTCCTGAATCTTATCCCTAACAGCGTTTTTATCATTCATTCTGCAACTATACTCCCACTGTAAAAATATCTTTTGGGAGTTTATATACACTGAAGGAACTTGAAAATATTTTGAAAAAAAGTCAGCTATCTCTAACCTATTAATATCAAACTCTAATCGTTTATACGGAGACTTTGAATGAGATAAAGATGATTCCAAAACCCTATAAACACCCATTGGCTCTGATATGAATCCGATTTTCCCTTTAGTTGCAAAATACAACCACATTGGATAATCCCCCATTAGCCAATTTTTTGACTCAGGGTGGATCTCTTCATAATACTGAGTTTGAATTTCTTTTCGAAAAAAGGTTGTTAAGGTTGGTATTGTATTTCTTTTCAATAAATCTTCAAAAGAATCCGCTTTTCCCCCGGCTACACATAAGAATTTACCCTTTGATTGCGAATAATACTTTACCGGACTAAACACGAGATTGTAATCTGCATTACTTTCTAAAAATTCATACTGCTTTTGCAACTTAAAGGAATCCGTCCAATAATCATCCCCTTCACATAAAGCAATATATGTCCCTCTTGCAGACATTCTATTCCATATGCCATTAAATCTTGTAACTCTTCCATATTTGTCTACGAATTGTGACAACTTCCTATCTCGATTAAATAACCTAATCTTATCCTGATGCAAAACTGCATACTTTTCACAAATTTCCTTTGTACCATCTGTTGAACCATCCTCTCCTATTATTATTTCAAACTGGAATGATGTCTGCTGCATTAATATTCCATCAAGACACTCTGAGATATATTTGGAATGTTTATAAGTTGAAACCAATACTGAGACTATTGGTTTAACTCTATTAATCGGTTTATTATCTCCGAGAAATTCCTTTTGAAGTAAAAATCTTTCTTGCAATGCGAATGATATCTCATTCATGACAATATCATTTTATAACGGTCACACGTATCTATGACTTTCCCTTTTTCATCAACAACTTTTATCCCTCCATTTCTAATAGCAGTATTCCAGTTTGTAGCTTTAGTAAACTTCTTTTCCGGATCCAACAAATATGGTACAGGGAAAAAACCTTCTTTGAAAACCATATAAAGACCTTCAGGAGAATATAATTTATCAATCCCTTTTTCCAAAATACTAATAGCCGCTTTTGCCTCAGTATACATGCTTTCTGCCCTATCACTAACTTCACGACTATATGCCATATTTTCAACTTTACCTAAATTCCGATATTTTCTATATTCTTTTATCGCATTAAGTGTTATTTTTATACTGTCTATTATTATTGGAGGAGTTGCCAACCTCACAGCTTCACTATAACTTACCACATGAATAATTTCAGGGCTATATACATTATTTGGATCTATATCATCCATCATTGCAGTTGCAGATGCTAACTGTATTTTTGCTTTAGACAAATCAGGAGAAAAATAATCGAGCCCAGTCCTTGTTTGGAGATGAACCTTGAAGTTTGAGTCTTCCAATTCCTTAACTAATCTTAGCATAGCCCTACTTTTAGCCAAATCTTGAATTCCAGATGTATATTTGGGAGTATTAAGCATATTTTGCAAAATTAGATCTTTTATTCCCAACATTTTAGCCATCTTTGAAGCTAAATATGCTGATATTATGTAGGTAATATCATCAGCACCTCTGAAGGCAAAATGATGCGGGACATTCGGCTCGAACGGTTTATGCGTAGATGCAATGTACCTTATAGCATCTATATGCTCTTTAAGATTATCAAGAACCGTATTCTTACCCCTACCATCTATTTCACAAAACCACCAAAATGATAAAGCATGCCATGCAATATTTAATGCTCTTTCATGCATTTTAGCCATATCCAATATATTTTTCGTTCCAGCATAGGTCCTTACCAACATAGGACTCGCCGCATCGTGAATCATACGATATTCTATTTCTGAATTTACAGGGACACCTCCTCCATTTGGAAATCCATCCCAAGATTCTCCAAACATAGATTGCGTCAACTGAGATGTTCCTATTGACAAAATATCTAATAAATGTGTTGATGCCAATTCTTTTTCCCAAGAAAGAAATTCCTTTACAGCTTGAACACGGTCTGGATTATATGGGCCAACGTGTGCTCTAATTAAAGGAAGAGTTCCTTTGGACCTACAATATTGTAATCGTTTTACAAATAAATCTTTCTGCGTTCCCGCCTCTTCGTATCCTAAATGATCATTTGATATTTGACATCTATATTCTTCTCTTTCAATTAGAGATTTTGCAAAATCATAACGCATCCTGTCATATTCTGAACTTTCTTTTATATCTTTTGGTAAATCACACTCTGGAACACCCAACATCCTCAATGATTGAGATGGCGTCTCATCTCCTGGAAACACAGTAATACCTTTACCCAGTTCTCTCTGCACCATAACACATGCATCTGGCAATCCTGCAAAAAAGATATCCCTCAATGGACCACCATTATCGACCAGCATGTTGTCAGATTTTAATATTTCAAATAAGCGACAAAAATAATCTTTCGCCTCCCTCGGATCTAATCTATAACTAAAACCAAGCCTTGATATTCCATTCCCCAAGATCCATCGCTTAAGGCATGAGTAATTATTCACTTTTTTAATATCCTCTACCGCTACAGATACGTCTTCCGGAGATATAAAAGATTTATATCCACAATCTTTTAGCAAATTTGCTATTGTTGTCACACCTAAAGTATGCACATCGACTTCAGTTTTGACGAACCCGAAGATTTCATTTTTTAACAAAGTGTGAATCATGATATCGCATTAATAATGTCTTCTTTATTTAAATTCTGCAACCCCATATTTTCCAATGTTCTTCCAATTTTTCTAAAATCTACACCCAAAAGTGATGAAGAGATTGTAATTATCGCATTCATTAACGGAGTCTCAACCTTTGCTTTTGCTGCCAACTCACTTATTGGAATTAAACCCGTTGGAATATCTTCTGTCAATTGCCTCGTAAATAATGAGCCTGGCCCTTTTATATCATAGTATGCTGGATTATTTTTCATTCTTTCGCACAAGGTATTTCCATATGTACTTGGATATGCATACTTTATCCATTCAAACACTGGCATAAGACTTATATTATACGCAGCTCCTGTTCGAAGTCTTTCTTTATCTAGTTCAATAATAAAATCAGATATTTCAGGAGTCATGTCCCGATAGAAATAAAACTCATTATTCCGCTCAATAGAAGCTGCATTAAAAATGACTATTGGAGGATGAAAAATTGCTCCTATATTTTCTAATCCTGTCTCCAATAAATTTGTAGCAGGAATAAAACATGGAAATACCGATTGTATTACACTTAGAACATAGTCAGTTTCCTGCTTTGTTCTACCTGACAATAATACTTTATCTTTTACTCCAATTACATTAACTACTCCTGGAGAAAGTTCTCTACAAGCATAAACTAGTGTTTGGGCTTCAGCTAAATACACCCTTTTATCACTCATAGATAGCACTGCATTAAATTCCAAAACTCCACAAGTTCGTCCTGGATTTAATATTATGATTTGACCATCTTTAAGATAAGGGGAAATCTGTTCTGCTATATTCCTGTGAGCCGTTGCTGTAGTTACTACCATAATGATATCTCCAAACTTTACGGCCTCTTGTATATCATCCGTCAATAACGATATAGTAGCAGTAGTTTTGATAGCCCCTCTAAGTTCTACAGTTAATTGACGATTCTTATATGAAAATCGTCTGAGATTTCTATTATATAGACATACAGACAAACCCATAGAGGCACAATATGCCGATATTGCCTGACCTCCATTACCAGCCCCGATTACAGTTATTTTACTATTCATAATTTAATACATTATGAAGCATCATATCTTCTCCACATTCATTTATAATTGCCAGCTTCGAGTCCGCCTTTTTTTCTTTATTATACAAATCAGTAAGTGTTTCAGCGGTTATAAGATACCCTGCTGCTCTATCACTACTTGTTTCTACTTTTGTTATCTCCATTCCTGGTGTTTTGTAAAAAAAATAGTCTGATATCACAGACTCTGCCATCAAATCTGTAAAACCTATATAATTACGTATTCTACCTGGAGAACAATAGATATAAGTAAGCGATGCGTATTTGACATTCCGAGCTATACTCTCTATTTTTGGTTTATCTCCAAGAATAAGATCAACATATTTGGACATTATATTTACATCTGTCAACGTCTGAATCAACTTATACTTTGTTCCTCCTCCCATACGTGCACTAAATTCTATTACATAAAATTTACCCTCCTGCTCCAAGAATTGAATTAGTAATGGCGTATTTTTTAAATTAAAAGCTTTACATATAGATTTAGCGATGTTTGTTATTTCTATTTCTTGTGAAGATGAGACTGCAGGATAGAAACTTTGCACTATCGTAAATATCTTATCATTATTTATTTTTACAGATGACGTCGCACTTAAAAACACCACTTTATCTTCTTCTACGTAGAAATCTGCTGAAATTTCCTTTCCTCTTACAAATTCCTCAACGATAGCTGTTTTCGATCGACTCATGGATAGTGCCTCCTTAAGACACAACCGCAACTGATCTTTGTCATATACTTTTTTGACACCTTTTGATGAATTACAATCAGCAGGTTTTACAACTAACGGAAATTGCAATTCCCCTAAATTGTCTATATTTTCATTATTTTTTGACATATATTTTGATGTCAACACATTATATTTTGTCAATTGCGCTTTCATATAACATTTATTTGTCACATCAAGAGCTGTCTTATATGATATATATGTTGGCAATTTTAAATCCTCTGACACTTTTGCAACAGTTAATAATGCCTGATCGGTACAGGCTGTACAAACAAAACATACCCTTTCTTTTTCAGCAATAATTTTTATAGATTGTACATCTAAAGTACTTATCTGATAATGATAATCTGCACATTGTTTTGCTGGAGGATTAGAGAGGTAATCTGCAAGAATTGTTCTATATCCTCTTGTTTTCAACTCATTAATAAGAGCTATCTGGTCAAAACCTCCGCCTAATACTAGTACACTTTTCATAAAAATCAAAAATTTATAAATAGAAGTAATTGAAAGCTTTCATTCACATTTGATTTAAATTGTACTTTCAGCAAAAGTATCAGCTTTAAAAATCTATAAATATTATATCTTAACTCTTTTTCTTGTACTTATAGTGCGTAATACTTATACAATTCTACTGCAAATATTATTTTGACACTACTTAATTTGAAGACTGCTTAGATACATTATGACTTAAGCATATAAACGTAAATACTCCGTATTCAGTCTTGCACTATTACAAACTATCAGAAAATATTTTATATTCTATAACTTTCCATTTTTTTGTTCCATAATGTCAACAGACTTTCTCATATATAGAATTGCAATCCACATTACTTCTTTGAAACCAGCCTCATTTTCTTCCACACCACACAAACTGCACTTTCTACTATGTCCAACATTTTTCTCTCAGTAAAGTGAATTCTTAAACATTCTATTAATGTACATATCGTATACACCACGATAACACCAATTACAGAATGCAAAACAATACTCCATAATGAGCCACTTCCTATCGACCCCACATACCAACCTACATTATCTAGCATATCTTGCCACAGCCATTGTCTCATGGCATCACTGTTAGTATGTATCAAAAAGACCCCAAAGGTAGCTGCCGCCACGGTATTTATAAATTTACTATATTGAATTCCAATATTTTTGAACAGCATGAAAGAACTTATAGCTACTGCAACTGCCAAAATCTTGTAAGAATCGGCTACAAAGAAATACGCCAGTCTCAATTTCTGCCCGTAATTGGCATTTATCCAATCTCCAAAAACAAGTAAAGCTATGACGCTAGTCATAGCTAGAAATACTGAAACAGCTGTAGCATAAATCCATAACTTTCTACTAGCAAACCATCTCTCAGGATACAACCTTAGATAGGAGCCGATAAGGAACAACACGATGAACCATGACACATAGTTCATGTCAATATATATTTTCGGGATACTACCAAGAAGAGTATATATCATCAGCCCTAGTCCTGCAGCCAGCAGATGCTGTTTTTTGGTCATGTGAGATACTAGTATATTAAGGAAAGGTATCGTCAGGTAAAACAGTAGATAACACGAAGTAAAATTCTGCTTTACAGAAGTTACGGGCAGTAACAGTTTTACTATACCGCTAAGACTTACATCGTTATATCCAGCCATGGAAAGCGCGACATATATCACTATCCTGTAAAAGTACACCACAAGCAGCAGCTTGAGGAATTTCCTAATGGTTATCCTTGATGTACACATGAAATATCCTGTTATCAAGACGAAGCAGTTTATGCCTGTCTTGCCCCACATTCCAAATAGGAACATGAACACAGCCTTACCCTCCAGCGGACTCTCATACATCACATCCAGAAGACCTGAGTTGACAACATAGTGATGCGCCACGATAAGCAGCATCGCTATGATACGGTACAGCTCGAGGCCGCTCTCACGAGGAGTCTTCTGCGTTATGGATACTGATTCTGCCATTTACTTTTCCACTATAGTCTCCAAGATTCTATTTACATCCTCCTCACTGAGCTGATGGTGCATAGGCAGGCAGATTACCTGTTCTGCTATACGGTGGGCAACCGGAAGATTCTCCTTCGTCGCTGACTCTAAGCCCCTGTATGTGGAGAACTCACTTATGAGCGGATAGAAATACCTTCTGCCGTAGATGTTCCTTGATTTCAGTTTGTCGTACAACTCATCCCTGGTCATGCCGTACTGTTCCGCGTCCACGAAGATCGGGAAGTACGAGTAGTTGTGTCGCACGCCCGACATGTCCTCGAAGTACGAGATGCCGTGGATATCCTTCAGGCCCTCGCGATAAGCGACGGCTACCTTATGTCTTGCCTCGATGGCCTCGTCCACATGCTTCAGGTTGATGAGGCCCACTGCGGAGCGCACCTCGTCCATCTTGCCGTTGATGCCGGGGGCTACGACCGTCGTTTCGCCGGCAAAGCCGAAGTTCTTGAGGTAATCTATCCGCTGCTTGGTCTTAGCGTCGTGTACTATCAGTGCGCCGCCCTCTATCGTGTTGTATACCTTGGTCGCGTGGAAGCTGAGTGTCGACATATCACCCGCATTCAGGATGCCCTCGCCGTCCACCTCCACTCCAAAGGCATGGGCCGCATCGTAGATGACCTTGAGGCCGTACTTGTCTGCTATGTCCTGTATCCGCTTCGTGTCGCAAGGCTTGCCGTAGCAGTGCACAGGCATGATCGCAGTGGTACGCGGAGTTATGGCCGCCTCGATACAGTCCGGATTTATACCGCAGTTGGACGGATCGATGTCCACGAATACCGGCTTGATGCCGTTCCACCAAAGGGAGTGTGTAGTGGCTACAAAACTGAAAGGAGTTGTTATCACCTCTCCTGTTATGCGGAGGGCCTGCAGAGCCGTGATAAGCGGCAATGTACCGTTTGTAAATAGGCTCAGATATGGAACTTTCAGATACCCGCATAGCTCCTTCTCAAGTTCCTGATGCCAATGTCCGTTGTTGGTTATCCACTTACGGGACCAGATGTCGCGTAGATACTCATTCAGTTCGTCTAAGCCCGGGAGGAGCGGAGACGTAACTGTTATCTGCTGATTGTCCATTTTATTGCTGATTTGTACGTCTGAAAAAATTCAGAACTGTGTTTCTTATCTCTATGTATTCAGGCAACCGTACAGCCTCGGAAAGAATTATCACGATTACTGCTCCGACGGACAACTGAACCAGCAGCATCCATATAGGAGACATTTTCAATAAAGTCAGGGCAAACACACATACAGCCATTACCGTCGCTATACCGAAGGACGGCAGGATATCCCGGACCTGCATCCATATCGAGTAGCCTATAAGCCTGCCTGAATAACGTGAATTCAGCCAGTACGCTACCCCCCCAGTTATCACCCAGCCCCACAGCATCCAGTCTATATCGATGAATATTCCGGCGGCTAACGGGGCCAGACCTATTATTTTTTTCACTATCTCTAATTTAAGTAACAGGTCAGAGCGTCCCTGCACCTGCAGCATATTGAGATTAATCGCATGCAAGGGATAAAGACAGGCCGAAAAACACAATATCTGAAGATAATGTGCAGCCTCTTCCCATTGCGGGCCTATAAGTACCACGACCAAGGACTCTGCAACCGCTGCCAGACCGAAAAGGAGTACGAATGACGCAAGCATCGTAGTCCTGATTATCTTCCGGTATCCTTCCTTCATTCTTTCCCTCTCGTCCTGAATGGAACTGAGAACAGGGAAACTGACCCTCTGTACTACGGATGTCATGTTGGTCGAGAAAATATCCGAGAACTGCTTGCCGCGGGTGTACTGTCCGAGTGTGGCTGTCGAGTAGCATTTGCCTATCACCAACTGACTGATTTCTTTCCATACAGTATCGATAAGCCCGGACACCAGCAGTTTCCATCCGAAACCGAAAAGCTCGCGGAAAGAGGTCCATGAGAACTGCCACGTCGGCTTCCATCTGTTGAAAATCCACAGACATACCGTATTCACCAACTGACGGCTCAGCTGCTGACCGACCAGACTCCACACTCCGAGTCCCCCGAATGCCATTGCCAGGCCTACCGCACCGCTTGAGACCGACGATATCAGCGAGGCCTTTGTCTGGGTCTTGAAATCTACGTTCTTAGTCAGGTTCGTCCTCTGTATAAGCGCCAGGGCATTGATGAGGACTATTATTGACATCACCCTCACAAGCGGTACTAACTGCGGCTCATTGAAGAACCTGCTGAACGGTACCGCAAGAAAGAACATCGCCACGACCAAGACGATACTGACCGCTATGTTGAATATAAACGATGTGCTGTAATCTATCGCAGCGGCATCCTTCTTCCGAATCAATGCACTCGAGAACCCGCTGTCCACGATACTGTTGAACACCGAAACCAATATCATGATATAGCCTATCAGGCCGTACTCATGCGGAGTCAGCAGACGCGCCAGCACAAGGCCTACCAGAAAAGAAACACCTTGACTTGCTATGCTGTCAACGGCACTCCAAAAAGTGCCGCGTACTGTCTTCTTCTTTAGGGATTCTGACACTTCTATCTATTGCCGTACATATCCTCGTAGTACCTCTCGTACTCCCCGGAGGTGATGTTGTCCATCCACGCCTGGTTGTCCAGGTACCAGCGCACTGTCCTGTCGATGCCCTCCTCGAACTGCAGGCTCGGGCTCCAGCCTAACTCACGGTGCAGCTTCGTCGCGTCGATCGCATAGCGCAGGTCGTGGCCCGCACGGTCAGTAACGTAGGTGATAAGGCTGTCAGAATAGCCCTCGGGATTGCCTAAGATACGGTCTACGGTCTTAATGATAACCTTTATCAGGTCGATGTTCTTCCACTCGTTGAAGCCACCGATGTTGTAGGTCTCCGCTACCTTGCCCTCGTGGAAGATAAGGTCGATGGCCCTCGCGTGGTCCTCCACATACAGCCAGTCGCGCACGTTCTCGCCCTTGCCGTACACAGGTAGGGG
>CALUPK010000078.1 GCA_944322575.1 uncultured Bacteroidales bacterium | reverse complement strand
TAATAGCCCGACACTTCTGATATGACGCAGAACAAACAATCAAATACAGCGTTGTCTCTCTCATTTCTTATAGAATATTTCTGGAGACCCGATTCCTTTGTCTTTGAGATTTCCTTATGGGAGGCCTTAATGCAAGGGTGAGGGAGCGGAGGCGAGGGAGTTTACTTCGGTAAATGACCGAGCAGCCGTCGACTGAACAACGCCGCAGTAAGGCGTTCCAGAAGGAAATATCATGGTGGTTATAACGGTGTGGACCAACCTCTTCCCATTCCGAACAGAGAAGTTAAACGCACTTGTGCCGATGGTACTGCCCTAACAGGGGTGGGAGAGTAGGTAGCCGCCGCCCCTTAGAGCCCCCGTAGGTTATTCCTCCGGGGGCTTTTTTTATGTCTTCGTGCTGTGGCGGTCCGTTGCGTTGTCCTGGTCTGGGCTCCAAGGTGCGTTTGTCTACCCGTCCCCCCGCCCTTCCCGTGGGGAAGGGAGCCGGTCGCTGCGCTCCGGTGTTGCCCCGGAGGTTATTCTCCCGGGTTTCCCCGGTTTTTCTTATGTCTTCGTGCGATTGTGGTCTGTTGCGTGCTCCGGGTTTGGGCTCCAAGGGGCGGGTGTTGCTTCCGAGCTTTTTGCTGTCGTGCGTCAGTGGTCTGTGGTGTCGTTCTTCGCGCCTGCGGTCTGCTTTGGTGTGCCGGCAGGCTCCGTGCCGGTTTGTCCTGCGGTTCACGGCTTTCCGTCCCCGCACGCCCTGTTTCTGTAACCCCTTGATGGTCAGCCAGGAACAACCTGACTATGTGCTTTCGTCCGTTTTGAAAACCGACGTGTCCACGGCCATATCCGCTAAGTCTCAGGGTGTCAGGGCGTTCCTGGATTCACGTGTGCTCACTGTTCATTTTCGTTCTCTTGCCGGCGCGGAGTGAAACCGCAACGGCAGCAAAACCCGTGATCCGGTGCCGTTGCGGCAAGCCTGCTCCTGCGTCCTTCTGCCTGCGGTCCTTTCCGCGCTGGAAGGTGCCGGGTGAAACGGCTTTTCGCCGTCACCTTCTCGAATTCGTTATCAGCTGGTCCGCGACAGAGGTGGCTCCCGGTGGCCCGGCATCGGTTTCCTACGGAGAAGGTGCCGGTCAAATCGCTGTTCCGCCGTCACCTTCTCGAATTCGTTATCAGCTGGTGTGCGACAGAGGTGGCTCTCGGTGGCCCGGCACCGGTTCCCTGCGGAGAAGGTGACGGTCAAATCGCTGTTCCGCCGTCACCTTCTCGGTTGGGGGTGTGCTGACTGGTTTGGAGGCAGTCTGCTGGCGGGCTCGTGCAGTTGTGTCTGCTTTACTTCGGGAGGGTGGACCAGATACGTATGGCGGTCTGAATGGGTGAAGAGGTAGGTTTGGAGGGATAGGTGTTCTTACGCTGGGTCCAGGGCTCTTCGAGTGAGTAGTAGTCGATGGAGAGGGCGGGGTCGGGACCAGTGGGGTCGGCCAGAAGCCTGTCGAGCCAGGTTTTCCAGCGCAGGTAGTAGAAGTCGGCAAGGAGGCCGGACCATTCCTTGTGCGCGTAGTCATGCAGCCCGCCGGTATTAGAGGCTGTGCGGTTGCCCCATGTGGTTATCTGGACGCGGGCGTTCCATTCGAGCCAGTCTTTCATGGCTTCATCCTCGCCCAGTGCCCTGGCCTGTGCTATCCAGTTGCCTACCATAAATTCTCTCCGCGATGACAGCAGGCTGTCCTGTTGCAGTATCAGTGTCAGAAAGTTTTCTCCATGAGTGCGCAATGCGGCTGTGTCGCGGCTGGTATATGCTTGTTGGATAGCCTTGTAAGTAAGCCTGCCTTTTTCTGCGATAGCCTGACGCAGGATATCCACCAGGTCATATTCAAAGTTATCACATCCGGCAAAATCCGGAGCAGCCTGCACCATGAGGTCTGCAGCCAAGATTACATCAGCCGGGTCGTAGTAGTCCGACATCTCAGACCAGGAAGAAGCCTGGTAGGTGTTCAGGGACGGACGTGCGCAGAAGATGGACTCGTGGGTGCCCTGCTGGGTGGAGGCGGCGGGACATTCGTATGTGGACCGTGCCAGCAGCCTCCAGGCCTGCAGGACCTCCGGAGCGATGCGGCCGTAACGGGCGCGGAGATATCCCTGCAGCCATTCGTCCTTGGAAAAATGCTCCGGGCGCCAGGGCAGTTCGCAGAGCAGTTCGTACATCACCGGATTGTTCTCTATACCTTCCATTGTGAGGCCGACGCCTAACATTGTCCCTGAGAAACGGCTGGAGTCCGCTTTGTAGTATTCGTCGATGACGTGCTGCATTTTACCGTGAAGGCCTACATTGCCTCCGAAGTTGAGCAGCATGCAGTAGAGCCAGTCGTGTCCGTCGAAACCTTCCGGGCGGTACCACGATGATGCGGGATCTCCCCACTGCGGCCGGCTCTCGGAGTAGAGGTCGAGGACGAGCATGTCCCCGCGGGGCACGGAGCTGATCATAGCATGGCGGGGATTGGCACCCCAGGCCTGCACTACCCACTTGGCACCCGGGCTGTTGCGCTGCATGGCGGAGTGGATGGCCTTGCCTGCAGCCTCGAGGTCTACCCCGGCGGTCCTGCCTCCCTCGTGGAATGGATCCATGCTGTAGAATCGGGCCTTGCCGAAGAGTTTTTCCGACTCCTCGTAGTAGATATCGGCTATTCTCTGAAAGTTCTCGTCCTCTGGCTGCAGGAATGCCGGGCGGTGATATCCCTGCCAGAGCCCAGGATCAGCTACATTCAGTCCGAGACGTTCAGCTGCATCGTGCGGCAGCATTCCGGAGTATCCGGGCAGGACCGGCTCAATTCCTATCTCAGCCATGCGGGAGAGGATTTTCTTCTGCAGCTCAGTGTTGCGGGCGTACCATGAGGTGGGATTGGGGCCGCCCCAGCCTTCGAGATTGTTCATCAGCCACCAGGCCTGGAATGCGGGTCCGGCTATGAAGTCCGCGGCATCGGAATCTGAGTAGCCGAGACGGCGGAGGACATTCAGCCACAGGGCGTCAGAGCCGACGGCAGCGAGACATAGGTTGATGCCGTGGAGTGCCATCCAGTCGAGTTCCTGTTCCCAGCGGGCCCAGTCCCAGAAGGCCATGGAGTAGGAGAATGTGCAGTAATTCAAGTAGTAACGGTATTGGGAGCGCGTTGTCCGTCGTTCCGGAACAGGTACCGGAGGCAGTATTTCCGGAAAATCGGCATGCATGCAGTTCCAGCTCAGGTGGATGCCGGCATAGTATTTCAGGTACCAGTTGAGTCCTGCCGCTGCATTGACAGGGCTGTCAGCGGATATGGAGATGCGGCCGTCGGGAGTCTGTCCCAGTTCGAAGAAATGCCCGGATGCGGCAGTGTCGATCAGGATGGAAAAATGCCGCGATGCGCCTGGGCTGATCCGTTCAATCAAGGAGTAGACAGGTGCGGAAAGAGAGCTGTTTCCGTGGTGTGTTGCGTGCAGGATATGTGTATGGGCAGTGCTGCAGAGCAGGAAGAACGCTATGACAATAATGGGTATGGGGCTGTTTTGTCTCATAGGCTGAAAAATTATGGCTGTTGTTATTTATGGTGGCGTGGGAGTTTAGGAAACATTTTACGGAAGCGGGTCATGTAGAGTGTGATGCTGCCTCCGGCAATTACAAAAGTGACGGCGATGAGGATAAGAGCTATTCCCATGGCTTCCCGGGGAGTAATCCGCTCTCCGAATACAGTGATTCCAAATATTATGGCAGTTACGGGCTCGAGAGCTCCGAGGATGGCGGTGGGAGTGGAGCCTATGTACTGTATAGCGCTGGTGGTGCAGAGAAACGAGATGGCTGTGGGAAAGATGGCCAAAGCCAGCAGATTGGCCCACAGGTACCATTTAGACGGGATGGTCAGTTCGACACCGGTGAGCAGGCGGATGATGAACAGGGAAACACCGAACACCAGTACGTAGAAGGTGACAGTAAGGGTAGCTGTATTCTTGAGAGTGCTCTGGTTTATACCTACAATATATATGGCGTACGTAAGGGCTGATAAGAGGGCGAGGATGGTGCCTGTGAGACTTAGGGTAGTTCCGTCTCCGCCCTTGTAAAGCATAGCGATGCCCCCGAGGGCCATCAGCAGGCAGATGCCGGTCTGAAGACTGAGCTTCTCTTTGAAAATAAGGGACATGATCAGAGCCACCATGATGGGGTATACGAAGAGTATGGTCGAGGCTATACCTGCCTCCATGAAGTTGTAGCTCTGGAACAGTGTCAGGGAAGAGACGGCAACGAGAAGACCCATGCCGATCAGCGTCAGTGCCTCCCTGCGGTTGACTCTGAAGGACCTTCCGCGTGCATGAATCATCAGGGCCAATATCGGAATGGCCATCAAATATCTGAAAAACAGTACTGATTCGGGATTCATCCCGCCATTGTAGAGTGGTAGGGCAAACAGCGGATTCATCCCGTAGGTGGCAGCTGCGACGGTGCCTAAAATATATCCTTTGGTCTTTGTGTTCATATTGTGGTGACTGATGTCATAGAATGCAAATTTAGTTAATTCTTTATATTTGGATAATAGTAACCTATTTCATATTTTTGCAGATTATGTTTATAACAGAATAAAATATGTCAGAACAGCAGAATAATCAGGAGCCTCAGGCTCAGACCGCGGATGTGCAGGAGCAGGAAATCGACCTTATAGCACTGATCAAGCGGTTGTGGAAGAAGCGAATGTTTGTGATTTACGTTACTTTGGCATTTATGGTGCTGGGACTTATGATCGCACTGTTCTCCAAGAAGGAGTATACTGCAACTACGGTTTTTGTCCCCCAGACATCACGGCAGGGTGTAAGTTCGTCAATGTCGTCCTTAGCATCGTTGGCCGGAATCAATCTCGGTCAGGTGGGAGGAGGAGAGTCGCTTTCGCCGGCCATCTATCCTCAGCTGCTGTCCAACGTAGACTTCATCAAGGAACTGATGTACACCCCCATAAAGTTCGAGGAGTGGCCGGAAAAGGTTACACTGTTCGACTATTATACCAATGAGGATTACAACAAGCCTACATTCTTCGGAACAGTCAAGAAATACACGCTCGGTCTGCCAGGAGTCATAATTAAGGCTATCAAGGGCAGCAACAAGGAGGAGGCAGATTCTGCAGCGGCAGACGGTCCCCTGCCGGTATTTACAGAAAAGGAGTACGCCTGCAAGCAAGTATTGACAAACTTGGTGTCGATAACCATCAATGACAAGGACGGTTATGTGGAGCTGTCAGCCAGTATGCCCGAGCCGGTGGCGGCAGCCGAAGTCGCTACAGCCGCGTTCAATCTGCTCGAGAAGTATATCACAGAGTACAAGATAGAGAAGGCAAAGGCTACACTTGACTTCGTCAATGACCGCTTTGCGGAGGCCAAGGCCGATTTCGAGGAAAAGCAGAAAGAGCTTGCAAGTTTCCGCGATGCAAACAGGATGCTCACTACAGCCACTTCCCAGATCGCTCAGGAACGCTTGGAGAGAGAATATGAGCTGGCCAATACTATCTACACCGAACTGGCCCGTCAGAAGACTCAGGTCGAGCTGCAGGTCAAGGAAGACACCCCAGTCCTCTCAGTGGTACAGCCTGTCGTAGTACCGTTTGAGAAATCCAAGCCTAAGCGTGCGATTATCCTCATAGCCTTTACATTCTTGGGAGGATGCCTGGGCTGCGCTTCGGTATTCGGTTTTGATTTTATCAAGCATCAGGGATCGTCATGGCCCCGCCGTTGGAAGACAGAAGAGGAAGAGAGGATGGAGGCCGAGGGCAAAGAGGAGGTAGTTGCGTAATGTCTTGGTTCAGGAAACAGAATTTGGACAAAGGGCTCGAAAAGACAAAAAAAGGTCTGTTCGATAAGATCTCGCGTGCTGTCGCCGGTAAGTCCAAGGTAGACGATGATGTGCTCGACGGTATCGAGGATGCGCTGATAGCCTCCGATGTAGGAGTGGATACCACTCTCAAGATCATCGACATGCTCGAAGAGAGGGTAGCCCGAGACAAATATATGAATACGGCAGAACTTTATTATATCCTCAAGGAGGAGATGATGTCTCTCATGGAAGTGGAAGGAAAGGAGGATGCGCCGGTGTTTGATTTCACGAAGAAGCCGTATGTGATAATGGTTGTGGGGGTCAATGGAGTGGGCAAGACCACCACTATCGGAAAGTTGGCATCCAATCTTAAGGCCTCCGGCAAGAAAGTGATGCTCGGAGCCGCCGACACATTCAGGGCAGCCGCAGTGGACCAGCTCGTAATATGGAGCGAGAGGGCCGGAGTGCCCATCGTCAAACAGAAGATGGGCGCTGATCCTGCGTCTGTCGCGTATGATACCGTGAAGTCTGCGGTAGCTCAGGATATCGATGTGGTTCTGATAGATACAGCCGGTCGTCTGCACAACAAGATCAACCTTATGAACGAGTTGACCAAGATCCGCAATGTCATGCGCAAGGTCATCCCTGACGCACCCCACGAAGTCCTGCTCGTCCTGGACGGTTCGACAGGCCAGAATGCTTTTATACAGGCGCGGGAGTTCACCAAGGCTACTGACGTGACAGCGCTCGCAGTGACAAAGCTCGACGGTACGGCCAAGGGTGGAGTGGTGCTCGGCATTGCCGACCAGTTCAATATCCCCGTCAAGTTTATCGGTGTCGGTGAAGGTATCGAAGACCTTCAGATATTCGACAAAAAGGCATTTGTAGACTCATTATTCGATTAGTTCAAGTTTTCAGAGATATGAATATTTCTTATAATTGGCTGAAAGAGTATGTCTCTTTCGATCTCTCGCCAGAGAGAGTTGCCCAGATTCTGACTTTCATCGGACTGGAAGTAGAGGAAATCAGTACAGTGGAAGATATTCCCGGAGGTCTGGAAGGAGTGGTGGTGGCTGAGGTGGTGGAGTGTTATCCTCATCCGGACTCGGACCATCTCAATATAACAAAAGTGCGTGCGGCAGTGGACGGCGAGCTCCTTCAGGTAGTCTGCGGAGCACCGAATGTGGCCGCAGGACAGAAAGTGCTGCTCGCTACTGTCGGTACAGCCCTGCCGGCTCCCGACGGTACTGTCTTCAAAATCAAGAAGTCCAAAATCCGCGGAGTGGAGTCTTTCGGCATGATCTGTGCGGAAGATGAGCTCGGTATAGGTACATCACATGACGGAATCATGGTGCTCGAGCCGGATGCGGAAGTGGGTACCAAAGCAAAGGATTACCTCCACCTCGGTACGGATACGATATTTTCCATAGGCCTTACCCCCAACAGAGTGGACGGTGCCTCGCATATCGGAGTCGCAAGGGATCTCTCGGCCTGGCTTCGTCTTAATGGCCTCGGAGGAGAGCTGACCCTTCCTGATGTCTCGGATTTCCGTGAGGGGGAGGGTGAGTCTATCCCCGTGGAAGTGCTCAGTCATGACGGAGCACCCCGCTATATGGGTATAACTCTTGCCGGTGTCAAGATAGCGCCTTCACCCGAGTGGCTGCAGAAAAAACTGCTGGCAGTGGGTCTCAGACCTATCAACAACGTAGTGGATATTACCAACTTCATCCTCATGGAGGTAGGACAGCCGCTCCATGCCTTCGACGCTTCGAAGATCACAGGAGGCAAGGTGGTAGTGCGCCGCGCTGCAGAAGGTGACAAGTTCGTAACCCTTGACGGCGCGGAGCATACTCTGTCGGCTCAGGACCTGATGATATGCAATACCGAGAAGCCCATGTGCATAGCCGGAGTATTCGGCGGCATGGAGTCCGGTATCACAGAATCGACGGATACAGTCTTCTTAGAGAGTGCATATTTCAACCCCACGTCTATCCGAAAGACATCCAAGCGGTTGGGAATTAAGACAGACGCATCGTTCCGCTATGAGCGCGGAGCAGATCCTGAAATCATACCCTACGCTGCACGCCGGGCCGCCCTCCTTATGCAGGAGCTTGCCGGTGCAAGGGTGGTGGGATGTGTGCGTGAGGACTACCCGGAGAAGATGGAACGCAAGCGGGTACAGTTGGATTTTGCCAGGATGGAAGGTCTGATCGGTAAGAAAATAGGATCGGAGACTATTCTCAAGATTCTGCGTTACATGGATTTCGGAATAATCTCTTCAGATGACCGTGGGGCAGAGGTGACAGTGCCTTCTTATAAAGTGGATGTATACCGTGAGTGTGATGTAGTGGAGGAAGTACTCCGCATCTACGGATATGACAACGTGGAGCTGCCCGACCGTATCATATCGTCCTATGACAATACTCCGAATCCCGACCCCGAGACAGTGAGGGTCAAGGCCTGCGATCTCCTCGCAGCCAACGGCTTCATGGAGTGCATGAACAATTCCCTGACCAAGGCCGACTACTATACCGGGCTGAAGACCTATCCCAAGGCCAATCTGCCTATGGTCATCAACCCTCTGAGCTCCGACCTCAATGCCATGCGCCAGACCCTGCTTTTCAGCGGTCTCGAGGTCATCGCCTACAATCTCAACCGTCAGTCCACCGACCTGAAACTCTTCGAGATGGGCAATGTCTACCGCTATGAGCCTAAGGGCGAGAGCGATCCGGTCAATAACCTCGCCTCCTACAGTGAACAGATGCATCTGTCGATGTTCATCACCGGCAAGGGCTCGCATTACTGGAGAAATGCAGTGGAGGCCGGCAACTTCTTTGCCCTGAAGGGTTATGTAGAACTGCTCCTGCAGCGGTTGGGAGTAAACCTTTACAGTCTCGACTGCGAGGCGGCTCCCTCGGACCTCTTCTCTGAGGGTCTGACATACAGAATCCCTGCATCCGGCAAGACACTCGTCATGTTCGGAACAGTCTCGCCGGCCCGTCTGCGCCAGTTCGACATCAAGCTGCCAGTGTACGCGGCAGAGATAAACTGGAGTCTGCTCGTAAAGCATTACCTCAAGAGTAAAGTGCAGTACCGCGAGCTTTCTCAGTATCCCGAGGTCAAGAGAGACCTGGCCCTGCTTTTGGACGAGAATGTGACTTTTGCCGATATCCGCAAGGCTGCTTTCACGGCCGAGAAGAAGATCCTGCGCAAAGTGGTGCTCTTCGATGTCTACCGCGGAGACAAGATACCCGAAGGCAAGAAGCAGTACGCTATAAGCCTGACATTCCAGGACTACGACAAGACCCTTACCGACAAATATGTAGAACAGGTGGTAGGACGCATCCTCGATACCTTCTCCAAGCAGTTCGGAGCAGTTCTCCGTTAAGGGCAGTCTATATAATATAGGATAGAGCTGACATCAGCCGGCAGTGCTCAGAGTCTCACCTTGAGCATTACCGGCTGATGGTCTGAATAGCGGAACCGCAAGTCATAGACATTCACGGTATCCACCTTGATGTCGTGGGACATGTAGAAATAGTCTGTGACCGTAAGTACCGATTCAGGGCCGTAGACAGTATTGAGGTGGCGGAGCGTCTTGACCGAGGGGTCCCATACGATGCGCCCGGTACCGCGGAGAAGGGATGTGTCGATGGCCACAGTGGTAAAATGCGGGTCGGAGGCTTCAGCGGCAGATGGGGCGTAGTCGGGCGGGAACTGGTTCCAGTCACCGCCGATAATAAACGGCGTGCCCTCAGAATGGAGCCTGCCGGTCATCTCCCCGAGGAATCCTGTCTCCGCAGTGCGCATGCTGCCGGTGTCGTATGCAGTGTTGTGAGTGTTTCCTATGACTATGCTGCTGCCGTCCGCAAGACGGAATGTGGCTGTGAGCAGGCACCGCTTGAGATTGAACATGCTCACGGGCCAGGGGAAGCGGGAGGGGTATTGCCACCTGATCACTTCCTCCGGGGCGATGCGGGACATCAGGACCACTCCGCTCGCGACCCGTCCCATGGGTGCCTTCAAGGGGATGGGGACGAAGAAGGATTTGTAATTGTACCCAAGGAAAATGTGATAGTCGGGGAAGGCTCCGCGCAGCATCTCCACCTCGTTGATGCGGTAGGTCCGCCTCGAGCATTCGTCCACCTCCTGGAGGAGGATGACGTCGGGGCTGTGGCGGCGGATTTCAGAGATGATACCTTCTATATTGGCCCGGGTCCTTTCCCGCGAGGTGCGCACCTGCGTGCCTCCGTCGTAGAAGAAGTCCATGTCGTCCCCGAGGCCCCCGTATCCGATATTCCAGCAGAGAATAGAGAGAGAGTCGGGGAGGACCTCCGCAGAAGTACCTGTGGAAAGGCCCGAGAGGTCCCGCAGCGTTTCTTTTTCGGCCGGGCGGTAGTCGGTGATGGCAGCAATAATCAGGAAAATAAGGAATGCGGCAGCTGCTGCGGCGAGGATGTAAAGGAGGATATGCATCGTGCGTCTCATTTTCAGTTAAGGGAAAAAACAAGGACCACCTTTCCGAGGAAGGGCGGTCCCTGAAGATTTATGAAACAATAGAAACTTTGTCGCGATTAGAACTTGGGACCGGCGGCTACGAGTGCCTTGCCTGCCTCATTGCCGGTGAACTTCTCGAAGTTCTTCACGAAGCGTCCGGCGAGATCCTTGGCCTTAACCTCCCACTCCTCAGGAGTAGCGTAGGTGTTGCGGGGATCGAGGATGTGGGTGTCCACCTGGTCGAGCTTGGTAGGGATGGCAAGGTTGAAGTAAGGGATGGTTGTGGTCTCAGCCTTGTCCATGCTGCCGTCGAGGATGCGGTCGATGATGGCGCGGGTATCCTTGATGGAGATACGCTTGCCGGTACCGTTCCAGCCGGTGTTCACGAGGTAAGCGGTGGCGCCTACTTTCTCCATTCTCTTCACGAGCTCCTCACCGTACTTGGTGGGATGCAGGGAGAGGAATGCAGCTCCGAAGCAAGCGGAGAAGGTGGGGGTGGGCTCGGTGATACCGCGCTCTGTTCCGGCGAGCTTGGCGGTGAAGCCGCTCAGGAAGTAGTATTTGGTCTGCTCGGGGGTCAGCTTGGAAACGGGAGGAAGAACTCCGAACGCATCGGCGGTCAGGAAGATGACCTTGGAAGCGTGGCCGGCCTTCGATACAGGCTTGACGATGTTCTTGATATGGTAGATAGGGTAGGATACGCGGGTGTTCTCAGTTACGCTCTTGTCGGCGAAGTCGATCTTGCCGTTGGCGTCCACAGTCACGTTTTCGAGGAGAGCGTCACGGCGGATGGCGTTGTAGATGTCGGGCTCGTTCTCCTTGGAGAGGTTGATTACCTTGGCGTAGCAGCCGCCCTCGAAGTTGAAGATACCGTCATCGTCCCAGCCGTGCTCGTCGTCACCGATCAGGCGGCGCTTGGGATCTGTGGAGAGGGTGGTCTTACCTGTACCGGAGAGACCGAAGAAGATGGCTGTGTCACCGTCCTCGCCGCAGTTGGCGGAGCAGTGCATGGAAGCGATGCCGCGCAGGGGGAGGAGGTAGTTCATGTAGGAGAACATACCCTTCTTCATCTCACCGCCGTACCAGGTGTTCAGGATTACCTGCATCTTCTCGGTGAGGTTGAAGACTACCGCTGTCTCGGAGTTCAGACCGAGCTCCTTATAGTTCTCTACCTTGGCCTTGGAGGCATTGAGGACAACGAAGTCAGGCTCGCCGTAGCTTGCCAGCTCCTCGTCGGTGGGGCGGATGAACATGTTCTTTACGAAATGTGCCTGCCATGCCACCTCCATGATGAAGCGGATCTTCTGACGGGTGTTCTCGTTGGCGCCGCAGAAGGTATCCATCACGTAGAGCTTCTTGCCGGAAAGCTCCTTGGAAGCGAGGTCCTTGAGGACTTTCCAGGTCTCCTTGGTCACGGGCTTGTTGTCATTCTTGTATGCGTCCGAAGTCCACCATACGGTGTCCTTGGAGGTCTCGTCCATTACGAAAAATTTATCTTTAGGCGAGCGGCCGGTGTAGATACCGGTCATTACGTTTACGGCACCGAGCTCTGTCAGCTGACCTTTCTCATAACCTGTGAGAGAGGGATCCATCTCAGCCTTGAAGAGATCATCGTAAGAGGGGTTGTAGATGATTTCGGGAGTTCCGGTGATACCGTACTTGGTTAAATCGATTTTAGCCATTGTGTTACGTTGTTAAGTTTATTTTAAATAATCAATATCCGTACATTATTATTGTCCACTCGCACGGTATGCAAATATTTTGCCAAAATATTGTGTATATTTGTCATTGTGTTAGAAATTTTAAAAAAATACTGGGGATACACGTCATTCCGTCCCAAGCAGGAAGATATAATCACTTCCGCCTTAGCCGGAGAAGACGTGCTGGCCATCCTGCCGACGGGAGGAGGAAAGTCGCTGTGCTTCCAGCTCCCGGCCATGATGCGGGAGGGCATAGCCATCGTCGTGTCTCCGCTTATCTCCTTGATTAAGGACCAGGTACAGAATCTCCGCGCCCGCGGCATCAAGGCCCTCGCCGTCCACTCCGGCATGACCCGCAGGGAGATAGACATCACCCTCGACAATGCCGTCTACGGCGACTACAAGTTCCTCTACCTCTCCCCCGAGCGCCTGCGCACCGAGATTTTCCGGAAGAGGGTGCAGAAGATGCAGGTGAGTTTCTTAGTGGTCGACGAGGCGCACTGCATCTCCCAGTGGGGCTACGACTTCCGGCCGGACTACCTCCAGATAGCCGATATCCGGGAGCTGCTGCCCGGGGTGCCGGTGGTCGCCCTGACAGCCACTGCCACTCCGTCAGTTGCGAAGGACATCGAGGAGAAACTGCATTTTCCCAAGGACAATATCATCTGCTCCGGCTTCGAGCGCCCCAACCTCTCATATATAGTAAGGAAGACCGAAGACAAGTTCGGAGCCCTGCTTGCAGTCTGCCGCGCCGTGCAGGGTACGGGGATAGTGTATGTCCGGGAGAGAAAGGCGACGCGGGACATCGCGGCATTCCTGCAGTCGCAGGGGGTGGATGCCGGGTTCTATCACGCGGGGCTGAGCAAGGAGGAGCGGAGCGCCGTGCAGGAGCGGTGGAAGAGGGGAGAGCTGCGCGTAATCGCCGCCACCAATGCCTTCGGCATGGGCATCGACAAGCCGGACGTGCGGTTCGTCTGCCACTTTGACGTGCCCGAGGCCGTGGAGTCCTACTACCAGGAGGCCGGCCGGGCCGGACGTGACGGGCTGCGCTCATGGGCGGTGCTGCTGTGGAACAAGTCGGACCTCAAGCGGCTCGAGGCCATATACCAGACCACATTCCCCGGCTTAGACTACATAGCGGACATCTACCAGAAGATGTACAAGTTCTTCGATATCGCCTACGAGGACGGGGCCGGAGCCGTATATAAGTTCAACCTCATGGAGTTCGTCCGCCGCTACCGGCTCAATGCCGCCACAGCCTACAACGCCATCAAGTACATCGAGACCGCCGGTTACTGGAGCGTCACCGACGAGATAGACAACCCGACCCGCATCACCTTCACTGTCAACCGCGACGATCTCTACCGCATCCAGCTCCGGGACCCGTCCTTAGATACCTTCGTCAAGGCCCTCATGCGCATCTATCCCGGCCTGTTCTCCCACATGGTATCCATCGACGAGGACTACATCGCCCGCGTCATCCAGCAGCCTGTCCGGGTGGTAAAGCTCAAGCTCCTGAATCTTTCCCGCTCAGGAGTCCTCCGATACATTCCCCGCGCCCGCTCCCCGCTCATCTGCTTTGCCGGAGAGCGTCTTACCCCTCAGAATCTCTACCTGTCAGAAAAGAACTACGTGCAGCGCAAGCGCCTCTTCAAGGAGCGCCTCGACGCCATGTACACCTACATCTCCCCGGTCAGCGACCGTTCAGCCGCCCAGTCCGCCTGCCGCTCCCGCCGCCTCTCCGCCTATTTCGGGCAGGAGCAGTGCCGGCCCTGCGGTATCTGCGACCTGTGTGCGCCGGGGGAGGCGGAACTGCTGTTCTGAGCGAATTTAAAACAGCTTTCTCAGATCCATCGAAAGAAAATCTTCTGCACTGATGCCTCCATCACCTACAATAAATGCCGCTTGCGGGTTGAATAGCTTACGGAACTTATCCAACCCTTCCGTCCGCTTCTCCCCATTGCTTTTCACCTCGATGGCGACCACCGAACCTTTCTTGCGCAGTACGAAGTCCACTTCATCATTCCGTTCACGCCAATAGAATACTTCAAAACGATGTATGAAGGCTTGGCTTACCAGCCAGGCCCCGATGCCCGACTCAAAGATACGTCCCCATGACTTACGGTCAAGTATCGCCTGCTCAAAAGTCAGCGGGCTATACACCATCTTCAACGCATTGTTGTACACCTGAAATTTGGGGATGCTGGCGCGTCTACGGGCCATATCTGTACTGAATTTCTGAAGACCACGCAGCAATCCGCTTTCATCCAGCAGGTTGATATATCCAGCCAAGGTCACCGTGTTTCCGGCATCTTGAAGTGAACCTAACATTTTATTCAAGGAAAGCAGCTCCCCCGAATAGGCAGCACCCAACTCAAAGGTCTGGCGAAGCAAGGCTGGCTTGCTGATCGGCGTATCCATCAGAATGTCTTTATTGATAGTAGCTTCAATGATAGCCGACTGGATGTATTGCCCGAAACGATCTTCATCGCCAATCAAAGTAGCAGCACCGGGATAGCCTCCATAGAACAAGTATTGGCCAAGTGAAAAGCCGAAGCATTCCTGCATCTCTCGGTAGTTCCAGTGGCTCATGCGTATTTCTTCAAAACGCCCTGCCAAGGACTCGGACAACCCCTTCTCTAACAATATACGGCTGCTTCCTAAAAGCAATACTTTGATATTGCGGTCGTGAAACGTATCATCGTCCCATTCCTTTTTCACCGCCTCACTCCAGTCGGCAATCTTCTGTATCTCGTCGATTACAAGGATGATGCTCTCCCATTCCCGCTCCTCCATCAAGCTGCGCACAGCTGCCCAGCAATCTGAAATCCACGCACTTTTAGTGGCCGGAACGTTGTCGGCAGAAAAGAACTGATAAGGCATGTCCAGATCTTGGAGCACTTGCTTGACTACGGTGGACTTGCCTACTTGACGGGCGCCCATTACCACTTGGATGAACTTCCGCGGTTCTTTTAATCTGTCTGTAATTACTTGGTGTTCTGCTCGTTTATACATAGTATTACATTTTACTCAGTATACTTAGTATTTTTACTCAACACAAAGGTAACAAATATATTCAAGTAATTATCACGAATCTAAAAAAAAAGGCCGGCAGGAACTGAATCCGGCCGGCCTCTTCGGTATAACAATCTTAAAATCTGTATTCCTCTACTTGATGGTGACGGACTGGTTGCCGCGGCCTGTGAACGGCTGGGCGTCGGGACCGGCACCCTGATGGGTGAGCTGTGCGGCGGGCACGCCGAGGCTTACGAGGTAGTCGTAAACGGACTGGGCACGCTTCTCTGCGATAGCGATGTTGTTGGAGCGTGCGCCAGTGGTGAAGTCAGCGTAGCCGGTGATGGTGTAGACATAGTCCTTGGGACCGGCCAGCATCTTCTTGGCGAGCTCCTTCAGGGTGGTCATGTCCACGGCGTCGAGACCCCATACCTCGAAATCGAAGAAGATGGTCTCCTCGGGAGTAGCGGCGTCGAGGGCCATCTGCTGCTTGAGGGCCTCGAGCTCAGCCTGAGCGTCAGCGAGCTGCTTCTCAGCCTGGTCGGCACGCTGCTGTGCTGCGGCGGCGTCCTTCTCGGCCTGCGCGAGCTCGTCGCTCAGATCCTCGTTTGCAGTACTCTGGGTCTGAGCCCGCTCTGCTGCTCTGGCGGCCTCGGCCTTCAGGGCATTGATGTCGTCCATGGTATAGCCTGCGGCGCCGCGCTCGAAGTCGCGTTTGCCGAAGCGGTAAGTAAGACCTAAAGAAGAATTGACAGTGGTAAGAAACGCACCGGAACCATTCACTTTAGCCGGGCTGATCTCATTCTTGCCCACTATACCGCCAATCTCCAGATTGAGGTCGATGCAGTCAGATACCCGGAACTTGTTCAGCAGTCCGTAGGAGACGATGAAGTTCTGACGGAAGTTCTTGAATGTTCTCGGTACATTGGATGCCATATATCCCATACCCATGAAAGGCACAGCATAGTAGACGCGGTGTTCCTTGTAGCCTCCAATCCAGTTGGACAGATTGATCATGAGGTCCATGTGAAGGGATGCGAAGGGCCAGCGTTCTTTTATTAGGTTGTCACTGACACTGTGATAAGCTCCGAGGTCAAGAGACCCGCGGAGTCCGACCACCGGATAAAGCCATTTGGTGACAGAAATGTTGCCATAGCCGCCAAGATAGTCTCCGGCAGGACCGGGATTGCGTTTGTTGAACAGTGCCGCTCCTACCCCTCCGTTGACGGAAATCTCCCAGTTGTCCCAGAACCCGTTGGTCACGAAACCAGCGAAACTGGGCTTGGGGTCGACAGCCGAGGTGTCTGCCTTCTCCTGCGCTGCCAGAGCGGTGACTGACAGCAGCGCGGCAGCGAGTGCCGCGAGATAAAAACGTTTCATTGCAGTTTGATTTAGTTAGTTTATTTAAAAAATTAATCTTTTATTATAGTTATGAATGTCTTCAAAATAAGACGACAGTCTCCAAAAAATGTATGTGATTTTACATATTCGAGGTTTATCCGCAGTTTGTCCGGCATGACTACATTCAGATAGTACATCTCAGGATCTGAAGCCTGTGCAAGAAGTTCATTCTCGTTGCGGTAGCATATTGAAGCCATATCAGTGATTCCGGGACGAACATCCAGTACATGCAGTTGTTCCATTGTGTACATATCAACATATTTGCGGACTTCAGGACGTGGTCCGACCAGACTCATGTCACCCAAGAAGACATTAATTAACTGGGGCAACTCATCCAGTTTATATTTACGTATGTAGTATCCGGAGCGAGTAACTCTTGGATCATGTCCTCCTACTGTTATGAGTCCTTTTTTGTCTGAGCCCACACGCATTGAGCGAAATTTGAACAACTTGAAATCTTTGTTATTTCGTCCTACGCGTACCTGCCTGTAGAAAACGGGGCCTGGAGAATCAAACTTGATCCATATGGCTATTGCCAAAAAAACAGGACTCAGGAATACCAGTCCCAGTCCGCTCATAATGATGTCAAAAATACGTTTCACCTTTTCAGGTCAGATATGATTTGAGTAAAATTCTTCATAACATACTGCACGTCATCATCGGAAAGATGTGTATGCAGCGGGAGAGTAATCTCGTTGCGGTACTGATTGTACGCATTGGGGAAATCCTTGATATCAAACCCCATGGCTTTATATGCCGTCATCATCGGCAGTGGCTTGTAGTGGACATTGCATGCAATACCGCGTTCTGCCATCTTGACGATGACATCATTGCGGTAATCCACATCTTTCCCGAGCAGGCGCACAAGGTACAGATGTCCGGACGAAGAGTGGTCAGTGCCATAGTGGTCAAGAATCTGTACATTGTATCCTTTGAGAGCCTCGTTGTATTGCCCTACTATCTGTCTGCGTCTGTACAGCAATTCCGGATAGCGTTTGAGCTGTGCCAGCCCTATACCGGCCATGATGTCGGTCATGTTGCATTTGTAATATGGAGCTACGATGTCATATTCCCAGGCGCCCAACTGGGTCTTGGCCAGTGCGTCCTTGCTCTGGCCGTGCAGTGAGAGCAGCTGCAGTTGCTTATAGACAGCCTCATCATCCAGACCTTCGCGTGAACGCCATGTCAATGCGCCGCCCTCTGCTGTCGTAAGGTTTTTCACTGCATGAAATGAGAATGAAGTGAAGTCAGCTATCTCTCCGCACATCCTGCCATGCCGCTTGGCTCCGAAAGCATGCGCTGCATCTGCCAGCACAATCACTCTCCCGAAGACTTTCTGAATCTCGTTAGACGGTCTGAAAAGGCTCTTTCTTGACTCAACTGCTTGAAATACTTTGTCGTAGTCACAGATTACACCACCCAGGTCAACAGGCATCACAACCTTTGTCCTTTCAGTAATGGCTTCCGCGACCTTATCATAATCCATCTCATACGAGCCTGGAGTCGTATCCACCATTACAGGCATTGCCCCGACATGACATACAGAACTGGCTGTGGCAGTGTATGTGTAAGCAGGAACAATCACCTCATCACCGGGACCTACCCCGAGAACTCTCAAGGCCATTTCCATACAGGCTGTAGCGGAATTGAGACATACGGATTTCTGCGTGTTGCAGCACATGGAGATCATGTGCTCGAACTCTTTGGTCTTAGGTCCTGTCGTAATCCATCCGGAATCCAGCACCTCAGCCACCATAGCGGCCTCAGCCCCCGTCATATCCGGAGGCGAAAACGAAATTTTCCTCATGTTTAAAGATTTATTTTATCAGCGATTGACTTTCGCTTGAAAATTTGCCTTTGTCAGTATTTTATAAATTCCGACTAAATATCCCCAACCGTAATTTACATGCACTGTAAAATATGATATAATCTGCCACATCACCTGAGATATAGATGAATAGGATTTAAGGCTATAAACCAGCGCAAGTAAAAAATACATGGCGACGACAGCCAGATATGCAATTAGGATATATTTACTGAGGATACTTAATGCCAAACCGAAAATAAGCCCGAGAACAAAAGCTAAGGGGAAAAATTGCCTTATAGTAGCAGGACTTCCGAGTTTTTTGTTTACCAGCGGTTTATACAATCCATACTGGTAGAACATTTTCCCTGTTTTCTTAATCGTATTGCGTGCAAAATAATCTACAATAAGATACGGCAGCAGGTAAATCTTTCCGCCATGCTTGACCAAACGTGCGTTGAGCTCATCATCCTGGTTGCGTATCAAATCTGTATCATAAAGACCTATTTTGTCGAATACTTCCTTTCGATAACATCCGAACGGAACAGTATCCACCTGCATGATTTCCTTCGCACCTATTCGGAAATATGAGTTTCCCATACCGAACGGACTGCTCAATGCAGCAGCAATAGCCTTGCATTTAGGCGAATCATCTGCCGGAAGTGTTCTGCAGACAGCGCCCACATTATCGGCATGGAGTTCATAAAGCTTTGCGACAAGTTCTGAAAAATAATTATCCGGGTATATTGCATGAGCGTCTAACCGTATGACAATATCTCCTTTTGCCGCCTGTATCCCTATATTCATTGCATAAGGAACTATTTTCCGTGGGTTGTCAAGCAAGCGGATAAAGGAATAGTCAGCACAATATGACAGTACTATCTCCCTGGTCTTGTCCGTACTCATTCCATCCACAAGCAGAACTTCCATATCTTCCTTGGGATAGTCCTGCCGCAGAATAGAGTCTATGCACTTCTCGATATACTTCTCTTCATTGTATATCGGGCAAATGACAGAAATCATATTATTATTTTCTATTGGGCAATTTTATGTCTTTTCCTAATTCGGTTAAAAAGTCTTTAGTATAGAAATCCATCATACCTCCTTGAGAAGTGAAAGTTAGTTCTCCAAAATATATTTTACCATTAATATTATAAAGATCCACTCTCAATTGCGGAAAACCATTTGACAATTTTTCTGCTAAATCCAACATTTCATCCAAATTATCGGGCTTAGGCAAGATCCTACCTTTACGATATTCAGATGTGAAAACTGAAAATTCAGGATGCGGGTTCCAGTCAAGGTCATAAGTCATCACATCGGCGCCGCCACCATCTTCGTCCCTATCGCAACATGTCCATATATACTTCGCCTCACCATTAATACACCAAATCTTATAATCAACGAGAGAACTGTACCCATTGGGAATCGGTAACAATTCTTCCGCAATTATGCAAGGTATCATATTTTTATATTGAGGCTCAGCTGATAAAGCTCCAATATTTTTTCTATTTAGCCATTTCTCAAAGAGAATACATAAATCCCTTTTATCTTCCTTTTTTAAATCTCTCACGATATAATTAGTTCCTTTTCCATCTCCGTTATTGACTTTGAAAATAAGAGAATTAGGCAACTCATTGAAATTTATATCCTTTACATCTGTCCAATGTCCGTACAGCTTGACCAAATATTTTCCTAAGCCTAGACCCTCAACATATTCACGCACTTTATATTTATCAGCCAATTCCGTCCATTTGGTTGTATCCGAGAACAATTTTAACCATAGGATTTTTTCATTCAGGTCCTGCGGAATTTTCAAATTCGGCATTTTTTTAAATTTAGCGAAATACCTGATTTTTACCAATAGAACAGGATGGTGATTACCCAAATATTCGCAAAATTTAATTACAGGAGCCAATATGACAGACAATGTTTTGTTTGTCGATATATTCATCTTATTTATTATTTGATAATTCTATTCGTAAAATCTCTTAGTATAGAATATAAATCAGAGAGTTTGAATTTGGGGATATTGTACAATATGTCCAAATAATTCGATCTACGATACCTTTTCATGCGGGCAAAGACATTGGAATAATAACACTCGTTCTCATCTGTCTTTTGGACTAATGTGTTAAGATAATTAAAACAGAATTCTTCAGGAACTTGTTTTTCTTCCAAGAGGCGCGGGAAAAAATCAATTCCTATTCTTGTGTAGTCCCATGAAATCTCAGGATAGTCGCCACTAAAATCCACATTCACGATAGCTGCATATTTAGTCGGTGTCCACGGCATGTTAAACACGAAGTTCCCCAATGAATAAAAAATATATTTGCCTTTGTACACCTCGAACCCTTGCAACACATGCGGATGCATGCCTATGATTATATCCGCGCCTTTGTCTATCATCAGATGGGCGAGGTTCTTCTGATCTATGTAAGGGTAATTTATAAATTCGTAACCCCAATGCACGTATGCAATCCGGAAATCGCATCCCGATAGTTTTTCAATCTCGTCTTCGATTTCGGAATATTCAGGCATGGACCAGTATAACGGCATTTCTGAGAAGTTTTCCGGACGGAGGCTGAATGCGATTATTCCTATCATTTTGCCCTGATGCTCAATCACCACGGATTTTCGGTCCTTGCTTCCGACGTACATGCATCCTCTTTGCTTCAAGTACTCCAGCATATTTTCATAGGCTGCGCATCCATGCTGCATAACATGGTTATTGGCCACCCCGTAAAGGTCGAAGTGCCGGATATGGGACATGTCATCAGGAGAAATTATGAATTGTCTCCTGTAAATCCCTTTTTTGTCGGAAACAGAAGAACATACGCATTCGAAATTACCGAACCAGAAATCCGAATCTTTGCGTTCAATATTTGCAAACGGATCCGCTCCGCTTTTTATCGAAGAACCGACACCGAATCCCGTATCGAAGAAACCGTCAGTGAAATTTATGTCGCCTGTGATTCTAAGCATTGACTATAAATATTTTGAGAGCACGTTCCAAGCCGCATCTGCTGAATACGATTTACATTTTTCATGCGCGGCATGCTTCATGCAATTCAACTTTTCCCGGTCTCTATATAATTCCAATATCCTTCTTTCAAACTCTTCTTGGCAATTTCCGAAAGGGACTATATATCCGGTATGCCCGTCATCTATGAATTCATGCGAATGCATCCATTCCGTTGCAATTACAGGAATGCCTGAAATATATGCATCGAGTATGCTGCCGGGGAAACCTTCGGTATAATAGGTGGTAGGGAACAACATCAGATCATACATACATAATGTCTTATGGATATTTTCCGGCTGTAATACGCCTTTATAAGAGACAATGTCCCTATTCGAATCGACCAAAGACATAAATTCCTCCCTGTCATCATTCTCTATAGGCCCGAAGAAATCGATTTTGATGTCATTGAATAGTCCTCTTATGTGATTGGCAAATTCGAAAATCGTATCATATCCTTTTTTCTTGTTGACCCTCGCCATGAAAACCAGACGGAATTCATTTGAGCGGTTCCTATCCAATGGCATATCGAGATCAAAAAACCTGAAATTTGGAAAATATTCTGAGTTCTTGAATCCGAGTTCGGATTTGAGCCTCCTGTCTACGTCTTTCATCTCAGGAAAGATCACTTTAATCTTTTTGCTCAAATCCATCGTGAGTTTGTGAGGCTTAAAGCGTTCGTTGCCTTTGAAATATTCTACCTGCCATCCTCCTATGCATATCTCGATTATATCGTATCTGAAAATTTTCGACAAATAGTAGGTAATCGGAAAAACATATGTCAGATTGTTAAGGCACGGAACAAGAATGAGCGTATGGCATCTAATTAGCTGCCATAAAAGTACAAACAGCAATAACGGGTTTCGTCTTACTTTCAAAGTATCGAAGCCGCATACCTTTCCGTCAAAACGTTCTTCGACCAGCTTATGGACATTTCTCGTCTTAACGGTCTGTCCGTCAAGATGGTTGCCGAAATACCCATAAGCTCCTACTATCAGTACTCTTTTCATACCGACCACTTATACATTCTTATAAAGGACAACAAAACATTATTCTTGATATATTTTTCAAACGGTGATAATAAAACAATTATTATTTTAAGCCACCATTTAAAAATCACATGCAAATTGGAATATGCCTTTCTATACCCGAACTTGCTGATTAACATTTCTTGAACCTCAGAGTGTTCTGTAAATGATTTGTTCCCGTCATTCACATACCTTATCCCGGGCTGCTTCAAATAGTATTCTGTCATTACGTACACAAGGCCGTAAGACGGATACATATTATTAAATCTCTCATAGTCGCATTTCCAAGTGACCAGATCAACCATGCCGTCTTTGACACGTGTAACTGCATACGCGGCAACAATGCCATCGCAAAATGCACCCCAAAATTCCTGTCCGTTCGCCTGCGCGTCTTTCATGCCTTTCTCCCATTGCTCTTTGTTCCTCACCTTTGAAGCAAAGCCTTTACGCTCGAATCTTCTATGCTCAGACAACTCGACATCATACCCTCCCTTATTAATAATCTCCTGAACATCAACACGCTTAATGGAAAGACCTTTCATACAACGCCTAACCATATTGCGCGTTTTTGAGGGAATGGTTTCCATCGAGAATTCCCCGTCCTTTATGACATAATAGAATATGTCATCTTTTGCTTTGTCAAAATCCGAAATATAACGGATATAAGCTCCACTTGGAAAATGCGCAAACAATTCCCTTGCTCGTACTTCTCCTAAATCCACGTGAGGAGACCGTTTGGAAATGACTCCACGCTTATACACTGTCCAATTCGAATAGTCCATAACTTTTTATTTTCTACTCCTAATTAATTTTGCTGGAACTCCCCCTACAATAGCCATATCCGGAACATCCTTAGTCACTACCGCTCCGGCACCTAATATCGCACCATTTCCTATAGTTACGCCTGGTAATATTATAACTTTGGTTCCTATCCAGACATCATTACCAATAGTAACTTTTTTAGGAGGAGCACTTCCTTGAAGATTCATTGGAATATCGGTTCTGTCGAAATTATGAGAATTGGTCATTATTACAACATCCGGTCCCATCATTACATTGGCCCCGATTTCAAGAGGTCCTCTTACCTTGCAATTGATTCCCAATCCAGAATTGTCTCCTATTGATATCCCTTTGCCACTGCCGAAATCTGCTCCTTTTTCTATATTTATATTCGTACCGCACCTGTCGAAAAGATGCTTTCCGACAGACGAACGCATCTTTTTTATAATCATTGAAACCGGATAACCATTATCAGTTGCCGGCAGATGCTTCAGAAAAAGAATGTATAAAAATAGCCAAAAGTATCTCATTTCTTGATAAAATCCGTCCATTGTTTGATTATTCTTTCCTGCGAGAATAATCTTTCTGCTCTTATTTTTGAATTTTTCCCTTTTTCCAATAACTCATCTTTACGCAAATTGATCAATCTTAACAATGCATTCTTGATTGTTTCAGAACTATCCCAATCACATAGGAATCCGTTAGAGTCATCGACCAAAGTCGCGTAATCGGAGACTCGTGTCATAACTATGGGCTTCCCCAACATCATTCCTTCGCATATAGCATTGGGAAGTCCTTCATATTTGCTGAACAACCCTACAGCATCAGCCTCATTCATTCTGTCATGTATTTCTGTAGTTCCTTCGTGCAATGTAATCACATCCTGCAATCCGTTTTTTTCTATAGCATTGCAAGCGTCATCGTATTCCTTCGTTCCTGTTGTCGCGATAACTTTTTTTCCATACCAATCGACATGGATCTTTCCCCGTTCCTGTTCATTTAACAATGCCAATGCATTGACAAGCCCAATGGCATTCTTTACATTTTGGTAGGATGCAGCAACCACAATATGAACACGCCCATCTCTTTTAGGTATATATGATGACGATACAGACCGCAGGGTAACATTGTTGTAGATTGTCACAAGCTTATTTTCGTACTGCGGATAATACGTTATCCATAATTTCTTTGCATTATCGGAATTGCAGACTATATAATCAGCATATCGCTGAAACCAGCAAAATATCTTTCCTTTTCTGGACAGAAATGTCCGCTTCTGAGCACTCCGTTCACCTGTAATAACTTTCCAACTTTTCCCACCGACTGCAGCAAAATTGTTAAGGAAATTAGGAGTTTCCAAAAAGGATATTACCGCATCGTAATTTCCCTTACGTATGAACTTCCTCACATAGAACATCCGTTTCAAATAATTAGGCAACAACTTGCACTTTATCGGAATCTGCTTCTCCTCAAGAATTGGCGCATAAAAATCCCCGTCTGCATAGTACAAGTATTCAACATCGAATCCCGCATCTTTCAGAAGACAGCCTACGGTAACAATCTGCCTTTCGGCACCACCTCCCTCTCTGCCGAGGTTCGGGGAAAGAAATAAAACCTTCATAAAAATCACAAATTTGGATGGTTTATTTTTTAACAACTTGATGATTATAACTGGCAAAAGCCACTAAATGCCCCATTAAAAACATAGGTGGAAATACATCTATGGAATTATACCAAGTAGAAAATATTGTTGTTGCCATCCATAATAAAATTATTGTCCTTGATGCATACAATTCTCTTTTATAGGGGATATTTTTTATACTTAGATACATTGAACATATC
This sequence comes from uncultured Bacteroidales bacterium, assembly GCA_944322575.1. GTDB lineage: Bacteria > Bacteroidota > Bacteroidia > Bacteroidales > UBA932 > Coprenecus. Next base: position 12,846 of record CALUPK010000078.1, on the reverse strand, counting down.
AATGCACCATAAACAAACACGCCCAAAATCCCAAAATTTGACAATACTTCCAGCCAATCATTATGAGCCAAGAAGCTTCTTGTAATATCCATAGAAGCAATAAATCCAAAACCAAATAGTAAATTAAATATGTTATCTGTAAAATACCAATAATTAAATATCATTGGATATATTTCCTCCCTTCCGCTTAGTCGTCCGCTATTAAATCGGCTCAGTAAAAATTCATTATTCTCCACATTATGAATCAGAAAAATAACAAGGAAAATTACAAAACCGAAAATTATGAAATTCTTCAAACCTTTTTTACCAGACTTATCTTCTTTAATTAAATATAATAGATACATAACAATTCCTATAAAACCAGTAACAATAGCCCCTCTTTTTGTTCCAGCTATAATAAACAAAGAAACTAGTAAAACAGATAACATTCTTAAAAGATTCTTATTCGGAAGAAAAAACATCAAAGGAATTAATCTGACAAATGAGTAAGAAATATTATTCACAACATTTTCTGAATTACTATCTAACAATAGCATTGCCTCCAATCGATAAAAATTTAACACACTAATAATTAGCAATATATAAAATAAGTATCTAAAAACGTTATCATCGATTTTGTTTTCAGAAGTATAATGGAATCCAATAAAAAATGGTAAAAAGCAAGACAATATCCCTTTTAAGTGACCAAAAGCCAATGATTCATATAAACCATCGTACAAAATATAACCTATAACATTTAAAACTATAAAAAAGGAAACAAACAATGTAGTTTTAGAATATACAGCTAATGACCTTACCCAACAATACACCCCTATCAATAGGCATACAAATAACAGCAACTGCGAGAGGATAGAACCTGAGGTGTATACTATGCCTTGCAAGCTGTATAATATGTATGACATTAACGCAATATACAACAATCCAGAATCGTTCATAATTACTTAAAAGTCATTATGCCACTTAATTGAAAATACCTTTGAAAATATTTATTAATGTATTTTGGCAATACGTTTAAAAAATTTACAAATTCTTTATCTTCTAACAAGACACTTTCGATATAGTTCTTGTAGTACTGTTGTGCAGGAGTTTTGAGAATTAATTTAATCCTATCCATAGAATACCCATCCCTATAATCGCCCATATGTATTCCATGAGTAGGCCTAAACAAATCTTTGGTATAATTTCGAAAATCAGTGTGTTCGTATGGATTTTTGAAATTTTGAGCTGCCAGCCTATCAACATCAAAGTTCAAATCTTTCATAATATAATACAAATACGCCTCGTCATTTTCTCCGAATTTCACATATGAACCATCATAAATAAGATTGCGATAGTATAATATTTTATTTTTTGTAAAAACTTGATAATACTCCTTAACTTTCACAAAATGTAATCCCGATAATTTATATATATCTTTTCTGAAATTAATAAAATACCGTACTATATATTTAATTTTATGCCTCTTTATAAGTACTGCAAGTCTTAATATTTGTCGTTTCAATGAAAATTCCCTAACAACTACTATCCTCCGCATATTATCAAACGGTAAACCTGTTCTCTTCATATGAAATTCATGCTGCTCGTGTAGTGGTACCGGCTCTTTGATATAAAACATATCTATATCTATAAAATAAATATAGTCGTATGATGTAAACGAATCATCCCACAACACCCATCTAAGAGCCTGTGCCTTGTAAGGACTCATATTGGGGCAATCGCTAAACACATTTTCTAATATTTTGATTTTTTCATATAAGTCTAACTTGATTAGAATTTCTTTTAACTCTATATTCAACTTACCATGCAAAAAAATCATGACATCATATTCGGGATACATCTTTTTTATTGACCAAACAGCAATAGGTATATACAATTGATATCTATCACCATATACATATGTTGTCACACAAATTCTTGGTTTCATTTTACCTTCTTTAAAATTAATTTTAACAAGTACTTTCTTTCATTTGCCGAAAACCCAAAACAGACAATAGCAAGTATTGAACAGACAGCAATGACTATCATATTCCATATCGGATTTGCAGAAATAAAAGACGAAGCACAAGCATAAGCCACAACGGTAACAACAGTAACCATACTGATTGGCATCAATACAATTTTTATAAATGCCGATTTGTCAAAATGCAGCAAAGAAAATGTTTTATAAATTTTATAATATCCCAATGCAATCACTATTACTAAATTCACGATATAAACACTTGTTGGAGGTGCACAAAATTTCAATACAATATAGGATATCGGCACGACCATCAGCTGTATTATCCCTGTCATTAACTGATATTTTCGTATTTCACCTTTTGCAAGCACTGCCGTCGTTAACGGATTTGTAACGGTGTCAAGCAGAACTATGCATAATGTATATCTGACAAAAGCCACAGTGTACTCTGGGACATCGCCTAACCAAAAATCCAATATTGAAGATGTTTCAATAATTATAGGGCATAAAATCAGAAATATTAAAAGATACGATCCTTTAATACTTATAAAAACTAATTTTTGAGTCCTATGGAAATCAGAAATAGCGTAACTTTTTGTTATTTGAGGATTTACTGCTTGCTGAAAATTAATTGCCAATAAACTTATTGCGCCTTGCACCTGCATGGCAATGCCTCTTGCTGCATTCACTACTGGAGTGAAAAATATATTCAACAATAAATTAACACCTTGATTGTAGGCTGCAATTGATGCCGATGAAAAGACGTTCCAGCCTGCAAATGAAAGCATTTTTTTGACTAATCTTACATTATCCTTGAAAAAGACATAAGAAACATCCTCGAACTTAATGTGGCAATATATAACATACAGTAATCTAACCAAGACTGAAACAGCACATAGCAGCATAGAATAAAGAATTAATTTGTCTATATGCGTTTTCGCAATCAGCACTGCTATTAACAATTTTAGAAAGACTTCCACTATGGATAAAAATGCGAATGTTCCCATCTTTTCGTATGCCACAACCAAAGCATTATGCGGAACGGTCACGCATAATGCCAATACGCTCAACATGGAGGTAACAAAAACCCAATTCGCCGCACCTTTTCTTTCTATTGGAATGTTCATTTCATATTCTAAGAAATAATACCCGACTGTTGAAGCCAGGATAGTAACCAAGATGGCTATACCTAAATGAACGTAAAAACTGGTGCTAAAAGTCAATTTTCTGTTTTCAAGATCATTATTTGCTATGGCTATCGTCATGTATCTTCTCGTTGCCGAAACCATAGATCCATTTACAAAAGCCAGTAGTGTAACAAATCCAGCTACAACATTATATATACCGTAATCCTCCGCGCCCAACGCTCCTAAAACAATACGCGCAGTATATAGGGAAACGATAGTCGAAACTATCATCCTTAAATAAAGCAAAATCGTATTCTTTACAACTCGCTTATTTGCGTTGCTATAATCTTGCATCATTATTACAAGTCATTTTGAAAACAACGCATCCCTTAGATAAGCGTATGTTTTTTCCCTTTCCTTTGAAAGGACTCTATCTACTTTTTCATAATCTATTTTTTTATGCAACAGATCGTCTTTCCTTTTAATAAAATCAGCAAAATCTTGAACATATCTGTCCTCTAGGCCTACCAATCTTAACAAAGACAGCAACCTAGTATTTCTATCCTTCAATCCTCCCAAAACAATAAAATTTCTCTTAAACAACAATGAAAAGGCCAAGCCATGAAACGAATCTGTAACCACATATCTTGCAGACGCTATCGTCTTTAACCACTTTACCGGAGAACAGAACATAACATTCCTGTCAAAATTCTTATGTGGATAACTGGCGTACAACAAGGTAGTTTTCAAATTTATTTCTTTTTTCAATAGCGATACTGTATCCAAAAAATCCTCATCATATACCAACTTGAAACATACTATCTGATTTAATTCTTTTATATTCCCTACTAAATTGGAATAATCATCTAACACCAAAGTAGGATCTAATATCTGCGTTGTATTTAATCCGAATACCTCATTGCAAATTTTCACTCCGCTGTCTTCCCTCACAGAAAGCGAATCGAATTTACTCAAAAGATTTTTGACCTTAGATGTGTATTCTGAATAATCACGCCATGAATTCACTCCAAAACTCGATGCAAAAGATATCCTTTTTACACTATCTGGTAAAAAATCAAACATATATGCATATATTCTTTCCTCCAATAATTTCGGATTCCATATTTGATCGCTGCCTGAAATATAAATATCAGCTATAGGTAAATCATTATAATTTATTCTGAATATTTCACGAGTTCGTTCAGGAAAATATCTTTTTCTGAACATGTCAAATTTAATTTTTGTAACACCATGGACTAACCAAAATTTAATGCTTTTTTTCCTTTTTAATTCTATCGGATTCTTAAAATTAATTATTGTAACATCACAGCCAAGTTTTTTCAAAATAACACAAGTCGCGTATGTTTGCATAACAGCCCCGCAACTAAGTGAATAATGCATCGTCAATAAGTTAATCTTCATCCTGCTTGATTTTATTGTACACCATTATATTTCCTCAATACGGCATTTTACCCTTATAAAGTCTACAAATAATTAAAAATACAACCCCAAATTTCATGTGTAGAACCATGAACATGCCACAAAACGGCAATGCATACAAACATGCATTTATCCTTTTCTATAGACGAACATATAAATCATCATTTATAACATCATCCACCATCCATCCAAAAGGATTAAACTTTTCAGTATGAAAGTTCAAGCTTGTATCCCAATAACCATGTTCGGTTTCTCCTTTATCAAACCCAAAACCATAACTCATCTCCACTATAAGAAACTTATGGTTTGCTTTATCTATTATAAAATCAAAAGCTACAGATTGCAATGAGAGCTTTTGCGCTGTGGTCAACGCTATTTTTACCATTTCTATAGGAAGTTGTGAATTGTCAAAAATCAAATCCCCACTACCGGAAGCTCTGAAATCTCCTTTGCGGACTTTTCTTTGAAAACCCCAACATCTTCCATGTAACACCTTTACCCTAAAATCCGTCTCATTATCCGGTACAAAATCCTGAAAATATGCATATCCTTTTTCCCTGCTGTGCATTTTTGAAAATTCAGTTGGGACAATCAACCTATAAAACCCTTTGCATACTCCTATGAATGAATCCTTGCCGTTTCGCCACTTTTTATATCTCTCTCTTAGATATGTCATCTTTCCGAATTGGGGAAAGCCTTTTCCGAAGGCTCTATTGACAAATTTCCGCGCATCGTTTTTCGTTCTCACAAGCTTCACATTGGAAGCCCCCGCTCCTCCGCGCAATTTGAATACTTTCGGAAAGGTCGTTTTCTCTATCCAGTCAAGAGCCTCTTTTTTTGTATAAAATACATAAGACGGGACCAGTGGAGCTCCTATGGCCTCCAATAAATATTTTTGCCCTACCTTATCATCGAAATGCCATCCAGTATTGAAATCAGGAAATACTTTCTTCCCTGCAGTCTGTAATGAATATAAGAGCTGCTTGGCAAACAATGTGTCTTTGTAATTTCCGTGATGATGATGCCACATGAAAGCATCGCAGTCTTCGACTTGCTGCACTATATCGGAACGATAAGCATTAACTATTTTATATGGAATGGCTCTCGCTTTACAATATTCAATCCACCTGTCAGAAAAAGATCCTGGGGAATGATGTATGGCTATTTTCATAAAGTGTTCTACTTTTTTTTTATTAGATAAACACATACTCACCTCGCGGAAAGCCGTAATAGCAATATCTGAACAAGTCCTTTCCGAACTTGTCTATGGAGTAAAATCAGATTTGGAGTATGTTTATTTACTGATTGTTTTCCAGTATCCTCTCGAGTACCTGCTTATGCCGTAATGATGAATGCGAACTTTGATACATCGCGTACAGCAGGTTCATGAACTCTTCTTTGTCCAGGATACATACTGTCCGCGCATCGTTAAACATGGAGCGGAATCTCTCTATAGGGCCTTCTATGACACCGTAATCAAATGTCACTGTGGTCTTAAGAGGAAAAGAGAAACGCTCCCTTGTCGCAGGATTGCACCCGATAGCTCTACCTGCTTGAAAAACGTATGACAGGCAGTCTCCGTTTTTTCGTATTGGGCCATGAGTGGATTCATCTGTAGAGATGCCGGCTCTGGGCTGTGATGTCGTAAAGCAAGCGACTATGCTCAGTTCCTCGTCACGGTGCAGCACGATCAGATATTTGTATTTAGGCGGCTTTATGCTGCTTACATATCCGTATATTATCTCGCCCGGGTTGAAATTAAGCATGGCGGTCCAGATGTTCCTGAAACTTCATATTCCACAGAGCATCTTCATAGATGCTCGCTCTCTCTTCGTTATCACCATTAATCTCCTGAAGAAGAACAGGTACATCGGATGTTTTCGCCTTGTCGAACTTGATGTGGTGACTTTTTACAGTCCTTGCCCACAGAGAATCGTGCTCGTGAGTAAGTTCTGTAAGCTCGTCGGCGGACCGGTCACCATATTGCTTTATTATGCTGTCGATTATGTTAAGTTCATATGGACTGAATAAGTCCATGAACGCTGATTCCGGTTTATCTGCATCTGACGATACCGGGAGCACTATGAATTTCCCGTCTGCATTCCGGACGCATGATACAAACTCTTTAAATTCTCCTTGCTTTATATTGTATACCTCTGGTGCGACCGGACCTTTTGCCCAGGCAAAATAATCAAACCATGTAACTGGAATGCACCTCTGCCGCATGGATTTTTCATCTATGAGATACAACAGCTTGAGCAGTTTTCTCAAATTCACACCAGGAATGCTCTTGGCGATATACTCCAGAAGCATTCCGTTCTTCTTCTTGTTCACAGTCAATCCTAAGCTCATCGTACCAGTGTATTTTGAGGCAAAGTTATGAAATATATCTGATAGAAATGCAGTTTTCTCCGAAAAGAAATGGCCTACAGTCTTCCGTCAATAATCTTTCTGTCAAGAAACGCCTTGACGTCGAAAATCACATGCCGGTCTTCCAGAAGCGAACGGACATCCAGTGTCTCGAACTTCCTGTGGGCGACGGCGAGGATGGCTGTGTCGAACTTGTCTGCGGGCAGTTCGTTGGTGACTTCGATGCCGTACTCGTGCCTTACTATGTCCGGATTGGCCCAGGGGTCGTATACAGTGACGTTGACATTGTACTCCTTCAGAGCCCTGTAGATGTCTATGACCTTGGTGTTGCGCACGTCCGGGCAGTTCTCCTTGAATGTGAATCCGAGGATGAGGATGTGGGAGTCAAGTACCTGCAGTCCTTTCTTGAGCATCAGCTTTACTGTCTCGGTGGCGACGTACTCGCCCATTCCGTCGTTCATGCGGCGGCCTGCGAGGATGATCTCGGGGTTGTAGCCGTGCCTCTGGGCGCACTGGGCCAGGTAGTAGGGGTCCACGCCGATGCAGTGGCCGCCGACCAGGCCGGGCTTGAACGGCAGGAAGTTCCATTTCGTGGAAGCCGCTTCGAGAACGTCCTGCGTATCGATTCCAAGTTTGTTGAATATCTTGGACAGTTCATTGACGAACGCGATGTTGATGTCCCTCTGCGAGTTCTCGATTACTTTTGCGGCTTCGGCCACCTTTATGCTCGGAGCAAGATGAGTTCCGGCCACGATTACCGAGCTGTAGACCTCGTTCACCAATTCGCCTATTTCAGGCGTAGAGCCTGATGTCACTTTCTTGATTTTTTCGACCGTATGCAGCTTGTCGCCCGGATTGATCCTCTCAGGGCTGTAGCCCGCGAAGAAATCGACATTGTATTTCATTCCTGAGACCTTTTCGACCACAGGTATGCATTCATCCTCGGTAACACCAGGATATACAGTGGACTCATAAACCACTATGTCGCCTTTCGAAATCACCTTCCCGACCGTCGTGCTTGCTCCGTAAAGCGGCGTAAGGTCAGGATTGTTGTTCTCGTCCACCGGAGTAGGGACCGCAACGACATAGAAATTGCAGTCGCGTATGTCGTCGATGTTGGCCGTGCAGACGAATCCATGATCCTTTATCGCGCTCTGGAGAAGCTCGTCGGACACTTCCAGAGTTGCGTCATGGCCTGCCATCAAGGCGGCCACCCTCTCCGGATTCATGTCGAATCCTACAGTTTTGTACTTTGTTGAAAACAGACGGGCAAGCGGAAGTCCCACATATCCGAGGCCTATAACACAAATTTTAATTTCCTTATTCATAGTGATTATATTTTTGTTTATTTTTAATGCTAATTATTATTGCACTTTCCTATTCACATACCCTTCTGCACCGTTCATGGATATTATTTTCGCAGGAACGCCACCAACGCAGGCATTGTTCGGAATGTCGCTTGTCACAACCGCATTTGCCCCTATTGCCACATTGTTGCCTATCGTTACATTTCCTACTATTTTGGCACCGGGGCCTATATATACCTCGTTTCCGATGACAGGGCATCCTTTATGTTTGCCCCTGTTCGCCTGCCCCAAAGTCACGCCCTGCGATATATTGACATTGTCGCCTATTATAGTACCACCATTGACTACGATAGTGCCGTAATGCCCGATATAAAAGCCCTTTCCGATTTTGGTATTCCACGGTATCTGTATGCCATAATGTCTTTGCATCAATAACAGTTTCATCTTGAACAGCAAGGCGAAAGGCAATAAATACTTTATTTTTCCCGCGCTTTGAACTAAACGAAGGAACAAAGTGTATTTAAAACCCGGAATCATAAGGTAAGATTTTAGGAATCTTCCCCCCCCGGTGTACCTGTAAAGGTCTTGCCTGATTAATGTAAATACTGACATTATTAAGTTAAAATTCTACTTATACCGATTTTTCTTTGTTGCTTAATTTTATATAAGGGGTTATCATCGTACCAGTCACCCCCCAACCCTACAAATTCTCCCAGTACCACTTTACAGCTTCCCTGAGTCCCTGCTTCATGCTGAACTTGGGATCGTAGCCGAGGAGCCTGCGGGCCTTATCGACATTGGCGAGGGAGTGTGGAATGTCGCCGGCACGGTTGGGGCCGTGGACGGGCTCTACCTTTGCGATTCCGGGGTCGAACTCCGACAGGTATTCTTTCAGATATGTTACGAGCTGGTTGAGAGTGGTGCGCTCACCGTATGCAGTGTTGTAGATCTGGTTGACGGCATCCGGATTCGTGGTCGTAAGGGCGAGCATGTTCATCTGTATGACATTGTCGATGTAGGTGAAGTCACGGCTGTATTCCCCGTCTCCGTTGATGGTGGGGGCCTCATGGTTCATGAACTTCTTTACGAAAAGAGGGATGACTGCGGCGTACGCTCCGTTGGGGTCCTGGCGGCGACCGAAGACATTGAAGTATCTCAGGCCGATGTACTCGGTGCCGTAGGTGCGGGCGAACACGTCGGCGTAGAGCTCATCCACGTACTTCGTGATGGCATAGGGTGAAAGGGGCCTGCCTATAACGTCCTCGACCTTTGGCAAAGTCTTGCTGTCACCGTAGGTGGAGCTGCTGGCTGCGAAGACGAAGCGTCTCACTCCTGCGTCCCTTGCGGCTACTATCATGTTGAGGAATCCGCCTATGTTCACGGCGTTGGTGGTTATGGGGTCCTTGATGGAGCGGGGAACGGAGCCGAGGGCCGCCTCGTGGAGCACGTACTCCATGCCGTCCACGGCCTTCCGGCAGTCCTCGATGTTGCGGATGTCGCCGACTATCAGCTGAAAGTTCTGCGGGTGTTTTTCAAACAGCGGCAGGATGTTCTCTATGTGCCCTGTCGCGAAGTTGTCGAGGCAGCGCACCGTGTGTCCCTCCTCCAGAAGGTGCTCGCACAGGTTGGAGCCGATGAAGCCGGCGCCGCCGGTTACCAAGATGTTCATATATGATTTTTTAAAATTGACCGCTGTTATAGGAGCGTGGCAATGCTCAGTCCCACGTAGCCGGTGCCGGCTACGGCGACTCTGTAGTATCTCATTTAATAAATAAGTTTAGAAATGCAGACCTATATCTTTAACCTCGGAAACACTAATACTATATAACCGACGATAGATGTTTAGTACTCACAACTAATATGAGATTTTATGTTTATCAGTTACGCTCATTTTCTATCATAGAATTCCCGAAAAGAGCTATGTATATGCGTAAGATTTGTAAGCTTATCAGCGAGTCTGCAGCCAGAGCTTCAAGTCACAGTACATCATCCGCGTCCTGAGCGATACGCTGGAAGGCAGCATGAAAGCCTCGCGCTCTTCCTGCTCGGACGAGTAGAGTGGAATAAAGCCGTTTCTTTCGTAAAAATTGATTGTCCGCGGATTGTTGAGCGAGTCCACAAGGATGAAACGACAGCCCGTCTTATTGCTGCTGTGTGTCAACCATGTTTTCAGATACTCTATCGTCTGTGAGTCAATCGACATATTGCGGTAGTTGGCATTGACGCCAAGCTGTCCCAGCAGGACGGCTGGATATGTGCGGGTCCGTTTTTCGTTCGGAATATTCCTCTGCAGTCTGTTCCTTGCAGATTTTGTCAATAAAGGTGTCTTGATACTGTCGTTTGACAAGGAAAATGCACAGATGATGCAATTCTTTTTATTGTCAAAAAAACAGTAAGACTTGCTTAAAAGTTCTTTTTCATACAGTAATGATTCCTTTCGGAAGAAATCATCGATATCTGTGTCTCCGCATGTGAAATCCTCCAGCAGTTGACCTTGCGGCAGCCGGACATGCTCGCACAGTTCAGACAGCTTGAAATCCCAACGCCTCATGCTCCCTCACAAATTTTCTTGATCTCTCAATGCATTCCTCCAAATCTTGATAGAAACCTTCCGGCAGTCCTTTCTCCGGAAGTCTGTCCACCATCTCCAGTCGTTCTTGGAACCTTCTGGCCGATTCCCCTGTCAGTACCGGCCCGCTCTTAAATTCTATAGCCATAACAGTTCGTGTTTTTAGTATTTAATTTTTCTGCAAAGGTAAGTCATTCGGAGCGGAATAAAAAACCACTTCTGACAAAACTTTTCCATCAGTCGCGGAAGAAGATGTCGCGTGTGCCAACCATCCGGTGCACGTCGCCGAGGCAAGGGGCGTAGTTTGTCGGGGCGGCAATGACCACGAAGTCGGCATCAGCGTAGGCTCTCCGTCCGTCAAGGGTGGCGGTGAGGTCGAGCGGCTTCTCTGCCAAGTACTTCTCGATATACTCATCCTGAATCGGTGATTTTCTGCAGGAGAGCATCTCCACTTTCTCGGGAATGACGTCCACCGCCGTGACGTGATGGTGCTGGGACAGGACTGAGCAGTCTTTCATTTATCTATACACCTCTATTGAAGATTGACTGATGCAGATTTCTTCAGGTCCCAGTTTTTCCATAGCCATAAACGCAAATTGCTCTGCTACCTTTTCCTTTTCATTAATTTTTGGACCTATTAGAGCTTTGCAAAAATGAAGTGGGAATCCATGGCCTTCCATAGGAAATAATTTTATTTTAGAGACTATGTGGTTATCTGCATTCTTAATCCATTTGGTTTCCACTTCATCACAAGTCTCATCTCCTTGTGAATAATAAAACAATCTAATTTCTTGCTCATCCTTAAATTGTTGTGGCTTGAAGAAATGTTTCCAAATGTGCCATTTACGGAAATAAAAATGATGTTCTTTCAATTCCGCTATTAAGTCAAGTTCTGGACAAACTCCATCTTTATCTGCATAACACACATTACATAGGACAAAGTCATCATTCTTATGTTCTTGATTATCAATTTTAAAAATAATATTTGCCCCATAGGCATTATCACCATACAAACGCCACATCGTCAAATCATCTTCTTTTGACTCAGACACACATGACAGAATATAACAGTTATTCGATGACTCTATTTCCTTCTCATAATGAAAATTTTCGTTGCTGTATACGGTTATATTTTTGTTGTTTATATACTTGTCGGCAAAATCAATCTCGCTTTTATCATTCATACACACTATGCTGCACATTCCTATTCTTTTCTGGTCTATCATCCTGAATAAACTTTCAAGAGAGGAATACCGATTCAATGTTTCATATCCTGTATTTTTCAGAAGAGCAAAAAAGAACTGTCTCTCAGTATCGTCATTCAGAAAACATTCGTTATATTTTTCATCCAAATCTATTGAACCAATATTTATCTTTTTCAGGAAGCTTTTTAGTTGCGGTATTCTATCTACGTATTTGTTTAATGTGCTCGAGAATTTATCATAAAAACTCTGTAAATCTCGTTCCGCATATGGTCTGACATCGTTATATACTTTCTCGAATATCCTGCATAAATCCTGAAAACGACATTCTTTCCAATCTTCTTTGGATGAGTGGCAGAAATAAACTCTTTCTCCGTCAGTGATAACAGCTAAGCATACCTTATTTTCATTAATAAACTTGAAAAGTCTCTGCTTAATATCCGATATCGAATCTGAATCTATCTTGGTTTTTACTTCAATGGCGGCAAAATCAATACCGTATAAGCTGACCATTAAATCTATTCTATAATCTTTTACCGACACTTCATTTGAAAAATCATACGCATCTGACGGTAAAGATTCCTTTAAGGTATTATATATTTTCTCAATGATACTATGCTCGGAACATTTGTTCATGCTGTACTTTCTACTATTTTGAATCGTAAATCTCATACGGCGAGTTCTTGGACTTGAACTCGGGCACGGTGTCCTTCATGAGCCTGATGGCTGCGGGAATGTCTACGTCGAGGGCGAGCTGGCGGAGCCTGTCGCAGACGCGGCATGCCGTGGCGTAGTCATACTCGCGCACTTTGGCTATGAGTATGCGCTCGTGGGATGTGGGGACCGTGTCCTCGAGCTGGGAGAGGACCTCCTC
>CALUPK010000077.1 GCA_944322575.1 uncultured Bacteroidales bacterium | reverse complement strand
AAATTGTGCTTTTAAAGGCTATTTTTATGCTTTATAGGCTACCGGAATGTGAACGGGTATGCTCCGGAATATGCACTTTATGCACAGCTTCACCAAATTTTAAGCACACAAAATGTCAATATCCACCAAATTTATTTAAACCATCTGCCCACCTACACCAAATCTATGCAAGCCTCTGGAGGCTTACAATGCTATCAGACCATAAAAATCCCGCAACCGGCATACACCTGATTGCGGGATTCTACTACGACTAATCTTATTAAATGTTTCTACAAACTCTTCACAGCCTCCTTGACATGCTGCTCCTGGGAAATACTGCTTACAAGCAAAAATCCGTCATGTTCTGAAATTATACAGGAATCCAGACCATTCACGACTATCCTGCGGCCGCCTTTTTCAACATGCGCCACACAATTCCGACAATCGCTCAACACCACATCGCCGACAACCGCATTGCCATCCTTGTCATGGGGCAGATGGTCACGCACCGCGCTCCAGCTCCCGAGGTCGCTCCACCCCACATTGTCCGATATCACATAGATCGAGTCCGACTTCTCCATCACCGCATAGTCTATCGATATGCTCTCGCACTTAGGAAAATACTCATGCAGGGCAGCCCTCTCGCCGTCTGTCCCGAACGACTCCGACATACGCTCCATCAGAACGGCTATCCCCGGCGCATACCTCCGCATCTGTGACAGTATCGTCGACGCACGCCACACGAAGATGCCAGCGTTCCAGTAATAGTTGCCCGCAGCAAGATATCCCTTCGCTGTCTCTATGTCCGGCTTCTCCCTGAACGCAGACACCCTAACCACCTCCCGCTCCTTTCCGGACTCCGCACAGATGTAGCCGTAACCAGTCTCCGGACGGTCGGGCGTGATGCCTATCGTGACGATACGTTCTCCCTCCTCCGTATATGACAATGCCCTGCGGACAATCTCCACAAAAGCGTCAACACCGGTAACAAGAGCGTCCGAAGGCGTCACGACGATATTCGCCTCAGGATCCTCAGCATATATCTTCCACGAGGCATACGCTATGCAGGGCGCAGTATTCCTCGCAACCGGCTCCTGAAGGATGTGCTCCCGCGGCACCGACGGCAGCTGCTCAGCCACCATCCCCGCATAACGCTCCGAGGTCACCACCCAGAAACGCCCGATATCGCACACCGGCAGGAACCTCTCCACCGTCATCTGCAGCAACGACTTCCCTGTCCCCAGCACGTCGATGAACTGCTTGGGATGCTCCGGAGTACTCAACGGCCACAGACGGCTGCCGATGCCGCCGGCCATGATGACGAGGTGGGTATGAATGTCTAAACTCATTTACTATTCCGATTTAAAAGTAATGTCATCCGGTTTGGGATGAATAAACTCGAATTCGAGGGTTCGTGCCAATCCTTCGCCCAATGTATACGTAGCCTTGAATCCGGAATTCAACACCTTGTCTGCATTAAATTCTGTAGTCGCGCAAAATTTCTTTACCCGCACTGAACTGACAGTAAGATTTTTGCCGGTAATCTTTGCCAGTAAGTCAAAGCGGCAACTGCCAAGCATACCCAACCAGTAAGGAAAGTGTGTAACAGGAATATGCTTATTGAGGACTTTCTATACATGACTCAACAACTTTTAACATATCCCTTGCAAGATTCTTTCTGTCAAAAGCCCGCGCCAAAACCTCACAACCTTCCTGACACCGTTTATATAACTCTTTATCTTCCAATAACCGTGTTAATTTTTTCTCAAAATCCTCCTTATTCTCCGGTTCAAAACAAAGTCCTGCACCATACTGTTCTACAATCGCCTGCGCCTCGCCTTCAACTCCCATTAATATTGGAATATGCATCCCTGCATTCTCAAAAATTTTTGAAGGTATGACCGTTCTGAACAATGGTGATTTTTTTAAATTGATCAACGCCGCATCCAATATTGAGATATACTTATTCACTTCAGTCTTAGGAACTGGATCCAACATTGTAACATTCTCCAGATTAAGGCTTTCTTTTAATGACAGCAGTCCCATTTTTTCAGCTCCGGCTCCGATAAGCAAAAAATGATAATTATTTTTCCCTTCCATATGTTTGGCGCACTTTAACACAAAATCAAGTTTATGCGCCATACCATGTGTTCCTATATAACCTATTATTTTCTTTCCATTTAATTTTAAGCGGCTAATTAATTCCATATCCTTAGGAATAGGCTTGAACAGATCTCTATTCACTCCGTTTTTCACTACAGATATTTTATTTGCATTAACCCCCTTATCAATTAAGGCAGTTTTAAAAGAGTCAGTCACTACCACGATTTTCCTCGCGGACTTATAGCAACGCTTTTCCTCCCATTCAAAGTACTTTATAAAAAGACTATCCTTAAGCGCATTCACCGCCTTTATTGATTCCGGCCACAGGTCTCTTACCTCCATTATCCACGGTCTACGTTTGAAAAAAGACAGTGTTCTGCCGCTTAAAGCTGTAAAAAACTGAGGAGACGTAGCGATAATGATATCCGTTTTTTGGAAAAGCCCTGCGAGGAATGAAGTGATGGAGAAGCTTATATAATCAAGAGTTCGTTTAAAGAAGCCTTTATTCTCCGCAATATAGCTCCATACCCTGACAACTTTTATTCCATCTATATCTTCTTTATGATACAATTTATTTTTATAACCGTTGTAGACATGACCACTCGGAAAATTTGGCGCACAGGTTATCACCGTAATCTCATGGCCGCATCTGTGCCATTCAGTTACGTGATCGAACGTTCGCGATGCCGGCGCGTTCACCTCCGGAGGATAGTTATCCGTAAGAAACAATATTCTCATTTTTAATTCCTCACTCTTTGAATGTACTGACTATTCTCTGAGATGCCATGCCATCCCCATAAGGATTTACAGCCCTGCTCATCTTCTCATAAGCTGACTCATCCTCGATTAGGGAGGAGACCTCCGAGATAATCTTATTATAATCGCTGCCAACAAGTTTCACTGTTCCGGCTTTCAATGCCTCAGGCCTTTCGGTCGTATCCCGCATCACCAGGACGGGCTTCCCAAGTCCGGGAGCCTCCTCCTGAATCCCGCCGCTGTCAGTAAGTACTATATAGGACTTCTCCATCAGATACACGAAGCTCAGATACTCCAGTGGCTCGATAAAGAAAATGTTGCCGCAGGCTGAGAGATCCTCTCCGAAAACCTCATGGATGGGTTTCCTGACATTAGGATTCAGATGCATAGGATATACGAAATCGACATCCGGAAACTTTTCCGTCAAGGTCTTTATTGCCCGGCACATGCTTACAAACCCCTCGCCGAAGTTCTCCCTCCTGTGGCCAGTGATCAGTACCAGCTTCCTGCCATTCCGAAGCCGCCCTGTGTCATACCCTGCCGCCAGTAATTCGCCATCCAGCCGCCCGGCCATACCGTCATCTGATTTTATCTTGTCAACCACCATATACAGTGCATCTATGACAGTATTTCCCGTAACGGATATACTTGACTCCGTCACATTCTCCCTCAGCAGATTCTCACGGCTTAAAGGCGTGGGAGCGAAATGATACGTGGCGATCCTGCCAGTCAGCTGACGGTTCATCTCCTCCGGCCATGGGCTGTATATGTTATGCGTCCTCAATCCGGCCTCCACATGCCCGACAGGTATCTGCTGATAGAATGAAGCCAGTGCCGCGGAGGTGGAAGTAGTCGTATCTCCGTGAACCAGGACGACATCGGGCTTACTTTCTTTTAAAATATCACGCATGCCGGTCAGGACTCTTGATGTGACATCGTAAAGGTCCTGCCCCTGCTTCATTATGTTCAGATCATAATCCGGAGTGATGCCAAAAATCTCCAGGACCTGATCCAGCATCTCACGGTGCTGGCCCGTAACGCACACGACGGTCTCGAATGACTCCGGGTGCTTCTGGAACTCCTTGACCAGCGGTGCCATTTTTATCGCCTCAGGACGTGTTCCGAAGACTAGCATTATCTTTTTCATTATTTCCTCCTCTATTATTGTTTGTAGATGCCACAGAAGTCGAGAATGACTTTCTCACTGCTGTACGGCAGGGTTCTGAACGGATCATGCGCGACAAGCATCACCACTATATCAGCTCTGTCGTATGCCTCCCTGTAGTCCGTAAGCTTGAATACTTTATGTTCACTGATGTTGGGTTCCACCACAAGTATATTGGCGTTGTTGCAGCTCTGCATTACCTTTGTCACTATATACTTTGCAGGAGATTCACGGAGATCATCAATATTTGGCTTAAAGGCCAGCCCCATCATCGCCACACATGGCTTACGGTGATGTTCCAACTCAAATCTAAGCATGGCATTCTGAACTTTTTCTGCACACCAGAACGATTTATAGTTGTTTATCTCACGTGCTTTTGATATAAGTTGGGATTCTACAGGAAAATCTGCTGTTATAAAATAAGGGTCCACTGCAATACAGTGTCCTCCAACCCCGCATCCCGGCCACAGGATGTTGACTCTAGGATGCTTATTTGCCAATGAAATAAGTTCCCAAACATTAATCCCAGCCTTGTCGCATATCAAGGACAGTTCATTTGCAAATGCTATTTGAACATCTCTGGAAGAGTTCTCGGTAAGTTTACACATCT
Source organism: uncultured Bacteroidales bacterium (assembly GCA_944322575.1). Lineage (GTDB taxonomy): Bacteria > Bacteroidota > Bacteroidia > Bacteroidales > UBA932 > Coprenecus. The sequence continues at coordinate 48,981 of CALUPK010000077.1, read as the reverse complement.
CTGCTGTCTTGGAATTCGTTTTATGCAATGTACCTTGCACAAAATGGCGATAGAACTCTATTGCCTTCTCTGTTGACTCAGGATTAATTCCTCCGATAACTCTGTCATTATGCACGAGTTCATGAATCACATTGCCGGGAAGCACTCTTTCTGGACAATACGCTATATAAATTTTTCCCTTAAGTTCCGGCCGTTCGGAGAATATTATCTCAGTCATCTTGTCCGTTGTTCCCACAGGTGACGTCGATTCGATAACATATAAATCTCCTTCTTTAAGAAATGGTATCACTGATCTTGTTGCCGCCTCCACATACGATATGTCAGGCTCATGATTCCCTTTGAAAGGTGTCGGCACCACAATAAAATAAGCATCACTCGTCTCTGGTTTAGTCGAGGCCCTCAGTGCTCCCGAGAGGATTACATCCTGAAGCATCTCCTCCATGCCAGGTTCTATGATATGAAGGTGTCCTTTGTTGGTCATCTCCACAACAGAAGGATTGATATCCACGCCGATAATCTGCACGCCGTGTTTTGCGGCAATAATAGCTGTGGGCAGGCCGATATAGCCTAAACCCATAAAACATGCTTTCATCATTTAATTAATTATATTACTTATGATTTTATCTTTATTGAATATGACAGACTTTGTTTGAATGATATGCTCAGCACTTTAGTTTGTTGAAACTTATTGTATTCTTTAGACACATATTCATCATGGCATAAGACTTCTATTGCACCATCAAATACAATCTCCGCAACATCTGTATCTAAAATATTGTTACTTTGGGACAAAATCTTGACACCTGGAGCCAAATGAATGTGACTTTCTGCTATTTGACTCCCCAATATCCAATCTTTTACAATAAAAGAATTTTCTTTAAGGCTAAAGCATCTCCTATGCTTACATTTTACACCATAGCCATCATGCTCAGCCGTAACCGAAGATCCGCTTTCTGAAATCAGTTTAACTTTTGCTCTTTTCCCCACTCTGAATCCCCCCCAAACCTCACTTGAATCTCTTCCATCAATCGTCACGGTGTTATGAGCAATCGTACTGCGCTCATACTGGCGTCTTGAATTCTTATCATATGTAGAAATTCCTGTATCCACCACAAATGGACTACTATTTATCCTTAACTCATAACTAAAGGTATCAGCATGAGAATGCCCTGGTTGGTAACTGGCAGTGATATTTCCAACATCTACAATACCTTCAAAGACTCTACTTACAAACTTTCTATAGCCACACTCCTTTAATTCAATCAGAGTCCATTTTAAGCCCAATCTATTTGCATACTCAAATAATTCGCTCGCATCAGGAGCAATTCCGTTTGCAGAATCGTTAAGCAATGGTATCTCGCTATTGCGATAAATAATGCTCTCCAGATGTCCTAACATCCTCTCCGCATACTCTTTCAATAAAAAATCAATATCATGAACCTTACTTCCTCTTCTACCGCTAATAGAAACATTATAACAATCAAGAAGCCTATCAAGCAGGATACAATGATACATGGGAGATTGCTCAAAATGAGCACCATCGGGCAAGACCTGCTTCTTTAACTGAGATTTCAACAGATTTTCCGCCAAGGAAAAAAATCCATTATCATCAAAATATATTGAGGCAATAAATATAGAAAAGGCATCTTCCAATAAATGATTTCCAAGCAAGTGATACTCCAATCTATTAGTTAATACCCTATATTGAGAATATAAAGAATTATCCCATATCTGTAATTTATCCTTTGGTATCTTATCTCTATGTCTAGATATAAACTTAATCCAATTAATTCCGCGCAAAGCTATTGGATATGGCTCAAATCCACTTCTATTTACCGCCTCGCTAGAAATAAATAAATCAATCCAATATGCTCCTTCCTCAAATGTCATGTCTGACTGCAATAGCCAATCCATATAATTCAGATTATACCTCCATAATGGACCATTCTCATCCATATCCCAAGAAAGAAACTTGGATGAGACATTTAGAAATGAGAACATTACTTGATGATTGCATTTAGGCTTTTGAATAAAAGGCGTTAATACAAGTTTTTTTGACTCGGCCTTGCAATCTCTTCTTTTCGGTTTGACTATCCGATAATATAACTGGTAATATAACTGCCGCAGTCTTAGATATTGTACTGTTCTGAGTAAAGTTCTAATTTTCATTCCCCGAACCTTATATCAAATTAAAAGTGTACACGAAATCTATAGCCACTATTTAAAATGAATTTTACAATCTAACTCTTTATAGGTCTCTCTTCTATCTGTTTTTACAATTCTCATAGGATTTCCCACAACAGTGCAGTTAGACGGAATTGATTTGTTAACAAAACTATTTGCCCCAATAATCACGTTATCACCTATAGTGATATTTCCAACAATAACACTGCCCGCGCCCACATATACATAATTTCCCAATCTAGGGACCTCTATTTCTTCAAATTTTCTACCTATTGTAACATTTTGGGCAACTAAACAATTATCTCCGATTTTTGTGTCAGAGTGAATCACAACTCCTAAACCGCCATAACCTAAAATGAAGTTCTTTCCTATTGTTGCAGAAGAAGGAATCCACACTGCAAATAAAAAACGATTCAGCTTAGATATCAAAGCGCTTACACCAAATAGTTTATGCCTATAGCAAGTATTTCCGATACGATATAATCCTAATGCAGGGTTCATAGTCATGAATACTTAAGAAAAATTCTTTCTAACGATTTATTATATGGTTCACTCGAAATATACTGAAGAGCTTTTTTGCAATTTTTGGATATTGATGTACGTAAAGAACTATCTGACATTAATCGCTTCAACGTCTCTGCTAATTCTTCAACATCATTATGAGAAACAGAAAGCCCCACCCCCCAATCCGTTACTAATTGTGACAAATAAGTGCCCTTCGAAACTATTATTGGCAGACCACAATATATTGATTCATATAATTTATTGGGCAATGCTATACGCACATTAGCATTATCAGCATCATAAACAGCATAGACACAATCCACTGCTCCATATAAACTTGCAATATCTCTTGAATAATTATACTTACCTGTAAACAATACGTGAGAATTTACTTTACAATATTCAGAGATCTCATCAAAATCTTTAAATGTTCCGCCAGCTCCTGCAAATAAAACTCTACATTTTACCAATTTAGCTGCATCCACCAACATCTTCATCTGCTTGAGATAACGTATACCACCAATGAAGCCAACGGTAAATTCCCCTTCTGATTTTTTCTTATAATTTTTAAAAACGCTGAAGTCCGGAGTATTTGGCATGAATATCGTCTTATCTTTTTCTATTAAATTAAAATAATACACATCATAGAATTTTTCAGAAGTAATTACTAAATGCGTAACATATTTAAACAGTTTTTTATCCTTGTATTTTATGAGGTAAGCGGCTATTTTTTTAAACAGGGATTTCGGCTGTTCTATATAGCACTCGCGTAAATCCGCTACTTCGTAGAATATTTGACAATCAAATCTTCGTTTATAAACAACAGCTATATCTAAAGAATCTAATCCTTCTGTGTAGATTATATCTGGATTATACTGAAAAAGTATTTTCAAGGCTATACGCTTATATTTCTGAGACATCAGCAGTCTTTTTATAATCTGGTCTGAAGGAGGGAAATCCAGGTCAATCTTACTATACTCGATGTCTCCATGCTCCAATTCAAATATATCTTGCGACGTTCTATTAACATAAATAACAGATACAGTACCAACTCGCTTTGCGACTGAGATTCTCTTGTTCATCCGAGGATCCGGCACATGAGAAAGCAAAAAAACAATTTTCATACTCCTAGTTAAAATTTAAAAGTTTCATCATATGTTTGACCCTAGCACATCCTGCCTCAAAGCCAAAATTTGAACGATAAAGCTCACTAATTTTCGTATCCTCAGATTTTCCTTTTATATAATCTTTCAGTTTTTCTACACCTATAACAAACGATTGTTCACTATTATATATCTGAAAAAAAGGTCTACCAAAAAAAGCATCGTAGCCCCTAGCTGAGATTGAATGAGTGAGGACCGGCAATCCATGTCTTAACCCATCCATTAACCTTAATTTTAAGCCACCTCCAACATTCGTAGGACATAAGAATATCGATCCTCGACTTATAATATCATCAATATTTTCTGGATTGGGAATAAGTTGTATAATATCAGAATAATCAGATGCAAATTTTTGTATTCTCGGATCCGGATCCCTTCCTGCTATTATTATTTTCCAGTCAGGCAACAATTCTTGTACGATATGAAAATAGTGCTTTTTGAAATCCATAATACCGCATATCGTTTGAACTGAATTCATACTCCCTGTTATTACTATGTTTTTATTGGATATACTCGATACCTTTTTTCTCTCATTGGGAAAACATTCTACTTTTTCGGGCTCAAAAACACCGAGACAAAACGTATTATTACAATTTCCATAATGCTGTTGGTGCAATTTAATATCTGCCTGGGTAAGATACGCATTCAAGTCTGCCGACAAATACGCATTGCGTTCATTCCTCCTCACGAAAAAAGGCGTCAAACCTCCCATAGTAGGCAATGTCCGATTATCCATATGGTATTCCGGCTCATAATTATGGTGAATCACCACGACTTTTATTCCATATTGTTGAAACATTTTAACCATATCTCCTGCATAGAAGCCACCATTAATCACGGCCACATCATATTCGTCGTGATGTTTTTTCAGATACTTTCTAAAAAAATCATAGTATCTGTGAAAACGACCTTGGAATAATTTCAGATACGTTAACCATCTTTTTCTAGGTGGAACTGCGATAGCAAAGGCATAAGGGCCATAGCAAAATTCGGCCGGCAGAGCCAAATTTACATTTTGACGTCCAAACTCATGGCAGAAAGCATTATAATAAGCTAATGTTGCCAAAGAGCCCCCACCCCTAACAAAGAAATTGGTTATTCCCACAAACAATATCTTTTTCATGTTATATAAATTTTAATATTGTCTCGAATGGTAAGAAGGCTTCACCATCATAATCTACAAACAATTTCATATATAGCCTAACTAACGTCATCGCCACAAGTATTGTAAAAAAAATCATTTTATTTGACAAGCGTCTAGGGGATGATACAGCATAAGTCATTAGGAATATCTGCAACTGCACGTATGGTGTCCACATCCGTCCTAAAGAGGGAGACACACTAATTGTTATAGGAAGCATTATTATTGCAAAGACAAATAAATTTAACATTCCGCGTGTTTTTTCTTTATATCTATCTCCAATCAGTAAGAGAAACACAATCAATGATATAAGCTTTCCTCCTATATTTCTAATATATAAAGTGGTTGCATCCATCCCGGAATTAAAAGTCGCATCCGCTCCCTGCTCCATATATCCGTCGATTTTATGAGCATAAATTCCTCCCAACATATCTCCCATACCTCCCCAAATAAAAGTTCCTCCTGCGCTACCGAGTACAACACTTATTGTAAAAGCAAGAACGATCTGTTTAAATGTAAATCTTCTATGATATATCCAGTAAGCTGGAAGAAAAGATATTGAAGCTGCATGAATTGACGTTGCAACAGCTATAAGCAATAAGAACTTCCAAAGATTACGCTGCTCTATCTGAATTACGGAATACAATATTATTGCTGTGGCTACAGACTGACGGACAAAAAAGATATTACATAAATTAGTCCCAAGTAATATAAACAAAGTTGTTAATGGAAATAAACTTAAAGATTGTATAGCTTTTGTCTGGAAAAGGAAAAGAACACCTCCTAAAACAGCCAATAATACCGTGTATTCATCAACAGAATTTTTTACTATTCTATTAAGAAAGATAAAACCAGGTTCATACCAAGTTATATAATTACAATCTTCATATATGCCCAAATAAGCATCCCAATCAGTGCCCACATCCCATCGCAGAAATGAAACAATCCATAATATGAAAGAAATAGAATAAAATAAGTACCTTTTACGTATCGCAGGCGGATTACAGAACAATTCATAAAATGACAATGATAATAAAAGGACAGTTAATACTATATATAAAACCATCTTTATCAGCCATAAATTTGTAAATAATGTCTCCAGATTGTGGCTGGCTTATTCAGCAGTCTAAATAGCAATCTATTAAAAGGGGTATTTTTATTCATGTTTAAATTAGTGAACATATCCCTTATCCATAAATAGTAATTCCAGTATGCACGTATTGATGGCTTGGCCCTATCTTTGATATATAAATTGTATATTTCTTTTTCTGTTTTATAAAAATCGTGAAAAATGTGACCTTTCAAAGAACCAGTATATACAGACGTTGAGTTCTCACGATATTTCACTAACGCCTTATCAATAAAATAGAATTTGTATCCTTGCCCGCTTACTTTTATCCACGTAGGCCAATCCTCTGACTTACGGATACGATCTTCAAACCCATTCATATTTTTTATTGTTTCTGAATTAATCATGCATGTACATGATATAATTGAAGATGACAATAAAAAATTTACATATTGTTTGCTTTGTTCATTTTCACAATTTGTTTTAAATATCTTATTGGGGAAATTGCTGAATGAAGGAAGCTTATTTTCCGGACTGAACACGTCCTTGTACCTATCACATAATGAATGGAAAAAGCGATATTCCGGATGTAAATTGATAGCCTTAATATACTCTTCAATACACGTCTCTATCAGTGCATCATCTCCTGCTATTCCCTTATACCACTCCCCTGTTACATAATAAAGTCCTCTATTTGCATTTCTACCTATTCCAGTATTTACCGGAGAGGTGACTATCCTGCTATTTTCAAAACGCCCCTCATTCTTCTTAACCCACTCCTCGCATATATTTACAGTATTGTCTTCAGAGCAGTCATCTGTGATTATAAGTTCTAATCTTGGATATGTCTGTGATTTAATACTCTCCAATGTCTCCAATACAAATTTTTCAGAGTTATAAGTTACAACTACTATTGATACAAGAGGACTATTTTTCATTTTTATTAAACCTTATTTTCTTAAGATATTTTTAAAGGCAAATAACATATATGACATATATAGAATATAATTCAATAAATAAGCCTGTACTATACCCACTACTCCATTCCATTTTATAAAAACAAAGCCTAATGCTATATAAATCATGGTGAATGAGAGTTCGGTTGCTACGAATTTTTTTGTCATTGCTTTCGCAATCATAATATATGCCAGCAACCAACTACAAATCTTAAAGAAGTCTCCTATCAACTGCCAGATAAAAAGATTCTCCATAGGTAGAAACTCTGGCGAGAAGAGTATCTTAATTATCAGATGCCTGAACAGGTATATCAACGCAAATCCGACAATGAGTATCGGCACTATCAGCTTATAGGCCTTGAATATCTCCCTCCTCAACTCATATTTATCTGACAACTCCGACAGCCTCGGCATATAATACACTGTGAACGATGTCGTAATCACCATCAGGTACATATTCGATAGGCGGTTCATCGCCTCCCACCATCCTGCCTCAATAGGAGATATCTCAGATATAACGTAACTTCTCAAAAGCAACTGAGAGATGGGAACCGTAGCCGCAGTCGTCAGAGTCATCAGCGTATATTTGAAGTACTGTTTCGAGGCCAACCTATTGAGCCGCTCATTAAAATTACTCCATGCCGCCCATGATGACTTCCTGACCATCCACATGGTTATGAACAGCATCACGCTCTGGTATGTCACTGCGCTTACCAGCGCTCCGGGCAGTCCCAGTGTAAGTACAAATACCAGCGTAAAGCAGAGACCTACAACACTGTTCGCGATATTAATCTTTACATATTTCTTGAATTCCTTAAAACCATTGACTACGGACAGCAGCATCAAGTTCAGAGCATATAGGAGTATCGTAAAGCCGAATATCAGAAACACATACCAATACTCCTCCGTCTGCAGGATCAACCGGCTCAGCAACCTGTTGAGAACGATCATCGCCACTCCTACGCATAGGGAGCAGATTACCGTTATCCTTAAAGCTGTGGAGAGGTATGTTCTGACCTTGCCCTCATCATTCTTGAACTCTGATATGTATTTTGTAATGCCGTTGTTTATGCCTCCGCTGCTGAGAGACATGGCTATAGTAGCAAAATTATTGAGCTGGCCTACAAGTGCGACTCCTGCCGGACCAATTATGGAAGCGACTACTTTGACGCTGACAAAACCTGTCAGCATCTTTACGAGAGTGGATACAGACGTGAGGGAAAAAACCTTGACGATATCCGCTTTCGAAGCCCGTTTAAAGAGATCGGTTATTTTATGGGTTATCTTCCCCATCTATTGATTGTATCTACTACTGTCCTGATTTCTTCCTCTTCCATTACGGGGCTCATCGGCAGACTCAGCTCCTCTGCGTGTATTTTCTCTGTAATCGGGAATGACAGGCTGTTCCAATCTTTGTAACACTCCTGCTTATGCGGCGGTATCGGATAATGGATGATGGTCTGGATACCATTCTCCGAAAGGTATTTCTGCAGTTCTTCTCTCCTGCTGCTGCGTATAGGGAAAATATGGAACACATGTCTGTCCCAGTTCTCAACCTCTGGCAGGATTATATCCGGATGCTTTATATGCTCCATATAGTACCTGGCTACCTGCCTGCGCAAAGCATTGTCCTCATCCAGATGCCGCAGTTTAACATCCAGAACCGCTGCCTGAATCTCGTCGAGACGACTGTTGCGTCCGATGTATCTGAATACGTATTTCTTCGCGGAACCGTAATTGGCCAGAGCACGTATAGTATCTGCAAGCTCTTTGTCATTGGTGGTCACGGCTCCGGCATCTCCAAGAGCTCCGAGGTTCTTTCCTGGATAAAAACTATGAGCGGCGGCATCTCCAAGTGAGCCTGTCCTGCGGCCGTTGAAGACACATCCGTGAGCCTGGGCATTATCCTCGAGGAGTTTAAGATTGTATTTTTTGCAAATTTCTCCTATTTTCTCAGTATATGCGCAGCATCCGTAGAGATGGACTATCATCACCGCCTTGGTTCGCGGAGTCACTGCTTTCTCAATGAGCCTGTCATCTATCTGATACGTATTGATATTCGGCTCCACCAGCACGGGCTTAAGGCCGTTCTCTGTTATAGCCAGAATTGTTGCTATGTACGTATTGGCCGGGACTATAACTTCGTCCCCGGGCTTCATTACTCCTAACTCTATATAACCGCGGAGAATCCAGATAAGCGCATCGAGGCCGTTTGCGACACCCACTGTGTATTTTGTTCCTATGTAGTCTGAGTAATGTCTCTCAAAGCTCGCGTTTTCCTGACCCTGCAGATACCAGCCTGAATCGAGCACCCGATTTACGGCTTCGTGAATCTCATCTGCATACTTCGACGTTACTTTCTGTAAATCTAAAAATTTAACCATAACAACTCTATTTTACTGTCTCAGGGAACATTCTCTTTACCTCTTCTTCAAATATCTTACTACAAAAATCTATATGAATATGCTTGTACTGTTCGAAGCGTTCTTTGGAAAGCTTATAGTAAACATTTTCATCGTCCTCAGCTACAATTTCAGGATGATAAACCCTTACATACTTGTGAGGGGAATTACCTTTTCTGACATCTGACAGAAAATACTCCATTCCAGGTATATCAAATCCCATCTCACTTCCAATAACATTACCCAAAACAGAGCTGCCCAGAGGTGCCTCGGGAGAAAATACCCAGCTGCCCTGAGTAAAATGGTCTTTTTCTATATCATATACTCTCACGACACCTAACCGTACACCTTCATAAAGAAACATAAAATAGTACTCCTGACATGCCGCCTCACGGATTTTGTACTTTTTAATCCACTCTACCTGATTCTCCAATCTTTCATCTGTATGACTGATATATCTTGACAGTTTCGAATTTGTACGCAAGGTGTATATAAACTCCGCATCATCCTCATCGACAAGCCTGACTGTCAAACCATACCTTTCAATGGTCTCATTCCCTTTCAAAATCATGACTTCTATTATTTACAATGCTACCATTTCCCTTTCTATTCTGAACGTTTTATCCTTTATAAAATTTCCATCTACAAAATCTACGAAGAAATGAGGATTCTCGTTCAGACATTTGAAATATTCAGAAGATGCTTCTTTCTCCCCTACAATAGAGATTGTTCCGTCACCACACTCAGTTATCACAGCAGTACCATTTTCATACATTCTTTGCTCATATTCGTAAGAGGCAACATTCGGCACAACACTATTGTATCTCACAAACAGAGCATACTCATCATTGTATTCCTTTCCCTCAGAAATAATTTTTCCCCTGAACACTCTTTCGTATCTGTAATCCACTGAATACAGCCACTCCAGATAATGCATATACGTCATGCAGTCTCCTATTTTAGGGCCGAGGAATAGGAACTTGACATTATCCCTATGCCTTAATTTGTCAAAGGTAGAGCTGGCGCCACAAGAGGAATGTCCTATACCCTGTACCAAATCCGTATCCTCCCCCATCAACGCAACAGACATGAGGGGATCGACAGAGCGGAATACCCCTTCCTGTTTCCTGAAAAATTCATTCAGCGCACCCATCCGCGATGATGACTCCGTCGGATTGTAGCTTTTTCCATTGCAAAAGCTGAATGTAAATGTTGGCATGCATATAGTTCTCACTCCGAGATTCTTGATTACATTGAGAATCTCCCCAAGAAGAGCCTTTTTCTTAATATCGGGATTAGGCGTCCCGAAAGAGAGTGACGTATGTATATACAATATTTCGCATTGATCAGCTTTTATTGAAAAAAGAGTATCCAATAAGGATTTATTGGTCACCCATTTCCCTTCTTTTGTCAAAAACAAATTAATTTCTTTCATGTTATTTAGTACTTCTACCACCATCCACAAACAACGTCTGTCCGGTGATCCATTTTGATTTTTCGCTTAACAAAAACTCCACATAGTCCACAACATCATCCGGCGTTCCGAAACCTAACGGAGAATCCTCTTCCATCTCTTTAAGATATTCTGAATCGAGATTAGCCGTCATTGGCGTCATTATTGCCCCTGGAAGCAATGCGTTTATTCTGGTTTTGGGAGCCAGTTCGCGAGCAAGGGTGTAAACAAGAGAGTTTATCGCCCCTTTTGAAGCGGCATATATCGAATTCCCGATATTTCCTCTTTCACTTACAAGCGCTGATATAAGAACTATGTTCTTTAACATTCCGCCATTTGTCTTCTTCAGCAGAACCCTAAGAATCTCTATAATTGAGAAAAAATTAACATTAAAAACCTTGTCAACATATGTCATTGTAAAATTCTTGACCGGCAGCAATATGCTGACGCCGGCAAAGTGAGCATATTCCTCAATTTTAATATCTTTAGCTCCTATCAGGTCCGTAAGGGATGAAAAAATAGTCCCTCTTCCCGCAGCGAAATCACAATGCCACAGAATATGTGATTCGGGATTGACACATTGCTGCCTTACCGCCTCCAACTGCACAATATTCTCGCTGGCCAATACAAGACGGCGTGTCTGGGAAAGACGTATAGCCGCAGCAGCTCCCATACCGGAAGATGCTCCGGTAATCAGAGTATAGTTCATAGCTGATATTATTTGGCTATGATTGCCTTGCAGAACTCCTCTATGTTCGCGAAATCGTATATCTGCTGAACTTTCATCTGCTTATTATAATCAGAGTCCAGAAGCGCAAGAAGGGACAGTGCTGCGAGTGAGTCCCACTCGTCATAATCAGTAAATTTCTTGCTTGTGTCCAGATCCGCCACTTCGAGAATCTCTGCAATTTCTTTTTTTAACTGTTCCATAATCGTAAATTAAAATTCTATTATTTTGTTAAACTTCATATTTCCTAAATCCATCAATATTGATGACCAAGTAAGTCCGACACCGAAGCCCGCCAAGCAGACCTTTCGAATTCCATCTACAACCGTATCTCCGAGATTGTAGCTGATATTCGTAGGCACGGTCACGCCGCTGGCGTTGCCGAAATTCTCCACTATGTTGGCCGGCATCTTCTCGTACGGTATTCCTATCTTGTCCGCAAGCTTGTGCAGCATGAACTTGTTGGGTTGGTGAAACATATACCAGTCAACCTCGTCCTTTAAGACTCCGGCCTGTTCCAAAAGGTGCTCAATCATCGGGGGAACCTCTCGCTGAACGAAATTAAACACATTGTCTCCCTGCATGACTAAGTTGTCCTTTGAACGGAAGTTTCCGGCTGCGTCCTCCTCCATGACTGCGGTCTCCGCTGAGGACGGAAGACGGAAGCCTCCAGCCGGTATATTGAGGGCGAATGCGCCGGTTCCGTCCATCCTGACATTTGCATGAATGACAGAAGCGTCATCCGACTTCTCTATGATTGTAACTGAAGCTGCGTCTCCGATAAGAGGCTTACTGTTGCGGTCGCGGTCAGAGACCTTTGGGCTCAGCACATCCGCATTCAGCAGCACGACTCTGTTTATTGCCGGCTGTTCCAGCAGCAGGAATGCTTCAATCAGTCCTATCTCGAAGCCCGCGCAACCCTGGTTGATGTCCATGCACAGCATGTCGTGCTTCATGCCGAAATGTCCCTGGATAATATTACTTGTAGGAGGCATGTAGTAATCCGGGGACTGGGAGACAAACAGCAGTGCATCGATGCCGTCTTTGTCAAGCAGACCGTTGTCGAACAGGTACTGCATACCGTATATGCAGAAGTCAGAAGAGCACTGACCCGGCTGGGCGATACGGTGCTCCTTGTAGCCCATGGCAAGCTTTAGTTTCATGGACTTGGCGGCGGAGAAACTGTAGTTGCCCATCTCCTCCTCAAATGTCACCACCTTATGCGGCAGGACTGTGAGGATCCCAGTTATTTTTTTATTTCTGAATGTAAAATCCATTATTTAGCTCCGTTCTTGAGTAAAAGATTCTTTATGGCTTCGACTGAGGAGAAGTTCTCTGGTACGATATCCACTCCGTCTATGGAGATTCCGAATGTGCTGTCGAGTTCGGACACCAGGTTTACTATGTCAAAACTGTCGAGCATGCCTTCCTCGATGAAATTAATGTTCTGGTTAAAATCGAATTCCGGACGGAGTTCGGTCAAAATCCTGATGATTTGCTGTTCCATATTTATTTACTTTTACAATTTTTCATACGTCATTATACAGTCATACATGTTTTCATTAGAAAACCCATAGTGGATATACCTTTTAACCGCGTTATTATTATCCTCCATAACCCAAAGTATCTGCCGCTTCGTCGACAGCCCCTCATGGAAAAACTGGCGTAAAAGCCTCGAGCCCACCTTGTATTCACGATGCTCAGGTCTTGTAAACCAATACCTGAGATAAAGCGTCGAAGCATTTTTCTCAAATATGAGAAATCCGCATATACGTCCTTGATCCTTTACTGTCAGTACGTGTTTTCCCCTGATGTATGCCAGCAGTTCCTCATCATAGGGAATCTGCTCCAAACGCTCGTTGAAATATTCGTGAAGGCAGCCGCTGATTTCAGCCAAGTCCTCCTCCACCGCAAAAGGCACTCCTTCTATCGCTGGATAATCTTCTTCCGGAGATGCCAGCCTTTGCATTCTGACAAGCGATGATGATATATTAAAACCGATGTCTTCCATTACCTTGACAACCGGAACGCATTGTTCCTTTCGGCCTACGATGTCAAGAACAAGAGGTATACTTCCATTGGAGTTCACAAAAGAACTTACCGAGTAGCGCAATTCCTCTATAGAAGTGGACATATAAAATATATTCCAGAAAGAACCGTTATCCTTGATTATGAGTACCGTCTTTCCGCATTCCTCGAAGAATGCCACACCTTTGTCTATCCATACCTGATGCTTGAATGAATCAGGATAGAAATTGGTAATGAATCCCTCACGCCTGTTGCGGACTGCTGCCGACAGGTCCGTCAGTTGATGGAAACTCTCAATTCGTCTCATTCGCCAGGTTATTGTAGTATAGGCGGTCTATCTTGCCGTTGGTGTTTCTTCTCAACTCCTCCAGCCTTATGTATTTCAGCGGAATCATGTATTTGGGCAGCGAGGTTCCAATGGCTTTCCTGAATTCCGCCGGAGAGAGCTCGTTCTCGGACTCGTAGAAGAGGATTATCTCTTTCTTCTGATGGTTGTAGACCACGCATCCGTTGTGGACGAGCTTCAGCGTGTTGATGATGACGTGCTCTATCTCCCCGAGTTCTATACGGTACCCCATATGCTTGATCAGGGTGTCCTTGCGGCCCTTGAAGACTATCTCGCCAAGGTCATTGATGTACACCATGTCTCCCGTCCTGTAGATAATTTCCGGATAGGACCTGTTCAGGGGATTCTGAACGAATGCCGCGGCCGTTTTCTCGGGATTGTTGTAATAGCCCATGGCCAGGGAGGTGCCGCGCACGCACAGCTCGCCTTCCCTGCCGGGTTCCGTGATGCGGGCATCCTGGTCGTCAAGGATGATTATGTCGGTGTTGCGGAATGCCCTGCCGATGGGAATGGGCTCGTCGTCCGCTATCTCACGTTCGATGTTGTAATACACGCAGTCCAGGGTAATCTCTATAGGGCCATAGAAATTAGCGAACTTTGTCTGCGGGAGACTGCGGCGCCAGATGTTGAACTGCTTTGTAGGGAACACCTCGCCGGCGAACCAAACCAGACGGAGGTCGGGCAGCGGAACCTGGCTGAGCAGGTTCATGTTCGCTATATTCACCATTATGGTAGGCACCCAGAAGATATATGTCACCTTATGGAGCCTCATCAGGTCGAGTATCTTGACGGGGAATGCAGAATACGTGTCCGGTATCACGACCATTGTAGCCCCTTTCGCCATCATGATGCACAACTCGTAGCTGTAGATGTCGAATACAAGGGGGGAGAGAGAGCCTATCACATCTTTGCATGTGAACCCGTACTCGTCAAATGTCTGGGCCATGAAATCAATGAAACTGCGGTGGTTCAGGACAACGCCCTTTGGTGTCCCCGTAGAGCCAGAAGTGTTGATGATGCAATACGGATCGGTGTCTATCAATATTGACAGGCGTTCCATGAAAAAAGATGCGTCCGGCACATTGTCGTCTGTAACCTCATCTATATTCACCAACTTGATATCTTCCGGAAGGACTCCGGAAATCTTTTCCGCATGCGCTGTATCAGTTATGACCGCCCTCGGCTGTATGAGAGACAGAATATTGCTTATCCTCTCCAGCGGGTTCTTGACATCAAGGTTCATGTATGCGTTGCCGCTGTATGTTATTGCGATGTCGCTGTATACAGACTCGATACTCTTGGGAAGATACAAGGCTATAGGACAATTCTTGCAACCGCAGATGTCGACAAGATTCTTTGCTACGGCTCTGGCTTTTCGGTCAAGACATTCGTAACTGATGTTCCTGTTTCCGTCAATGACAGCTGCACGACTGCCTTCCCTCAGGATAGTCTCCTGAAAGTATTCCATTAAATTAATTTTCATATTGCTTTTTATATTTTCCCTCTGTAAAATGAGCTAATTTCGTTTTGAATAAACACACAATTATAGGAGATGGGAAATATTACACATTACACATATATAATTTTATCTGCCCTGCTATTGTTATGCTATGTCATACCAACACCCTAAATGTTATTCTGTGTTATCAATTACTGCCAGTTCATCCGGGAACTGCTGTTTGGTCTTCTATAGATATTCTATGACATTTATTTTCATAAATGAACTATTTGATATTTCTGAAATCTAAAAATTCACTATAATCTCTGATATAATCACCCTCATCGTATTTCTCTGAAGCAAGAACAAGACATATAGCCCCTGACGAAAACCCTTGCTCGGAAGCCCATATTCCCGGAGGAATATGCAGGCCCCTAAAAGGCCTGTTCAAAAGAACAGTTCTTTTATTTATTCCATCATCCAGCAATACCTCAAATGCACCACTGGCTGCAATCAGAAACTGATGGCATTCTTTATGAGCATGTGCCCCACGTGCCTCCCCGCCAGGTATGTCATACGTATAGAATACCCTCCTTATGCAGAATGGAACGTTTAGTCCACTTTGCATCGGAGTTATATTTCCAGCTCTGTTCTCTATTCTGGGAAGTTCAATGACAGAGCAATCATAAACTGTCACACTCATTTCTGTATCAATGATGATAATTTTTTAGAAATAGGTTTTTCTATGTAGTTATAGATAATCAATGCCGCTAATGAAACTATCACAATATATGTAATCAGGCGCAACCATACTGACATTTCTATGCCCATTACTTTAAAAATTCCTCCGAGAACAGTAAAGGCAAGTGTATGTATCAGATAAAATGTGAACGAAGCCTCGCCCAATTTCACCAAAGGTTTTATCGTCAACAGCTTGGAGATTATACCTCCTTTATCGAACAGAGAGAATATAAGTATCATTATCGCTGATGGAATCCAGTACCAACTTGCTAATCCGAATCTTAGATGAACATCATGATAGATGAGTATGGCTGCAAAGGTAATAAGGACTGCAAATACCTCGGCTGCAGATCTTATAAACATTGAAATATTGCAATTCCTTACTATCGGCTTCAGGTACTTTACAATCTTAAAGAGCAGCATTCCCAAAATGAAATCAGTAAGTCTGAAAACTGGTGAGATGTATACAAGTGCGTGCAAATATTCTTCTGTTATCAGAAACAACGCTATGAAATATATCGTAAACCAAGCCCCCGAAAAAATCCACTTGTACCGACCATTCAACAACTTTACCAACAGCGGGAACAAAGCATAGAAGAATAACAGGTCAGACAGGCACCATGATACTGCATTGCATGAAAAATAAATGCTTTTAACCGGTATCCAACTTTGTAGCAGCAAAGCATTGATTCCGACTACTGCAACGTGTTTTATATTGCTTAGATAACTGATATGCAATATCAACCAAGATACCAAGCAGATTATATGCAGCGGATATACCCTGATTAATCTTTTTAAGAGGAATTTCTTTGAATCAAAATTTTTTACGGAAAGAACTTTCTCTCCATATCCGAGAGACATTACAAAACCGCTTAATACCAAAAAAAAGGATACTCCGCATGCACCTAATGGCTCACAATTAATCGTTCCATTAAAATTGAAATGATGTAAAAAAATCAACACAGCATACAGATATCTCAAAGACTGTATTGCTTCAATTTTATTGTTCATAGAAAATGAACGTTATTTTATCGACAGGAACTCCTGATAGTTCCGAACATAATCTTCTTCTGAGAACGATGTTGATGACAGAATCAACGCCAGGGAATTTGTAGAGAAATTCTCCATCTCGCGCCAAATCATATTCGGGACATACAGTCCATAATACGACCTGTTTAACGAGTATACTTTCTTTTCTTTCCCATCATCAAGGACAACATCAAAACTTCCCGACAATGCAATTATCAGTTCTTGATTCTCCTTATACGCATGCCCACCACGATGTTCCCCACCCGGCACATCATAAATCCAATATGTCCTCTCTATCTTAAAAGGAATATGTTTTTCCTCTTCAACAAAAGACAGATTACCACGCTTGTCTAATATTTTCGGAAGTTCAATGATTTTTACTCGATTCATAAGGCCTCTCTTCTCATATTAAATTAAGTATGACAAACGATCTTCTTATTTTTTAATCCATTATAACCACGTATACCCGAAACCATTACTGATTTCTATAGCTATTCCTCATACTGTCAATAAATTAACAAGATTTACATAGATAATTGACCGCCCCTCGAGCGCGAGTACAATGAAACGCATTGAAATAGTCTCAAACAGCCGATACTTTCTTTTATACGGCTATTAAAGACTTCTCATTGTTGTCTCTTTGAATTAATCTTCTGTATTTGAAATTCTCTATACTGGACTTTATTGCTTTTTGTCTCCAGATTATCGCAGAATTGCAACACAGCACCTAACATTCGCCGCTATCAGCACCAACACTGCCGCGATGCCTGCGCACCAACGCATCAATCGACAGCGTATAAAGAAGCATGAACGCAATGTTGACTGCTATCACGATGTTGATGTTGACATCCCGCATCAGGTAGTTGATGCCGAAGCTGCATCCCTGAAGGGCGAAGCAGATCAGGGTACACTGAAGGTGCTTGAGGCCAAGTTCCAAAAGTTTGTGATGCAGATGGCGTTTGTCGGGGTGGAAGGGCGAGAGCCCTTTGGAAATACGCACGCCGAAAACTCTGACGGTATCCAACAGAGGGAGGGATACGAGTCCCATCAGGATAGCCAAGGGATGTCCGTTTACTGCTCCTGTTTCAATCTGGCTGTTGTAATACATCAACGCCAGGAATGCGATGATATAAGCTAAGTTTGTAGAGCCGGTATCGCCCATGAAGGTACGGAACCGGGTGTGAGTGGTATTGTAATAAAAATACACTGCCGTAATACCTGCAATGGACGCACTGACGAGAGCGTACACCGGATTGCCGTGAGTGAGGGCCCAGGCACCTAATGCTGCCGTTACGAAGAAAGACAGCGAGGAGCAGAGACCGTCTATTCCGTCTATCAGGTTATAGGCGTTGATTATCAGCATGACTGCGAGCACAGTCAGAGCGCCTCCTATCCAAGGGTTTACTTCATTGATTCCGAAAAGCCCGTTCAGATCTGTAATACCCATTCCTGCCGCTACAGGCATAAGCGACACTAAAAACTGAACTACGAATTTTCTCCTCCACGACACTCCTATCAGGTCATCCACAAAGCCCATCATATACAGCATGCTGAGTCCGGTCAGCAGCATTCCGATCTGCATTATGAATTCCCTATATGAACCGTCACGCCACATTCCGGCAAGCTCTGCGATGATAAGCGGAATAAAGAAAGAGAGTATGAATGTGGGGAAAAACGCAAGTCCTGCTGTTCTGGGGACATTGCCCTTGTGCGGCTTGCGGCCTCCGGCTACATCGTAAAGGTTCTTACGCTTGCTGATAATGACTATGCCTGGGATGTAAATTAATCCGGCGATGATGGAAAGAATCAGCGAGGCGCCGATGATATATAGGTAGTTCATAGAATCCAAGGTTAATCGATTTTTTCTACGGCCTGTGGAGGGATCTCTGTTGTCGCGACTGCTGCGACCATGTCTATCTTGACCACCACCCTTTTGCCACGGCCTCCGTTTAGTCTCATAAAAGTTCCTTCTACTCCTGCAAACGGACCGTCGATGATACGGACACGGTCTCCCAAAGCAAGATTTACACTCGAAGGGTCGAGATAAACAGCCTTCTTGTCACCGTTTCCGGCTATGGCCATGAAACTGCGCATCTGACGGTCAGGCACTATCATTATCTCGTGACGGCCTTCCCTGACGTATGTCGCATAGCGGAGATACGGCAGTTTGTAGGTTTTTATCTCGTCGAGGACAGGACGCTCAGAATGGACGAACAGAAAGTTATGGACTAAAGGAATCTGTACCCTGCAGAAGCGGCCATTGGCATTGCGCCGGCGGACTGACTGCACAGGCAGGAAGTTCTCCACGCCCAAGTTATCAAGATACTGCTTCGCAGCTATCTCCCTCTGGTATGTGACACGCATCACATACCACTGAAGATTATCCACTGACTGTATCTGCGATATGCTGTCATCCATGTTTTTCTTCGCATCCTCGTAAAACAAAGGGACACCGAAAGACGCTTAAGTCATAGTCTTCCAGTTAGTTGCAGAAACACCACATTCAGGCGTCAGCGCCAAAATGTCATCGTCCATTCCTTACAGACGACCTCTTTCTGCTTCTAATCTGCAAATCTAACATTTTTTCCTATTCAGCCCAAAATATTTTACAATTCATGATAAATAAGCAGCACTCAACTACCCAATTTTATTTCTCAGCCTGTCTATGTCATTCCTGACAAAAGAATATATTTCATTTCCAAGAAAATGCATCTCTACATAGTAGAGTCCCGGATGATTTAGGTATAACCCAAGAAAAAAAAGCAGGGATGACTCATGAGAGTCATCCCTGCTTTTCTGCGGTGCGGACGGGGCTCGAACCCGCGACCTCCGGCGTGACAGGCCGGCATTCTAACCAGGCTGAACTACCGCACCGTTTCTCTTGTTTGCCCTTCCTTTCCGAAAGGGATTGCAAAGATATAGTGTTTTTGGTTATTTCCAAATTTTTTCGAAGATTTTTTATCGAAAAAATGAGAAGTGGACATTGCCGTATTTCTTCTCTTTCTCAAATCTCGGGTGATTATCAAAGGAATAGGTCCCCGGATGCTCGAGGACTAAGACCCCGCCTTCTTTAAGCAGGCCGCCCGGCACTCCTGCCGCCCCAAAGATTCTTCCGGGGATGGTGTCGAGGCCGTCTATATCATAGGGAGGATCGGCAAATATTATATCGAAGCTCAGACGGCAGATATCGATAAAGTCAAACACATTGTGCCGGACTACCCTCATCCCTCCGATTCTGAATGCCGCTGCCGTCTTTTTGATAAACGTAGCGTGCAGAGGGTTCATTTCCACTGCACATATCTGCTGCGCCCCTCTCGAGGCGAACTCATACGATATGCTGCCTGTTCCGGAGAAAAGGTCCAGGACACTGACCGTGGAGAGGTCATATTCATTGCCCAACACATTGAAGAGTCCCTCCTTTGCGAAGTCCGTTGTAGGACGCGCCCTGAAGCCTGAGGGCGGAATAACGGCCCTTCCTTTTAGAGTACCCCCGATTATCCTCATGCTATATGCTTTACTCCTGCAAAATATTTGCAGAGCTCCTGAGCTGTCTTGTCTTCCACCTTGCCGAAGATATGCAGCACAGTATGCTCCGGATTGAAAAGGACTTCCTTTACGACAGAGAAGATAAAATACTCGGCCGTAGCGATATCAGCAGCGGGAAAGCTGTTGGCGAACAGCAGCTTGTCACGCTCGGCAGCGACGATATGCAGCATTCCGTCAGTGAAGGACACCAACAGACGGTTGTTGTCTGCGACAGAGGCAATCCTGTCTATCAGGACATAGGACGTGGGATAGAACTTCACGTTGCGGCAGAGTCCTGTCATGCTGCTGTATATATTATAAGGTACGGCATACACGATAGCTGCTTTCCGGGAGGGCATTTCCAAGGCCAGGACTATCTCCTCCTTGGAGATATCCCTTACCGCCGAAAGATAGCCGCGCACATTGTCCTTGTCGAAAAGCGACAGAGGAACGAGCGTATACTTCCAGGTAGTGAAGTACACAGACACCGCCGCATACTGCCTCTTGAGCACTGGCGTAAGTTCCTGTATGGACAGATCGACCGGACACGGATGACTTTCCTGCTGAAGGACATCACCGTTCCGGCCGTAGATAGTAAAAGAATAACCACTCAAATCGAGTTGAATGGTTATTCTGTTCTGTGTTCCGGACATGTCTTAGCGTACTACTCCCAGTTTCCGGCGTTGTTGTTAGGATTCTCTATATCGCCGACTTTCAGACCGGTATACTGCTTCATGTCCTCTTTTTCGGCTTTAAGGTTGACTACCAGCTGTCTGTCAAGACCGTTGAGCAGATCATCGTAAGGGATAGTAGCCTCAAACAGAGGAATCTCGATACCGGAAACCTTTCTGATCACTGACTCCATGTGGATACGCTTGCCTCCGGAGTAAGGAATGAAGCTGATAGAGTCGATGAGAGAGCCTTTGCCCTTAAGAAGGGTATCACGTACAAAAATCCTGATACTGTCACGGCTTACACGGCCCTCGGCTACAGCCACAGAGTCGTCCATGGAACCGATCTGGCGGATGATGGTGATCTGACCGTTCTTATAAAAGTCAATCAAAGAGTCAGTAGAAGAGAGGAACCTACGGTTCTCGGTCTTGTAAGCCTCCTGCAGAGTCCTGATGCTGACCAGCCTGTCGATAGCGACAGCTTCTCTCCTCTCCACTTCATTGTCAAAGCGGACAGGCTCCATGATACTTTCATAATTAAGATACACCAGAATGATGATCGCGATAGGAAAGACTACATAAGTCAAAACCTTGATGAATGTTTTCATTGTAAGTATTGTTAATTAATATTAGTTCGTTTTAGTCCGTTAAAATATGACGACAAAAGTAAAAATAATAATTAGCACTTGCAATATATTTTTAATTTTGCAGCGACAAAATTTATCTATATGACATCTGTACAGCAGGCCAAAGAACTCGAGAAGATTCTGAATGAAGACAGAAAGACGGCCATTATCAGCCATTTCAATCCTGACGGCGACGCTGTCGGAGCCTCCGTCGGGATGAGAAGCTTCCTGCTTTCCGCCGGCAAGGACGCAGATATCGTCATTCCGTCCCGGCAGCCTGAATTCTTAGACTTTCTCGACCCGGAAAAGCACATCACCTGCTACGTGGACGATAAGGAAAAGGCCGAGAGCCTGATTAATGGGGCCGAGCTTATCATCTGCTTGGATTTCAACAGAATAGAACGCACCGAGTGGCTTGCCTACCCGCTAAGTTCTTCCAAGGCTGTAAAAGTCCTCATAGACCACCACCTCAACCCCGACACAGAGAAATTCGACCTGATAATATCCGATCCCGGAGCGTCCTCGACCTGCGAGCTGCTGTACCGCACCCTTATGTGCTTCAGCTCCATAGACGGAGACCCCACGAGACTCAGCCTCATCACGCTGACAGCACTCGCTACCGGAATCCTCACCGACACCAACAATTTTAACAATTCCGTAACCCCTGACACCTTTCTCATCGCCTCCGACATGCTCCGGTGCAAGGTGGACATAGATGCCATCAACAACATGGTATTCAAGCGCTACTCAGAATCCCGCATGCGGCTCATGGGACACCTGCTGACTGACTCCATGAGCATTGACCCAGGGCTGAGCGCCTCCACCATAGTGATTACCCTCAAGGACCGCGAGCACTACCACTTTGCAGACGGCGACTCCGAGGGATTTGTCAACCTTCCCCTGATGATCCGCGACGTGGAAGTATCTGCCCTCTTCAGCGAGACCCCCGAATACATAAGGGTATCCCTCCGCTCCAAAGGGCGCATATCGGTCAATGCCCTTGCCAATGCCTATTTTAACGGAGGGGGGCATGAAAGGGCCGCAGGCGGAAGACTGTACATGCCTATAGACGAAGTTAGGGGATATTTCCTGAAATCATTGGAACAATTCTTGCAGAGCAAAGCCGAAGAATGATAATGAGGAGACATTTCACATACCTGATTCTTGCTGCCGCCGCGGCATCTTTTTTCTTCCTTCCGTCATGCGCAAAAGAGGAGAAAGAGCTGACCATTGCCGATCAGGAAGCAGCCATCGAGTCCTACATTGATCAGAATTTTTCCGACTACAACATCATCCGCCGGAACGGCTCAAACCGTATTGTGGTCGACACCACTGTCACCGGAACAGACATTGACTCATTGGAATACGGCGACTCCCTTTATTTTTATTATGCCGGATATGTATTCACCAACGGTCCCTCCGCCCTTTTCAGCACCAACAACGAGTACCTTGCTGCCGAGTCCGGATATACCGTCACCGACCCGGATTTTTCCGTACGCAGGATACTGTTCAGTGAGGGTTCGATGATTCCCGGCTTAGAGAACGGGCTATATGGCGTCAAGGAGGGAGAACACTGCGTCATACTGTTCTCCGCCAAACACGGATACTACGACGACTACGTATACAACATACCCAAACTGTCGGCCCTCGCATTCGAGGTCTGGATTGAAGACATCATTAAGAACTGATACCACACTGAAAATGAAAGCTATACACTATACCCTAATCATCACTGCCGCACTGCTCGCGGCCTCCTGCGCTGAAGAGATAGACGAGAGCGCAGAATCTGTACAGGAACGGATACTGAAAGCATACGTTGAAAAGTACTACCCCGACGCTGACCGTAGCGAGTCCGGCCTGTACTATATCGAACAGACTCCCGGCACAGGACGCACACCGCAGGAGAGTTCCTATGTCCTTGTGGAATACACCATCACCTACCTCGACGGCAGCTACAACTCCTACACCTCCGACAGCATCGCCAAACAGATCGGCAGTTACAGCTATTCGGGATACTATGACCCGAGAATATGGTCCTTGGAAAACAGCACTCCCGGCGTAGTGGAGCTGCTGACCGGCATGCAGGAGGGCGGATACGTAAAAGCCATCGTTCCCGCCACACTGCTCGATGAAGAGAGCGGCTTAGAGATAACTGAAGGGGACGGCTCCTCGAAGATCTACGAGATACATCTGCTCGAAGTCATAGACAACGTAGACCGATATGAAATCAGAGTAATAGAAGACTACGTCATGACCAAGATACCTGATATCAGGGACTCTACAGAGTACGGCCTGTACTTTCACAAGATACGCGAAGGCGCCTCCATCGACACAGTCAAGGACGAGGACCACACTTACTACCGGTACATAGGCCGCTTCCTCAACGGAACAGTATTCGACACCAATATCGAGGACACCGCCCGCAAATACCGCATATTCAACGGTGACGCGGACAGCTACACCTCAAGTTCCTTCCAGTACTTCACCGATGAGGACGAAGTGCTCGAGAACAACTCTCTCGTCCAGGGATTTACCAAGGCACTGTGGCGCATGGGCCGCGGAGATCAGGCCGTAGTGGTATTCTACTCCAAGCTCGGCTACGGTGAGGACGGAAAAGGAAGCATTCCGGGCTATGTACCGCTCAGATTCGACATCTGGGTTGATGAGGACGACGAGTAACAGTACAGAGGGATGAACAGAAAAAGAGTATTCATCACCGGCGCCACCGGCAATATGGGAGGCGCCGCATTCCAGGAACTGCTGAGGCGCTCCGACAGATTCGACATAGTCCTTCTGGCAAGGCACAGCAAGAAGAATATCAAGAAACTAAGACAATATCAGGACAATCCCTCCGTCCACATCATCTGGGGCGACCTCACGGACTACGAGGCGGTGCTCAAGGGTGTCACGGGAGCGGACTATGTCCTGCACATCGGCGGTATGGTATCACCGGCTGCGGACATGTATCCCGAGCGCACCTTAAAGGTCAATGTCCTCGGCGCGCAGAACGTCGTCCGTGCCATCAAGGCCCAGCCCCGTCCGGACGAGATCGGAGCGGTGTACATCGGTTCGGTCGCCCAGGTGGGCAATCACCTGCCGCCCCGGCACTGGGGCCGCTGCGGCGATCCCATCTACACCAGCGTCTACGACTGGTACTCCGTATCCAAATGCTTAGCAGAGCTGGTCTTCGCCGAATCGGGACTGAAGCGCTGGGTATCCATCCGCCAGACCGGCATGCTCTACCCCGACCTGCTCAAGAAGGCCAACGACCCGATAGCCTGCCACGTTCCACTGCGCGGAGTGCTGGAATGGAGTACCCTCGAGGACTCCGGCCGGGTCTGCGCCAATGTCTGCGAGGACGGTGTCCCGGAGGATTTCTGGAGAGGCTTCTACAACCTCAGCAGCGGGGCCCCCTTCCGCCTGACCAACTACGAGTTCGAGTCGATGCTCCTGCGGGGCATGGGCTGTCCTCCCGTGGAGAAGGTCTTCGGGGCCAACTGGTTTGCCACAAAGAACTTCCACGGCGAATGGTATCTCGACGCCGACCGGCTGGAAGAGTACCTGCATTTCAGGGAAGGTATCACAGCGGAAGAATATTTCCGGCGGATGAAACGGCAGCTGCCCTGGTATTTCTCCCTCGCACCCATAGCTCCGGCCTTCGCCATCAAGGCATTCATGCGGCATGTGGCCGTCAGCAACCCCTTAGGCACCCTCTACTGGCTCAAGCACGGGGACACCGGGCGCATCAAGGCCCACTTCGGCTCTATCGAAGAGTGGAAGGCCATCCCTTCATGGAAGGAAATGGACCTGAGCCGTCCTTCCGACCGCCCCGAGGACGCTGTCGTCTTAGACCACGGCTACGACGAGACCAAGCCGCTTTCGGAACTGAATATCGAGGATATGCGGGCTGCTGCTAAATTCCGCGGCGGAGAATGCCTCTCGGAGACCATGACCCCGGGCGACCTCTTCACCCCCCTGCGGTGGCGCTGCCAGTTCGGCCACGAGTTCGAGATGACTCCCAACACCGTCCTCCGCGGAGGGCACTGGTGCCCCGACTGCCTGCCCAGATACAGCTCGGACAACCCCAACCCCTGGAATTTCGAGGCCATCGCAGCCGGCAATCCGTTCTTCGCCCAGGTCTACGACCATTCCCCAAACCCCAAAGGGGAGGTTTAAGTCGCCTCGCTCCAAATAACGGGACTGTGACGCCGACAGTAGCATACCATGACAACATGATGTCTTAACACATAGTTCATCACCTTCACCACGTTCACCACGCCGCTGACTAAATATTTTCGGGGAGCAGGTCGTAACACCAAGTCACTTATTATAAGCGCATTCCGATTTCACATCTCTCCCCACAAGCCATTTGAAAAGCCTTTCGGGAGAGCCTCAAAAACGCAACACCCTTAAGGCCAATCACTTAACAACACAGCCTGCTCCCCGACATTATCTCGTTCAGAAAAGCCTCCGACTTTTACACCCCCACGAAAGCCCCATACGGCAGCTAAGCGCAAGGGAGACTACCTGTCCGAACCACTCACTCCATCTCATGAACATAACCTACCAAGTATTCGCCGAGCACACTTTCATACGCAGCTTTACTTCCTTTCGGCACCAATATCCTCTCCAAGCTATCTGTCTGTATCCAAAAGTCTCCAGCAATCACCGGCGGTTCAGGACTTAAAAAGACCATCTCTTTCATGGACTGGCATTCTACGAAAGCAGATTCTCCTATAGAAATCACATTTGCGGGAATAGTTATTTCGAGTAATGTAAAACATCCGAAAAATGCACGTTCACCTATGGATGTTATACTTGATGGCAGATTAATCTTAGATAAAGACTTACAGTTATAAAACGCTTCTGCTCCTATCGCGGTCACTCCTGAAGGTAGAGTAAGTTTAAACAACCCCTCACACCTTGCAAATGTTGATGCTTCTATAGACGTTATTCCTTCCGGAATATTTATCTCGGTCAAACCTGAGCCATAAAATGCGCCCTCTCCTATTGATGTCAATCCTTCTGGTAAATCTATCTCTGTCAAGCTGCTGCATCCTGCAAAAGCAGATTCTTCTATCGATGTTACGGATGAGGGTATTATTACCTCGGTCAAATTCATATCAGCACCGAACATATACCCCCCAATAGATGTTAATCCCATAGGCAAAACCACCTTTGTCAATGCATGACACTCTTGAAAGGCAGATTGCTTTATTGTTTCAACTCCTACTGGCAGTTCGACTTCAATTAGCCCTGAACCCGCAAAGGCCTGTTCTCCTATCACTTTCACACTCGAAGGGATATCTATTTCAGTCAAGGCTAGACAGAAAATAAATGCAGCATCTCCAATAGAGGTAACTCCTGTAGGGATAGTTACTTTTTTCAAACTTGTACAACTTTCAAAAGCATTATTTCCGATATACTCTACTGTGGCAGGGATAATAATTTCTGTCAGACTACCGCAGTCTTTAAATGCGCCGTCCGATATCACAGTCAGTCCTGATGGTAAAACAATATCTCGTAGAACACCACAACGTGAAAATGCATTTCCAACAGATTTAAGGGCAGTAAAATACTGTAATTCAGTAAAACTCGTTATATCTATGCCCTCGAATGACGGAAGCTGCTCACACTGAGCCGCCTCATAAAGAGTAATCTCATTGTCCCCATCAAGGTTTACGGCAGGGTCTCCCAGCAAGACATACTTCACCAACTCATCTGCGAACTGAATCGGTGTATTGGCGATAGACGACTGTATCACCCGAATCGACTGCACGACCTTGTCGCGGTAGATGAGGGAGATGGTGGCTTCGCGGTCGGGTCCCTCGGGGTATTCGGTGACGGAGATGCGGAGGATGTCTGTACGGATGTCGGACTTGGTGACAGGGTCGACTGATATCCAGTCATAGGTCTCGGCGGTGACTGTAACGATGTAGTCCAAGTTGGTCGTTATATTCACCTCAAACCACTGGGCTTCACCGCCTATCTCGTAGGTCTGAGGTATCTCAACTAAGACTCCCTCCTCGAACACGAGGGTACGCATGACTGTACGGCCTGTGGCATCGTAGGCATAGACGAGTACTTTTCCTGACACCACAGGTGACGGAACGCTGACCGCAACATACCCGTGACTATAGTCAGCGGGCTCTATCACGGCACTGTAACCGTTGTTGTCGAAGCACTCCACAGTGATGTCACCGTCTCCACCGACCACGCGGTAAGCTACCCTGACTACCTCTCCTGCCTCACACTTGATTTCCGACGGTTCCTCGAAAAGCAGATTGAATTCACTCATCTTCGGTATGACGATAGTGCCACCGTCATGCAGAACGAATGTAACGCTGCCTTCCTCATCCCGTACTTCCTCAAATATCGAATCATACACGATATCGCCGTCATCTGACACCGCCTCCGATAACTGAATCCAGCCTGCGCCTCCATCATAGGACACATACCAAATACCTTCTTCTATCTTGAACTGAGGTGTCACTCCGTCCGCTCCATCCTCTCCGTCTGCGCCGTTACTTCCCTGCACAGGTATTTTCTGACCGGAAGCATCTAACAGCCACTCTCCGTCCAGCGTCCAGTAATATACTCCATCCTCATCTTTTGCCGCACTTATCTTCGGTGTGTATCCGTCAGTTCCGTCCGAGCCGTCGACGCCATTTTCTCCATCCTTTCCATCCTCCCCGTCCTTTCCGTGATAAATCGTTATCGGAGCTCCTTTTACAAAACTTATAGTATAGCCTACAGTCTTGTCTCCCTCCGTAACCGGAACCACTGACGTTATGTAGTCTCCGGTCTGAGATGCATCCACGATCGCCTGAAGGGATGAGACATTGGTGTTGATCTGAGCGCACAGCTCCTCGAGAGCCTGTACCCTTGCCTCGAGGGACTCGAGACGGTCATTGATACCATCAATATCCACGCTGCATCCGTACAGGAACAGCGCAAGAACGCTTGTCAGTATTCTTACAAGTCTTTTCATATAAGTATCTTGTCGCGGACGATGGCGACGATGCGGTCGGCGGTCTCCTCCTCACCGAAGAGGGAGGTGCTCAGGCACAGGTCGTAGGAGGAGGAGTCTCCCCACTTCTTGAAGGTAAAATAGTTGTAGTACTCGGCACGCTTGCGGTCACACTCCTTGATCCGGGCC
This sequence comes from uncultured Bacteroidales bacterium, assembly GCA_944322575.1. Lineage (GTDB taxonomy): Bacteria > Bacteroidota > Bacteroidia > Bacteroidales > UBA932 > Coprenecus. The sequence goes on along the minus strand of CALUPK010000077.1, from coordinate 19,819 downwards.
TCGGCCTCATCGGGGGCGATGGACAGCAGTTTCGAGAGACGCTCTATGCGGTCCTCCATAGTGGCCGTGATAAACACTGACAGCACCCGCGGACGGTCGCGCAGAATGTAGTCGGCGCAGCGGCCCACGAAGACACCGGGCCCCTTGTCGGCCAGCATCTCGACTGTCCGGCTCTGTATCTTGAAGAGATTGTTGTTGCCCAGATAGCTCTCGGTATCTAGGTAGCCGCCCGAGAAGAACGGGATATGCACCCCGGCGAAGCCACCGAGGATGGGAACGGTGGGCTTCTCGTCCACCTTCTCGAAATATTCGGGGTCCAGTCCGCTGTCCTTTGCGGCCTGATTGATTATCTCCTTATCGTAGAACGCTATCCCCATCTTCCTGGAGATGGCCAGCGCCACGTTGCGGCCGCCGCTGCCGAGCTGACGTCCTATGCAGACGGCGAAATTATGACTGTAGCTGTTCATGGGCACGGTTTTTCTTAATGAAGTTCAACAATAATGCGACACCTACGACACTGGCCAGGAAGTCAGACACCATAAAGCTGACCCACACTCCGGCGATGTCGAAGAACAGGGGAAGTATCCACAGACAGGGTATCAGGAAGATAAGCTGGCGGGACAGGGAGAGGAAGATGGCCTGTTTGGGCTTTCCGATACTCTGGAAGAAGTTGCCTATGACCATTGACAGGGACACCAGGGGAAACATTCCCACAACCAGGCGCATACCCTTTATAGACTTTTCCTTCAGCTCCGGATCGTCGGTAAAGATGGACACCACGAGTCCGGGGCAGAGCTCGCCGATCAGGAATCCGGCGGTCAGCACCACCGTACCGTACAGCAGGGTCTTCTTCAGCACCTCGTAGACACGGGACATCTGCCGCGCACCGTAGTTGTAGCCGGCGATAGGCTGCATGCCTTGGGTCAGACCGGAGACTATCATGATGAACACGAAGGATATGCGGTTGACGATACCGTAGGCCCCGATAGCCAGGTCACCTCCGTAGGTCTTGAGCCTCATGTTGATGATGATGACCACGAAACAGGCCACGAAGTTCATCAGGAAGGGGGCCAGGCCGATGACTATCGAGTCCTTGACAATCCTGCGGTCCAGCCTGAAGATACCTCTCTCGAAGTGTATCAGCTCCCGCTTGTCGCAGAACCAGTAGGTCACCAGTATCAGCGCCACTATCTGGGCCAGGATGGTGGCCACGGCCGCGCCCCGGATGCCCATGTCGAAGGTGAAAATGAACAGGGGGTCGAGGGCCGCGTTGAGCAGCACCGTCATGATGGTCGCCGACATGGCCTTCTTGGGATGTCCGGCGGAGCGGAGCAGGGAGTTGAGGCCGAAGTAGATGTGGGTAATCACGTTGCCGGCTAAGATTATCTGCATGTACTCGCGGGCGTACGATATGGTGTTCTCGCTCGCCCCGAAGAAGTAGAGTATCGGGTCGAGGAAGGCTAAGGCCACTATCGTAAAGAGCAGACCTATTAAGAAATTAAGCACCACCACGTTGCCCAATACCTTTTTCGCGACATCGTAGTTCTTCTGGCCGAGGAGCATGGAGGCCATGGTCGAGGCTCCGACTCCGACGAGGGTGCCGAAGGCAGCCGCGAGGTTCATGAAGGGGAAGGTAAGAGCCAGTCCGGAGATGGCGTATGGCCCTACGCCGTGGCCGATGAAGATAGCGTCGACCATATTGTAGAGCGAGGAGGCGGTCATGGCGATGATCGCCGGTATAGCATACTGTTTCAGAAGTTTGGGGATTCTCTCAGTCCCCAGCTCGGTAGGAACTCTTGCATTCATGCCGCAAAATTACACAAATCCCGCTAACATTTTCCAGAAGAAAGTCATAAATTTGCACCCTGATTTTAGAACCGTAAAACCTCAAACCGATGATCACATTTATCGCCTGTCTCGCAGCCCTCGTAATAGGCTACTTCACCTACGGGAAATTCGTGGAACGCTTCTTCGGGGTCTCCTCCGACCGCCCCACCCCTGCCAAACGCCTGGCCGACGGCGTGGACTACCAGGAGATGAAGCCCTGGAGGATATTCATCATCCAGTTCCTCAACATAGCCGGCCTCGGTCCCATCTTCGGAGCCATCCTCGGCGCTGCCTACGGCCCGGTGGCCTACATCTGGATAGTCCTCGGCTGCATCTTCATGGGAGCGGCCCACGACTTCTTCTCAGGCATGCTCTCGGTACGCAACGACGGCATGAGCCTGCCGGACATGGTGGGCAAATACCTCGGAAGCGGGGTCAAGAAGTTCCTGGTCTTCTTCTCGGCCTTCATCCTCATCGCCGTGGGAGTCTCCTTCGTCACCGGTCCGGCCGACCTGCTGCACACCCTCACGGGCTGGGACAAGCGCATCTGGCTCTACATCGTATTCGCCTACTACATCATAGCTACCCTGCTCCCGGTGGACAAGATCATCGGCAAGCTCTACCCGATATTCGGCGCCGTCCTGCTCTTCATGGCCGTGGCCATAGCCGGGGCAATGCTGGTAAAGGGCTTCTCTGGAGAGATACACCTCACGGAGCTGACCGCCGGCAGCCTCCGCAACTTCCACACCAACCCCGAGAGCAACATCCTCATCCCCATGCTCTTCGTAGTCATCTCCTGCGGAGCCATCTCCGGCTTCCACTCCACCCAGAGTCCCATCATGGCCCGCTGCCTGAGCGATGAGAAGTACGGCCGCCCCATATTCTACGGAGCCATGATAGCCGAGGGCATAGTGGCCATGATCTGGGCCACAGCCGCCATAGCCTACTTCGGCGGTCCGGAAGGCCTCAACGCCGCGGCCGACGCCGGCAAGACACCAGCCATCATGGTCGATGAGATCTGCCAGTCGTGGTTAGGTCAGGTCGGAGCGGTGATAGCGATTCTCGGAGTGGTGGTCTGCCCCATCACCTCCGGCGACACAGCCTTCCGCAGCCTCCGCCTCACGATAGGCGACGCCCTGAAATTCAACCAGAAGCCCATACGCAACCGACTTATCATAGCAGTGCCTATCTTCGTAGTGGCATTTATCCTCTGCAAGGTGGACTTCTCCACCATCTGGAAATACGTGGGTATCGGCAACCAGGTATTGGCGACCGTAGTGACATGGACCGCAGCGGCCTACCTCGTCCGCAACGGCCGCAGCCACCTGATGATGTCCCTGCCCGCCACCTTCCTGACCTTCATCTGCGTATGCTATTTCATGATAGCCCCTTACAATGTAGGAGGACTCTCCCTGCCCTCTACCGTAAGCTACATCACAGGAGTCGCCGCAGCCCTTGGCCTGTTCACATTCTTTGTGATAAAAACAAAAAAGCTGAGAGGACAGATCCCCTCAGCTTCCTATAAAGATTGATTCGGAAAAATCAGTATTTCCTGACCTCCTCGCGTCCTTCGAGCACCGCAAGGGCATTGCCTGCGAGGGCGCCCATCTCATCCTCTCCCGGATATACCTTCACGGGAGCGATGAAGGACACCATGTCGGCTATCTGCTGCATCAGCTCCTTGCCATAGGCGATGCCGCCTGTGAGCAGGATGGCGTCCACCTTGCCGGAGAGCGCCGCTGCCATGCCTCCGATAGCCTTGGCCACATTGTAGGCAAATGCGTCGGAGATGAGTTTTGCCTTCGCATCGCCGGCCGCCACGCGGTCCTCCACCTCCTTGAAGGAGTTGGTACCGAGATGGGCTACGATACCTCCCTTGCCGGAAATCATCTTCTTGATCTCAGCGTGGGTGTACTTGCCGCTGAAGCATGCGTCAGCCACCTGCATGGCGGACAGACCGCCGGTGCGCTCGGGGCTGAACGGACCCTCTCCGAAGAGAGCGTTGTTTACGTCCACTACCCTGCCGCCGCTGTGGGCTCCTACGGAGACTCCGCCGCCGAGATGGGCGACGATGAGGTTGAGGTCAGCGTAGGCGCGGCCGGTCTCGCGGGCATAGAGCTTGGCGATGGCCTTGTGGTTCAGTGCGTGGAAAATCGAAATCTTCGGGAAGAGCGGATGACCGCTGACGCGGGCTATGTCCGTGAGCTCGTCCACCACGACGGGATCGGCGATAAAGGCCCTGCAGCCCTCTGTCGAAGCTGCAATCCTCTTGGCTAAGATACCGCCGAGGTTGCTGGCATGCTCGCCGTAGCAGGCAGAGGCTAAGTCAGCGGTCATTGCCTCATTGACTTCATATACACCGGAAGATATGGGGCGGAGCAGACCGCCGCGGCCTACGATGACCGCGATGTCGGATAGCTTCACACCGTTTTCTTCTAATGCTGCAAGGATGGTCTTCTCGCGGAACTCGAGCTGATCGATGACCCTCTCGTACTGCGAGATTTCCTCGGACGAATGTCTGAGTGTCTTTGTAAATACTTCTTTTTCCCCCTCGAAAAGAGCTATCTTGGTAGAAGTGGAACCGGGGTTTATTGCCAGTATATATGCCATGATTCCTCGGTTCTATTTTGCTGTGAGTGCTGCGAGTGCTATTGAGTTCAACTTGGTCTCGATACTGTCGGCACGGCTGGAGAGCACGCAGGGAGCCATGGCTCCGGCTACGATGGCAGCCTGCTTGACACCCTGGCAGAGCTGGGAGTTGACCTTATAGAAGGTGTTGGCGGACTCGATGTTGGGGAAGAGGAGACAGTCGGCGTCGCCGGCCACGGGGCTGACGAGCTTCTTGATCTGTACGGCTTCCTTCGAGATGGCCACGTCGAGGGCCAGAGGACCGTCGCCTACGCAGCCGGGAATCTGACCGCGGTCGATCATCTTGGAGATGATGGCTGCGTCCACGCAGGCCTGCATGGCGGGCAGCATCTGCTCAGTAGCGGCGAGCAGGGCCACCTTGGGCTTCTCGATCTGGAGAGCCTTGGCGGTGTTGACCAGATACTTCACGATGGCGATCTTCTGATTGAGGTCAGGAAGAGGGATAACGGCCATGTCACCGAGAACGATGAGCTTGTGGTAGTTGGGGTTGTCCAGCACGCATACGTGGCTGAGGACGGCCTTGGGAGGAAGCAGGCCCTTCTCCTTGTTCAGGATGCCTCTCATGTACTTGTCGGTGGAGCAAAGACCCTTCATCAGGATGTCGCCCTGTCCCTCGCGCACCATGAGGACGGCCTGTGCGATGGAGGCCAGCTCATTCTCGTTGTTGATGATGGTGAATACCGAGGGGTCGATATTCTCGGCCTCGCAGACCTTCTTGATCATATTGACGTCACCCACGAGGGTAGCGTCCACGATACCGAGTTCCACGGCCTTGTAGGCTGCGGTGATAGTGTGGTCGTCCACGGCCCATGCCGCGATCAGACGTTTACGGGTCTTTGAGCGGAGAATCTCATAGATCTGTTCAAAACTTGTAATCATGTCTTTGATTTTAAAAATTATACTGTTAGTGTTATTATTTCAGAATATTTATCCGCGTACTAAGTGCATGGTGTCGCGGGCGATGACCAGCTCCTCGTTGGTGGTGAGAGTCAGCACCTTGACCTTGGAAGTGGGCTTGGACAGCAGCTTGTCCTCTCCGCGCACTCCGTCGTTGGCTGCGGAGTCGAACTCCACTCCGAGGTAGCCGAGGGTCCTGCAGATCTCCTCGCGTGCCTCTGCGTCGTTCTCGCCGATACCGCCGGTGAATACTATCACGTCTAAACCGCCCATCACGGCACTGTAGGCACCGATATACTTGCGCACGCTGTGGAAGAACATATTCAGGGCCAGACCCGCACGGTAGTTGCCTCCGTCACGGGCATTGACGATGTCGCGGCAGTCGGAGGAGACGCCGGAGACGCCGAGGAAGCCACTCTTCTTATTCAGGAAACTGGTAATGCCGCTGACATCCAGATGCTCCTTCTCCTGGATATAAGTCACCACGCCGGCATCGATGTTGCCGCAGCGGGTACCCATCACCACGCCCTCTACGGGGGTGAAGCCCATGGAGGTGTCCACCGACTTGCCGTTGAGCACCGCTGTCACGGAGCCGCCGTTGCCGAGGTGGCAGGTCACGATCTTGGAATTGCTGATGTCCATGCCGAGGAACTCGCAGGCTTTCTGGGCCACAAACTTGTGGCTGGTACCGTGGAATCCGTAGCGGCGGATACGGTAGTTCTCATAGCACTCGTAGGGGATGGCGTACATGTACGCATAGTCCGGCATGGTCTGATGGAAGGATGTGTCGAAGACTGCGACCTGAGGCACTGCGGGCAGGAGGGTCTTGACGGCACGGATACCGAGGAGGTTGGCGGGGTTGTGCAGGGGAGCCAGCTCGCAGAGGCTCTCGATGCCCTCAATCACCTTGTCGTCTATCAGGCAGGACTCGGGGAAGAGCTCGCCGCCGTGAGCCACACGGTGACCTACGGCCTGAATCTCGTTCAGAGACTTGAGGACACCGCATTTGGGGTCGGTGAGCAGCTCAAGCACGGACTTGATGCCCTCGGTATGGTCGGGCACGGGCTTGTCGATTACAACTTTATCCTTGCCCGAGGGACGGTGGGTCACCTCCCCCATCTCGAGTCCGATTCTTTCCACAAGTCCCTTGGCCAAAAGGGAATAATTGTTAGCGTCCTGCATGTCGAGGACCTGATACTTCAGCGATGAGCTTCCGCAGTTGATTACCAGTACGATCATAGTCTTTTTATTTTGTTAAAATTTATTCCATCAATCTTGCAAATATAAACAAAAAATAGGAAAAGTCGTAAACAATTATTACCTTGCCCCATGAAACAATAAACCTTGGGACGGCATGAGGAGGGAGCTTTATTTTTTCACGGCAGCACTGCTGTACGTATCCGGCAATCTGACAGCCGGATATGTTTTCACCTGTATCCACGAGAGCATCCGCACAGCCGCCGTCATATTCATGGCCAGCACGGTCGATATTGCACTCATTTTCCTGATAAGAAAGAAAATACCCTGGATCATCCTGAGCATTTTCCCTTTCTTAGGAGCCTCCGGGGCCGCTGCGCACGAGTTCTTCCGGCCCGGTCCCGGCACCTCGTCCCTGAGCGAAAGCCGCAGCATGACCCTCGGGGGTATCATCTCCGACGGCGGCCTCTCCTCCTCCGGACGACCGTTCTTAGAGGTGGAAATAGGGAATGAGGGCACCATTATATATAACATTCCCCCCGGATTACAATGGATGCCCGGGGATACCGTCCGCGCCGTCGGCGTCAGGTGTTCGAGGGTGGAGAATTTTACCCCTGACTTCGACTACCGCCGGTGGATGGAGAGGCAAGGGGTTTTCTACACCTGCTTCTTCCGGGACAATTCCCGGCTCGACATCCGTCCCTGCAGCTCCCCTCCCCTTCGATTAGTCCCGGCAAGGCTTAGAAAGAAATTCTCTTCAGCCGTGGACAGAGCCATGCCTTCCGACGGAATGGCCGAAACCCGGGCGGTAGTCAAGGCTTTAGCCTATGGGTATCAGGACGAGATTCCGCCGGAAATTGAGGAGACGTTCCGGCAGAGCGGCGCAATCCATCTGCTGGCCCTCTCCGGCATGCACTTAGGCCTGCTCTACGGGCTGCTGACGCAGCTTCTGGCATTTGCAGGCAACTCTCCGGCAGCACGCAGAGTCCGCTCCGTCATCATCATACTTGCTCTCTGGGCTTTTACCGTCTTCACCGGCTGCGGGGTGTCCATCCTCCGGGCCGCCGTGATGTTCTCTATCTACGAAGCCGGCGCACTCATAGGCCGCAGCCGCAGCGGAATAGACTCCATGTCCCTCAGCGCCATCATCATCACTCTCGCTGATCCGGACGCGCCCTCGGGCCTGAGCTTCCAGCTCTCGTATGCGGCGATGACCGCCATTTTCCTGATATATCCGCATCTCAGAGCCATTGTCCCCACCCGCAGAAAAGTCGTTGGAAGCATTGCGGACGTCTGCGCGATGACTGTTGCCTGCCAAGTGACTACGGCTCCCATAATATTCCTGCATTTCGGGACATTCGCATTCTTCTCCCTGCTGGCAAACTTGCTTTGCACTCCGATAGTAAGCGTTTCCATGGCCCTGATTCCCTTTGTTTTCGTCGCTCCGTGTCTCGGAGACGGAGCTGCCGATACCGTCGCCTCAATGCTGAGGACGGTGATAAAAATTTTCATTGATATAAATGCCGTTATCAGCCACTTATAGGCTTTTGACGAAAAAGGGTAAGTTTTTCTTGCGAAAAGTTCGGAAAACGGATGTATATTTGCGGCCGGATTAACTAATACTACTTTTATGGGAGGAATCTTTGGAGTCATCTCCACAAAGCAATGCAGAAATGACCTCTTCTACGGAGTGGATTACCATTCCCACCTCGGTACACGCAGGGGCGGTATGGCGGTCTACAACGGTGACGGTATCTTCGCAAGGGATATCCACTCTCTCGAGAATTCCTATTTCAGAGTCAAGTTTGAGGACGACCTGTACAAGTACACCGGCAACCTCGGCATCGGGGTTATCAGTGATACTGACGCGCAGCCTATAGTCGTCAATTCCCACTTAGGACGCTTCGCCATCGTGACTGTCGGCAAGATATGCAACATAGCCGACTTAGAGAAGGAGATGCTGTCCCAGAACAAGAACTTCACCGAGCTCAGCTCCGGCAAGACCAACCCGACCGAGCTCATTGCCCAGATCATAACCTGCTCCCCCTCATTCGAGGAAGGCATCAAGTCCGTACAGCAGAAGGTCAAGGGCTCGTGTACCTTCGTAATCCTCACGGAGAACTGCCTCATCGCGTGCAGAGACCTCTATGGCAGGACCCCCCTGATTATCGGAAAGAAGGACACCGAGGAAGACGGACAGAGGGTCATCGCCCACGCAGTAGCCTCGGAATCGTGCAGTTTTCCCAACTTAGGCTACAAGGACGAATACATCCTCGGTCCCGGTGAGGCCGTCAGGATGACAGCCGACTCCCTCGAGCAGATAGTGAAGCCCGGCAAGAAGATGCAGATCTGCTCCTTCCTGTGGATTTACTACGGCTATCCCGCTTCCTCATACGAGGGCATCAACGTGGACGAAGTACGCTACAACTTAGGCTACAAGATGGCCAAACAGGACGACTCCGACATGGATACCGTATGCTCCATCCCCGACTCCGGCACCTGCATGGCCATAGGCTACTCCGACGGCAAGGGCGTGCCCTTCCGCAACGGCTACGTCAAGTACACCCCTACCTGGCCCCGCAGCTTCACCCCGACCAGTCAGGAAAGACGCAACCTGGTGGCCAAGATGAAGCTCATCCCCAACGGTGCCATCCTCCACAACCACCGTCCTGTCTTCTGCGACGACTCCATAGTCCGCGGCACACAGCTGCGCAACAACGTCCGCAACCTATACGAGTACGGTGCAAAGGAGGTTCACGTGCGCATCAGCTGCCCTCCCTTAGTCTATCCATGCGAGTTCATCAACTTCTCCGAGTCCAGAACTCCGCTGGAGCTCGTCTGCCGCAGGTTCATCCAGCAGAAAGAAGGAGCGCACGACCGCAACTTAGGCAAGTATGTACGCAACGACACCGCTGAATACGCGGAGATGGTGGAATACATCCGGAAAGAAGTAAATGTAGCATCATTAAAATTCAACACCATAGACAATCTCATCTCCTCCATAGGGCTTCCGAAGGAGATGGTCTGCACCCACTGCTTCGACGGGAGCAGCTATGGGCACGAATAGTGCTGATAGCTTTATAGAGCAACAGTTTTGTTAAATTTTCTTTTGAGGTATGAATTAATTTTATACCTTTGCGGGGAAAATATAACCGAACTGCACACATGAACATCTTTGTATCGAACCTGAATTACAGGGTAAGAAAGGAGGATTTAACAGCATTGTTCACCCCTTATGGTGAAGTAACCTCTGCCAGAATCATTGTCAACAAGGAAACCAGAAGATCGAGAGGTTACGGTTTCGTTGAAATGTCAGAAGAAGAAGGCATGAAAGCTATAGAAGCCCTCAATGGAACCGAATATATGGGGCGCACAATCACTGTAGCAGTGGGCAACGAGAAACCTCAACCTAAAGAAGAGAGCGCTGAATAATAATTCTCACCTTTTCAGAAAGCGAACACCGCAATTTGCGGTGTTTTTTTATATTTGTACGTAAAAGATAATTTCACACTATGGATAAATTAGCGAAATACATCATCATAGCGTCTGTAACAGCTATTGTCGTCTTCCTCGGCTGGTACTTCCGCACTATCCTGCTGTACTTGGCGGTAGCAGTCGTCATCTCATTGATAGGCAAGCCTGTAGTCAAATTCCTGACCGAGATCCGCATCAAGAATTTCCATCTGCCAAGATGGCTCGCATCAGCAGTGACACTTACTCTTATCATCTGCGTATGTCTTTCGCTGTTCCTCCTGCTGGCTCCCATGATAGGCCAGTTTGTCCACCTCATCAACAACATGAGCCTGAGTAGTCTCGGCACTCAGGTATATGAGCCGTTAGAGAAAATCAACGAATTCATAGTCAAGTCCATACCATCCGTCGAACCGGATTTCAGGATAGAGGTCTTCCTCTTCGACTACATCAAAGGCTTCATAAACATCAGCACGTTCTCCAACCTGATAGTGTCCTTGGCCTCCTTCATCACTGATTTCGGCATAGCCGTATTCTCCATCGTATTCATTGCATTCTTCCTGCTCATGGAGAACGGACTGATTACCGACGTTCTTACATCCATCGTCCCCGACCGCCTCGAAGAGAATGTCCGCAGAGCCACCAAGTCCATCAACTCACTGCTTTCACGCTATTTCGTCGGCATCTCGTTAGAGTCTCTCTTCGTTGCTACCCTCAACAGCCTCGGCCTCATATTCATCGTCAAAATGGACCCTCAGCTTGCCATAGTGGTAGGTTTCGCGTCCGGAATACTCAACATCATACCCTATTTAGGTCCGTTCATCGGCGACCTGCTGGCAGTAGTCATGGCACTTATCTTCCATCTGAACAATGGAGTGGAGATGCCCCTGCTCATCTTCCTTATCATAGTCCTCGCCATTTTTATCGTCACACAGTTCATCGACAACTATGTCTTCCAGCCGCTCATCTACTCCAACAGCGTAAAGGCCCATCCCTTAGAGATATTCCTGATTATCCTTATCGCCGGCCAGATCGGAGGAGTATTCGGAATTCTGATAGCCGTACCTCTCTACACAGTACTCCGCGTCATCGCCAGCGAGTTCCTGTCGCAGTCAAAATTTGTCCAGCGGCTTACAAGAAAGATCAGATAGCTCCTATGAGCGGGAAACATAAATAAAATGCGGCGGGCCCTATGACCCGCCGCACTATTTTACTCATCTGTTCAATCAGAATTACTCCTCAATACCGTTTGCAGCGAGGAAGTCGATATACTTCTGATGTGCGTCTGCATACTCCTGTCCTTTTGTACGGAAACGGAAGTAAATCTGCTTCAGGCAGCTGGCGATTACTATCTTGAGGTCATTGTCAGTAGCCATGCTGAACGCTTTCTCGAAAGGCTCGATGGAATCCATCAGATACTGCTCGAACTGTTTGTACATAGCCTCATATCCCTCAACATCATTGATATCAAGGTTATTCATCTCGGTCTGGACATTGATGGCCTCATCGAAATAAGTATTACCTACAGCGTAGATTCCGTATACGTAATTGGGATCGATCTCTAAAGATTTGTAGTAGCACTTGATGGCATTGTCGATATCACCTAAATTCTTGTATACATTACCTTCCGCATATACGAGAGAGGCGTTGCCCGGCTCATTGACCTGAGCCTGATGAATGAGGTCGAGTATCTTCTGAGGATCGTCGTTGGTCTCCATGTAGATGTTGATAAGCGACACGAGAACGGCCTGGCTGGAAGGATATTTTGCGAAAGCATCATTGAGATACTTCTTGGCAAGATCAGTATTACCCTCTTTCTTTGCTATCTCAGAGAGAGCAGCAGCTACATCGCCCTGCTGGTCATAGCCGATTTCAAGGCACTTTTCGAAATATTTCGTAGCTTTCTCATTGTTGCCGAGAGCATTGTATGTAACACCAGTATAGTAGATAATCATGCTGTCGACACTGTTGACTACAGGATTGTCGGTGCAGGGGATAGACTCCTCGAAATAGAATGCGGCTTTCTCCAGATCTCCGAGAGTGTAGTAGCTCATGGCGTAGTTTACGAAATTATCGCGCAGTGCTACCAGCTTCTCATTGACTGCCTTGGTTTTAGAACCCTTGGCATCTACTTCAGCTGCCTTGATATAGGCATCACGTGCCTGTACCATCAGATCCTTGTCCATGATAGGCTTGGTAATGATGATGGCGTCGAGCAGACCATTGGAATTGTAGTAATAATCATGGAACTCATAATGCTCAACGTCATACACGTTGTCATTGATAGTCACCTGCTCCTGGGATGCAGGCTTCGCTCCGCCAAGAAGCATGGCCTCGGTCTTGGACATTCCGATCCAACCGCTTCCCATCAGATCATTGTACGCATTCATGAATGCGTCACCGTATTTAATCCAAGTATTGGGATTTGCTGCCTTCTTCTCATTCTGTGTTGCGGCTTCCGCCTTGCTTATCGAAGAAAGCAGCTGATCTTTGTTCTGTGCTCCGGCAGTAAGTGCCACTGCCAGCATAGCAACGGTCAATAAAATCTGTTTCATGACTTTTAAATAAGTTTGAGTTATTATTGTGTTTGTTCTTTTTAAAGTTCTTCTCCATTCTCCTGAAGTCTCTCCTCGCTCTTGTTGACCACACATACTGCGGCGATAGTATCTCCTTCGCGCAGGTTGATGAGCCTGACTCCCTGAGTAGCCCTGCCGGCCACTCGGATATCGGATACTGGCACACGGATGGTAATTCCGGACTTATTGATAATCATCAGGTCATTCTCATCAGAAACCATCTTTATGGCTATCAGGTCACCTGTCTTTTCTGTGATATTGATGGTCTTTACGCCCTTGGCCCCTCTGCTTGTCTTGCGGTAATCGTCCAAAGGAGAACGCTTGCCGTATCCGTTCTCACTCACTACCAAGATATTACCAACGTCCTCCTGTTCCTGACCGCTCTTGGCACATACCATTCCGATAACCTCATCGTCATCCTCAATACTGATACCCCTTACTCCGGAAGCGGTACGTCCGATGGACCGGGCATCCGACTCGTGGAAACGCACGCACTTACCGTTGCGGGCCGCTAAAAGGATATCATTGTCCCCATCTGTAAGCACTGCCTCCAGCAGACTGTCACCGTCCTTGACTGTGATGGCGTTGACTCCTTTCTGGCGGGGACGGGAATAGGCCTCGAGCAGAGTCTTCTTGATGGTGCCGTGCTTAGTGGCCAAGACGATATAATGACTGTTGATATAATCCTCATCGCTCAGATTTCCCACATTGAGATAAGCGCACACATGGTCATCAGGCTCTATGCTGATAACGTTCTGTATCGCACGGCCTTTTGATGTCTTGGTGCCCTCGGGTATCTCGTATACCTTGAGCCAGTAGCACTTGCCTTTGTCGGTGAAAAAGAGCATGGTGCTGTGGGTATTGGCCACGTAGATGTGCTCTATGAAGTCCTCTTCTTTCGTAGTACTTCCCTTTGAGCCCACTCCGCCCCTGTTCTGGAGACGGTACTCGGTCAGAGGAGTCCTCTTGATATATCCGGAATGGGATATCGTAATCACTACATCCTCGTCGGCATAGAAGTCCTCCGGATTGAACTCATCGGCCGAAGGTACGATTTCGGTCCTGCGGGGATCTCCGAATCTCTCCTTGAGTTCCTGAGTCTCCTGCTTGATGAGAGCATACTGGAGAGTCTCATCTGAAAGGAAGGCCGTCAGCTCTTCTATCAGCTTGACTATAGCATCGTAATCAGCACGCAGCTTCTCACGGTCCATACCGGTGAGCTGTCCGAGACGCATCTCTACGATGGCTCCTGCCTGTATCTCACTGAATCCGAACTGTGTACACAGTCCGTCACGGGCATCCTGACGGCTTCTTGAAGCACGTATCAGGGCTATCACCTCGTCGATGATGTCAATGGCCTTGAGAAGACCGGCAAGGATGTGCTCCTTCTTACGGGCCTCGTTCAGATTAAACTGTGCGCGGCGCACCACCACGTTGTGGCGGTGACGTACGAAATATTTGATGAGCTGCTTGAGATTCAAAAGTCTGGGACGACCGTCGACCAGCACCACATTGTTTACAGAGAAACTGGACTGGAGGGATGTCAGCTTGAAGAGAGTATTGAGGACCACATTGGCCACTGCTCCCATCTTCAGCTTGATGACGATGCGCATACCTTTGTGGTCGCTCTCGTCGTTGATGTAGGCGATACCGTCTATCTTCTTCTCCTCCACGAGTCTGGCAATACTCTCTATCATCTCCCTCTTGTTGACCATGTAGGGAATCTCGGTGACTACGATGACTTCCCTGCCTGAGGGCTGTACCTCGAACTCGGTCTTGGAGCGGACGACGATGCGGCCACGGCCTGTCTCGAATGCATCGCGGATGCCGGCGAGGCCCTGAATGATTCCGCCTGTCGGGAAGTCCGGACCTTTTATATAATGCATCAGCTCGTCTACCGTGATGTCATTGTTGTCGATATAGGCACATATCGCATCAGCTACTTCTCCGAGATTATGCGGAGCCATATTGGTAGCCATACCTACCGCGATACCGGATGAGCCGTTAAGGAGCAGCAGCGGTGCCTTGGAGGGCAGAACGAGCGGTTCCTTGAGAGTCTCGTCGAAGTTGGGAGTAAAATCTACCGTATCCTTGTCTAAGTCCTCGAGGCACTCCTCGGCAAGTCTCCTGAAACGGGCCTCGGTATAACGCATTGCTGCGGGAGGGTCGCCGTCCACTGAGCCGAAGTTGCCCTGTCCGTCCACAAGCATATATCTCATGCTCCACTCCTGGGCCATACGCACCATCGCCTCGTAGATACTGGAGTCTCCGTGGGGATGATATTTACCCATTACCTCTCCCACTATTCTGGCAGATTTCTTGTGCTGGCCGCCGGAAGTCAGACCTAAGTCGTACATACCGTAAAGAACCCTGCGGTGCACCGGCTTCAGACCGTCCCTGACATCAGGCAACGCCCTGGCCACAATAACGGACATAGAATAATCGATATACGCCGTCTTCATCTCCGTCTCGATATCGACCTGCACTATTCTGCCTTGAGTTATTTCTTCATTTTCCATCTTTTACACGTATTTCCAAAACAAAACGCTAAAATACTAATTATTTTCTTATCTCCAAGCAGTAAAATTATCCAAATTATGATTATTTTAGGGCCCCGAAAATGCAAGAACTTATGCGCGAACTCGATATAATCAGCAAAATATTTGAATACGCCAAGGAAGAAGCTGTCAAGACCGGATGGATGTCCATCACAGTCGAGCACTTCATCCTCGGCATGATACGCCACGGAGACAACGAGGCGTGCCGTTTCCTGACCGACAACGGACTGTCCCTAACCGAAATCAAATCGATGATTCTCGATGAGATAGACCACGGATACGCCATCCCGTACAACGATTCGTCCAAGGTCAGCATAAGCCCTGGAATGCAGCGCACCATCAATATGGCCAACGACGTGATGCACTCTCCCAAGGCAAAGCACATCCCCGACACAATGGTCTTTATGAGCATAATACTCAAGGAAGACAACTCCATCTTCGCATCTGTCGTCTCCGACCTCGGATTGGATTTCAACGCCCGCTATGCTGGAGACTTCGCAGACTATGGGTACGATGATCCGGAGTTCGACGACATGGACTTCGAGCTGGACGCACCGATGGACAAAAAACGCATCGAGACTCCGGAACAGACTTTGGAAAGGTTCGGAATGGATCTTACCAAGGCTGCGGCAGACGGCTCATTGGACCCGGTCGCCGGACGGGAAAGAGAGATAGACAGAGCCATCAGCATCCTGTGCCGGAGAAAAAAGAACAACCCCATGATCGTCGGAGAGCCCGGAGTCGGAAAAACATCTGTCGCAGAAGGCATCGCCATGAGAATTTCAGACAGAAGAGTCCCCTTGGACCTGCTCAATAAAAAAATTGTCTCCATAGACATGGGAGCACTCGTCGCAGGAACCAAATTCCGCGGGGACTTCGAAGGCAGGCTCAAAAAAATAATAGACGCTGTCCGGAACAACCCCGACATCATTCTCTTCATAGACGAAATCCACAACATAGTGGGCGCTGGCGCCGCTGGAGGCACAATGGATGCGGCCGCCATCATGAAACCGGCGCTTTCCCGGGGAGAATTCCAGTGCATAGGAACCACCACCTCGGACGAATACCGCAAAATCATCGAAAAGGACGGGGCCCTCGCAAGAAGATTCCAGAAAGTCATCATTGAGCAGCCCTCCTATGAAAAGTCCCTGATGATTCTCAACGACCTGAAACCGCACTACGAGAAGTTCCACAATGTAGTCTACACCCCTGAAGCCCTCAAGGCATGCGTGTCACTGTCCTCCCGATATATCTCCGACCGGAATCTGCCCGACAAGGCCATAGACGTGATGGACGAGGCCGGAGCCGCGGTACACATGTCCATGAGCATGCCTGACGACAAGCTCATAACCATGGGTGACAGGCTCCGGGACATCCGCAGGCACAAACGGGACTGCCTCGAAGGACAGAATTTCGAGATGGGCGCCAAACTGCTGAAGATGGAGCACAAGCAGGAGGAAGATATCGAGAGGGCCACCGGACACCTCCTCGACAAATCCATGAAAAAAGCCGCTTCTGTCACCGAGGACGATATACTCAACACAGTCTCTGTAATGACCGGCATCCCTGTCAACAAGATGGCCGCATCCGAAACCGCCAGACTCATCAACCTGCGCGAGGTCCTGAAGCGGCAGATCATAGGCCAGGACGACGCCGTAGACAAAGTAGTCAGGGCCGTATCCCGCAACAGAGTCGGCCTCAAGGACCCTGGCAGACCCGTAGGCTCATTCCTGTTCCTCGGCCCCACCGGTGTCGGCAAGACCCATCTGGCCAACATCTTAGCAGAACAGCTTTTCGATTCCAAGGACGCCATCATACGCCTTGACATGAGCGAGTATATGGAGAAGATATCCGTCAGCCGCCTCATCGGCGCCCCTCCGGGATACGTCGGGTACGACGAGGGCGGACAGCTCAGCGAGAGGGTCAGGCAGAAGCCCTACTCTCTCGTCCTGCTCGATGAGATAGAGAAAGCCCATCCGGACATCTTCAACATTCTGCTGCAGATTCTGGACGAGGGCAGGCTCACCGACAGCAACGGCAGGACTGTCGACTTCCGGAACACCGTCATCATCCTCACCTCCAACATCGGGAGCCGGGACATCAAGGACTTCGGACGAGGCATCGGATACGGTTCCTCGGACGGAACCACTCCACAGCACCAGAAAGCACTGATAGACAAAGCACTCGGACGCGCATTCACTCCAGAGTTCCTCAACCGTCTCGATGAGACCGTGTACTTCAACAGCCTCACCCGCGCTGACATGAACGCTATCCTCGACGTAGAGCTCTCAAGGGTTCACGAGCGCATCAAAGAGGCCGGATACACCCTCATCCTTTCAAGCGAAGCCAAGGACTTCCTCTGCGACAAAGGCTACGATCCCACTTTCGGAGCACGTCCCCTCAAACGCACTCTGCGCAGATACATAGAGGACTTAGTAGCAGAGACCATATTGTCGGGACTGAAGCCGGGATCCAGAATCCGGGTAGACCTCAACGAAAACGGCACTGCCCTTACCGTCAGCAGGCACAGACTCAGATCCGACCTGACATTGAGCGGACATACCTCAGGCTGCCAAGGTTGAGAACGGGTACCATCCCCTCCGCATCCAATCCCCGGAAACGCCGGTCCGTGAGAATCTTGCCCTCATGGACCCGCATTCCCGTAACTGGATCGCAGAGGAATCTCACCGGAGGCCGCATGCCGTCAGCCCGAAAACCGAGACGAAGGTAAGAGTCCCCCCCGTACCATTCCATGTCGGCATAGGTCATTACCCCGAATTCCTCTCCCCCGTTTTCAATCCGCGCAATACCTGCAAATGCATCTATTAGGCGTCCCATCCCACCTACCACCCTTACCCCGCGGAGAGAAGCATAGCGCACCCATTCGTAAGAAATCCCCGCGCCGCCCATCCTCCTGCCGGAAGAGAACGTAGCCACGGCCACCATAGGCGGGGTGCTGTCCATAGGAGCCTCCCGGCGGCCAGTCGAGCGCAGGCGGAAAAGTCCTAAACGGACGGCAGAACGGGCTGAGCCGTAGATATGATTGGCCTGCAGAAACGATGCGGCCGTCCCGGCACTGATGACGCGCACCTCACAATTTCGGGCAAAAATATTGTACCCCGCCCCCATCCTCACCCTAAGCATAGAACGCACCAGCGGCCCCGCATACATCCACCGGTCCTCGTAGATACAGAGCGCCTCCGCCGCACCGGCATCAGCCATTGTCCTGCGGACAAAGTCAGGAGTCCCTCCTTCAGAAAAATAATCCAACGGTACTGTCACTATGGCAAGCGGCCGATTCTCACAAAGAAGCACCCGCAGACCGGATTTTTCCTCCGTTCTGAACGGCATCCCGCACTCTGAGAGAAATGCACACAACTCCTTTTCGAAGATTCTCATGATGCAAAATTATTCAAAAGACCATAAAATTTTTGAAATTTCAATCTTTTTCACTACTTTTGCCGCCCGTTTCAGTTAGAAGAAACACAAGATCTGCTAGCTCAGTTGGTAGAGCACAACACTTTTAATGTTGGGGTCTTGGGTTCGAGCCCCAAGCAGATCACCCCCAAAGCCTCCGGTGACGATTGTGCAACGGAGGCTTTTTTCTACTATATTTGCATTATGAAAACTATCTTCTTAACCTCCGCACTGATCCTCTCAGCGACGCTCATCAGCTCCTGCACGTCAGGCAGCACCTCAGAAAACAGTTCTGAGAATACCGTCATCGGCATCTCCTGCGCCATGACAGACAACAACTCCCGTATTGGACGCAAATACAGCGAAGCCGTCATCAAGGCAGGCGGCATCCCATACCTACTGCCGATAACCGAAGACACCGCTGCCCTTTCCGGCATGCTCGACGGCATCGACGCACTCATCCTCACCGGAGGCGAGGACCTCAATCCCGCCATCTACGGTGAAGAGCCTCATCCTGAATTAGGAACTGTCGACACTCTCCGTGACAGCTACGACCTCTACCTCGTCCGGACTGCTGCCGCCCGCGGCATACCGGTCCTCGGCATATGCAGGGGCGAGCAGCTGATCAACATAGCCTTCGGAGGCACCCTCTACCAGGACATCCCCTCCCAGAAACCGTCTGAGACCGACCACTACCAGTCCTTCACCAACCTCAGGCCCATTCACTCCATCCACCCTGTAGGAGGCACGTGGCTCGCTGACATAGCCGGCACCGGAGCATATATGGTCAACTCCACCCACCACCAGTCCGCCAAGGACATAGCCCCCGGCTTCAGAGTGGCCGCCTGGTCCCCCGCCGACTCCATCGTGGAAGCCATCGAGTGCATCGACGGCCGTCCGATATGGGGAGTGCAGTTCCATCCCGAAGGCCTGACCGCCGGCGGCGACACCACAGCCCTCAACATATTCAGGTTCATCGTCTCCAAGGGCCGCGAACACCGCTCCGGAAGGTAAGCGTTCCGGCCCGGCCTTACCGGCTGCACAGATTTTTTGCAGAAAATTTTGCAAATTCCGAAATAACTCTTACTTTTGCGCTCCCAAACCAAACAAAGGTTACGGACAGACATGGTGCCATAGCTCAGTTGGTAGAGCAAAGGACTGAAAATCCTTGTGTCCCTGGTTCGATTCCCGGTGGCACCACTTGAAACTCAGAGAGTTACTGAAAAG
>CALUPK010000076.1 GCA_944322575.1 uncultured Bacteroidales bacterium | reverse complement strand
AAAATGCATATTCACACAGATTGCAACACCTCTCGATCCGAGAGGCTACCTGGATCTCTATGGTGAAGATCCCGAACTCGAATACGAACTGGTCAGCAAGAATTGTGGATTCAAGTATCACGGTCTTGCATGCTACTGCGACCACATCTCATTCATTCTCGAAGGCGACATAGACTGCCTCCTGACTCCGGAACAGGAGGGTATCCGGCTTCAGATTGTCGATGAGGGCGCAGAGGAGCCGCTCGTCGAGAAGCACATCCATACAAGAGATGACCTGATCACCGTGATAACGAACTATCTGCCCTTTGCAGAGAAAGAAGAGGCTGAAGTGAGATGACCTACCAGGAATACATGAATCTCCTTCAGACGAAGGTCATCGACATCCTCAACAGGGGCATCAACCCCTGGCAGGTCGAAGAGCGAGCCAGAAACGGCATGACAGACAGATACTACAGCGGGGCAAATGCCCTGATGCTGAACATCTCCTCCCTTCTCTTCCACAACGGGGATATGCGCTGGTATACGCTCAACCAGGCGAACAAGCTTGGAAGCCATGTCATAAAGGGGCAGAAGGCCACACCCGCATATTTCTTCCAGAACACGGTGGACAGGCCGAAGAAGGATGAGGACGGTAACATTGTCAAGGATGCGAACGGCCTGATTGTCTACGAGACAGTCAGAATTCCTCCAATCTTCAAGGTCTATTACGTATTCAATGCCAGACAGCTTAATCCGGTTCCTCCTAGAAAGGACGTGAAGCACGACACGACATATGACAGGGGACTGGCAGAAACGTTTTTGGCAAACAGTCCTGCTGGCATCAACTACGTGCCGAATCCGAAACAAGTTCCGTCTTATCGTCCAGGAACGGACGAGATTACCATTCCCCTCAAATCGTCCTTTCTGGATGAGACGGAGTTCTTCTCCTCCGCATTCCATGAGATGGCCCACTCTACAGGAGCCATCAACAGGCTTGCAAGGAAGATAGAGAATCCGTTCGGCAACGAGCCATATGCAATTGAAGAGCTTGTCGCCGAGATCACAGCCCTCAGCCTCTGCGAAGACTGCAACATGAAATACACCAACACGACCTCCGCAGACTACATAGCCTCATGGCTAGAGGCAATCAAGGATCCCGACTTCAAGCTCTCTTCGATATACAGCGCTGTCTCGAAGGCAGCCAGATTCCTTGAGCATCCGGAAGACCGGACACGACTCATCGCACAGGTCAGGAACAACGAGGATGAGCTGCTTCTTTTCAATGGGGAGAAGTATCTACATATTCAGCGGAGCTATTCCGATGAGGAACCCTGGGACTACACAATCTACGACAAGAATCTCTACGAACTTGATGGAGGACGCTTTGGGAAGGAAGGCCTGAAGACTTCCGATGCCATCGACCAGATATCCCAATATCACGACCTGGATCCGTCAACATGGACAAGGGTTGAACTCAGCAAACTGGACAGGGCTGAAGAGCCTTCAGTGGTTGCAGAGACTCCTGCGCCTCCTGTCGTAGAACCAAAAGAAGACCCCAAGCAAGCTGCAAAGCAGGAAGAACTGCATATGACTCCCGTCATACGCTTCACATACTCGGACAACTACAGAGTCCCGATAAACAAGGACATGACGATTGCAGAAGCCGACAAGCTGCTTGCTTCGCTCAATGAGGATGCCCGGAGATACGAGGAGACAATCCCGACTAAGTTCAACATCACCGTTGCAATCAACGGAAAAGATGAGGAATGTCCTGGCAGATATGTCATCGGACAAGACAGTGGAACGATTTTCGAGCACCTGTCAAAAGAGAATGAGATATTCCTGATAAACAAGAGACTTCAGGAGAACGTCAAGAGAAAGCATGGCAATGAGAACTTCTCGAAGCTCCTTGATCTGGAGAACCTGAAACACGACAAGATCCTTCCAGCCCTGGGTTGCCACATCGGTCTTGATGAGCAGCAGGAACGCTCAGAGGCGCTTTTGGAAAGTATGGAGAAACGCTCCATCACGACAGTCGAGAGGGAGTTCATCGAGTACAGCAGGAGCGTCCTCGACTGGGTTGAGCAGCAAAGGGAGAACCTCGGAACAGGAAAGGCCATCGACCTCCTCCATCCACCACAGCTTGAGGATTTCCAGTACATCATGCCTGAGAACGGGGAGGCAATCAAAACCGTCTACATATCCGGCCCGATCACCGCAGACCCGAACCACAAGGAGCGCTTCAAGAATGCGGAAGAATCACTCTCTCAGGCCGGATACAAGGCGATAAACCCTGTTGAGCTTGTGAAGGGAAAACTTCCCGAGAACCTTTCCGCCGCAGAGACCTGGAGAAGAGCGATGGAGATCGACCTCGATGCACTCAGGCATTCGGATGCCGTCGTCATCCTCGACAAGAACGGCCTCGAATCGACCGGAATGGACATCGAGACCCACCTTGCCACAAGACTCAACATCCCGCTTGTGACACTTGACCACATCCTCACCTGGAAGAAGGAACAGGAAAAGAAGACCGAGATGCAGAAAGAGCAGTCGAATCAGAGGAGCGTCAGACGATGAGAGAAGCAACTCCAGACAGACTCGACGCATTCTACTCCGAACTCACCGCCCTCCTCGACAGGGGAATCAATCCATTCACGATGGATGGAGGCGAATACTTCTATCTCAAATCGATGCACTCGCCGATGAGGGACGGAACATCGCATCCTGACCTCTTTGCGAACATCCAGCTGAACATCATGGCGAACAAGACAGGAAGAGCTCACTTCCTGCCAGCAGAAATCAGCAGGATGGAGCTTTTCAGCATCGAAGAGCCACTCTTCAACAACCCGGATTCCTGCCAGAAGATACACGGATATGAACGCCCTTCAAAAGCCGAGTCGATTCTCGTTACAGCCGAGTACCTTGGACTTATAGACGAACAGGCCAGAAGCAAGGACGACGACATTGCCATAGACAGCAGAGCGAAAAGGAGTTTCAAGGCAATCTCAGATGAATATTCCGATGCCATCGGAAGCAGTCTTGATCTGAAAGAAAGACATGACTTCTACATGATGAAGCATGCACTCACGTGGCTCTCAAGACGTCACTCGCTCGATGTCATACCAGGCGAGAGAGAGCCGTCGAACGAAGAGGTTGCCGAGTACTCGGTCAAGTACAACATCTACAATGCAATCCGCCTTGCCGACATGACGATGAAGGCCCTTCCGATCGACTTCTCCAAGCTGACGAAGGATGAAAAAGATGCGGAGAAGCTTCGGAAACTGACGGTCGTCATCCTTGCCTATTCGCTTCTCAACGACAGCTGCCATTTCCAGGACAAGCCGCTTCCAGTGATGGCGGTGATGTCACTCTATACACGATACTTCCCGGAAGCCTTCAGCAAAGCTGAGGATCTGCGGAAGATCTTCACAGATGATTTCGACTTCAGCCTCTGGTACGGAATCGTCCACAGAGCTCAGTTCTTCTCACACCTCAGAGATGATGGCAGAGAGCCGGATCCGCAGAGGGAAGAAATCATCAAAGAGCTTGAAAAGATCCATTCACAGGACATAAGGGACAAAGCATTTCGATTCTCTCCTCCGAAGGGACAAGATGATGTTCCAATGATTTCAATCCTCAATTCATTCATCCC
>CALUPK010000075.1 GCA_944322575.1 uncultured Bacteroidales bacterium | reverse complement strand
CCTGATATGTCTTCTTTGAGCTGTTGAAGCTGCTGTCTGTCATAGTTCCTCCCTGGATCATCCCTGATTACCGGAGTGCCGTCATCAAGAACGATGATGTCCTCTTTCCTGATGTCATGTCCGTGTGATGCGAAGAAGTCTGAAGCCGTCTGCTCCCTGTCTGGAGACGAGAGGATCTGTCCTCTAAGGCTGTCAGCAATATCATAAAGCGTATCTGCCATCCTGTCCTCCTAGAACCTCAGAGGCTCAAGCGTGAGCTTCTGCGTGACAAGAAGCTTGATGCTCCTGCCAGGTCTGATCGTGATGGTCGGCTGTCTGTCTATGAGCCTGTCGATGTACTTTTCGGCAGTGCTGCTTACATTGTCCGAAGCGATGCCCATAGCTTCTGCAATCGTGTCTCCGACAAGCTCTGCCTGGCTTGCGACTTCGTTCTCCGCAAGCGATATGAGCGATGCGAGCGCAGTGCCTCCAAGAAGGCTCCAGATGTGGTTGTTCACCTTGTCTGCGTAGCCCGTGTAGCCCTGAGCATCGATTCCAGGAAGTCCTGGCAGATTGAGGATGAGTCCATCCGGACGAATGAGCTGAGTCCAGGCAATGAGCACTCTCTGCTGACCGAATGTCACTGATGAGCTGTATGAAGCGACGAGCCTTGTACCCTTCGGTATGAGAAGCACAGAGCCTGTCAAAGAGTCGTAGACGTTCTGTGTGACTTCGGCCATGATCTGCCCCGGAAGATCCGTATTGAGTCCGGTGCGGAGAATCATCGATATGACAGTCCCTGGAGCAATGTCATTCGTCGTCATGTATTCGAAGCCTGAATTGGAGCTGAACGATGACATGAAGTCGCTCTTTCCCTGCTGGTCATTCTGGGCCGTATAGCTTGATTCCGTATTCAGTGCGGACGCTATCGAGGAGATGTCGGGACTCTGCATCTGATAGCCACCAGAGAGCGACTCCTGATACTCTTCCTCCTTCCGGGTGACAGCAGATGCATTGCCTCCAAGATTGATTGTCAGTGAAGGAAGATCTGAGGCCTTCAGTCCAATTGAGGAATCAGAAGCAACTGATGGAGAGGAAGAATCGATGGCATCATCCTGCATGTACTCGATTCCTGCAAGATACTCCTCCGGTGTTAGCCCATAGTTCTCAAGTTCCTCAAGAAGCTCATCAACCGTGATTCCGGTTCCGGCAAGTGTCTCCTCAAGCCTGTCGATGAGATCCTGCTGATAATCGATGTATTCTGCCGCTTCCTCTGCTGCAATGCCTTCTTCAGCAGCCTTTATGATCTCTTCACCTGAATAACCGTCATCGAGAAGTCCAAGAATCTCCTCATCCGTATAGCCAAGATCCCTGAGCTTGTCGTACTCATCTTCTGTGATCCGACCATCTATGAGCTCTTCAATCTCGCTTCCTGTGAATGGAAGGTCTACTGAGAAGAAGTCTTCTGGAAGCGTGCTTGTTGCCACTGCCTCTGAAGCGCCGGACAGCACTTCATCAATGATTCTCTGATCAGTGACTTCCGTAAGGCTGCCATCCGGATTCTGTCTGTAGACAATGCCATCGGGCGTGACTATGAAAGTTCCGTCATCCGTGTTGAGGACGAACATGTTCTGGTCGTTGAGCCGCCAGCTGTTCCCGCTCTCAAGCTCCTGTTCTGTGAAATACTCGGGATATGCGTATTCGACAGGAGCGAAAGCTGGTGCGACTTCACGCTCAACTGTCTCCCTATTCCCGTTGCTAAGAAGAGGGACTGCCGCAACGAGGAGGATTGCAACGAGGGCGAAGGAAGCTATGCAGATTCTGATGAGCTTCGTGTTTATCCGTTTCGCCATGTCACTTCTTCGTTATCTCGACCCGGTCGTCCTGGGTCATCAGCATGAATGACTGCCTGTCCTGAAGCACGAAATCGGCTATGTAGAAATTCCCTCTTATGACATAGTTGATGATCTCGGCTTTGGAAGTGTTGGATCCTTCCCTTGGAAGCAGGTAAAGGGCAGGAGCGCCAGCTGAGGTGCTGAAGCGTGGATCGAACTGGAAGTAAGTCCTCAGTCCGTCATCGAAGACCATTGTAGGCTTCCAGAACACGTTGTCTCCCTTGATTGCATAGTTCGAGTTCATGTTCTCGACGCTGATTGAGACGCTTGGAATGCTTTCAGCAGATGCCCCGAATGTAGCGATGCCTGGATATTTCCATCTGACACCGACCATGTAGATATCCTCTGTGCTTGTGAGAAGCAGATAGTAAGTCCTCTGGTCTGTGGGGATGATCATCGTCGTCTCCAACCCCGATGTGACAGGACGGACATAGATGTGAGTGACGGCTCTGCCTTTCTCGGAGCTTGAAGCCGTGACCATCTGCCATGATTCGCTGTCTCCGATTGCTGCCTCTCCGCTGATTGTCTCTCCAGGAGCAAGCCTTATATCCGTGACCTTGTTCGGAGAAGTAAATATTTCGTAGATCTTGCCATCGAGGAAGTTGTACTCGACTATGGCATTCGTGAAATCCGTCCCGGATCCAACTGAGACAGTATTCCTGGAAACGGACGAGTTTAGATAGTCACCTGACGTTGTTTCATCTTCTGGAATATCTGTTGTATTATCATTCTTAGTTCGGGTTGAATTATCGCTATCTGTAACTATGTAGCGGACAGTCTCCACAGGGACGTAGACAGTCTTCTCTGTCTCATCCGGTTCGAATACCGTCCCCTCGACGAGCAACGCCGCCTCTTCCTCGGATAGCGGTGCGATTGATGAGCATGATATCAGCATGAATGCGGCAAGGATGCCGACTGCTGTGAGTCTGGTTATCTTCATGAGTCTTTCTCTCCTTGTGTGTTCTTTTTGAATACGACGATTGCGGACGGAAATGGTGCTCCAGCCTTTGAATTGGAGAACTTCACACGTCCTCTCAGAAATCTGACCTCAGATGCATGAGGGATGATGAAATCATGCCACCATGCCGTGTCTGTTCTTGCAGGAAGAAGGCATACAACCTTATCGGCTTCGTTGAGAGTTGAGGTGTAAGCTTTTTTCACCCAGTCCTTGATGACTCGGCCATACGGAGGATTCATCCAGCATGTTCCTTTCCATGTCTGTTTGAGGCCATCTTCTTCCTTCGAATAGAAGTGAGCGCATTTCTTGTTCTGGGAAGTTGCGCATACATCTGTGTTGAAGTGGAATTCTGCATCAAGCTGATTGAAAAGATTCCAGGGAGTCTCCCATTCATCTGAGCGGGAAGAAAACAATCCATTTGTCATGTGGCTTTTCTCCATCTCAGATCTCCTTCACGAGCGTTATGTCGAAGTCAGTGACGTAGAGTCCTATTGGGTTGAATGTCACCTGTTCCTGGGTCGATGGAATGTAGATCTGTGTGTGGATCACCGCCCTGTAATGGTCATCGCTTCTGAGCTTGCCCTGGCTTGTCCAGACGGTCTCCCGGAAATCCACCTGGTAGGTCGTGTCAGATATCGGGAGAATCGAGGCGATTGCTATTGTGACAGTCTCCCTTTTAAGCCTTGAGCGGGGATCTGTTTCCTCTATGTACTCGGTCACCTTGTCGGTCGCATTGCCTGTGACCTGGTGATAGAGCCTCTGGATGTTCTGCTGGACAATCTGTGGGTCTGAGGAGACTGTCCTGAGCTGAGTGAGGAAGGTACGGAGGAAGTAGTTTATCGTATTGTCCTTCGGTTCCCAGTCCTCAAGCAATGTGACGCTATCGGGGTTGTAGACAGCTTCTCCTTCTGGAGTGAGCTCGATCACATAGCCCTGGCTCTTCGGATAGTTTGCGACTATGAGAAGTCCTATGAAGAGAATGAGGGAAGTAATCATGAAGATGACGGCTGCGGTGGCAGCGATTGTAGCCCTCTGCTGTATCTGTGAAAGCAGATCCTGATAGCTCTTCGGTTCTGCTTCCGTGTATTTCCTTAT
>CALUPK010000074.1 GCA_944322575.1 uncultured Bacteroidales bacterium | reverse complement strand
AAGTTCCTCGGAAAAGGCGTATGGCCAGTGCTATTCGGACAAGGCCTGAAGCTTTTTGTGATCGTATACCTCGTGAATCTCATTCCGGAGCTTCTTGAGCCGACTCTCTCATCATTCATCCTTGCCATAGACACAAGCGGAACAAGCCTTCCATATGGAGAAATCATGACAGGACTTGTCTTCTCGATAATCACTGTCATCACATACTGCTACCTCCTCATCAAGGCACCATCAATCGCACTGGGACTCATCACGGGTACACCGACGATGGAGACCGTCGGATCGCATTTCGTGACGATGATGGGCGCAAAGTCGATTGGTGTCGCCGCAGCTGGAATGGGAGCTGTTGTGGCAGCTGTCACAGGCGGCATCGGAGGAATCTTCGGACGCATCTTCGGAAGAGCTGGCAGACCAAAGCAGGAGACGACAACAACCACTCCGACAACGCTTCCGGAAGTCAACACGAGCAAGCATAGAAGGCTTGAGGAATAGGAGGCCGGGATGGTTCATAGACGTGAAGACGAATACAGCCTGGTCGATTTTGTGATGCTAAGGAAGATCCAGCGCAAGGTGCTCTCAAAGGAGAAGAGGGAGTATGAGATCAGAAGCACAATCTTCTGGAACAACCTCTTTTCTCGACATATCACACGCGCTGAGAGAATATCCGGCAAGGCCGTGAAGACAACCTATCCCTCTCCCAGAACGATAGCCTCAAAGCGCACATATGACCGCTCCGTGATAGTCAAGGTCAGCTACAAGACCTTCAGAAAGGGAAGCGTCAGTGCCGAGATGAAGCAGAGAATCCAGACCAACACGGCAGAATGCATCGAGTATTTCCTCCGTTTCGAGGACAGTCTTGCATTCAACGAGAGGACAACTGGAATTACCAAGGAAGAGCTGAAGGAGCAGTTCAAGGACGATGCCGTTTTCAAGATCATGGTGTCGCCTGAAGATCCAGAGCTTCTCACAGAGAGTTACATCAGGAAGATAGTCTCATTCATCGAGCTGCACACAAGGCATCATCTCAAATGGGCCGCCGTCTTCCATGACAACACTGAGCATCCCCATGCCCACATAATGATCAGCAGGACTTCTGGAGACGGACTTTCATGGGATGAGCCGCTTGTACTCGACAAGGATTTCATCAGCCACGGACTCAGGGAGGAATGCCAGAGGATTGCAACGAGGAAGCTTGGAACGAAGAGCTTTGATGAATACAGGATTCCCTTCTACAACAGCATCGAGACGAAGGGGCTTGCAAGAATCGACCACATCATCGCAGGAGCAACGAAGGATCCCGGTACAGGACTCTTCATCCCCTCTTCAGAGGACAGCTTCATATTGAGCAGAGCACGGCTGGCAGAACTTCCACCTTGGCAGCAGGAGCTTGTTATAAAGCGCCTCATGTTCCTCTCAGAGCACACTGATGCCGGATTCCGGAAGGAAGGCGGCTACTGGAAATGCTACAAGCCATACACCTGGAAGGAAGAGCTGATGGACATAGCCAAGACAGAGCCTTTCAGGCAGCTTGAGAAGGTCTATGGAACGAAGATCGAAGTGGTCGGATCCGGCGCACTCAAAGAACGCATAGATGGCGAGGTCATCGGCCACACAATCGTCGATGACAACTCGGAGCGTATCGGTCTTGTCGTGAAGACAGCCGAGAACAAGCTCTTCTATACAGAGACGAACATGTCCCTATCCTCTGCCGAGAACGTCGATGGCAAGGGTGCTGAAATCACCGAGAAGGAAGCTAAGGACAAGCGCTACAGGACTGCCGTAGTGAAGATTGACGAAGGAAGTCCAAGGGGGATGAAGCGGTGAAGAAGATAGCGGCCCTTGTCCTCGTTGAAGTGATTATAATCCTTACTCTCCTCCTTGCGATGAACATGTTCATCTTCCAGAGGATTTCTGCGTCCATCTCAGGAGTGGTCTTCATGTTCCGCATGGCGGCGAGAACTGGCTTCCGCATGATCTCATTCAAGGTCATAGCCTTCCTCTTTGTCGTGGTCGTCTTCTTCACAGTCCAGCTTGTCTTCATGTATCAGGCAATCCGGAAGGCCGTTCTCGACTTCAGGAACCGCAACATGCACTCATCCGGCACGGCTAGATGGGCGACTACGAAGGAGCTGAAGCGACTTGGTTTGATTTCCAATAAGCCCGAAGGTGTGATTCTCGGCCAGAGCAGCGAAGCAAAGGGTATCATCACAGGCAGCGACAGCTTCGAGATAACAAGATTCGGACAGCTCATATCCGACAACTCCGCATACCATGCAATCATCGTTGGAGCAACAGGCAGCGGAAAGGGTGTCGGTGTCATCATGCCCACCCTCCTCACCTGGAAGGAGAGCGTCATGGTCGTGGATCCGAAGGGAGAATCCTACGACTATACGGCAGGATACCGCTCGACATTCAGCGAAGTCTTCTACTTCGATCCCACAATCAACGCTGAAGAGGCAAAAGCCAGGCATATCAAGCCTTGTCACATCAATCCGCTGGACTTCATCCCCCGGACTTCAGAGGCGATAGCTGAAATCGGCAACATGTGTCTCTCGATCCATCCCGACCAGAGCAAGGAAGCCTACTGGGACAAGACTCCGAGGATGATGCTTGAGATGCTCATCGGGCACGTCCTGATCAAGGGAAAGAAGAAGTCGCTTCCTGAAGCCGCTGCACTCATCATGACAAGCGAGAAGTATGAGACGATCTTCGAGAACATACTCAACGCATACGACGATGATCCTGTGCCAGAGTCCGATCCTCTTCACGATGTCGCAGTCATGGTGCAGAACAACGCTTCCCTCTTCTTCCAGATGGCAACTGGGCAGAATGCAGAGCAGCTCGTCACACACATCTCAACAGTCAAAGGAGACCTCGGAGTCTATTCAAACTCCTCTTCTGCGGAGCTACTGAGCTACTCCGACTTCTCCCTTGACGACATCATGGATGGAGAGAAACCCATCTCCATCTACATGTGCATCCCCGTGAAGCAGATTGAGCGCATCACTCCGATGTTCATGCTCATCTACTCGCTGATCCTCAAATCATTCCTGGGGCGTGACCAGAAACACAGACACAAGCTGCTTCTCCTGCTTGACGAGTTCAGCCAGTTCAAGAAGTTCACGACAATAGCCGAGCAGATACCGTTTGTACGCTCATACGGCATCAAGATCATGGCATTCATCCAGTCTATATCACAGCTGGATGAATATTACGGACACGACGGAGCGAAAGCTCTTCTCGACAATTTCCAGCTCAAGGTCTACCTCAAGGCGACAGCTCCGGAAACCACTGAGTACTTCGAGAGACTCCTGGGGAAGAAGACTCTTCTAATGAAGAAGACATCGTTCAGCCACAACCGGAAGTCGCAGGGTGTCGAGAGCTACAGTGAATCCACCAGCGAACAGGGACGCAGCCTCCTTACAGCTGAAGAGATCCTCAACCTGCCTCTCTACGAAATGATGATCTTCCGCCCCGGCATGTACCCATATCTCGGGAAGAAAGTTCAGCACTATGCCGACAAGCGTTTCACTGAGAAGCTCAACCTCCCAGTTCATCCGGCAACCATCAAGCCATTCACACATGACGGGAACATCAAGCCTGAGTTCCCGACTGAACTGACTGAAGAGGAGCTCAGGAGCATCGACAGGTTCACCCTCGAACTCAAGGAGCTCAACCAGGCTGAAGCAGAGATGAATGACGAGGTGGATCACAACGAAGACTTCTTCGCCTCGGTTCTGGATGACATCCTCGCTTCGTCCTCCGATACGGCAGAAACGAAAGAACAGAAACAGGAAGAGCCTGAGATCCATGAGGAAAGCTCTGAGGAATCACAAGAAGCCGGACAGAAAAAAGATAAGGAGGAATACTGGTGACACGAAGTGATGAACGCTACATAGAAGTCCTCTCAAGGCACATGGCCTCCCTTCTTCCCCTCTTCGATGACAGGAGCATCACTGACATCGAGCGCAATCCGAATGGCAGGATATTCCTCCATCATGTCGATGGATCCGTCACGGAACGTCCTGACATCGGAATCGAGGACAGGTCGATAATCGCAGTAGGCACTCTGCTTGCGGCAAGGACACACCACGATATCGACGAGAGCAAACCGTCCGTGGATGCAGTATGGCCAGGAGAAGTCCATTTCAGAATCCACATCAACATTGCCGGTAACAGGCCATTCCTCGTCATGCGCCGTCCTTCGACTCTCGTGTTTCCGCTCTCTCATTACGTGGAGATCGGGACATGTACAGAAGAACAGGCAGATACACTCAGACAGCTCATCAACAACAGGAGAAACATCATCATCTCCGGAGAAACTGGAAGCGGAAAGACGACACTTGCCAGCACACTCCTCTCAACCATTCCTGAAGATGACAGGCTGTTTATCGTCGAGGATACGGAAGAGCTCAACACTACCGGACTCTCGAACTTCGTATCGAGGACGACAAACTCAAGCTACACGGCACGAATGGCAATAAAGGATGCGCTTAGATGCAGACCGGACAGGATTGTTGTCGGCGAAGTCAGGGATGGAGCTGCACTGGATCTTCTCGAAGCCTGGAACACAGGTCATCCAGGAGGATTGGCAACCATCCATGCCAACAGTCCGTCAGCCGTGAAGCTGAGACTCAAGGCACTGATCCAGCAGGTTTCGATGAGTCCGCAGGAAGACCTCATAGACGAGACGGTGGATGCCGTCGTACAGCTCACGCTCTG
>CALUPK010000073.1 GCA_944322575.1 uncultured Bacteroidales bacterium | reverse complement strand
CAATCCTTCCGCAACGGCAGCAAATCCCGTGATTCGGTGCCGTTGTGGCAGCCGCATGTCACCGTTACCTTCGCTGTAGCCTTTCTGAGCGGCATTGTCCTTCGCGTCCTCTTCCGCAACGGCAGCAAATCCCGTGATTCGGTGCCGTTGTGGCATCCGCATGTCACCGTTACCTTCGCTGTGGCCTTTCTGAGCGGCATTGTCCTTCGCGTCCTCTTCCGCAACGGCAGCAGATCCCGTGATTCGGTGCCGTTGTGGCATCCGCATGTCACCGTTACCTTCGCTGTGGCCTTTCTGAGCGGCATTGTCCTTCGCGTTCCCTTCCGCAACGGCAGCAAATCCCGCGAATCGGTGCCGTTGTGGAAAACCGGACGTCGGAGCAAAAAATAATCGGCAACTGAACCGATAAAGAAAAAAATTATTTTTAACTTTGAGGCAGAAATCCAAAATCTACTGAGCCATGAAAACAAATGCATTTCTTTCAACGCACTGCCTGAGTGCAGCCATGACAGGATTCCTGATGCTGGCGGCGGTTTCGTGCGGGCAGAAGGACAATGGTACGGGGCTGGTCTCCGTGAAGTATTCGCAGCTGCCGCAAGGGGAGGACCTGATGCTGTCGGAGCTGGTCGGGGAGCCGGAGTTCATTGTCCTGGACAGCGATACTTCGGTGGCCTATACGCCTATGGCATGGATCAATGTGTCGGACAACTACATTTCCACCTATTCGATTGCGCCGCGGACGCCTTTGAAGCTCTTTGACCGCTCTACAGGGAAATTCCTGAGGACCTATGGAGCTGTAGGCCGTGGCCCCGGGGAGTTCCTGCAGATATCGTCCGTGCAGATAGACGAGGCGGGAGGGAAGATCTGGATGAGGACTTATCCGGATATCAATCAGTTGCACGCCTACGATATCGCGACCGGGGATATGGAGGATGTGCCGTTGGCCTACAGCACGGATGACGGGTCGTGGCTGGACTACAGTTTCAGTGTTGACGGCCGCGAGCGGAATATCACTGTGGCGGTAAAGCCGGAGAACAACGGCTGTCCGGCTCTGGCCTGGTGTCAGGACTATGAGGGCAAGGTGCTCTGGGAGATACCTAAGACGTATTCGTTCCCGGAAGATAACCGCGCCATGATGGACACGGACCGCAATGTGCATGGGATGCTGGATGTGTCATATCGCTCTACTAATACGATGCAGGATACGGTCTGGCTTTACGGAGGCGGGGAGGCTCATCCGCTTCTGACGGTCAGTTTCGGACAAACTGAGCAGTCGGAGGCTGCCGGCTATACGGACGGCAACTACATCTATTCTACGACGGTCCTGCCAGGCCATATTGTGATGAGTGTCAGGAAGCAGGGCAAATCGGTAATGAAGGAGGGTGTCCGTCATGTCAGTACGGAACCGCTACCAGGAGTAATCATGGACCGCAGGACCGGGGATGTTCATCTTGGCGGGGTGGTCAATGATTTGATGGACGGTGAAGGAGTCGGTATCGGGGATTTTGTCGACGGCTACGCGGTCTGTCAATACGATGCGGCGAGTTTCATGGAGGCCGGCCGCACCGCTCTCGAGTCCGGTAATCTCAGCGATGCCGCCCGTGCCCGTATCTCGGAGATCCTCTCGGTGCTCTCGGAGGAGGACAATGATGTGCTGATGATTGCGCCGCTCAACAAGTAGCGCCCGTTCTTTTCCACAAGTGCTGCGGATTCGCGGAATACACTCCTTCGGAAGGAGTCGTGAAAATATGCGTTTACGGCACTCCTTTGGAAGGAGTACGGAGGTGACGGTGGTGTTGCTTCTGCGCACCTTTGGAAGGTGAGAGGAAAATGCGGGAAAGTGCCTCACCTTCGGAAGGTGTGGGGAGCATGTTGGAGATGGAAACGCGGCTACAGGCGTTCTCGGGACGGTGCCCCATCTGCGCACCTTCGGAAGGTGAGACTGAAATGCAGGGAAACGACACACCTTCGGAAGGTGGGAAGAAGTATGGAGCCGGAGCGGGAGGAGTAGGCGGAGAAAATGGAAAGTTGGCGGGGAAAGTAAAAGTTTTGTATTTTTGGGAACTTTTCAGGAAAATGTTCGGTACTATGGCAAGATTCAAGGATAGAAGAAGCATCCGGAAATACTCGCGGCGTGGGATTCCGGAGGGACTGATCGAGGCTCTGGCCGTGGAGGCTTCGAGGGCAGCGACCATGGGCAATATGCAGCTGTATTCGTTGGTTGTCACTGAGGACGGGCCGGAAAGGGAGGCTCTGGCAGCGGCGCATCATCATCAGCCGATGGTTCTGGAGGCTCCGGCGGTGCTGACGTTCTGCGCGGACTTTCATAGGTTCAGCCGGTGGTGTGAGGAACGGGACGCTGCGCCGGGATACGGCAACTTTGTGTCTTTTATCAACGCGGCCACGGATACTCTGCTGTTCGCCCAGGCGTTCATCACTTTAGCGGAGGAGTGCGGTCTGGGTACCTGCATTCTCGGTACTACGGTTTACAATCCCGATAAGATCATCGAGGCTCTGCATCTGCCGCCCCTCGTGGTGCCCGTGCTGACCGTCACTCTCGGCTGGCCGGACGAGGCTCCGGGGCAGACTGACCGCCTGCCGGTGGAGGCCATCCTGCACGCCGGTCATTATCACGACTACACCGCGGAGGATATCGACCGCATCTACGCTGAGAAGGAGGCCCTTCCTGAGAGCAGTTATTTCGTGGAGCTCAACGGCACTGAGAACCTTGCCCAGGTCTTCACCCGCTTCCGTTTCACGCG
Organism: uncultured Bacteroidales bacterium; assembly: GCA_944322575.1. Classification (GTDB taxonomy): domain Bacteria; phylum Bacteroidota; class Bacteroidia; order Bacteroidales; family UBA932; genus Coprenecus. Next base: position 6,905 of record CALUPK010000073.1, on the reverse strand, counting down.
GCAGGAATGCCTGGAGATGTCCGCGAAGATGCGGGAGGTTCTGAAGTCGCAGGGGTTCTGGGAATGTAAATAGAGGTAAGGGCGGATAAACGACAAACAGTAGCAGTTAGTAGTGCACCACCTCAAAATGTAAAAGTTTGGTGATAGAATACCTCGTGTGCGGTTTAAGGGCAGTTGTGAGTAAGGACGGACAAACGGTAAGTAGTGCATTACCCATAAACTGCAATAGTTTGGAATATAAGGCTTTATGATGAGGACATGTGCTTTTCGGCATGCTCCGGACTGGCGGCAAGCACACGCGCCTTTCATAAACCTCTGATTATTGAGTGATTACAAAACTACCCCGCGTCAGTGCCGACCGTAAGTTTTGCTCAGATTGCCAAATATGTTACATTTGCGTACTGAAAGTTCAGACTGACGCACAATATGGAAATTTTCATCGACATAGTAGCCGTGATACTCGGCATCGTAGGCCTTCTCGGCTGTATTCTTCCAGTGCTGCCCGGCCCTCCGTGCAGTCTGGCTGGCATGTTTCTGCTCTTTCTCTGGGGCTCGCCCTGCGCATTGGACGACATCACCTGGCGTCTGCTGATCATCATGCTGATAGTCACGGTGGTGGTGACCGTCCTGGACTATGTGGTACCGGGCTGGCTGACCCGGGTGACCGGCGGCACGAAGTACGCCTCGCGCGGTGCGACGGCCGGCATGCTCGTGGGCATTCTGTTCTTCCCGCCCTGGGGCATGATGGTCGGAGCCTTCATCGGAGCCCTCGCCGCCGAGCTCTACTGGGGCGAGAAGAAGATGGGGCAGGGTCTCAAGGCCGCAGCCGGCTCCTTCCTTGGTTTCCTGCTCGGTACCGGCCTCAAGCTCGCCGCCTCCGGAGTGATGCTCTACTATATCGTCATTGCCCTCATCCCGTAAATTATGCAAATTCAGACGGTGGTGTAGTTGCCGCGGGAGAGGACGATGATGCGGCAGGCCATCTCGAAAAATAATGCGCGGCGGAAGGTGTCGGGGAAGTCGGGGCCGCAGGCGACCTGTCCGTGGTTGGACATCAGGACAATGTCGTGGGCGGTGAGGGCTTCCACGACCGCAGCGGCGAGTTCCGGACTGCCGGGCGGGAGGAACGGCACCACCGGCACTTCACGGCCGACGTAGAGCGGTCCCTCGAGGGTGACGTTGAAGTCTGCCGGCTTGTCCTTCATGCAGGCCACGACTGTGGCACAGGGGGACTGGAAGTGCAGGACGCAGCCGACTTCCGGCCTTTTCCGCATTGTCCCGAGGTGGAATCCGGCCTCCATCGTGGGATGCACTCCGTTCAGAGAGGTGCCGTCGCTGATGCGGCAGAGGGCGACCTGGTCCTCCTGCAGTTCCCCGAGCCAGGAGCCGGTCGCAGAGAGGAGGGCGCAGTCCTTATTGTCCTGACCCTTGCACCGCAGGGAAAGATTACCGCTGCTGCAGGACAGCAGTCCGGCAGCAGCGGTCTTGTGTGCGCATTCGAGAAAATACCTGATTTCCTCTTCCATTGTCCTAATTCTTCTGGGTCAGTTCCTGCTCTACGGGATCATCGTAGAGTTCCTGCAGCCGCAGGAGTTCCTTGTGCAGCTTCTTCTGGATGCGGCGGTAGGAGCGGTCTCCGTAGAGGTTGTGCATCTCGGTGGGGTCCTTCTCGAGGTCGTATAGCTCCCAGGAGTCGATGTCGTGGCCGTAGAAATGAATGAGTTTATAGCGGTCGGTGCGGACTCCGTAGTGGCGGCGGGCAGCGTGCTCACCGGGATATTCGTAGAAGTGGTAGTAGAGGGACTTGCGCCAGTGCTTGCCTTTCTCGACCTTGCCGGTGCGCAGGAAGGAGAGGTAGGACTCGCCCTGGATATCGTCGGGCACGGGTACTCCGGCCATCTCGAGGAAGGTGGGGGCGTGGTCGATGTTCTGGACGAAGGCGTCGACCTGACCGTGGAAGCCGCCGGGATAGTGGGCCAGCAGGGGAGTGCGGAAGGATTCCTCGTACATGAAGCGTTTGTCGAACCAGCCGTGCTCACCCATGTAGAAGCCCTGGTCGGAGGTGTAGATGACGAGGGTGTTGTCCCACAGACCGCTCTCCATCAGGTAGTCGAGGACGCGGCCGATGTTGCGGTCCACGGAGCGGATGACGCTCAGGTAGTCGCTCATGTAGCGGCGGTACTTCCATTCGGCGAGGGCCTTGCCGGTGAGGCTGTCGGCCTTGAACTGCTCGATGATGGGGTCGTAGTAGGCGTCCCAGACGGCTTTCTGCTCCGGGGTCATGTGTCCGGCGATGATGTTTTTACCGTCGCCTCCGCTGCTGTACATGTTCCGTCCGTATTCTTCCAGCTCGGAGCCGGTATGTATCTCGCCCTCCTTGTCGGCCATCTTCAGGTCATAGACTAAGTCCATGTGGCGGTCGATCTCCATCTCCTGTGCGGCTGCGGCGGGACGTCCCCCGTAGTCGTCGTAGAAGTTGTCAGGCAGGGGCAGCTCTGCGTCATCGAAGGCCCCGAGGTCCTGCAGGTCGGGCATCCAGGTGCGGTGGGGCGCCTTGTGGTGCAGCAGCAGGCAGAACGGTTTCTCGGGATCGCGCTTGTTCTCGAGCCAGTCGAGGGCCAGGTCGGTGGTGATGTCGGTGGCGTAGCCGGGGATGACGCGGCGCTCGCCGTTATCTATAAAGGTGGGGTTGTAGTACTGGCCCTGTCCGATGAGGATGTTCCAGTAGTCGAAGCCGGTGGGGTCGGAGGTCAGGTGCCACTTGCCGATGACGGCGGTCTCGTAGCCGGCCTGGCGCAGGAGCTTGGGGAAGGTCTGCTGGCTGCCGTCGAAGGTGCGGGTGTTGTCGGTGAATCCGTTCTTGTGGCTGTGCTTGCCGGTGAGCAGGCAGGCCCGGCTGGGACCGCTGATGGAGTTGGCCACGAAGCTCTGCGTGAATATCATGCCCGAATCCGCCAGCCGGTCGATGTTCGGGGTCTCGATCAGGCCGTGCCCGTAGGCGCCGATGGTCTGATACGAGTGGTCGTCGCTCATGATGTAGATGATGTTGAGCGGTTTGCGGGCTTCCTGCCCGTCTGCTTCCGAGGCGTCCTGTCCGCATCCGGTACATACCGTGCAGGCTACGGGCATGGCTATGACGGCCTTTATGGTCCATTTATTTCTCTTCATTTTTTGCGGATTAACCTGACAAAAATACAAAAAAACGGCGGAACGGCGGTGGAATAGGAAGAAAAAGCCGCGCTCCGGTGTGGGGCGCGGCTTCTGCGGTGCGGCGGTCCGGGCTGTGGAAGTCCTATTTGTCTCCCTCGGAGCCGGAATCGTGCCGGAGCTGGAACAATATGGGCATGTTGTAGGTTATGCGGACGGGCTTTCCGTCCACATAGCCCGGAGTCCAGTTGGCCGGAGACTTGGAGATGATCCTTACGACTTCGTTGTTCAGTAGTTCGTGGGCGCCTCTGATGACAGAAATGTCCGATATGGTGCCGTCAGTGTTTATTATGAACTTTACCGTGACCATTCCGGAGATTCCAGCTTCTCTGGCTTCCTTAGGGTAAACCAGATTGCCGTAAACCCACTTGGTAAATTCGCCGATGTCGCCGCCGTTGAACTTGGGCTTGACATCTGCGTCGACAAATCGGATAACTTCCTGCTGGTCTGCAGCAGGTGCGGTGAGTTCAGTTACGGCAGGTGTGACGGAGTCGGAAGGGGTGCTTTGAGTGTCTACGGCTGAGCTGCTGCTCAGGATCAGTGTAAGAAGGGGCAGGCAGGCAAGCCAGGAAAGTGCCGCCCATTTAGAGGTTTTGAGTTTGTGCATCATGGTAATTCGGTTTTTGAGCTTGCAGTGGTTGAAGCTGTTCGCGATCAGGAAACGTCGGTCTCCCACAGCTTTTCTGACAAGCAGGAGTTGATATTTAGTAGCATCGATGCCATGTTTGAGGACTGCCTCGTCGGTCTCGTATTCGTGCAGCATCCGCAGCTCCGAGAGCATTATCCACACGAGGGGGTTGAACCAATAGAGGGCGCAGACGAGCGACATCAGGAGTATGTCGGCGGAGTGGCGTAGCCGGGTGTGCATGTACTCGTGCAGCAGTATTTCCGGGTGCCGTTCGTAGTCGCTGCGGCTGATTACTATGTGGTTGAGAAAGCTGAATGAGGGCAGTGCGGTCCCGGGAGTGTGGACCTTGCGGCCCTTGTAGCGGAATCCCGGATTTTCCCTGATGACCCGGAGAATCCTTAGCAGGGACAATCCAGTGAAGGTCAGGGCAGCGGCGCATCCTGCGGCATATACCCACAGCAGGAGGGTTCTCCAGTCGATGCCGCCGCTGACGGCCGTTCCGCCCTCCTCCGGATTTCCAGCCGCCAGCGCCTCGGGAATGACAATCCGGGGCAGCGGCAGCACTTCCGCGGGAGAGGGCAGCCCGAGCATTGCCGCCGCGCCTTCCGCATTGAACCTCAGGAGCGGCAGCAGCATACAGACGGCCGTCCCCGCCAGCAGGACTGTCCTGTTCAGGCGGAAGAGCGTGGTCCTTCTCATGAAAAGCATGAAGAAGGCGTAGAATGCCGTAAGCAGCAGCGTGCTTCTGATGAGCCAGGGTATCATTTTCTCTTGTTTTTATTTTTACCTTCAATCTCGGCTATCAGGGCCTTCAGCTCGTCGAGCCCCATCTTCTCCTCCTCCACGAACTGCGATACTAAGCTGCTGTAGGAGTTGCCGTAGTACCTGGACACCACGTCCCCGACGGTGCGGCCGCGGTACTCCCGCTCGCTGACGGCGACGCTGTAGAGGAAGGAGTTGGCCATGGGCCGGCGCACTACAAAGCCCTTCTCCTCTAAGAATTTGACCTGAGTAGCCACAGTGTTGTAGTTGGGCCGCGGCTCGGGCATTGCCGCCACTATGTCGCGGATGAACATGTCCCCGTTCTTCCAGAGGATGTTCATGACTTCTTCTTCCTTTGCGGTGAGTCTCTGTTTCATGATTTTTCCTTTTACGGTGCAAATATAATAAAAGTTTTCGTTACTCCTAATATTTTTAGGAGTTTTCCGAATATTTTTCGTAAAACCGAAAGATGTGGAAAAATTCACGAAAATCCTTGTAGATTAAAATATTAGTGGTATATTTGCAGCCCGCGAAAAGTGCGCGGGAGCTATTAGTTCATTGATTAACAACAAATTAATTAAACCAATGCCTGGATTAATTGGAAAAAAAATCGGAATGACTTCCGTTTTCGATGCTGATGGGAAGAATATCCCATGCACCGTTATTGAGGCTGGTCCCTGTGTTGTCACGCAGATTCGTACAGTAGAGAAAGATGGTTATGCCGCTGTACAACTTGCCTATGACGAGATGAAAGAGAAACACACCAGCAAGGCTCTCAAGGGCCATTTTGACAAGGCAGGAACCACACCCAAGCGTAAACTGGTGGAGTTCAAGGCGGACTTCCCCAAGGAGCTCAAGCTTGGAGACACAGTGACCGTTTCAGACCTCAGCGAGGGAGTGGAATGGGTAGACGTTACCGGTATCTCTAAAGGTAAGGGATTCCAGGGCGTCGTTAAGCGTCACGGATTCGGCGGCGTGGGCGGAGCTACCCACGGTCAGGCCGACAGACTCCGTCACCCTGGTTCTATGGGTGCATCCTCTTGGCCTTCAAGAGTATTCAAGGGTATGAGAATGGCAGGCCGCATGGGCGGTGACCGCGTAAAGGTTCTCAACCTCAAAGTTATCAAGGTTATCCCTGAGAACAATCTGGTTCTCGTGAAGGGTTCTATTCCCGGAGCGAAGGGTTCATACGTAATCGTGGAGGACTAACGTTATGGAATTGTCAGTTTACAAAATCGACGGAACCGAATCGGGAAAGAAAGTAACCCTGGATTCGACTATCTTCGGCATCGAGCCGAACGACCACGCGATCTATCTCGACGTTAAGCAGTACCTGGCCAACCAGCGTCAGGGAACTCACAAGACCAAGGACCGTTCCGAGGTCAGCTACAGCACCAAGAAAATGGGCCGTCAGAAAGGCGGCGGCGGAGCCCGTCACGGCAGCATCAAGTCCAACATCTACGTTGGCGGTGGCCGTGCCTTCGGTCCCAAGCCTCACAGCTACGGCTTCAAGCTCAACAAGAAGCTGAAACAGCTGGCCCGTTACTCGGCTCTGTCCTACAAGGCTCAGGAGAACGCCATCATCATGGTCGAGCCCTTCAGCATGGACGCTCCCAAGACCAAGGAGTTCATCCAGATCCTGGACAACATCAAAGCCAATGGAAGAAGGACCCTGTTCGTACTTCCTGAAAACAGTGAGAATATTTACAAGTCTTCACGCAACCTTCAGAATGTCAATGTAATCTCCGTAGACGAGATCAACACTTACAACATCATGAACTCCTATCAGCTCGTGATGGTGGACGGTGTTCAGGACATCATTGCAGCAAGACGCAAATAAACCATAGGAGACATGGGAATTATCATTAAGCCTATCGTAACAGAGAAGATGACGGTTCAGGGCGATAAATTGAACCGTTACGGTTTCATCGTAGACCGCGCAGCCAACAAGATCGAGATCAGAAAGGCTGTTGAAGAGCACTACGGAGTGACAGTGAAGGACGTAAACACTGTCAACTACCATGGCAAACGCAAGAGCCGCTACACCAAGGCGGGATTACTCAGAGGCCGTGCCAACCACTATAAGAAAGCTTATGTGACACTGGCAGGCGAGGATAAGATCGATTTCTATAGCAACATTTAATCCTATGGCAATACGTAAATTCAAACCGACCACACCCGGTCAGAGAAATAAAGCGATAAGCGCATTTGACGAGATTACCTGCACGACTCCCGAGAAGTCCCTTCTCGAGCCCATCAGGAAGTCCGGCGGCCGCAACAACACCGGCAAGATGACCATGCGCTACAT
>CALUPK010000072.1 GCA_944322575.1 uncultured Bacteroidales bacterium | reverse complement strand
ATGACCATTGAAGAGGTCCGGGCACTGATTGCTACTCCGATGAAGAATGAGGCCGTAAAACAGGCTTATTTGTTCTCCTGCTTCTGTGGATTGCGAATAAGCGACATTATCGGTTTGAGATGGAAGGATGTTTTTGTGGATAGAGGACAATATCGTCTTGCTGTGTCCATGCAGAAAACCAAAGAGCCGATTTATTTGCCTCTTTCACCGGAAGCGTTAAAGTGGATGCCGGAGCGAGGAGACAAGATGGCAGAAGACCACGTCTTCGACTTACCGAGTCCAACGATGATAAATCTGCTGCTCAAACCATGGGCGAAAGCGGCCGGCATAGACAAACGCTTCTCATTTCACACCGCCCGTCACACGTTCGCGACGATGATGCTGACGCTTGGCGCCGACCTCTATACCACCTCGAAGTTGCTCGGTCATGCCGACGTGAAGATGACGCAGGTGTACGCCAAAATCATCAATCAGAAAAAGGACGATGCAGTCAATCTGGTGAACGGGTTGTTCGACTGAAACATAAATGGTTCTTTGTACCGGAGCGGCCATATATATTTTAGTTTACTTTAGTATCTATATATAAGGGAGAAAAACTAAACTAAACCATTTTCAAGTAAACAATCGAAAGGAAATCGGCGGCGAAAGTTTGATCCAAATAAGGGCTTTTACCGCCTTATATAAAAGGAACAAGTCGTCTATAGTATTGACCTTCCGCCAATGAAAAATATCTCTGAATAGGCTGCTGGAATATGCTGCCCGACCCGGATAACGGTTCCCGTTTCTTCTTTCTGTTCCCCTTATATTGCTTGACAGATGTGCGTGTCGCTGGAGAAATTCCGATGGCAATACTATGTCTAACCATACCCAACCTGTTTGCCACTTAATAATCAGTCCTGCATTGGACAACGAGACTGCCTCTGCTTGCAGATTGTGTGGCATTCCTCCCGCCGCCGAGCGATGGGAGGGGTATTAGGCTACCCCGAAAGAATTTTCGTGGCAGACGGGCAAGCCTGAACCAAAATGACTTTGGCAGGCATTATATATTTAATCAATGTCGCTATTGTCGAGGATATTCCGATAAAAATGTCATCATAAAGATGTTATCAAATGGAAATATAAACGATATCTCTGATGTGGAACTCAAAAAAATCTTGATTTTGTTTTGCCGATAAAAATAAATTACATATGTTTGCATTAACAATTTTGTTAGATGATATTGTTAATACGGAATCTGAAATGCATGAACAAGAAAAAAACAACACGGAACAGCTGATTCTGGAGGCTGCCGAGCAGGAATTTTTCACCAAGGGATTCGGTGGCGCGCGCACGGCTGTGATCGCCGAGAAAGCGGGTGTAACGCATGCCATGCTACACTACTATTTCCGTAAAAAGGAATATCTGTTCGAGCGCATAGTCGCAAAAAACATCTCGCTCCTTGCGCAGGCGATTACCGTGGCTGTCGGTAATTCCGATTTGCCGATTGTGGAACGGCTGAAATCGGGTGTCGCCGCGCACTTCGATCTCATTGCCGCCAATCCGCAGTTGCCCCGGTTCTTTCTCAACGAGGTCCTGTCGCGCCCCGAACATTACCACATCCTGTATGAACGGATAAAAGAGGTGAGCGATAACCTCTTCGCAACCCTGCAGAAAGATGTGGACGAAGCGTCCGGACGCGGAGAGATTGAGTATGTGGACATACGGATGCTATTCATCAGCCTCTTGTCGCTCAACATATTTCCGTTCATCGCCTATGCATTTATAGAACCCGTATCGAACGAACTGTTGGGCGGCATGATGGCCGACCGGGAGAAATATCTTGCCATGCGCAAGGCGGAGAATATCGAAATGATCCTGCGCAGAATCAAAAAACAATAGGCCATGAAACGATTTGTCATATGTTTGCTGCTCGCCATACCAACGACAAGGCTCGCCGTCGCCCAGTCGCTTGACGAGTGCCGGCGTTTGGCGCGGGAACACTATCCCGAAATTCGGCAGTACGACCTGATTGCACAAACCGAGCAATATGATCTCTCGAATGCCGCAAGGGCCTGGATTCCGCAAATTGTCCTCTCGGGACAAGCGATGTGGCAGAATGTTGCCGTAAATTTCCCCGAAGCCTTTTCCGAGATGCTGGCACAGCAAGGCCTGCACATTCCGGGCATGCGCAAGGATCAATACAAAGTAGCGCTGGATGTCTCCCAAACTATCTGGGACGGCGGGCAATCCAAAGCCAACCGGACGATTGCCGAAGCGGATGCTGCCGAACAACGCAGTCGTCTGGATGTAAGCCTGTACGATTTGCAGGCGAGAGTGGATGGTCTCTATTTCGGTATTCTGCTTTTGGACGAACAGGTTGCACAGGTCGAGGCGAAGATCGGGTTGCTGGAGAGCAACTTGTCGCGGATGCAGGTGCATCGCAAAAATGGAGTCGCCATGCAGGCCGACGTGGATGCCGTCGAGGCGGAGGTGCTTGCGTCGCGTCAGTCCCTCGGCCAGATAGAGGCCTCACGTGCGAGTTATCGCCGCATGCTGGAACTGTTCATAGGATGTCGATTGAGAGACGATGCACTGGAAAGACCGGTCCTGTGCGAAGCGAAAAGCCATCTTTCCGCACACCCGCAGCTCGCATGGTTCGACGCCCAGCATGAAAAACTGGAGGCCCGGCGCGATGCGGTCAGGAGCTCGCTGACGCCCCGATTCAGCGCCTTTGCACAGGGATTTTACGGCTACCCGGGATTGGACATGTTCAAAAGCATGGTATCGGCGGATTGGCAGTTAAATGCCATTGTCGGAGTGAGGATGTCATGGAATATCGGAGCATTCTACACCAAACGGAACAATCTCGGGAAGATCGACGCAGCGCAGCGGCAGATTGATGTGCAACGCGACATATTCCTCTTCAATACACAGGTGCAGACGGCACAGGACGACGGGGAGATTGCCCGTTTGCGCAAGGCCGTGACGGAAGATACCCGGATCGTGGAGCTGCGGCGCTCGGTACGCATGGCCGCGGAATCAAAACTCGAAAACGGAGTGATCGACGCGACGGACCTGCTCCAAAAGATTACCGACGAAACTTCCGCCATGCTGAACCGCAGCACCCACGAAATAGAACTGCTACAGGCAGTGTACAGATTGAAACACACATTAAATCAATAGATGCCATGAAACAGATTTCATATATCGTCCTGGCGATGCTTGCCGTATCGTGCGGTCCCAGCACCCCATACGATGCTCAGGGCACATTCGAGGCTACCGAAGTGGTCGTTTCCTCCGAAGCGGCGGGGCGCATTCTTCATTTCGATGTCGAGGAGGGTATGCCTGTAACAGCGGGTGCGGTGGTCGGCGATATTGACAGCACGCAACTCCATTTACAGCGTAAGCAACTTTTAGCACAACTCTCGGCCCTCGCGGGTAGTCGTCCCGACATTCAGGCGCAGGCAGCGTCGCTGCGCGAACAGATAGCCAAGCAGCAGACCGAATGTACCCGTGTTAAGAATATGTTGCGCGACGGTGCGGCTACGCAGAAGCAGCTTGATGATATCGAAGCGCAGATTCGTGTGTTGGAGAGCCAGCTCACGGCGACGCTTTCTACTCTCGGCAAGAATACGGCCTCCATCAACGACAATGCTGCGGCCCTGGAGGCGCAGATCGCCGCACTCGACGACCGCATCGCCAAGTGCCGCATCAAGTCGCCCGTTGCCGGTACGGTGCTGGTGAAATATGCCGAAACCGGCGAGCTCGCATCCGTCGGCAAGCCTTTGATGAAAATCGCCGATCTGGACCACATCTATCTGCGGGCCTACTTCACCTCCGACCAGCTCGGGCGGTTCGGCCTCGGAGACAAGGTGCGCGTGGTGGCAGACTTCGGAGGCGACGAACGTTACGACTACGAGGGGCGTATCATGTGGATTTCATCCGAGAGCGAATTTACCCCGAAAACCATCCAGACGAGAGATTCCAGGGCCAATCTGGTCTATGCGGTGAAAATTGCGGTTGAAAACGACGGCCGGCTGAAAATCGGTCTTGCGGGAGATGTCCTGTTATGAACGCCATAGACATACAGAGCCTCTCAAAGCGTTTCGGTCGGGTGCAGGCACTCGATGCGGTGTCGTTTTCCGTCGGGAAAGGCGAGCTGTTCGGATTGATCGGCCCCGACGGTGCGGGCAAAACAACGCTGTTCCGCCTGCTCACCACGCTGCTCACCCCCAACAGCGGTACGGCCTCGGTCGATGGGTTCGACATCGTGAACGACTATCTTTCGATCCGCTCGCGCGTGGGCTACATGCCCGGCAGGTTTTCGCTTTATCCGGACCTGACGGTCGAGGAGAATCTCGATTTCTTCGCCGCCCTGTTCGGCGTTAGGGCCCGGGAATCGTACGATCTTGTCGCTCCGATTTACAAGCAGATCGAACCGTTCCGCAAGCGCCGCGCCGGAAAACTTTCGGGAGGAATGAAGCAGAAACTTGCGCTTTCGTGCGCATTGATCCACCGCCCGAGCGTGCTTTTTCTCGACGAGCCTACAACGGGAGTCGATGCCGTGTCGCGCAGTGAGTTCTGGGACATGCTCGCCTCATTGCAGCAGAAAGGCATTACCATCCTCGTCTCGACCCCGTATATGGATGAGGCGTCGCGTTGCGACCGTATTGCGCTCTGCAACGAAGGCCATATTCTGGGGATCGACACGCCAAACGACATTGTCCGCCGGTTCGATGCGCCGCTCTATGCGGTACGGGCCTCGAACATGTACGCACTGCTCTCGGCGGCCCGGAGGATCGAAGGCGTTGCGGAGTGTTACCCCTTCGGGGAGGTGCATCATCTGGTGACAGACCGGGGTTTCGATCCCAGTCGGTTCCTGGGGCAGCTGAACGAACTGGACGACCTCTCCATCGAACCGGTCGTACCGACCATCGAGGACATATTCATAAAATGGATGAAACGATGAGCGATATAGTCATATCCGTGCGTAATCTGACGAAATGTTTCGGCGACTTCGTAGCTGTCGACCATATCTCGTTCGATGTGTACCGAGGGGAGATTTTCGGCTTCCTCGGAGCAAACGGTGCGGGGAAGACCACCGCCATGCGGATGCTTTGCGGATTGAGTTTCCCCACTTCGGGCGAGGGGTCGGTCGCCGGTTGCGATGTGCAATGCGAAGGCGAGCGGATCAAACGCCATATCGGGTATATGAGCCAGCGTTTTTCGCTGTACAACGACCTGAGTGTTTGGGAAAACATGGATCTTTTTGCCGGAATCTACGGGCTGTCTAAAAAGGAGACGGCCGAACGCGCCGCAGAACTGCTCGCGAAACTGGATTTCGTCTCGGAGCGCGACACCCTTGTGGGGGCGTTGCCGCTGGGCTGGAAGCAGAAGCTGTCGTTCGCCATTGCCACCATCCATCGCCCCGAAGTGGTTTTTCTGGATGAACCTACCGGGGGCGTCGATCCCGTGACGCGCCGCCAGTTCTGGGAGATGATCTACGAGGCCGCAGACGCGGGTACGACGATATTCGTGACGACCCACTATATGGATGAGGCGGAGTACTGCTCGCGCGTGTCGATCATGGTTGACGGCGTAGTGCGGGCGTTGGATACGCCCGCCCGTCTGAAACAACAATTCGCCGCCGGATCGATGGATGAGGTCTTCCGCATCCTGGCCCGGGGCGCCCGACGTGGAGAGTGACCTGTTATGAAAAATAATTTCCTTTCATTCGTAAAAAAAGAGTCGCTGCACATCCTGCGCGACAGGCGGACGATGCTCATTGTGGTGTTGATCCCCATCGTGCTCATGGTGCTGTTCGGCTTCGCCATATCGACGGAGGTAAACGATATCAAGGTTGCGGCGGTTGCCCCCGACCGGACGGATGGCGTGCGGGATGCCGTCGAACGGCTGGCCCGGAACGATTATTTCACCTTCTGCGGATATACGGACAACAGATCCATCGATGCGCTGCTTCGCTCGGGCAAGACCGATGCCGTCGTGGTATTCGCCGCGGACTTTGACCGCCGCATGCAGTCGGCGGCATCGGGCCTGCCGTCGTCTCCGGCCATTCAGCTGATTCTTGATGCCTCAAACGTCAATACGGCAGGCGCTGCGACGGCCTATCTGCAGGGTGTGTTGCTGGGTGCGGAGTCGCAGCAGTCGCTGTTCGAAACCCGTATGCTGTTCAATCCGCAAATGAAGAGCGCATTCAACTTCGTTCCGGGAATCATGGGCCTGATATTCATCCTCGTATGCGCCATGATGACCTCCGTGTCGATCGTCCGTGAAAAGGAGGTGGGCACGATGGAGGTATTGCTCGTGTCGCCTGTACGTCCGTTCAAAATCATCTTCGCCAAGATGATTCCCTACTTTGCCATCTCATGCTGCGTATTGATCCTGATCCTCCTGCTTGCACGCTACCTGTTGGGGGTGCCTATGAGCGGCGGTGTGGCCGGTATTTTCTCGCTGTCGCTCCTATACCTGGTCCTCTCGCTGTCGCTCGGGCTGCTCGTATCGACCATTGCCCGCACGCAGGTTGCGGCGCTGCTCATCTCGGCCATGGTGATGATGATGCCCATCTTGATGCTTTCGGGCATGCTGTTCCCTATCGAAAACCTGCCGAAATTCTTTCAGACGGTGTCGCTCCTCGTTCCGACACGCTGGTATATTGACGCCGTACGCAAGATGATGATCCAGGGAGCATCGGTCGTCGAGGTCTGGCAGGATTGTGTCATCCTGTTCTGCATGACCGCCTTGGTGCTCGGCGTCTCGCTCAAAAAATTCAACGACAAACTGGAATAGTCCATGAGAACATTCAAGGTTTTATTACGCAAAGAGTTCCTGCAGATCCGCCGCAATTCATTCCTTCCGCGGTTGATTGTCGCGTTCCCGGTTCTCATTATGCTGATTATGCCGCTGATTATGACGATGGATGTCCGCAACGTCAATGTCGCCGTCGTGGATCTTGACCATTCCGCCACTTCACGCCGCATCGCTTCGCATATCAGAGCCTCGGAATATCTCTCGTTTACGGTGGCTACATCCGACTTCCAGCTTGCCATGAAACATCTGGAAAAGGGGACGGTAGATGCCATTGTGGAGATTCCATCCGGGTTCGAACGCGACATGGCTGCCGCACGGCCCGAGCGCATCAGCATCACCGCCAATGCCGTCAATGCGACTAAAGGTTCGATGGGGATGCAGTATCTCGTGCAAACGATCTCGCGCACACTCTCGGAGTTGAAAGCCGAAAAGAGCCCCGTCGGAGCCGCGGAGCTGATTACGGTGCAGAACCGCTTCAACCCCACGTTGAACTATCGTCATTATATGATTCCCGCATTGATGATTATCCTTTTTATTCTCATCTGCGGATTCCTTCCGGCACTTAGTATCGTGGGCGAAAAGGAGAGCGGAACCATCGAGCAGATCAATGTCACTCCCGTCAGCCGGTTTACCTTCACCCTTGCCAAATTGCTGCCGTATTGGTTGATCGGTCTGTTTGTGCTGACTGTGGCAATGTGTTTGGCATGGGCCGTCTATGGTCTCACGCCGGAGGGGGCGGTCGGCTCCATTTATCTGGGAGCCATCCTCTTCATTCTAACCATATCGGGGTTCAGCCTGACAATAGCCAATTATTCCGAGACCATGCAGCAGACGATGTTTGTGATGTTTTTCTTCATTATGATCTTCATGCTGATGAGCGGTCTGCTGACCCCGATTGATTCAATGCCTGCGTGGGCTCGGAAAATCACGGTTGTCCTGCCGCCCCGCTACTTCGTCGAAATCCTGCGGTCGGTCTATCTGAAAGGTGCGACCCTCGCCGAATTATGGAGCAACTATCTTGCATTGGGTATTTTCGCAACTTTGTTCAACACGCTTGCTGCCGTAACCTATAAGAAACAGGCATAATCGAATCGTATTGCGAGGAATTATTACTTGAAAGAGACCGGCAAATACGTTGCCATTACGCCATAAATATCATAGTCGTATTGTACTCCTCATGCCCAACTTGGCCCTCTCCATACACCGCAAACCATGATACGCATTATACTTAACCCAAAATACGAACACCTGCGTGACGCAATCACGCAATTGGTTCATCCATTCCGGTTTGCCCGCAGCGGGGAGACGCTCCACGACGGACGCAATACCATCAAGCACTTCGATTGTGACGGCTTGTCGCTCGCAGTCAAACGATATGGACATATTTCACCGTTGAACAAGGTCGTCTATGGCACCCTGCGTCGCAGCAAGGCCGAACGGGCCTATCTGCATGCCGCGAGATTGCGTGATCTGGGGGTTGATACGCCCGAAGAGGTGGCCTTTGTCGAGGAGCGGCACTACGGGATCCTGCGGGCAAGCTATTTTATCTCGCTCTATTCGGATTATCGTCCGGTCATGGAGGTGATTGAGGAAACAGCTCCGGACGCAGATGTCCAGATGGGCCTGTTTGACCAGCTGGCCAATTTCATTTATCATATGTCCACTGGGCAGGCATCCTCCACCGCGATCTGAATATCGGCAATATCCTTTGTGCGGAAAGTCTTCCCGGGAAGTTTTCCTTTCAACTCATTGATACGAACCGGATGGAGTTCCGACAGCATCTCTCCATGCAGATGCGCATGCACAACCTGCGGAGACTGTCGTGCCCGCTGACAATCTACCTCGCCGTTTTGGAAAGTTGTGCCTTGATTATCCGCGCCGAGCGAGATTCGTTGCAACTGAAAGGTGTCTGGTATCGGCTGCTCTTCGAAAACAGGAAACGGTTCAAATCCCGGGTCAGAAGGTTGCTGTAAAACTACTTCCACAAATCTTTGAAGCGTACTCTGCCCTTCCCTCGATTACTATGTGATTCTGGTCTTGACTCCGAGGGCGTCGCATGCATAGGCGTAAATCGCCGGCTAACAGGCAACTGATCGGTAAAGTTGGATTCAACAGCTGCAATTTTCGGGTTGTACTGCTCGATTTTTGCCGCGATTCGATTCTTGGCGCTGCCATTTAACAAGGCCTCCGGAGTTTGAAACTCCGGAGGCCTTGTTTTGTCTCTCTCCATCCGTTTTTCCCTCTTTATTCCAATTTCTATTTGTCCCGGCCGTGTGGAGTCTGGTTTCTCCCGGATACGGCGACAGTATGCTGGTATTCAGTACTGTAGTAGTGTGGCAGTCTCCTTCTGCCGTGTTCCGGCATGCGGCTTGTGTGGTGCACCCCGATGATGGCCGTGTCCGGAATTGTTACGCAGGCACCCTTTTTGCTGGTCGGTTTATGACCGGCCCCTCCATCCCGTCTTGCACTGCCCCGCACGGAGGCTGCATCTCCGGCGGGAGCATGTATCCGGCTCGGATATAATGTATCAGCTCCCCTTTATTGCTTGGCAGATGTGCGTGTCGCTGGAGAAACTCCGATGGCAATTCTATGTCTAACTATACCAACCTGTTTGCCTCACAATAATCAGTTCTGTATTGGACAAAACAACTGCCTCTGCTTGCAGATTGTGTGGAATCCCTCCTGCCGCTGAGCGGCTGGAGGGGTATTAGGCTCCCCCGAAATGGATTCAGTGTATAACGGATAAACTTGTGCTTATTTTGCGAATGGCAGATGTTTTCTGGTTATGATGAGAGTTTTACACTTGGTAAAAGTTGATACAGTTTAGTACGATACATCTGAAATGATTATAAATTTGTGTATTTTTATTGATGTTTTCAGAACGTAAAGGATGAAAATTACAATTGTTTCATTAAGAGATTGTGCTATATATTTGGAGGCTCATACGCTTCGTATGTGTCGGCTTGTTTCTTCGATATTTAAGATAGACAAAACCGGTGCGATATTGCCGGTCCAAATAGCGGATGAGGAATTTAGATCCCGTTTGAAACAGTTGGATATATTAGGAAAAAATGGCTTTCCCGAGACGATAAGATATGAACTAAACAACATCCCCGTCAATTCAAAGTTTATCGTTATTGTCGGAAGGGATTATCAAACAGACCAAATCATATTATATCGCTTGAAAGGAGTCGTATATGAGTTCAACGGGAAAGAAAATTTTATTCAGCCTTATGCAGAAAGGATGGAACAGTTTTCATCCAACTATTCGGTGTGTATATTCAATGGGCAAGGTCGAATGCAATACATCGGAGAAGCTGACAAATCGAAAAGAGTATGCCGTTTCTGCCATCGCTCTGCTCCGTTAACCTCATTTACTCATAAATCCCATGCCATATCTGAGTCCTTGGGGTATAAAAGCCTTGTTTGCCATGAAGAATGTGATGAATGCAACGAATATTTTAGCCGGACTATTGAACCCGATGTCGTGAATATGCACTCTTTCCTGCTTTCTTTGTGCGGTATTTCAGGAAAAAAGGGAATACGAAAAACATGTGGCGAGAATTTTAAGTTTTGGCTGGATCGTTCAAGTCGCCAATATAATTCTCAGGGGACATTTATGATGCAATTAAAGGATCTGCATATCGAGAATGGAGATATCAGAACAGGCATTCAGAATCTGCCGCCTTTGGATACGTCATCCCTAAAGTACATTCCGCAAAATGTATATAAATGTTTCTGTAAATATGCGGTGAGCTGCCTGCCCCAAAATCAAATCGGCTTTTTCCAGAAAACAATAGATTGGATCAATGCACCTGCGAATTATCGGAGGTTGCCTATGGTTGCATCCTGTTCCGTGGATTATACAACTCCTTTGTTCTCTTTATGTATCCGTAAGGAGCAAGACTACAGGTATCCATATTGTTGGGCTTCACTTAATATAGCCAATGTGCGCTATATGTTTATTGTTCCATTTTCTTCGCAGGACAGATATAGTTT
The DNA here is from genome assembly GCA_944322575.1 of uncultured Bacteroidales bacterium. Classification (GTDB taxonomy): domain Bacteria; phylum Bacteroidota; class Bacteroidia; order Bacteroidales; family UBA932; genus Coprenecus. The sequence goes on along the minus strand of CALUPK010000072.1, from coordinate 1,013 downwards.
TACTACCAAGGCAAGATATCAATTCTTTTTGGATATCCTTCGTTCTTGGTTCCCTGTGCTTGATATGCAACCAATGCAGTTATCTTCCTCAAAACCAGCCCATACTGTTGTGGATATGAAATTCACGATGGACGACAGGTGTAAATTGGGTAGAGATTATTTTATAATAGATAAAGGAAACGGTGAAAAAGAAATAGGTGGGCAATGATACGCTGGTGATAGCTGCGGCCATTCTATTCAATAGCCGGAGCAGGAAAAACCCCGTATTTGTGTCGAAATTGTGTACCCGCCGAAAACGGAACAGCCGCCTGTGTTGCTGCAAGCGGTTGTCTTTCAAGTTGTACCACCAGAAATCAAACCGGAGACACAAGGATTTTCAGTTGTTCATGTATGGTATAGAAGTGTTAATTACGCCAGGACTCTGATTACAGCGAAAAGAGAAATATGAGCTTTACTTTATTTCCGTTTCATACATACGTTCATTAAAGTAAAATCAAACGAGTGGAAGAAAGGAGATGTCTGCGCCAAGTAACTTATTGACTCCAGCTATTTTTTCGTTTGGCGCGACTCTGTTGAAAACAGATAACGGTTACGAAAATTCAGTTTACTTTAGTTTATTAGCTCTATATATAAGCTAAACCAAAGTAAACTATATTTAGATAGGCATATTTGCTTGTCAGTATGCCTATGACTATTATTGTAAGAGCAGTTTGCTGACAAAAAAAGGAAGCGCAGACAGAAGAGAGATTGGATGTTTTTCTTTTTTGGCTGCAAGTATGTTCATCAATAAATGGCTCTTGGAGCAGAGAGAATAACTGCTCACTGTAGAACACGGACTCCTTGTGCAAACAAGTGAAAGGAATGAAACCTAATGAAAATAGAAAAGGCTTGAATTTGCTTTAATCGATGGTTTTGTTTCTGTGTTGTTTCTTAATCAAAGATGTAAAGATATAAATAAATTGATTATAAGTGGATTATGTATAGAAAACTTACGCTAATTTCAGATTTTCCAG
>CALUPK010000071.1 GCA_944322575.1 uncultured Bacteroidales bacterium | reverse complement strand
GTAGCTCTGGAATGATTTACCTAGACCCTGGATTACAAACAATTGATGGAGAAGCAGCTTTAGCATATGCTAGATGTAGACATCTATATTTACAAAGTGATATTGACCGTAATAGACACCAACAACAAGTAGTAGAAGCCATTGCTAAGAAAGCATCAAGTATGGAAAACTTAGCAAACCTAGAAGATATATTATATTCTATTACCAAAAACATTACCACAAGGCGAAGCTTATCCTTTCTTATATTATAATAGCGGTACTTATTATATAGTCCAAGTTAAAGAAGCTGCTTCTACAACAAGACTTTCTACAGCTGATATTGAAGGTAGCTACACAAACCTTGAAAACGATGGTGGATTAAAAGCTGAAAATGTTGCATATGAAATTTGTAATATTTTAGCTAATAATACAACAAATCAAACAAACGCTCTTGAATATTTCTTAGAAAATGCTGATTTGATTTATAATGATGATTCAATCTTAAGTTATTTCAAAACAACATATCCAGATTTATTTGAGGACAATTAATACAACAATATAAAATTGTGTTAAAATATAGGCAGTGAAAACTGCCTTTTATTTTTGAAATTAGGAGGATTTATGGATAATTGTATTTTTTGTAAAATTGCAAACCACATCATTCCATCTTCTATTGTTTATGAAGATGATTATGTAATAGCATTTTTAGACACATCACAAGTAACAAAAGGTCACACATTAGTTATTCCAAAAAAACATTATGATAACTTTCTTTCTACACCTCACGATATTGTTTCAAGAGTTATGATCGTTGCTCAAAGAATTGGCCAAATCTTTATAAAAGAATTTAAAGCCAAAGGTGTCAATATCTTAACTAATTGTTATGAGGCTGCAGGACAAAGTGTTATGCACTTTCATGTACATGTTATTCCACGATATATTGCAAGCGATGGATTTAGATTAGAATTCAAAAAGAATGATGAATTAAAATCACTTAATTTACCAGCAATTGCAAATCAAATTAAAGAAAATTTAGATCACAATAAAGATTAATCTTTATCATCTTTTGGATTAAATAAAATTCGATCATCAAGGGCGAAAATTCTACTGGAATATTCGCCTTTTTCAACGGTTTTTAATACTTCTGTACACAATTCCATTTTAGCATCCATATCATCAATCATTGATAATAATAATGCTTCTTTTGTCATTGGTAAGATTGGAGATCCAAATTCTAACTTGCCATGATGAGACAAAATCATGTGTTCTAATAATGTAGCTTTATCTTTATTTATATTTAATTTTTCTGCATATTGTCTAACAATTGAAAATCCAATTGAAATATGTCCTAATAGTTTTCCTTCATCAGTATATTTTGTCAATATTGGACCATTAAATTCAATAATTTTACCTAAATCATGTAATAAAGCGCCCGCTAATAACAAATCATGATTTAGATTTTTATAATGATCACATAAAAATTCAGAAATTTGAGCCATTGAAATTGTATGTGTCATTAATCCTCTTTCGTAATTATGATGATTTCTAACGGCGGCTGGGAAAAAGAAAAGTTTGTCATGATAATCTTCATAAATTTTGGAAACTATTAAATAATAATCCATATCTTTAATCGTTTCTAATAATCGATTAAATTCTTTTTCTAATTCTAATTTTGAATAATTAGATTGAGGAATAAAATCTTCTAAATTAGCGTTTTGAGGTAAAACTAAAAAACAATCTTGTATTTTTACTTGTAAAACACCCTTATATTTATTAATTTCACCGTTTATTGATACAATATTTCCTTCTTTTAATGTGTCTAAATCTTGGTTTTCAACTGTCCATTTTTTAGCTTCAATCTTACCAGTTTTGTCTTGTAAAATAACTGATAAATATTTACTACCACTAACAGTTGTTTGAAGTGTACAACTAATTACTAAAAATTCATTTCTTTCTAAAATATCACCATCAACAAAATCTTTAATCATAATAACCTCACTTTTATTATCAATAAAATAATATCATAAAACTTTTAAAATATTTACTTTTGTAAACCCATTATATATTAATTTATTATAAATTTTTGAATATTTCTTATCATATTCATATTTTTTATACTTTGTAAAAAGAATTGGAATAATATCATCAATTACTTCTTTTTCCATGCTATAAGTATATAAATCATATCCCTCCTTAATATGTTTATCTTTTAACATTTTATTAAATCGATAAATTCCATAATGTCTTTTTTGACAAAGAGATAATAATTTTGATAAATATAAATCATCATTAAAATAATTTTTATTTTTAAATGACTTTATTACAATTTGACTAGTATTATAATCAAATCTTTCATTAAGTTTAAAGAAAGCATAATCAGAATGAACACTTCCTCTTGCCAATAATTTTTTTAAATAGCTTTTTGCTTTAATTAGATCACCAGACTTTTTTAATTGCTTTATTATAAACCACCTCGACTTTCCTATAGAACGTTTCTAATCCCCATTTATTTAATGACTCTAAAGCATTAAATACCACCTCACTATAGTAAGTCGTAGTAAAATTTAAAATTTTCCCTAATTTTTCACAAAATTCTTCACTATTTTCATAAAAGTACCCATTATAGCCATTTTGAATAAGTTCAAATAAATTAATGTCTGATTTAACTAATAATATTTTTTTACTAGCCATCGCTTCTAAAAATGTAAGACCTTGAGTTTCACTAACACTAGCTGATACAAAAACATCACCTAAAGAATAATAAAATGGACTATCTTCATATAAAACTTTTCCAACAAATCTTACCTTATTACTAATTCCAAGATCAGAGGCATGTTTTTCATATTTTTTTCTTAATGGACCATCTCCAACTAATATAAAATAAACATCATCTCTTTTAGAATAATTTAAAAAATCCTTAAAATGATCTAGCAAAACCTCAATATTTTTTTCTTCTGCTAATCTTCCAAGATATAAAACAATTTTTGAATCAGCCGGAATATTTATTGATTTAAGATATTCGTTTTTCTTATTAATATCTAATTTAAAATTTAAAAACATATCTAAATCAATCCCTGTTGGAATTACATTAATATATTTATTTATGCCAATTCTTCTGGCATAATCTTTACACTTATAACTTGGAACAATTAATTCATCACATCTATTTGAAATATTTCTAAAATAATCTCTTACAAACCATTTTGCAAAACGATCAATTTTACCCTTTGTGGCATAATATGTATAATCTTCATACATTGTGTGATATGTATAAACACTTGCACATTTTAATTGTTTTTGAACAATCCAACCAAATTGACCAATTGAAAAGTCATGATTGATATGAACTAAATCAATCTTTTGTTCTTTTAAAAATTTAACTACTTTTCTAGAATATGCTCTTGCAAAAATATAACCATAAAATTTTTTTAACTTAATTCCTGGGACTCTAAAAATATCCCCTTCTTGCATTAAATGTTTAGTATAAGGATTTGTTGTAATTACAAAAACATTATGACCATGCTCTTTTAAAACTCTATATAACATTGAAACACTGGTTGAAACACCGTTAATTTCAGGTGGAAAAGTATCGGAAAATATTGCAATATTCATATCACTTATTCTCCTTTTCATTATTATTACTTAAATCATTTGATTCTTTATCATCAATATTATCATTAATTTTAGTTTTATTTGATGAATATTTTTTATTTTTATTTGATTTATTTTTACTAAAACTAGATACTTTTTTCTTAACTTTTGTAATTAATCTAGTTTGATATAACGTGTTATAAGTTAATTTTCTTTCATCAATTGTTTGAATTTGAAGCGTAAGATATGTGACAGAATTATTTTCAACATTTTCAACTTCATCTTTACTAGGACTACCTCTATAAAAGGCACTAATAATCCCTGAAATTAAAAGAGGAATATGGAAAGTAATTGTTCTCCATAAAATTTGAGCAGTTGATAACATTCCTGGAACCATATCGCCATTGCCCGTTACTTGATAACCACTAATAAAAAATTGATAATAAAAATATTCACTAATTCCAGCTCCGCCTGGAATTGGGATTAATTCTGTAATTAATTTATGAATACTAGTTAAAGTAATTGTATCAAATATATCATAATTATAACTGACATTTTCTGCCACAACATCACCAATAACCGCAATATTTAAAAAATAAGGCATAACATATCTTAAAGCTAGACTTGCAAAATTTAATATAATTATAAGAATTAAAAATCTAGGATTTGCAAATAAATTTTTAAGTTCAATTTTAAATTAATCAACTTGAACTGATAATTTTCTTCTTGAACGTTCTGGATCTTTTATAATATGAAT
>CALUPK010000070.1 GCA_944322575.1 uncultured Bacteroidales bacterium | reverse complement strand
TGATAGATGATGTGATTGAAGAGTATTTCCAATACAGATATAAGTCACTATGTGAAAGGCGAAGCAATAAAGATCCGTACAAAAGTGTAGAAAGGATGCGTTATCAATACGCAAAATTTATAAGGCCAGTTATTGGAAATCTGCCTATATCTATGATTAAAACTTCTCACGTTATCGCAGTGTTGTCGCCAATTACTGCCAGTGAGACAACTCGATCAAAGACGAAGGCAGTACTTTCTAAACTCGTTCAATGGCTAGTTTTTTCAGGCAAGGTAGATGTTGATCTCATGCAGATTGATTGGTTTTTAGTTAATCGGGCGCTACCACCGTGTTCAAACATTGAAAGACATTACGCGAGGCTTGGTTATGATCGGATTCCAGAGTTAGTGGAAGATATTTTTCTGCGGTTAAATATTGAGAAAGAAAGGGACTATGTAAGTTCATTAGCACTGTTGCTTCAACTATTAACAGCTCAACGAGCAGGAGGCTTTTTGGCATTTGATAGAGCGATTATTGGGGAGGGCAGAATGTGGTTTTCTACCTGGTCAAATGTCAACTTTGAGGACAAGATTTGGACAATTCCGCCCAATTGTTTAAAGGTAACAATCATAAGAAACCAATATGCTCAGCCTCTCAAAATTCCTTTGGCAGAGGAAACTATCATTGTCCTTAAACTCATTAAAAAGTTTTGGAAGGAACGTCGCGGAATTAATTTGGCTCCGATCGACTTTGTTGTTCCTAAATACGATGATCTGACGCGTGCACATTGCTCTCATTGTCTTCGGCTTCTTTTGAAACAGATGCACCGGGAATCCCTCCAACGTGGGGGAATTGGGTATCATGACCCAGATCAGCCCGGTCGAATTATTACCCCTCACGGTTTTCGTTCGACGTTTGAAGACTGGTGCTTATCTCGTGGCTTTTCTTTAATCGATGTTAATAAGGCGCTAGCACATATTGGAAATAAGGTACAGGAAGCTTATCAGAGGGAGGCTCTTTTAAAAACACGTAGGCCCATGATGGACGCGTGGGCTAGGTTTTGTTTTTCAAAAATCGATCAGACTGTACTGGCGCGTTTTGCTCAGTCCGTTGCTGGATATTGACTGTCATAAAAATGAAATTTCCTCGTGAAACGTGCCACGTAGGAACATACAAGGTAAACACTAGTGAAACTCGGCTCACCTGTTAAGGTTTCGTGCGGATTACTACATACAAGACGAAGCACGCGAGCATCAGGTCAAGCCTGATATCGCCCGTGACACTTATGTCAAAGTGTGCGATAATCAGCGAGCACGAGGTAAGAGCATTGAACATACGTCACCTCATGCAGAAGGACTAAGCCCGGTGTTGGTAGCGCTTGGCTTTGTCATTTTCGCTCCTATTGTTGGCGCTTGATGAAACTCATTATCAGGAGCCTCGAATGACAATTAGGCACGAAAAAACAGAAGTGATAGTCAGAATATGCGATAATCAACGAGCACGAGGAGAGCATATTGCACATGGCATCACCTCATGTTGAAGGACTAAGCCCGGTGTTAGTAGCACTGGGCTTTGTCTATTTCACACCCCTTGCGGGGACCCTTTCGGCTTTCGGTGTAATTCTTTTCGCGCGAATTTCTAACCATCGTGTCATTAGCTTTAAAGATATTGCTTCTGTGTTCAAGTCTCAACTGTGTAAGGGGCGGACAGGGAGCTTTTTACTGTCGAAATAAGTGTAGATATTTCCACGTCGCTTAAAGTGGACTACGGCTCGTTTTAATGCGTTTAGGCGCGGATTGTGATGATGGGTAAGATGTGGCAAGAATGTGGTAAGGTTATTTGTGGAGAAACTAAAAAAGTCGTTTGACAACAAGCTAAAAAATTCTCTTTTTGAGTGATGTCATTTTCTTAAAATTCAAAAAATATTACCCTTCTTATCTTATTGGTAATATAAATCGAATTTTAAATTTTAAGGCTGTTTTTCAGTAGTTCTTTCAAAAATCTAAATTACCATCAGAAATTCCCATATAGGTAATAAAAAATTTTTTTTAGGTTTTTCTTCTGAAGAAAAAAATCAAGCATTAATCAACAAAATCAAAATTGAATTTATATTACCAATATTGTTAATAAAAGAAGAATTAAAGCTTTTTCTTTTGAATAAACTCAAAATTGAATTTACATTACCAATATTGGTAATAAAAGAAAAATTTAAGTTTTTCTCTTGAACAAAATTAAAATCGAATTCATATTACCAATATATTGGTAATAAAAATAAAATTTCGAGTTTTTAGTTCCAAAAAACATTTCAAAGTCAGTACGGCTTGGATAAAGTGGTACTAGTGATCTTATTCGTAATGAACTAACAAAAATAGCGTTATAGATTTTCCTACACAGAAAATTCTGTGGAAGATAAGTGAGGATTAGTTGGGTTATTCGTCAATGAATTAAAAACGATTTTTGGTCTTCATCTTTTTTCTATGTCCAAAGACTTTTAACCCAACCTCGAAAGTTCTTTCTTTTCTTAAATTTTTAGAAAAGACTACTGTTCAGAAGAGTTTTGTTATTTCGAATACCACTTACGGCAATACGCATACGTTTCAGCAGAAGCAAGCTTGAGCGCATTCTTTTGTCTCTTATAGTGGGTAAAACAGGCTAAGTCAGGCCAATAAAGCTTGCCCTCTTTTCTCATCGTCCAGCGGATTGAAACATCCAATACGACCGTGGTGTTGTAACCATCCCAACGGTCAAGGTCTTTGAGCAACACCTTAAGCTTCATCCGCTCACGCCTACGAAAGCGTTTATGCCAACGGCGCTTGTCGGGCGCTTCGGAGACATCTCCGTGCCAACCTAAAAACGGCGAGTGTCTGTAAGAGCGACTCATGTCATTTTCCTTCATGTAGTTGAACTTATGACATGGCGCACC
>CALUPK010000069.1 GCA_944322575.1 uncultured Bacteroidales bacterium | reverse complement strand
GGAATTGTTAAATTTGTCTCGTCAAAGCAATAAATGATAAATGCCATGGCACAGAAAAGACTCACGATAGATTATCAGGAATATGCCTCGATGGCGGAGATGGAGGAGGCGGACCGCACGCTGCTGGAAAGGGCGGTCGAGGCGACGGAAGGCTCGTATGCTCCTTATTCCAAGTACAATGTGGGGGCGGCTGTGCTCCTTTCGGACGGTACTGTGGTCACCGGGGCCAATCAGGAGAATGCGGCTTTTCCCTCGGGCCTCTGCGCCGAGCGGACTGCCCTCTTCGCGGCCCATGCGCAATATCCCCGTTTGGCCGTAAGGGCCATCGCCATAACAGCCTGCCGTGACGGCCGGATGGTCCCCGAGCCGGCCTGGCCCTGCGGAGCCTGCCGTCAGGTCCTTGCCGAGTCCCAGAAAAGAGCAGAGGCCCCCGTCCGTGTCATCGTGGGAGGCCTCAGCCGTATTGTAGTATTTTCCTGTGTAGAGGATATTCTGCCGTTTATTTTCAACGGACTATAGGGAAGAGAGGTCGTAAATTGAGGAATTCTCCTCGCTGACGGACTGGAAGGTGCCCTTGACCCTGCCGTCCGGGGATGCGAATATGTAAAACATAAGAGCGGGATCCCCGTCCTCGTCCATTATCCTGTAGAATGTAGAGGAACCATCGTTCATGTCGTATACCAGAAAGTACGGTCCGTGTCCGGAACTGAGGTAGAGGTATGCCTTGTCCTCTGTTATCAGAGAGCCGTTGTGTATCAGGTAATGAGCGTTCGGATGCTCTTTTGTGAACTCAAACCGCTTCATGACGTCGTACTTGATGTCGGCGGGATAGTCGCTTTGACCGAAATCGATTATCAGTGCCGGATCTATTCTGTCATTATAGGCAACGTAGATGGTGTCTGAGAACGCCTGGTTGAGGTAGATTCTGTCACCGGCCCTGGATATCGGATAAGGGGATGCGAAGCCTCCTTCGGGGTGTTTGGTCCTGCATGTGTCCACGATATTCCAGTCTTTGTCGTAGATGGTGAACAGGGGAGTGGTCCATCCGGGTGTACCGTTCCAGGTGTTCTTCACGAAATATCTGCCGGGGATGTCAGGGGTGGAGTAGATTTTGGAAATGCCCCAGTTGAGCTGCTTGATGGGTACTCCGGCCAGAGGCTCATATCCTTCGGGAGTGATGAGATAGCGCAGGAGCATTTCCTTGTTATAGAAACTGGCGACGGTCAGTGTGTCTCCTGTCATGTATATTGACGACACATCTAAAAACTCACCTGGCCCGCGGCCTTGATGGCTGATGTCGCAGATGTACTGTCCTTCTCTGTCGAAATACATCAGTCTGACGGTATTCCCGCTGCTGGATTTCAGTATATAACCATGGGGAGCCTGTAAAAAATTCGTTGCATATCCGATTATGCTCTCATCGGAGTATTCCAGGGCAGTCTTCTTCAGGTCCGCCAGATTCAGTTCGATTACTTCCTTGCCGGTCAGGTCGGCGTCTATGACGCGGATGCCGTCGGAGGTGGTCCGGTCAGTGCAGGAGAAGATGATGGCGGCGGTAGCCATGATGATAGTCAGTCGTTTCATATCAGTGTGTAAATTTAAGACACTGCAAGGTACGAAAAAAAAAAGGATGTGCAAATATTACCGCAGCAGGTCCTTCAGTTCTTCCCAGGGAACAGTGACTTCCACTGCTCCGAGGACGTATGGACCTATCTCGTACTGGTTGTAGATGTAGGTGAGGCCAGTTTCGGAGACCCTGAAATTGCCGTTGGGACGGATGTCCCTGGTAAACAGCATCGCTGTGTCGCCGGGTTCCTGTAGGGCCTCGGGCAGATGCAGGCTGAGCAGGGAGGAGAGCCGTTCCTCGTATCCGTCCTGGAAAAGCTCTGTCTCGCCTATCAGTGAGCCGTTGTCGGTGTCGAAATTCAGCGTGGTCTCGGATGTCATTCCGTGTGCGCCTCCGGTGTAGGTGTATTTTGTCACTGTGTAGGAGAGTATGTTCCCGTGCGTGCCGCTTACTGCTCCCTGGGTCCAGTCAGACCAGTTCAGCATGGCAGCGGGGGAAGAGAAGAGGCTGTCCTCCAGCAGAGGCCGGTTCGCCTCCCGGTATTCAGCGGAAACCGCGGCAGAGTAGGCGCTTACCGCCTCCTGGATGTCCATCTCCCCGTACTTTTCTCCGAACAGGCCGAGGATGATGGCGCTGTTGATGTTCCTGACGGCTGCTCCGGGACCTGAAATGATGTATTCCACATCGATCTTCAGCTCCAGCTCAGCGTCCGTACTGTCCGACAGGGGATAGGTGGCGGATGTGCTCAGGGTGCCGGTGCTGATACCATTTTTACATGACTGGATGCAGCAGATGCAGGCTGCGGCGAGAAGGAAGGAAAGGGAGATGTTTCTCATAACGGACTGGTGTGTTTAAAACTAAAAAAGGGTAAGCTGATTACATCGCACCGCTACGACCATCGTGTCCTTGCTGCCTTCCGGCCCTGGGGAGGTTGG
>CALUPK010000068.1 GCA_944322575.1 uncultured Bacteroidales bacterium | reverse complement strand
GTAGCCACGAGCCTTCCGGGCATGTCCTCGGAGGACACCTCATAGTCAGCGGGCTGCAGCTCCACGTCCCCGGAGGGCAGACGGAGGGTATAGACCTCCTCCTGCATGCCGGCGAGCTCCACTGCGGCTATCTCCTGCTGGGACAGAGTCCCGAACGCGGCGGCTATCTCCTTCATCTGCCTGCCGTAACGCTTGCCGAGGGTCTTGAAGTTGGGTTTTATCTTCTTGGTGATGAGGCCGGTCGTATCCTTGATGTAGACCACCTCCTTGACATTGACCTCGCTGAGCACTAAGTTGCGCACCTTCTCGAACTGCTCCTCGATCTTAGGGTCGAGGACGGGGATGATCATCTGGGCCAGAGGCTGACGCACCTTTATATTGACCTTGCGGCGCAGGGCGAGCACCATCGAGGAGGACTTCTGAGCTAAGGCCATGCGCTCCTCTAAGTCAGTATCCACGCAGGCAGGGTCGCTCCCGGGCATGGGCATCATGTGTACGGACATCACGTCATGAGCCCCGGTCGCGCTGTTCAGGTCGCAGAAAAGGCGGTCCATATAGAAAGGCGCGATGGGAGCCGCGAGCACGGCCACTGTCTCGAGGGCCGAGTACAGGGTCTGGTAGGCTGCCAGCTTGTCGTCATTCATCTGGCCTCCCCAGAAACGCTTGCGGTTCAGGCGCACGTACCAGTTGCTGAGGTTGTCGCAGACGAAGTCCTGAATCAGACGGCCGGCACCGGTGATGTCGTAGCCCTCGTAGCACTCCTTGACGTTCTTGATCAGGGTGTTGAGCAGGGACATCAGCCAGCGGTCGATTTCCGGACGCTCAGCCACGGGTATCTGCTTCTGCAGGTGCTCCGGATTAGTGCCGAAACCGTCCACGTTGGCATAGAGGGCGAAGAACGAGTAGGTATTATATAAGGTACCGAAGAACTTGCGGCGCACCTCGTCCACTCCCGCCTCGTCGAACTTGAGGTTGTCCCAGGGCTGGGAGTTGGTGAGCATGTACCAGCGCAGGGCGTCGGGTCCGTAATTATCAAGTGCCTTGAATGGATCCACGGCATTGCCCAGGCGCTTGCTCATCTTGTTGCCGTCCTTGTCGAGCACCAGTCCGTTGGATATCACGGTCCTGAATGCCGTGCTGCCGCTGATCATCGTATGGATGGCGTGCAGGGTGAAGAACCATCCGCGGGTCTGGTCCACTCCCTCGGCGATGAAGTCGGCGGTCTGTCCGAACTTAGGAGAGCCGAGCGCCTGCAGCCCCTCCTGGGCGTATGGCATCGAGCCCGAGTCGAACCACACGTCGATCAGGTCGGTCTCGCGCACCATCTTCCGTCCCTTGTCCGAGACGAGGTATATCTCATCCACATACGGCCTGTGCAGGTCGATGCGTTCGTAATTGTCCTTGGAATAGTCCCCGGGGACGAAACCTGCCGCTGCCAGCGGGTTCTCCTTCATGATGCCGGCGGCCACAGCCTTGTCGATCTCAGCGTAAAGCTCTGCCACCGAGCCGATGCACTTCTCCTCGGCCCCGTCCTCTGTCCTCCATACGGGCAGCGGTGTACCCCAGTAGCGGCTGCGGGAGAGGTTCCAGTCCTGCAGGTTCTCCAGCCACTTGCCGAAACGGCCGGCTCCGGTCGACGCGGGCTTCCATGTTATCGTCTTGTTCAGCTCGATCATCTGATCCTGTACGGCGGTGGTGCGGATGAACCAGGAGTCGAGGGGGTAGTACAGCACGGGCTTGTCGGTCCTCCAGCAGTGGGGATAGGAGTGTACGTGCTTCTCTATCTTGAAGGCCTTGTTCTGGCCCTTGAGCATCACGCAGATATCCACGTCGATGGTCGGGGTCTCGGGGGTGGCCTCAGGGTCGTAGGCATTCTTCACATAGCGGCCGGAATACTCCCTGTACAGCTCCACATCCACCCTCTCGCGGACAAATTCCGGGTCGAGGTCCTCTATCCGGTACATCCTGCCGGTGCGGTCCACTAAGGCCTGCATCACTCCGGCGGCGTCTCGCACCATCAGGGCGGGCACTCCGCTCTGGCGGGCCACCTTGGCGTCGTCGGCACCGAAGGTCGGGGCAATGTGGACAATACCGGTGGTGCCCTCGTCCGTGGTCACGTAGTCGCCGGGAATCACGCGGAAAGCGCCCTCGTCGGGACGCACCCAGGGAATCAGCTGCTCGTAGCGCATCCCCACTAAGTCAGTGCCCTTGTAGGAGCCTTCGAGCACCTCGAAGGGTATCTTTCCTCCGAAATGGTCATGGACCAATGCCTTTGCGACGATGTACACTCCGGGAAGACCGGTGTAGGGGTTCGAGGAGCGCACCAAGACGTACTCGATGCCGGGGCCTACGCAGAGGGCGGTGTTCGAGGGCAGGGTCCAGGGGGTGGTGGTCCAGGCGATGAAATAGAGGGGATCCCCTCCGGCTTTCTGGAAGAAAGGCTCGGAAGCCTCGTCGCGGATGACCTTGAACTGGGCTACGGCCGTGGTGTCCTTCACGTCGCGGTAGCAGCCGGGCTGGTTGAGCTCATGGGTGCTCAGGCCGGTGCCTGCGGCAGGGGAATAGGGCTGGATGGAGTAGCCCTTGTACAGCAGACCCTTCTTGTAGATCTCCTTCAGGAGATACCAGAGGGTCTCGATATAGCGGTTGTCGTAGGTGATGTATGGATTGTCGGTGTCCACCCAGTAGCCGATGCGCTCGGTCAGGTTGACCCATTCCTTGGTATATTTCATGACCTCGCGGCGGCAGATGGAGTTGTACTCCGCCACGGATATCTTCTTTCCGATGTCGTCCTTGGTGATGCCTAAGGCCTTCTCCACTCCTAACTCCACGGGCAGACCGTGGGTGTCCCATCCGGCCTTGCGGCTTACGTGGTAGCCGGACTGAGTCTTGTAGCGGCAGATCACGTCCTTGATGGAGCGGGCCATCACATGGTGTATGCCCGGCATGCCGTTGGCCGAGGGAGGTCCCTCGAAGAACACATACTCGGGAGCACCCTCCCTCATTTCCAACGTCTTGTGAAACAC
>CALUPK010000067.1 GCA_944322575.1 uncultured Bacteroidales bacterium | reverse complement strand
CACCGACTTTACATTCTTGGGTGTAAAACTGGGTGTTTGTTTTGCAATCTGCTGATTTTCAGCGTTTGTTGCGGAGGCGGAGGGATTCGAACCCCCGGAACGTTGCCGTTCAACAGTTTTCAAGACTGCCGCCATCGACCACTCGGCCACACCTCCATGTCCCTTCATTTCTGAATCGGGCGGCAAAGATAGGAATTATTTCCAAACGAGCAAAATTATCTGTAGGGCAGTTTTGCCTACCGCGGCACGTCCTCGTATATGATCCGGTCCTGCTCGGCGATTCTCTTCGGTACGGCTCCGATGACCTGATTCAGTTCATCTATGGAAAGAGCATTGAGCGGTTTACCGAATTTTTTCTGCGAGTAATTGTCCCTGGCGGTGTCGTAGGCCTTGTCCATTGCGTTTCGGATCTGAACGTAGACCTCCGGGGACGAGTCTCTGTTGAATCCGATGCTGAATATCCCCAGGAACTGATCCTCATCTGTATCTGTGCGGATACCCTGTTCCATGATTATCCCGACGGCCTTTTCCGGAATTTCTTCCAATATCACCTGATATCCGTCCATCATGATCCTGTCGTTGCTGTTCACGCGGATCTGGTGGAAATATTTCCGGTTAGCGGAAGTGACGGGAATGGCTGTCGAAATCTCCTCATTGTCGCTGATGGCCGGAGGCAGTATGTGTACTGATTCAGCGGACAGTACCGCACCGCCGCCAAGGTCTGCCGTGTAGCGGACTCTTAGGAGACCGGCCTTCCGGAGGCTGTTTTTTACGTCGGTCACGGCCCCCATGTCGGTGCCGCCGGAGATTTCAATCTCAGCAATGGTGGGCTTGCCGGCAGCGATTTTGTCTGCAATGACTTTGTCTATGTCCTCAGAGCTGTATTGCTGACCGTCGATTGTCAGCATATCTTTCGATACAGTGATGGTCAGTACGCTGTCCTGTGTGGCAGAGACTGCGTCCGGAGAAGTGCTGTGAGTGCCGGCTGCCGTAGCGGTGACGGCACTCTTCTGTGTCTGATCCTTGGTCCCGCAGCCGAACGCGAGGAAGGTGGCGGTGAGCAGCGGGAGGGCGGCGGCCAGCCTCAGTGAGGCGTAGCGGCCGAGTCGTGTCTTTGTCATCATAATAAACCGTTTTTTTGTGAGTGAGTGATTCAACCCGCTGGATATATCCGGATTATAACCAAAGAGTTGCTTGAAGATGGCTGTTCTATATAGAGTCAGGTCATTTCCTTCGTTGAGAACGTCGCGGTCGGCCTCCCATTCCTGCACCTCCTTCAGGTCCTTCTCGGCTATCCACAGGAAGGGGTTGAACCACAGGAGGCTGCGCAGGACGGAGAGGACGAGCCTCTCGTAGGAATGCCGGTGCCGGACGTGGCTGACCTCGTGGGAGAGGATCATCCGTCGCTCGGAGGGGCTGTAGTTGAAGCCCATGTAAACCGTCCGCAGGAATGAGAACGGGGTCCGTATCTTCCCGCTCTCGGCTAAAGTCCAG
This sequence comes from uncultured Bacteroidales bacterium, assembly GCA_944322575.1. Taxonomy (GTDB): domain Bacteria; phylum Bacteroidota; class Bacteroidia; order Bacteroidales; family UBA932; genus Coprenecus. Next base: position 1,908 of record CALUPK010000067.1, on the reverse strand, counting down.
CCCTCCATGCGGGTCAGTCGGGCTCCCCGGCGCAGGCGGCGTATCCGTATGACATTCAGGCCTATCAGGACAATAGAGGCTGCGGCGGTCACTCCGTAGAGGGCAGCGGCCGTTTTCAGGACAATGGCCTTTGCGGAGGTTTTCCGGGAGGTGGCGGCATCCTCTGCCGTGGCCCCGCCGTAGCCTCCGTCCTCCGGGAGCAGGCTCCCCCGGAATTCGTGGAGTACGGCCTTCTCCTTTGCTGCGGGCTCCGGGGCGGGGGAGTACAGCGGCACGTCGAGGGCGGGGATGAGGGCTGCGAGCAGCATTGTCCCGACGATGTATGCCCTGCACAGCCTGTAGCCGACCTTTCCTGCCAGCAGCCACCGGTACAGGACCAGGAACAGGCCGCTGCAGATCAGTACCTCTATTATGTATTCGACTGTCTTCATGTTTTTTATTTGCCTGAGTTGAGGATCTTTAGGATCTCGTCGGTTTCCTCCACCGAGATGGACTTCTGCGAGGAGAAGAAGTTGACCATCCGGCTGACGGATCCGTCGAAGAAGTTGTCCAGTACCGTGCGCATGTAGGTGCCTGTGTACTCTTCCTTCGCAACGAGCGGGAAGTATTCGTAGGTCCGTCCGTAGGCTTTGTGCGAGACGAAGCCCTTGTTTTCCAGTATCCGCACGATGGTCGATACCGTGTTGTACGCCGGCCGCGGCTCCGGCATCTCCTCCAAGATGTCGTGTACCAGCACCTTCCCCTTCTTCCAGATTACCTGCATTATCTCGAGCTCGGCGCGTGTGAGCTCCTGCCGTTCTTCCTTGACTATTTTTGCCATGATATGTGTAGTTTCTATATCCGACACAAAGCTATAACTAAATTTTTAAATATGCAACTAAATCTTTAGTTAATTCCGTCGCCGGAGCCTGTGATGTATGAAATTTTGACAATTTCAAAAAATCATACACCGGAATGTATGAAATGTGTACAATTAGGATGGTTGCAGAACGTGTTAATATGTTATAAATAAATAAGTTATAAGCATTGGCACGATTTTGGTTATAAGAACGGGCAAACAAAAATGTAAAATGTTTAAATACTATAACCAATGAAATCGTTTCTCAACTTCATCCGCAAGAACGGGCTCTACGCCTTTATCAACCTTTTCGGTCTGACAGTCTCCCTGGCCTTCGTGCTGCTGCTGGCAGTGTTCGTGAGCCGGCAGCTGACCACCGACGCGTTCCAGAAGAATGCCGACCGCATCTATCTCTATGCCAATGAGAATTTTATCGGCAGCGCGTACTATCTGCAGAAGCATCTCCTCGACCATTTCCCGGAGGTGGAGAAGGCCACTTCGTATCTGTCAGGTTCGGGAATAACCGGACTCGGGGAACTGCATATAGCCGGTAATGATGCGGCGATACCGGCACAGACCTCCTACGCAGACAGCTCGTTCTTCGACATATTCTCCTTCCGTCTGCTCAGCGGCTCCGTGGAGGCGTGGAAGGCATCGGACCGCAGTGCCGTGATAAGCCGGCGTTTTGCGGATACTTATTTTCCCGATAAGGATCCTGTCGGCCAGGCATTGACTTACAGTATTGTCGGTGACGGGGATTATACGTTTACCGTGGCTGGAGTTATGGAGGATATCGACCATTCGGTAATCAAGTACTGCGATGTGATGTGCCGCGCCGACATCATGACGGAGCTCAACGGTGCGAACAACGAGGAGATGAGCAACACCGGACGGTTCGACACTTTCATCATGACCTGGCCGAATTCCAATATTCAGGCCAAGATACCGGAGATCAGGGATTATCTGGGAAAGGTATGGTGGGCCTATTCGGAAAATATGGTGGACAAGGTCTTCTTCATTCCCCTCAGGGACGTGTATTTCTTCGATGAGTCCCAGTCCATTACGGGCAA
>CALUPK010000066.1 GCA_944322575.1 uncultured Bacteroidales bacterium | reverse complement strand
GAGGTACAGAGAATGGTGATAGCAGCCAGTATGTTTAAAAAGTAAAATCAGGAAAGTATGAATATAGTAGTTTGTATCAAGCAGGTACCCGATACCACCGAGATCAAGATCAATCCTGTTACCGGTACCCTCATCAGGGACGGAGTGCCCAGCATCATGAATCCCGATGACAAGGGCGGACTGGAGATGGCCCTCCGTCTGAAGGACAAGTACGGGGCCAATGTAACGGTCATTACCATGGGACCTCCCCAGGCCGACCTGATTCTGAGGGAAGCCTTCGCAATGGGTGTGGACAGGGCGATACTCCTAACTGACAGGAAGTTCGCCGGAGCCGACACCCTCGCTACCTCCAATGCTCTCGCCGGAGCTCTCAGGACCCTGGACTGGGACATCGTCATCACCGGCCGTCAGGCCATCGACGGTGACACCGCCCAGGTAGGCCCTCAGATTGCAGAGCATCTCGATGTGCCTCAGGTCTCGTACGTATGCGACCTCGAGGTGGAGAAGAGCGGCAAGGCCCTGCGCGTGACCAAGGAGACCGAGGAAGGGGTACAGATACTCGAGGCTCAGATGCCCTGTCTGCTGACTGTTCTCGCCTCAGCCGTAAAGCCCAGGTATATGAGCGCTCCCGGCATAGTCGAGGCCTATAACAAACAGGTCGAGATCTGGGGCGCCGACCATATCGACGTGGACGAGACCAAGCTCGGACTCAAGGGTTCTCCGACAAAGGTGCTCAAGGCCTTCACCAAGGGTCTCAAGGCTCCCGGAGAGGTATTCGAGGTGGATGCCGAGGAGGCTGTGGGCATCATCGTCTCCCGTCTCAAGGAGAAATTCATCATCTAACAGTGTAACACCGTTAATATTTTACAGATATGATCAACAAGAACGACTACAAGAACGTATATGTGTTCGCAGAACAGAGAGGCGGTGTTATCCAGCCTGTTGCCCTCGAGCTCATAGGCAAGGCCCGTGATCTGGCCGAGGCCCTCGGCTCCAAGGTGGTGGCCATGCTCGCAGGCTACAATGTGGAGCATCTCATCCAGCCCCTCTTCGAGTACGGCGCCGATGAGGTGGTGGTTACCGACCACATCGAGCTCAAGGACTATCTCACCGAGCAGTACGCTCAGTCCATATATCAGATTATCACCGCCATGCGTCCCGATATCGTGCTCTTCGGAGCCACCACCATCGGACGCGACCTGGCACCCAGGCTCTCGGCCCGTCTGGCTACCGGCCTCACCGCCGACTGTACGAAGCTGGAGATATCCGAGGACAAGCAGCTGATGATGACCCGTCCCGCTTTCGGCGGCAACCTGATGGCCACCATCATGTGTACCGAGCACCGTCCCCAGATGTCCACGGTCCGTCCCGGAGTGATGCCCAAGCGCGATCCCGAGCCCGGACGCACCGGCTCCATCGTCCGTTTCGAGACCAAGTTCGACCACTCCAAAATCCGCGTAAAACTGCTCGAGGAAGTCCGCGAGGAGAAGAACAAGGTGGATATCACTGAGGCCAAGATCCTCGTCTCAGGAGGCCGCGGAGTGGGCTGCAAGGAGGGATTTGCCAAGCTGCAGGAGCTGGCGGAAGTCCTCGGCGCCGAGGTTTCCGCATCCAGGGCCATGGTCGATGCCGGCATCATGCCGCACGACCGTCAGGTGGGTCAGACCGGCAAGACCGTCCGCCCCGACCTCTATCTCGCTCTCGGTATATCCGGAGCCATCCAGCATCTGGCAGGAATGGAGGAGTCCGGCTATATCGTAGCCGTGAACAAAGACAAGTTCGCGCCCATCTTCAATGTTTCGGATATCGGTATAGTAGGGGATGTGAACAAGATAGTTCCCCTGCTGGCCGAGAGATTACGTAAAGAGATGCAGAAGTAATGAGGCGTATCTTAACATTGATGTTTGTCCTGCTGCCTTTCATGGTTTCAGCGCAGACGGAGGATGTTCTTAAAAGAGGGACCGGCGCGGAGGCGTCCGGTTCCTCTTTTGCATTCGGACTTTTCCAGGATGCTGTCTCGTACGACGGCTCCGATGTAGTCTTCATATCTCCGCTGAGTGCATCGATGGCACTGTCTATGACTGCAAACGGGGCAGAAGAGGCCACTTTGGCTGAAATGCTGTCCGTTCTCGGTCAGGATGCTTCCATAAATGAACTCAATGAATACAACCGCAGCGTGATGGACTTTCTGGCCTCCGGACCTGTGGGCATAGAACTTAATGTGGCCAACTCTATCTGGGTTTCAGACCTTTTTCCGGTCAGATCCCGTTTCTGCAAGACAGCCGTCAGGTATTACGATGCCTCGGTAAGCAATCTGGATTTCTCAGACCCCGCCTCTCCTTCGGTCATTAACAGCTGGTGCTCGGAAAATACCAACGGGCGTATCAGCAAGATGATTGAAAGCATCGACCCAGCTACTCAGATGTATCTGTTGAATGCTTTGTATTTCAAGGGAATGTGGTCCTGTCCCTTTGATGCTGCCAGAACACGTGAGGATATTTTCCACGGCAATAACCGGAGCTCCAAGGTCGAGTTCATGCACAATACCGCAAGTTTTCCCTACTACACCGGTCCTGAAGGCTCGGTGCTGGAGCTTCCCTACGGAGACGGCTCATTCGTGATGGATATCTTTCTGCCTGCTGAAGGAACGAGTGCCGAGGAATTCGTGTCAGGTCTGGACGGTGAGGCCCTGAGCACTCTGACCGGCCTGCTTCAGACTGACCGCATAAAGGTGAGCATTCCCAAATTCAAGGCCGAGTATGAGACCTCCCTCATCGCCACACTGCAGCGCCTCGGAATGCGGACTGCCTTCACTCCTGCGGCCGATTTTTCGGGAATAGCCAGGGAACCTCTGATGATCAGTGAGGTAAAGCAGAAGACATTCATCGAGGTCAATGAGGAAGGCTCGGAGGCGGCAGCCGTCACCTCTGTAGGCATCATGCGGACATCCCTTGCCCCCGGTCCTTTCGAGTTCAGGGTTGACCGCCCCTTCGTATTCCTGATACGCGGGTGCGAGTCCGGGCCGGTCCTCTTCATGGGAATAGTCCGCAACCTGTAGTCTGCTTTATGAACAGAAAAAGACCGGCAGGGATTATCTCGACCAGTCTTTTTTTGAGTCTATTCTTCTTGTTGTAAAATGTTTACAGTCCCTGAAAGAGTTGAGATCTCAGTCCGATATAGTTCTTCAAATTGTTTGCTTTTCAGTAAGTTATCAATATCAGTCTTGTCCATATCCACCTTACTGTTGTAGAATTTAATAAAATTTTCAACTCCCTCGTCGAAGTTGACAGATACGATATTTGTTATTTTTTCAGGGAAATTAAGACCCTTGAGTTTATAATCATTTCCAGCACTATATACATCTTCCATTCTGTCTTCCATATCGTCGAATTCCTGTTTTTTCCATGCATAAAAATATCCGGCAAGATAATATGTACTTTTCCTGAATATAGGCAGAAGACTTGAATACTTCCTGTCATTATCCTGAATAAGGTCCCTTACGCTGTCAAGAATCTGATTGGCGATTATTAACTTGAAACACAACTTATTCAAATCAGACTCACGTCCTTCCTCAAGCAGGGAGGATTTGAATACCCTCTCATATTCATTCTTCTGGAACACCCTTGAGCGGCTTATTCCTGCACGCAGCGATCTTGCCAT
>CALUPK010000065.1 GCA_944322575.1 uncultured Bacteroidales bacterium | reverse complement strand
TACTTTAAATTTAATACTTTTGCCGCTATTTTCCAAATAATTAATGACTTAGATTTAACTTTATTTCGAACTCACGTAGAATTATGAGACCCATACGCATTCTGCTATTTACGGCGGCTGTGTCGTCCGCCCTCCTTCTGTGGTCCCCCTCCGCCTCATGCCAGCCGTCAGTGAAGTCGTTGTCCGACACCCCGGTGTACATGGGCATGGTCAGCCTCAACGTCAGTCCCTACCTTCCTCTGCCCTCATTCTCGGCCGTGCCGTCGATATCAGTACACACCTCCCACGGTGCGTTTTTCCCCAGGTCCGGCGTGTACACGGGAGTCAGCGCTGAGCTGCCGTACACACTCATCGGAGTCGCGGCGCTCTCGTCCCACACTCGGTATTTCTATCCCTCGTCAGGCGACGGCAGGAGCCGCGGTTATGTCGGCGCGGAGCTCGGAGTCGGTGTCGGATGGGATGACGGCGGCTACGCTTTCTTCAACGGCGCAGCGGAGATAGGCCTCACGGTGAATTTCCAGAGGGTTTCTTTAGACCTCGGCCTCCGCGCCCAGTTCATGCCTCCTGCAGTGTCCGACGGATTCTTCCTCCCGCTTAAGATAGGAATCATCTTCTAAAATTTTGATTACCTTTGTCCTCGGAATCAGGGTGTATCCTGGCATCAATGTCTACATGGATTCCGTCATTCTCGCAACAGATGATTATGCGGGGATGGCGGAATCCCTATTTTTGGCGATTGTCCGGGGAGGGCGCGGACGATAATTTTGCAGTATCATTTGAAACAATTATAAAAGGAAATAAAATGAGACTGACAAGATTCATTCCCGTAGCCGTTATGGCGACCCTCGCAGCCATGAGCTGCAACCCCGTAGAAGAGATTAAGCCCGCAACAGAGGTGGCCGGCACCTACACCGGCTGGTCGAAGGCTGAGTTCCAGTATTCTCCCACGCCCATGGTGAGTGAGACCCAGACCATTACCGTCACCGTAGAGGAAAACGGCGAGACTGTGGCAGTAAGCTATACCTCCGACACCTGGGGAACATTCACCGTTACGGGGGCGGCTGTTACCGGGACGGACGGCACCTACACGGTGACCGGCAGCGGGAAGACCGTCATGGGCATGTCTGCTGACTCTCAGAGCGAATACGACTGCACCCTCTCGGCGACCATAAAGAGTGCTGATGACTTCACCTTCACATTCGACATCCCAGCCGTGATGGGCGGCTTGAAGATTACCGTACAGCCCGGCGAGGCTCCTGCAAGTCTGGTACTCAGCGGCACATATACCGGTACTCTGAGCATGTCCGTCATGGGCAGTGCCATGGATCCGGTGGAGAATGCGACAATGGTGCTCGATGTTGCGGATGACGGAAAGACTGTGCTCACCATCTCTTCTTTCGGCATGGGCATGATGACTCTCGAGGATGTCACAGTGGACGTGACACTCACAGAGTCTGCTGACGGCACCTATGCTTTGGCGGCTGAGAGCATCGACACTATGGCGGGAGAGATCAATGTGACCGGCAGCCTTACAGGTACGGTGACGGCCGACGGCAGCAAGCTGACAGTCAGCGCAGATATCAAGCCCGGTGCCATGCCTATGACCATCAACGTAGAATTTGAAGGTACCAAGTAAATGAAAAGAATCCCAAAGCCATTACTGATAATGTTGCAGGCGGGGGCGGCACTGCTGACGGCCGTGTCGCTCCCCTCGTGCAACGGGATCTTCGAGGGCATCTACGACGAGCCGGTAGAGGTCAATGAGTTCGGTTTTACGAAGGTGGAGCAGGCCACGTCATCCGGTACGATATACCTCGACGCGACCTCCTACACCCGGTGGAACTACATCGACTTCGAGACATTCACCCTGGATACCACAGCCATAGCGGAGGACGGTTCCGAGACAGGAGAGGTGGCTGAAGGCTGGGATTTCGCCGTACACCGCTACGATGTCAAGACCAACGGCGGCCGGGTCATCGAGACCTCCTTCACCTCCATCGATGAACTCCTTGCATCCGGCTCCCTGCCTGCAGGGACATACGTCGAGGACATCTGGACCGAGAACCGCGTCACGATAGACATGTCCCGGATGATGGACGGCATCATCATCTACGCCCCTTCGTGGTACAACCCGGAGCTCTCCAAGTGGCTCAACGTAGATACCTCCACCATGCCTCCCATATACACGATGTCCGGCAAAGTCTATGTCCTGATAACGGCGGAGGGCAAAGCGGCGGCCATACAGCTTACCAACTACATGAACGACAGCAAGGTCAAGGGCTTCATGACCATTGACTACGTATATCCCTTAGAATTCTGACAATGAAAAGGACAATACTTCTGATGACGGTCCTCCTGCTGGCGGCCGCGGCCCTGCACGCTCAGCAGCGCACGGTCGCAGGCACTGTCTCGGATGTCAAGGGCAGCCCTTTAGCCGGCGTGGAAATCACCGTGGAGGGCAGTTCCACACTCTACACGGCCACCGGAGAGGACGGCCGCTACAGCATCACAGTCCCTGACGGAGGGAAGGCGGTGCTGCATTTTTATCTTTTAGGCTTCCTGTCGCAGGACATATCCCTCTCGGAGCATCCCGAAGGCAGTGTGGACGTGGTGCTCGAGGAGGACTACATGAACCTGGAGACGGTGGTGGTCACCGGTACCCGCACCCCGCGCCTGCTCAAGAACAGCCCGATACTCACCCGTGTCATCACCGTGCAGGACATCGAGAGGGTGGACGCCCTCAACATCGGGGACCTGCTCGAGGCGGAGCTGCCCGGCATCGAGTTCTCCTACGCGATGGACCAGCAGGTGACCCTGAACATGCAGGGCTTCGGCGGCAACTCGGTCCTCTTCCTCGTGGACGGGGAGCGCATAGCCGGCGAGACCTTAGACAATATTGACTATAACCGTCTGAACTTAGACAATGTCCAGCGCGTGGAGATAATCAAGGGCGCGGCATCCTCCCTCTACGGCTCCAATGCCGTGGGCGGGGTGGTCAATCTCATCAGCGCCGGGGCCACGGAGCCCTGGTCCGTAAACGTCAACGCCCGCTACGGCGCCCACAACGAACAGCGCTACGGCGGCTCGGTGGGCTTCCAGGCCGGGAAGCTGAACAGCATGACCAACGCCCAGTACACCAGCATAGACTCCTACGCCATGCCCTCGGAGGGCGACTACAACACCTTCTACGGCGGCTACAACTGGAGCGTCAAGGAACGTCTGCAGTACGAGCCGTTAGACGGCCTGAAATTCACTGCCCGCGCCGGCTACTTCTTCCGCGAGAGGGACCTGCAGAGCGACACCCGCGACCGTTACCGTGACTTCAGCGGCGGCCTCCGCGGGGAGTGGAATGTGGATGACCGCAACCGCGTGGAGCTCTCCTACGGCTTCGACCAGTACGACAAAAGCGATTACCTGCTCTTCAACAGCACCGACGTGCGCGACTACAGCAACGTCCAGCACACCGTCCGCGGCATATACACCTACGACCTGACAGCCGACGGGCAGAGCACCATGATAGTCGGAGGCGACTACATGCGCGACTACCTGATGTCCTACCAGTTCGAGGACAACGGATATTATGTCCAGCATACCGCCGACGTCTTCGCCCAGGTGGAGACCAATATCAACGAGCACTGGAACCTCATCGGAGGCATGCGCTACGACTTCTTCTCCCAGAAGCGGCTCAGCCATTTCTCCCCCAAGCTCAG
>CALUPK010000064.1 GCA_944322575.1 uncultured Bacteroidales bacterium | reverse complement strand
ACGATTCGGTACTCGGGGTACTTGTTCACGAAAAGGCGCACGACGTGGCTCCCGATGAAGCCCGCGCCGCCAGTTATGAGAATATTACGTTTATAGTCCATTCTATAATTATTTTATTTAAGTTTCTGAATACACTCCTTGAGAGAATCTTTCCAATAAGAAACTGCGACTCCGAAAGTATTCTTCACTTTTGTCTTGTCAAGCACAGAGTAATGCGGCCGCCTGACCTTTGAAGGAAACTCGTCGCTATGGCAAGGACGAATGTCGCAAGTACTACCGCATAAATCGCGTATAGCTACGGCGAAGTCATACCATGATATAACCCCTTCATTGGAAAAATGGTAGATGCCTTGTCTGTCCAGCATACGGTCTGAGATGACTTTGTAAATCAACGATGCAAGGTCCGCTGCACAAGTAGGTGTCCCTGCCTGGTCGAACACTACGCTCAGACTGTCTTTCTCCGATGTCAGCCTCATCATGGTCTTTACAAAGTTCTTTCCATACGGGGAATACAGCCAGGCAGTACGGAATATCATGTATCGGCAGCCGGATTCAATTACTGCATGCTCACCAGCCAGTTTAGTCCGGCCATAGGCTCCAGTTGGAGATGTCGGATCGTCCTCCTTGTAGGGAATGCAGCTGTGGCCGTCAAACACATAATCAGTGGATATATGAATAAGTATCGCACCGTACTTCGCAGCTGTTGATGCCAATATGGCGACCGCTTCATGATTAATAATATCCGCAGTTGCCTCATCGTCCTCCGCCTGATCTACATTTGTGTATGCTGCACAGTTCACAATTACATCCACTTTTTCGGATGATAGCAACTTCTCCACCGCTGCAGCATCTGTTATATCCAATTCTCCGACATCCGTAAAGATATACCTGTCACTGCTGCAGGAAGAGACATTACGCATCTCGGAGCCAAGCTGGCCGTTGGCTCCGGTAACCAATACATTCATCGTACTGCTAATAATTAATATCGGTCTTTGTCTATATAGAAATCAGTTTCTATTTCTTTCAGGAAGCGGTGATGACGGTCCTTCTCTGAAAGAAGGATTTTTTCAGCAGGTATCCGCCAGTCTATACCGAGCGAGGGGTCATTCCACGCTACCGCTCCCTCACTATGAGGCGCATAGAAATTATCACATTTGTACTGAAACAACGCGGTCTCACTTAAGACGCAAAAACCGTGTGCAAATCCTCGGGGAATAAAAAACTGCCTGTGATTCTCCCCTGACAGTTCTACAGCGACATGATGGCCGTACGTGGGTGAGCCAGCACGAATATCCAACGCAACATCCAGAACTGTTCCTTGAATCACCCTGACCAACTTGCTCTGAGCATAGGGAGGTTTCTGATAATGAAGACCGCGAAGCACTCCATAGGACGAGAACGACTCATTGTCCTGCACAAAATGTATTCTTCCTATTTTTTCCTCAAACTCTTTCTGGTTATATGACTCGAAGAAATAACCTCTCTGATCATTAAATACACGAGGTTCAATAATGAACACTCCCTCTATAGATGTGGTTAGTACGTTCATTTCTCCTAAGATCCTATATTACGCAAGAATACCGCCCGCACTGATTCACCAGCACCGGCTGGGCCAGGACGGCCTCTTAATTATTTATCTCTAACGGGCGTCTGAGGCCATCTTCCTCATGTGTCTCCTGACAAGCATATCGATCAGCACGACGTAGAGAATCATGAAGGCTAAGTCGGTGAGCACGACTATGTTGATATTGATGTCCTTCATAAGGAGGTTGATGGCGAAGTAGCATCCCTGCAGGGCGAAGCAGATGAGGGTACACTGCAGGTGTGTGAGGCCGAGATCCAAGAGCTTATGATGCAGGTGGCGCTTGTCCGGATGAAAAGGAGAGAGTCCTTTGGAGATACGCACTGCGAAGACTCTGGCCGTATCGAAGAGGGGCAGGGCCACGATTCCAAGCAATATCGACAGCGGATGGCTGATGCCTGTGCCATAGACAGTGGATGCCTCGGAGTCTGTCACAGCGTTGTAGAATGCAAGGGAGAGGAAAGCGATGATATAACCTAAGTTGGTCGAGCCGGTATCTCCCATGAATGTGCGGAACTGTCCGTGGGTGGTATTGTAGTAGAAATACACGGCAGTAATACCGGCAATGGAAGTGCTGACTAATCCGTAAACCAAATATCCGTGTGTAAGGAACCACGCTCCGAGTACGGCTGTAGCGAAAATCGACAGAGAGGAGCACAGACCGTCAATACCGTCTATCAGGTTATAGGCATTGATCAGCAGCATCACTACAAACACTGTAATGGCGGCACCGGCCCAAGGTCTGACTTCGTCCAGCAGGAAGAGTCCGTCCATGGTATCTATCCCCATGCCTGCCAACACAGGCATAAGCGCCGCAAAGAACTGTATCAGGAACTTCCTCCGCCAGCTCACGCTGATAAGGTCATCCACAAAACCCATCATATACAACAGGCTGAGGCCAGTCATCAGCATTCCTATCTGCAGTATGTATTCGGAGTGAAGCAGGATATGATAGTCGCTGCTGAATATAGTGGCAGCAGCGAAAGGGACAAAGAACGCCACGATAAACGCAGGGAAAAACGCCATTCCAGCAATTCTCGGAATGTTGCCTTTATGCGGTTTACGGCCTCCTGACTCATCGTACAGGTTCTTCCGCTTACTGATTATTACTATTTTGGGGATATATATAAGTCCTACTACTATCGATATAAGCAGGGACGACAATGGGTAGAGGAGGTCTTTCATAAACAGATTCAATCGATCGTCAAGCGCAGTTGAGCACAAGTCTTTCTTCGGAAACAGCATGCAGGGCACATAGAGCCTCGACAAGAGAAGCTGCCGCGCAACAGCCTTGGAATCCTGACGTCAGCCTGTCCTCGAGGGCGCATACAGCATTGAGAAGTGTCTCCGCATCATCCATGCGATGCGCTATGATTCGGCACAGAGCGCACAGGCCTTCAGTCGTAGAAAGCTGAGCCGGTGCAGGAAGGACAGGTCTGAGCCTCCCTCCGATAAACCCGGCATACTCGGCAGCAAGGAGGCACTGCATTACGGACATCTCCTGCTGAGAGGAAGCAAATTCCTCCGACAGATTTGCCGCGGCAGAGTTCCAGACTTCTATTTTCTCACGGCAATATCCGACTACAGCATCATCCTCCATATCTTCCGGAAGTGCATAGCAATACAGATTGGAAGCGAGCATAACTGCCGCCGCCTCCTCGGCAAGGCCAGCATTTCCTTTACACAGTTCCGCCGTCATGCTTGATGCCATGCGGTCACATTTTTCCGCATAAGAGCCGTATGCAGAAGACACTTCTGTAGAATAGGCGACATGGTACATGGCAAGAACGGTGTACATGGCCTCAGCTGTCAACTCGCCCCCGCTTACCCGCCTTTCTCCTTCTTCCCAGATCTGAAACAGCATATTCTTGGCAGCAGCTTCTTCCGCGCTTCCCGGGAATGCGCAGGCAAAGACGCTGCAGCAGGAAGACAGAGCTTCTATCTCAGCTCCGCTCAACGCTTTGCAACCCACGGATGACACTTCCGAGAGTAACTGACGGAATATCTGAAAGACCTTGCTGCGGATTAATTCCGGACTGTCGATCAAGTTCATCTCTGATAATGCTAAAATATAGAGAAGATATAGTCCTGGCTCCTAAACTTTCAATTAACCATCTGTTAATCAATAGTTTACCGTATGCGCAGACACTTTTACAATGTACTGTCTCTGTGAAAGAGAC
>CALUPK010000063.1 GCA_944322575.1 uncultured Bacteroidales bacterium | reverse complement strand
AGAGGCCAAGATAGACGAGCACTACATCGACCGCGTACAGTCCGGCCTCAGCGCCACCTTCGAGCGTCAGGGCTCCAACTTCAACACCGTAGTGGAAAAGGTCTATCCCGAGGTAACCGAAGGCCAGTTCAAGGCTGACTTCTACTTCCAGGGCGAGCGTCCCGACAACATCCGCATCGGCCAGACCTACTACCTCAACCTCCAGCTCGGCCAGCCCACCCAGTCGGTCTACATCCCCCGCGGAGTATTCTACCAGTCCACCGGCGGCACCTGGATCTACGTGCTCTCCGAGGACGGCACCCGCGCCTACCGCCGCGACATCCGCATCGGCCGCCAGAACCCCCAGTACTACGAAGTGCTTGAAGGCCTGCAGCCCGGCGAGCGCGTCATCATCTCCAACTACGAGAACTACGGCAAGAGCGACGTGCTCATCCTCCAGAACAAGAAATAACCTCATTAAAACCCATTGATTGTGAAAAAGCTCAACATCGGCATTTTCAAGGTCCTCTCCCTCGCGGTGGGACTCGCCGTAGGGCTGGTGCTCATAGCCAAGATCTCATTTGAGAACAGCTATGACAAGTTCTATCCCGCCTACGACGACATCTACTGCGTGCAGTACGAATACAGCTATACCGATGGCAACCGGAGCCTCGACAACCTTACGCCCGGCGCCGTCTCCTACTATCTCCAACAGGAGATTCCCCAGGTGATGTATGGTACCAAGGCATCCTACACCTCATCGATGGGTGACATATACACTGAAAACCGCCAGAAACTGACCGCCGAAAACGGCATCATCGCCGTAGACTCCAACTATTTCAGGGTATTTCCCCGTCCTGTCCTCGCCGGCACGGACCCTTCCGTAATCCTAGGCGAATGGAACGGAGCCCTGATATCCCGGTCCATGGCCGAGAAGTTCGGAGGCATAGACCAGGCCATGGGGCAGATCTTCTTCATCGAGGAGTATCCGGGACTCGGCCTCCAGATTGGCGGGGTATTCGAGGACATCCCCGAGAATGCATCCCTGCGCTTCGACGTAGCCATCTCCATCTCGGGAATCGACCACATATACCGCCAATGGGGCATCACCGGTGACAATCCGGAGCATGCCGACACCCCCTCCACCATGAACTGGTCCAGCAACAGCATGTACATGAGCCGTGTACAGCTCTATCCTGGCACAGACCCCGCCTCCCTCCGGAGCGCGATAAACAATATCCGGGAAAAATACATTCCTGAAAAGGACTTCGAGAGTCAGGGCTACAGCGTGGACATCGTCCTCAAGCCTCTGGCATCCGAGCATGCCGCCTCGGCAGGAACGCGCAGGACCAACCTGATACTCGGCATTGTCGCCTTCGCCCTGATCCTCGCGGCAACGATGAACTACATCATGATCGTCATATCATCCCTCGTGGCCAGAGCAAGAGGCATCGCGGTACGACGCTGCTACGGAGCCGGAAACGGCAATATCATGGCACTGGTGTTCAAGGAGACCCTCTTCAACCTGGCCGTCTCCCTCGTACTGGCCTTCCTGCTCATTCTCGCCTTCAGGGGAACGATAGAATCGGTCCTGACCACTTCCCTCGGAGCCTTGTTCTCACCCAGGAGCCTGTGGGTACTCGTGCTGACTGTGGCTGCCGTCCTCATTGTAGCCGCATGGATTCCCGGAAAGGCATTCCAGGGCATACCCATCGCCGTGGCCTTCCGCAATTACGCCGACCACAAGAAGCTGTGGAAACAGGTGCTGCTCTTCCTGCAGATGACCCTCGCCTCGCTGCTGATTACCCTGCTTAGCCTCGTGGCCCTTCAGTACACCCGATGGGTAAACGCAGACCCGGGATACGACTATGAGCAGCTTGTGGGATGCTACCTCAGCGGAGTGCCGCGTGATACCCGCTACGCGCTTATGCAGGCTGTAGAGAGTGTTCCCGGAGTCGAGGAAGTGGGGACAGTGGAGGATCCTCTGATACTCGGAGGCTCCAGCGGCAACAACGTGTACATCCCCGGTGAGACCGAGCCTTCACTCCACATCGCCGATCTCTACGAGGCCAACGGCAACTGGAGCGAACTCTTCGGCATCGACATCATCGTGGGACGCAAGGCGGCCTCTCCCATGGAAGTAATGGTGGACCCGCGCTTCGCAGAGCAGATATGCGAGGTGAGGGGATGGAAGGACGGAGTCATCGGCAAGAGCATCGTAGTGAGCGACCATGACGGCAGTTCCGACAATCCCTATACCATCGTAGGCGTATTCGACCATATCAGCATCAGTCCGGCCATCTACGAGGACAACCGGCCCGTCACCCTCTTCTACACCGACGACCCCATGACATTCCTGGTCATCCGCGTATCGGACCTCAATCCGGAGGTGACCGGGGCCATCCAGGCCGCCCTTGACTCAGTGGATCCGGAACGGTTCGAGCTGCTGACCTACGCCTCTGTGGTCAATGACATATACACCCCTGTCCGCACCGTCCGCGAATCGGTTCTCGCCGCAGGTCTGGTGACAGCCGTGATAGCCCTCTTAGGTCTGGTCGGATACACCGCAGACGAGACTGGACGCCGCCGCAAGGAAGTGGCTCTTAGGAAAATCAACGGTGCCCGCCCCGCGGAGATCATCGGTATCTTCATCAGCGGCATCGGCAGATTCTCAGTAGCGGCAGTAATCATCGGCTGCGTCCTGTCGTGGTTCATATTCGACATGCTGCTCAAGTCGTTCGAGCTCAAGGTACAGCCGCCGCTGTGGCTCTTCTTCGTCACCGCCGCCGGCCTGCTGGCCGTACTGGCGGCAGTAGTCGCAGCCAGATGCCTGGCCATCGCAAGGACCAATCCTGCGGATTCACTCAGAACTGAATAAAGATTATATTTGAATTAAAAAACCATACAGATGAAAAAACTCAACATAGGCATCTTCAAGGTCCTCTCCCTTGCGGTGGGACTCGCAGTCGGACTGGTGCTCATAGCCAAGATTTCCTTCGAGAGCAGCTATGACAAGTTCTATCCCGACTGGCAGGACATCTATTGCATCACATCGGAGTACACAAAGGCAAATGAGGAAGGTACTTCGCAATACAGCCAGACCCCCGGAGCGGTAGCGTACTATTTCGGGCAGGAAATCCCTCAGATCATGTACGGCACGCGTGCCACCCCCATCGTATACGATGACCAGAGCAATGTCTACACTCAGGACAACCACAAGCTGACAATCCACACTCCGGTAGTCCTCATCGACACCAACCATTTCAAGGTATTTCCCCGCCCCATACTCAGCGGAGATCCCGTAAACGTGCTTTCCAACTGGAACCGGGCGATGATTTCCCGCTCCTTCGCCGAGATGCTGGGAGGTGTGGAGAAAGCCGTCGGACAGCTTATTTTCTTAGAAAGTTACCCGACCATCCCGATAGAGGTCGGCGGTGTCTTCGAGGATATTCCCGAGAACTCCTCTTTCCGCTTCGACATCGGAGTATCCCTCGATGCGATGGACGAGATGATGCGCATGATGGGATCCGACTTCCGCTCCACCATGAACTGGGTGGGCAATGACCGCTACATCAGCCGCGTGAAGCTCTATCCGGGCACAGATCCCGCCTCCCTCGAGGACGCCCTCACGGCCGTGGAGGACAAATACCTGCCCCTGGAGGACCTGAAATCCGCAGGCGTGGACATCCACTATACCCTGTCCCCGCTTACCGCCGAGCACTCCTCGTCCCCCGGCACCAAGAGGACCAACCTCATCCTCGGAGTGGTGGCTGCCGCCCTGATTCTCGCATCGGTATTGAACTACATCATGATTGTCATCTCCTCCCTGCTCGGCAGGGCCAAGGGACTGGCCGTACGCCGCTGCTACGGAGCCGG
>CALUPK010000062.1 GCA_944322575.1 uncultured Bacteroidales bacterium | reverse complement strand
GGTACTCCGCTGTTCGGCACCAATAACTATACCCGTTACTATCAAGGCGGTCTGCTCGGTTTTCAGCTGATACGCGGCGATGCGGAGTATTTCGACATTCTGGGTCTGAGGCTGAAGTCGGACAATCACCTGGCGGACAAGTCGGCCTGGTACTGGAACGAATACGCCTTCAAGGAGGCCGGCCTGCCTGAGACCGCTGCGGAATGTACTTTCGGAAATGAGAAATACGGCTATGAGACGGAACCTGTGGCAGGAGTCTACTACGACTTCAAGATCAGGCCTCTGCTCTACGACCAGTCGGCGGCCCAGATCTACAGGTACGATGTCTATCCGGAGAACCGCACTCCCTGGAACGTCATTATCAAGATTGCCGGCGACCATGCCGCGGCTTACGACCGCATAGCCGAAGTCTACAGCCGCATCAGGCCGGACGGTGCTTTCGACGCCTCCTACATCGAGGACCAGATAGAGGCTACATTCACCCAGTATATCCAGCTGCAGAAGATAATCATCATCTTCACCGTGATAGCGATATTCGTATCGTCCCTCGGCCTGTTCGCCATGAGTACCTACTACATCCGGGCCCGCAGCCGCAACATCGCCGTGGAGAAGGTCTTCGGTGCCGACAAGGGCCTCATCCTGCGGCAGATCGCCTCGTCCTACCTGCTGCTCTCGCTGATTGCCTTTGTCGTCTCCGTTCCCGTCAGCTGGCTGCTCACCGACGCATGGCTCAGCCAGTTCTCCTACACCGCCGCTCCATGGCTCCAGTGGGCCCTTATCCTCGCCTCCGGAGTCCTCTCCTGCGCCATTGCCTTCCTCACGATTCTCTACCAGAGCATTGTCGCCATCAATACAGCTCCAGTCATCGCGCTGCGCAAGGAGGACTGATTACTTTTTCCGCTTGACGGTGTGTTTCAGTTTCAGAACGGCGAAGTTCAGTTCTATGGAAGTCTCTGTATCACTTACAGGGACTTCCTGATATAGTAAGTCTGACAGGATATCGCCTCCGTGCCTGATGAGACCTTTCTGTTCCTGCTCGTCATGTGATTCGGAGATTTTGCTGACAGTGCGGGTGAGTTCCTTGATTTTGGCAAAAGTCTCTATGATGGCGATGGTCGTCTGTGTGGCTTTAGGACTTTTCAGGATGGTGGCGAGCATGTAAAGTCCCTTTTCTGTGAAGGCTTTGGGTGGATATTTTGTGTGTTCGCCACGTCCGGCTGTCTCTAAGGTCGAAAAACTCGACCTTAGAGACAGCTCCCATTCCTCTCTGTTCAAAGCCAGAATATACCCGTCGGGAAATTTGTCCGGATTATTCTTAACTGCTTCGTTTACGCGCTTGGTCTCAACACCATAGAGTTTTGCGACATCTTTGTCAAGTAAGACCCTTTGGCCCTGGATTTCAAGCAGGGCTTTCTCAACATCTTTGAAATTTACAATGTTTTCCATATCGATTAAAGCATTTGTATTAGATGCAAAGAAAGCCAAAGCATTCCAGATAATCCGCACTTTAAACGGCTATAAACGATTATAATCGTTTAAAAACGGCTGATTACAGCCAGCGTATGATGCGGGCCGGGTTGCCGGCCACTACGGTGCGGGGCGGAACGTCGCGGGTGACGACGCTTCCTGCACCTACTACCGCACCTTCACCGATGGTTACTCCGGGAAGGACGGTTACATTGCCCCCGAGCCAGACACTGTCCCCGATGGTGATGGGCAGGGCTTTCTCGATACCCTTGTTGCGCTCCTGGGCGTCGAGTGGATGGACTGCGGTGAGCAGGCTGCAGCCCGGACCTATGAAGACGTGGGAGCCGATGGTGACGGGGGCCTCGTCGAGTACGGTCAGGTTGAAATTGATATAGGTATCGTCACCTATGGATATCTGGGTGCCGTAGTCGCAGAAGAAGGGGGAGAGGATGACGACATTGCGGCCCATGTGGCCGATGAGCGAGCGCAGCAGGATGTCGCGGGTGGCTGTATCCCTGGGGTGCAGCCGGTTGAGCTCATAGATCTTGTCGCGGCAGGCCATCAGCTCCGCCGTCAGTTCGGGGTTGCCCACGGCGTCGTACCATTCGCCGCTCAGCATTTTTTCTTTCGCAGTAGTCATTTCGTGTGTGCAGTCGGTTAATCGCGTGCGCAAAATTACTATCTTTGCCATCACGAAACAATAAATAACAACAGATATGGAATTCAAATACGAGGAACTTTTCCAGATGGGTGAGGATACTACCAAGTATCATCTTGTCACCAAGGACTATGTGTCTACCGCTCAGTTCGAGGGCGAGGAAATTCTGAAAGTCGATCCCGAGGGACTCAGGCTGATAGCCCGCCAGGCTTTCCACGATGTGGCCTTCATGCTCCGTCCCGAGCACAACGAGATGGTGGCCAAGATTCTCAATGACCCCGAGGCCAGCCGCAACGACAAGGCCGTGGCCCTGACCATGCTGCTCAACGCCGACGTGGCCAAGAACCAGAAACTGCCTTTCTGCCAGGATACAGGTACAGCCATCGTAGTGGCCAAGAAGGGCCGCAGGGTATGGGTGAACAAGACTGCCGACGGCTCCCGCATCAGCGACGAGGAGGCCCTGCAGCACGGCGTATACGACACCTACACCACTGACAACCTGCGTTATTCCCAGACTCTTCCCTTAGACATGTACAAGGAGAAGAACTCCGGCAACAACCTGCCCGCACAGGTGGACATCTACGCCACCGAGGGCGGCGAGTACAAGTTCCTGTTCATCGCCAAGGGCGGCGGCTCGGCCAACAAGACCTTCCTCTTCCAGGAGACCAAGGCCCTGCTCAATCCCGAGAAACTCGAGAACTTCCTGATCGAGAAGATGAAGACCCTCGGTACGGCGGCCTGCCCTCCCTACCACATCGCATTCGTAATCGGCGGCTCATCGGCAGAGACCAACCTCAAGACCGTCAAGCTCGCCTCCGCCAAGTACTACGACAACCTGCCCACTACCGGTGACGACCTCGGCCGCGCCTTCCGCGATATCGAGCTGGAGCAGAAGCTCTTCAAGGCAGCCTGCAACATCGGCCTCGGCGCCCAGTTCGGCGGCAAGTACTTCGCCCACGACATCCGCGTTATCCGTCTGCCCCGTCACGGCGCGTCCTGCCCCGTCGGCCTCGGAGTATCCTGCAGCGCCGACCGCAACATCAAGGGTAAGATCAACAAGGACGGTATCTGGCTCGAGGACCTGGACAGCAACCCCATCCGTCTCGTTCCCGAGCAGCTGCGCGGCGGCTTCGCAAAACATTCCGGCGGTGTGAAAATAGACCTGAACCGCCCGATGAAGGAAGTCCTCGCCGACCTGTCCCAGTATCCCGTATCGACATTCCTCCTGCTCAGCGGCACCATCATCGTAGGCCGCGACATCGCCCACGCCAAGCTGAAAGAGCGCATCGAGAGCGGAGAGGGCCTGCCCCAGTACATGAAGGAGCACCCGATCTACTACGCCGGCCCCGCCAAGACCCCCGAGGGAATGCCCTCCGGCAGCTTCGGCCCCACCACCGCCGGCCGTATGGACAGCTACGTGGACCTCTTCCAGGAGAATGGCGGCAGCATGATCATGATCGCCAAGGGCAACCGCAGCCAGCAGGTGACCGACGCCTGCAAGAAGCACGGCGGCTTCTACCTCGGCAGCATCGGCGGTCCCGCAGCCATCTTAGCTCAGGACAATATCAAGAAGGTCGAGCTCCTCGAGTATCCCGAACTCGGCATGGAGGCCATCTGGAAGATCGAGGTAGTCGACTTCCCCGCCTTCATCCTCGTGGACGACAAGGGCAACGACTTCTTCAAGACTGTCCTCAAATAGGGAGGCCGTCAGGAATTTTAAGGAAAATGGCCCGGTCCTGCAAGTTCTGCGGACCGGGCTTTTTCATGCTCATTTCTTGGTCTTGAAGGACAATATGTGAACAGTGACCCCGGCGGCAATGGCGGCCAGCAGAACTCGCAGCCACAGCTGGTGGATCAGGAAGATACTCAGTGCAATGGTCAGCCACAGGGTCGTGACCGAGACGGCCTTCACCCTCCGGGAGATGCACTTGTGCTCCTGGAAGTCCCGGATATAAGGCCCCAGCTTAGGATGCGCCATCAGCCAGGCATGCAGCCGCGGCGCCCCCTTCATCCAGCACCACGCCGTCAGCAGCAGGAACGGAGTGGTCGGCAGCACCGGCAGGAACATCCCCGCCACTCCCAGTCCCAGCGACACGGCACCCAATATGATCAGCAGATAATTCATGACTCTAATTCACGCCCCAAAAGTAACAAAAATCATTTGTACCACATTATCCGCCATCCTTCGGCTCTTCCCGGCCACATTATCCGTCCTCCTTTCCGCAACGGCAGCAAAATCCGCGTTTCGGTGCCGTTGAGGAAGCCGCTTTCCCCATGTACCCTCTCTACAGCCCCTGTACGGCATCTTCCCTCCGTTCCCCCTTTCCACAACGGCAGCAAAACCCGCGATTCGGTGCCGTTGCAGCAACTGTATTTCTCGTGAACCATCTCCGCAGCCCCTGTGAGGCATCTTCCCTCCGTCTCCCTTTTCCACAACGGCAGCAAAACCCGCGATTCGGTGCCGTTGCAGCAACTGTATTTCTCGTGAACCATCTCCGCAGCCCCTGTGAGGCATCTTCCCTCCGTCTCCCTTTTCCACAACGGCAGCAAAACCCGCGATTCGGTGCCGTTGCGGATGTCGCTTTCCCCATGTATCCTCTCTGCAGCCCCTGTGAGGCATCTTCCCTCCGTCTCCCTTTTCCACAACGGCAGCAAAACCCGCGATTCGGTGCCGTTGCG
>CALUPK010000061.1 GCA_944322575.1 uncultured Bacteroidales bacterium | reverse complement strand
TTGGGGTCGTCGAAGCAGCGGAGCACGTGCAGGATGGCGTCGGTCTCGCGGATATTGGCCAGGAACTGGTTGCCGAGACCCTCACCCTTGCTGGCGCCCTTGACCAGGCCGGCGATGTCGACTATCTCCACCGTTGCAGGCACTACCCGTTTGGGATGCACCAGCGACTCTAATACCTGGAGCCTGGGATCCGGCACCGTCGTGGAGCCGATATTGGGCTCGATGGTGCAGAAAGGGAAGTTGGCAGCCTGGGCCTTGCCCGAGCTGATACAGTTGAAGAGGGTCGACTTGCCCACGTTGGGGAGTCCTACTATACCGCATTTGAGAGACATATCTATAACAAACTTAATATTTTACAAAACCATCAGCTGCGCCACTATCACCCTCAGGAACATCGCCAGGGGGTAGACCGTCGCGTAGGCCACCGCTATCCTGGACTCATCGAAGGTGGTGTTCATGAAGGCCAGGGCCGTAGGATTG
Organism: uncultured Bacteroidales bacterium; assembly: GCA_944322575.1. Classification (GTDB taxonomy): domain Bacteria; phylum Bacteroidota; class Bacteroidia; order Bacteroidales; family UBA932; genus Coprenecus. The sequence goes on along the minus strand of CALUPK010000061.1, from coordinate 4,774 downwards.
GTATGCGAGCCGCAGACCAGACCCGAGATGGCGAAGTAGTCGAACTTGAAGACCGCGCGGGCCAGGATGCAGACGATAATCAGGGGAATCACCGTGATAAGGAAACCGTAGAGTATCCACATGTAGCCGCCTCCGAGCACCGCGTCCACGAAGCCCTCGCCGGCACCGAGTCCCACAGCGGCCAGGAAGAGGGCGATACCCACCTCGCGCAGCATCATGTTGGAACTGGCTGTGGTATAGGTCACCATACCGAAGTTGGGGCCGAAGCGGGCAATCAGAATGGCCACTACCAGCGAACCTCCGGCCAGACCGAGCTTCAGGGGCTGTCCCAGGCCGGGGAGCATGATGGGGATGGATCCCACTATGATGCCGAAGAATATACCGATGAATATGGGAATGAGCTTGGGCTCACGGAGCTTCTTGGCCTGGTTGCCGACCAGACGGGCCACCTTGTCGATGGCGCTCTGGGCACCGACGACCATGATGCGGTCCCCGAGCTGCAGATGCAGGCCGGGCGAAGCCGTCAGGTCGATACCCGCACGGTTGACGCGGGTGATGTTCAGACCGAACTGGGCCCGGATGTTCAACTCCCCGAGGCTCTTTCCGTTAACAGAACTGTTAGTGACCACCAGGCGGCGGGAAACAAGATTGGTATCCAGCTTCTCCCATGTAGCCTGGTCCATTTCAAGACGACGGCCTATGAAAGCGCTCACGACCTCGGCATTGGCAGCGGAGGTTATGACCAGCAGCTTGTCCCCCATCCCGACGACCGAATCCGAGGTCGGAATCTCCATGTGCCCGTCCGGATGATACTGCCTGGACACCACGAAATGCCTGGCCAGCAGCTCGTCCACCTCCCGGATGGTCCGGCCGCAGATGGCCTCGTTGCGTACCTCGACGGCTATCTTGCAGGCGCTGTCGGGATTGGTCTCCTGCTGATGCACCTTCTCTTTCTCCTTATTGATATTGATGCGGAAGAACGCACGCACTCCGAGCAGAGTGAGAATCACGCCCACCACTCCGAGCGGATAGGCCACCGCATAGCCCATGGCAATGGTCTGGTCCAGCGAGCCGGTAATGTCAGTCACCGTCTGCTGCGCGGCACCAAGGCCGGGGGTATTGGTCACGGCTCCCGACATCACGCCCACCATGGTGGGCATAGGCGTTCCGGTAATGAAATGTATCGCCACGGTAATGCCCACGCCGAGCACCACTATGAGCACTGCCAGCATGTTAAGCTTGAGCCCTCCCTCCTTGAAGGAAGCGAAGAATCCGGGTCCGACCTGCAGACCGAGGGAGAAGACGAAGAGAATCAGGCCGAGGTCACTTACGAAACTGCGTACAGCCGGATTGATGGTAAAACCGAAATGGGACAGGATGATACCTATGAAGAGTATCCATGTCACCCCGAGGGATATGCCGAAGACCTTGATCTTGCCTAACATAATCCCCAGCGCAATCACGATGGAAATAATCAGGATAGCATGCGCCACGCTGTCCGAGAAAAGAAGGGAATCCAACCAGTTCATACCTAATTCTCAAAAATGGAGCGCAAATGTAGCACTTATTTGCGATTGGCCGGAATATTTTTCTCAAAAACGACTCCCTCCCTGTATGCCTCAAGCAGTGCTGTCAGGTCCCGTATCTGCTCCTTGAGCACCTTACCCACGTCTGTATCACCGACTTTCATCCTATTGCCGAGATAGTCCACTACAGTGGTCATGGACTTGATGTCCACCCCGTCCCGCACAGCCCTGTCGATGGACTTGAAGGGCTCGTGCTGGGCCAGCGTAAGACCGTGGGAGTTGAAAATCAGGGTATAGCCGGCGATACCGGTGGTCGACTGATAGGCCTTGGAGTAGCCGCCGTCGATGACCAGCAGCCTGCCTCCCGCCTTGATAGGAGACTCGCCCTTGGAGGCCTTGACCGGCACATGACCGTTGATGATGTGGGTATGCTCGCCGGTAAGCCCGAACTCGGCCAGAATCCTCTCGCATATCTCCCGGTCGTCCCGGTACTGCAGGTACCAGCCGTGCTTCTCCTTGTGCGTCTCCTTCTCGGCGATGAAATACCGCTCGAAGGTGGTCATCCGGTTCTTGTCGAAAGGAGGAGCGTAGGGTCCGCACCAGAGGAACCACATGAAGTCCCGGGCGTAGGTACGGTATTTCTCGTCCTTGTCCTCGTAGTAGGCGGCACGCGCCACCTTGTCCACCATGTCGAAGAGGGCCTTGCCCTTGTACGGCTTGCCGAGTATGTTGATCTCGTGGAAGGAACCGTCCTCGTTGAGGGGCATGGCGCCGTGGAACAGGAGGTTGGAGTTGCGCACGAGATAGAGCGAGCCTTTGGAATAGAGGCAGCGGATATGCCGGTCGAGCAGGGCGTTGTTGGTGAAGCTGCCCATAAGCTTGCTGACCACCCCTTTCTCCTCGGCCGTCAGCTTGTAGGGATGGGCCGGGTCTATGGTGGGGAAATTCATGTCCTTCATTGCATAGTCCCTGTCCCCTATCCGCACCGTTCCGGAGGCAAAATCTATCTTGTCTAAAAGGTTGCGGTCCGCCATCCCGAACTCCTTGCGCCGACGGATTATCTCCCCCTCCAGCTTGAACTGGATAATGGTTATCGCCTTGTGCATCTGGGCAATGAGGCGGACTGTCTTCTCGTCGAAGGTGGCACCCGAGTCCAGCTTCGGCTGGAAAGAGGCGCAGGGGTCGTCACCGTAGGTGTCCATGGCGAAGGTAGCTAAGGGCAGGAGGTTGATGCCGTAACCGTCCTCGAGGGTCTCAAGGTTGGCATAACGGAGGCTTATGCGCAGGACATTGGCCATGCAGGCGGCACTGCCGGCAGCTGCTCCCATCCAGAGCAGGTCGTGGTTGCCCCACTGGAAGTCCACGTTGTGGTACTCGCAGAGCAGGTCCATAATCTTGTGCGCTCCGGGACCGCGGTCGTAGATGTCGCCGATGATGTGCAGCGAGTCGACCGTCAGCCGCTGGATGACGTAAGCCATGGCGATGATGAAGTTGTCGGCCGAGCCGGTGGCGATGATGGTATTGAGGATAGCGTAGATATACTCGTGCTTGTTGTTGTCTGTCAGGGACTCATGTATGAGTTCCTCGATGATGTAGGAAAATTCCGGAGGCAGGGCCTTCCTCACCTTCGAGCGGGTGTACTTCGAGGCCGAGGCCACCAGCACCCGCACGAGGTTCACGATAGTGACCCTGTACCACTCGGCCATATCCTTCTCCTTGGCCTTGACCAGCTTGAGCTTGCGCTCGGGATAATAGATAAGGGTACACAGCTCCTTCTTCTCCTCCTCCTTGAGCTGGAAGCCGAAAAGCTCGTCCACCTTGCGCTTGATTGCCCCAGAGGCATTGCGCAGCACATGCTGCACCGCGTCATACTCGCCGTGCAGGTCGGTCATGAAATGTTCCGTACCCTTGGGAAGGTTGAGAATCGCCTCGAGATTGATAATCTCCGTAATCGCCGACTGAATGGTAGGAAAACTCTTGGAGAGCAGCTCCAGATATTTTACGTCTTTTGTCATAAAAGGTTTGGGTTACTTGTTGATACGGTAATGCAGTCCGGACGCGCCCAGCCACTCCAGAAGCTCGTCCGTAGCGGTGACACTGTATTTGCGGGAGACGAACTCCGCATTGACCTTATCCTGAGCGTCGTAGACGTTGAGGCTCACGCGGGAGCGGCCCTTGTTGCGGGAAAGGGCCTTCTTGAGCCCCTTGCGCAGAGCCTCATCGATCTTCTCTACCGGCAGGTCGATGATGAGTTCCCGGACCATCGACTCACGGACATTGGCCAGAAGGGAGACGGCGCGGACCTTGGTGCGGCCGCCGTTGATTTCCAGGACTTTATTGTCCTTATCCCCGATATTCCTGAACCGCGGAGCGACGTAGACCCGCATCAGCAGGAACTCGTGCGGACGGAGATAGCCGCTGACCGCCTCGTAATCCTTGTCGAAGAGGGCAAATGTCGTTGACCCCTTGAAGTCCTCTATCGTCAGACGGCAGAACACCCCGTTGCCATTGGCCTTGGGCCTGACCTCCACGCTGCTGACAAGCCCCGCAATCCATTGGTCCTTATCGAAATCCTCCCGGTCGCGGCTCGCACTCACCCTGTCCACGTAATCATTCCAGGAAGGCAGGTCCAATGTAGTAAAATGCTCTATTTCAAAGCGGAAGCGGTCGAGGGGATGGGCCGAGATGTACATTCCCACCAGCTCCTTCTCCTTCTTGAGGATCTCTATCTGGTCCAATTCCGGAAGGACCGGGAGCGGAGGACGGGCGGTATCTATCGGAGCGCTGTCCCCGAAGAGACTGCCTTTCATGGACTCAGCCGACTTCTGGAACAATGAGCCGTAGCGGATCAGCAGGTCCAGACAGGTCTCCCCCTTTCCGGCCTCCACCGCAAAGGAACCGCGGTTGATCTCGGGGAAGGAGTCAAATGCTCCGGAGTATGCGAGGGCCTCGACGCCTTTCTTATTGACGGAGGTGGAGGGAACGCGCTCCATGAAATTGAAGATGTCGCTGAACGGACCGTTGTTGCGGCGCTCCTCTATGATGCTGTTCACCGCCCCGATGCCTATGCCCTTGATGCCGGCCATGCCGAAGCGGATGTTGCCGTCCTTGTTGACGGTGAACTTGGTGTAGCTCTCGTTGACATCCGGGCCGAGAATCTTCATGCCGCCCCGGCGGCAGTCGTCCATGAACTTGGTGATCTCGTCGATGTTGTTGAGGTTGTTGCTCAGGACGGCGGCCATGTACTC
>CALUPK010000060.1 GCA_944322575.1 uncultured Bacteroidales bacterium | reverse complement strand
CTGAACCAGCTCAAGAGCGCGTACTGGCAGTTCCGGACCTACAAGGCGGAGCGGCTGCCGGAGCTGATTTTCAACGGGACGCTGCCGACGTTCAACAACAACTACAATTCCTATCAGAATGCCGACGGAACCTACAGCTACGTGCGCAGCAACTGGTTAGGACTCACCGGAGAACTGTCCGTGACCCAGAACATTCCGTTCACGGGAGGTACGGTCTCGCTGAGCACCGGCCTGGACATGACGCGGCAGCTGGGTGCTAATGCCTACAACGAGTTCATGTCCATCCCCGTGGCCCTGACCCTGACCCAGCCCCTGTTCTCGGTCAATCCCTTCCGCTGGGACAAGAAGATCGAGCCGGTGCGCTATGCCGAGTCCCGGGCGGCCTACTCCGAGGATATGGAGACGGTCAAGATGAACACTATCGCGTATTTCTTCGACTATGTCCTGGCGACGGAGAATCTGAAGATAGCCGAGCAGAACCTCGAGAACGCCGACAAGCTCTACGCCATCGCTCAGGAACGCCGCAAGATCGGCCAGATATCCGAGACCGAGCTGATGCAGCTGAGCCTTTCCGCCCTGCAGGCCAAGGCCGATGTGACCGAGCGGCGGAGCAGCCTGAACGGAGCGATGTTCAACCTCCGGGCCTTCCTCGGCCTCTCCGAGCAGGACACCATCGAGGCCGTGCTGCCCGAGGCCATTCCCCTGCCGGCTCTGGATTACGATGATGTGCTGGGCAAGGCCCTGGCCAACAGCTCATTTGCCCAGAATATCCTGCGCCGCAAGCTCGAGGCCGACTACAGTGTGGCTACGGCCAAGGGACAGCGCTACCAGGTGGACCTGAACGTGACCGTCGGCTACTCCGGCGTGAACCGCGAGCTGGCCATGGCCTACAACGACATACGGGACCAGGAGGTCGTCTCGATAGGCTTGTCGATACCGATTCTCGACTGGGGCAAGCGCAAGGGACAGGTCAAGGTGGCCGAGAGCAACCGCGACGTGGTCCGCTCCCAGCTCCAGCAGGAGGAACTCAATTTCAACCAGAACATCTTTCTGCTCACCGAACAGTTCAACAACCAGGCCGGCCAGCTGGACCTCGCCCGTGAGTCCGACCGCGTCGCCTCCGCCCGCTACCAGGCCTCCGTTGAGTCCTTCCTCATCGGCCGCATGAGCGTGCTCGAACTCAACGACGCCCGCGACGCCAAGGACCTGGCACGCCAGGATTACGTCCAGCAGCTCTACTACTACTGGTACTACTACTACAACATCCGCTCCGTCACCCTCTGGGACTACGCCACCGGCACCCCCATCCAGGCCGATGTGGACGCCCTCCTCGCTGATGAAAAATAGCCCGGTGCTAACTTGTAAGGCGCGGTGCTGTTTGGAAATTTAGCGCAGCGGCGGGTGAAAAGCAGGAGGGACGCGAGATTGAAAGGAAATTTTCCGTAAATTTGCAGGATAAACGGAAGTTAAATGGAAATTACGGAAAACATGAAGTATAAAAGGGTATTGCTCAAGCTCAGCGGGGAGAGCCTCGGGGGCAATGAGGGACGCGGCATCGATGAAGGGATGCTGGCCCGCTATGCCGCGGAGGTGGCTCAGGCCGTCAAGAACGGAGTGCAGGTCGCCATCGTAGTGGGCGGCGGCAACATTTTCAGAGGACTTTCAGGTGCGGGCAAGGGCTTTGACCGCGTGGGCGGCGACCGCATGGGTATGCTCGCGACGGTGATCAACAGCCTCGGCCTGGCAATGGCCATCCGCAGTGCCGGAGTGGACGCGGAGGTATTTACCTCGACCCCGATGAAGCCCATTGCCGAATATTATACCAGGGACAATGCCGTAGCGGCCATGGAGCGCGGTGCGGTGGCTCTGATCGCCGGAGGTACCGGCAACCCCTTCTTCACCACTGACTCCGCGGCGGCCCTGAGAGCCTGCGAGATAGGAGCCGGAGCACTGCTGAAGGGCACCCGCGTGGACGGGGTCTACACCGCCGATCCGGAGAAGGATCCGACGGCCACAAGGTACGACGAGCTGACATTTGACAAGGCCCTCTCGGACGGGCTGAAGGTCATGGACAGCACCGCATTTGCCCTGTGCAAGGACAACGACATGCCCATCGTGGTCTTCGACATGAACCGCGAGGGCAATCTGCAGCAGCTGCTCGCCGGCGGAAAAGTCGGCACGCTGGTGCACAAGTAGACAGAACGGAGGAAATAATTTCTAAATCACAATATTATGGCAGACAATGCAAAAGACATCATTGCCTCAGCAGTGAAAAAGATGAGCGAGGCCGTCAACTATCTGGAAGAGGACCTCAAGACCTACAGGGCCGGCAAGGCCAACCCCGCTGTGTTCAACAGCGTCATGGTGGATTACTACGGCAACCCGACCCCCGTGCCCCAGGTGGCCAGCATCACCGTGCCCGACGCCCGTACGATGCTGATCCAGCCCTGGGAGAAGAACATGATACCCAAGATCGAGAAGGCCATCATGGATGCCAACCTCGGTTTCACTCCCCAGAACAACGGCGAGCACATCCGCATCAATGTTCCGCCCCTCACTGAGGACCGCCGTAAGGAGCTGGTGAAGAAGTCGAAGGCAGCCGGCGAGTCGGCCAAGATCTCCATCCGCAACGCCCGCAAGGACGCCAACGACCTGCTGAAGAAGGCCCAGAAGGACGGTATGCCCGAGGATGTGGCCAAGGACGCCGAGAACGACGTGCAGAAGGAGGTCGACAACTACAACAAGAAGATCGACACCATCCTTGCCAACAAGGAGAAGGAAATAATGACAGTGTAATTAAAGAAATAATATGAAAAAGTTTTGGTATGTAATCTGTGTGGCTGCTGCATCGGTTTTATCCCTGACAAGCTGCGATAAGACACCCGATTCTCCTATTCCTCCTACACTTGGGAAGATAACTGTGAGTCAGGAGAAGATAGGTGTGGGCCAGCAGATAGTTCTTACGGCCTATGACGAGACGCCCATGGCCGGTAATCTGTATCTGATTCAGCCTGTATGGACAGTTAATGGCAACCGGGTCCTTGAGGACTTTACAAATTATGCCTATTCAAACGGTTTAGGAAAGTATACCTGCTACTACACACCTAACAGTGAGGGCTCTCTCAATGTGGAATTGGAAGTCTATATGCTTTTCAATGACGCGCCTCAGGGAGAAGCCGAACAGACTGTGACAGCCACTGCACAGCTTGAAGTTTTCAAATGCGATGCGCGTAATTCGTTCTGGGGCGACAGTGTGGAGATAACTCTGCACAGAGAGACAGGTCTGTCGTCCAATCCGAGCGGAGAAGGGATATATATCGGCAAAGGTGAGAGCTCTATCCGCGGCATATCCTCCCTGATTAATTCTGTAGATCTGACTTATACCTTTAAAAATGAGAAGCTCAGCGAGATAAAGGAGTCATTCTCAGTCTCGTCTGTACATTCTCAGGGAGCCAGATATGTGTCGGGTATGTTCGATGTTGCCCTAAGGGCTTTGGAGACAGAGTATGCAGGTACAGGTACCAGAAAAGCCGTGACCAATACAGAAGACGCTGCGTATCTTGATGTTGTCAACAAATATGTCGCCGGAGACCCGCTGACCGATGCTGAGATGACGGTTCTCGGTGAGGGTATGGTAAGGGGCTTCGTGAGAGTGGAGGCGTCTATGTATACGGCCAACACCAACATTCTCTTTACGACGAACGCTGACCCGGACAATCAGTCAGCAGCTGTGATTGTAACGTATTCGGAAAGATAAGGTGGACGTACGATATCGGCTTTCCATACGGATCCTTCTATAGTATAGGATTTCATCCTCGGTGGTTTTTTGTCAATGCTGAGAAAGTGGAGTGCTATCTTGGCTGTGATGCCGGTTTTGAATATCTGAGCGGGTGGAATTTCAGAAGTGATGCGGATAGATCGGCATCGTATGGAATTGGACCGGAACTTGAGCCCGAATTAGGCCTGGGAATAAAACTGAGGAATGGTGATGCGATAGATGTTGCGGTGTCCTGCAGCATTGATTTTATGTTGTCAGGGACTTATTATTACCAGAACGGAGATTTCGGAGGCTCGCTCCCTTTGACCTTGATCCGCCCCGGCATAAGTGTCGGTTACCGTTTCTGACGGTCAGCACTGTTTCCTAACTGCCGTTCCATGGAGGCGCGGTGGATAGTTGTAAAGATCTCGGTGATAAAGTCTTCATCGAGGTCTTTTTCTTTTGCCATGGTGCGGACTTTCTCTAAGACGGCGTTCCAGCGGCCGGTCTGCAGGACGGTGAGGCCGCTGCGCTCCTTTATGCGGCCGATGGCCCCGGAGATGCCCATGCGCTCAGCCAGCAGGTCGATAAGGGAGGCGTCTATCCGGTCAATGCCGGTGCGAAGGTCGTCTATGGCGGCTGCGGCCTCTGCGTCCGGGGTGGAGCTGCTGCGCATCCTCAGGCGGCCGAGCATCTCTCTGAGGGCCTCCGGGGTAATCTGTTGGGCGGCATCGCTCATGGCCCGCTCCGGGTCGGGATGCACTTCCACCATCAGTCCGTCGAATCCTAAGATCAATGCCTGACGCGAAATGTCCTCCACTAAGTCGCGGCGGCCGGTGATGTGGCTCGGGTCGCAGAGCAGCGGCAGGCCGGGGAAGCGGCGGCGCAGCTCGACGGGGATCTGCCAGAACGGAGGGTTGCGGTAGATGCTCTCTCCGTAGGAATGGAAGCCGCGGTGGACGGCGCAGACGCAGTCCAGTCCGCAGCGGACGAACCGCTCGATGGCTCCGCTCCAGAGCTCGGGGTCGGGGACGAGGGGATTCTTGACAAATACCGGAGTGCCGGTGCCGCGCAGGGCTTCGGCTATCTCCTGGACCAGGAAGGGGTTGCCTGTGGTGCGGGCCCCGATCCAGACGGCGTCTATCCCATTGTTCAGGATGACATCCACGTGCCGGGCGGTCGCCACTTCCGTGACTGTCCTCATGCCTGCGGCCTCTCCGGCCTCACGGAGCCACCGGACTCCTTCTTCTCCCACTCCCTCGAAGCAGCCGGGGTGGGTGCGGGGCTTCCACAGGCCTCCGCGGAGGACATTGATTCCTATTTTCTTAAGGGTGAGGGCCTCCGTGATGAGGCTGTCCCTGCTCTCCACGCTGCACGGCCCTGCGATGATCCACGGCCGTCCGCAGCCCTTGAAGAGCTTCCAATCCTGTATTTGACAAAAATCACTCATAAGACTAAACAAAAGTATTTAAAGATTGTGAAAATTACAAACGGTTTCCTATCTTTGCCGCGAAAAACAAAAACAACACACAATGGCTAATATTTTTACTTCTTCCATCGGGAAAAAACTTATAATGAGTGTAACGGGATTATTCCTGATAATTTTCCTTCTCCTGCATGCGACCATCAACGGTCTGTCCCTCATCAGCGCCGACGCTTTCAGGGCAGGCTGTGACTTTATGGCCCTGCCCATCATTACCGTGATGGTGCCCATCCTTGCAGCCGGATTCATTATCCACATCATTTATGCCATCTACCTCTCATGGACCAACTACAAGGCCCGCGGCAACAACCGCTACGCCGTAGCCAACAAGAGTCAGGCCGACAACTGGGCAGCCAAGAACATGCTCGTGCTCGGTATCGTTGTTCTCGGTCTGCTGGCTTTCCACCTGACTCACTTCTGGGCTGACATGCAGCTGCTGCAGTTCCAGGGCGTGCCTCACGACCAGCTCGCCGATCCTTACGGACTGCTGCTCGAAACCTTCGGCTCATGGTGGGTGACCGTCCTGTACATCATCTGGTTCGTGGCTCTGTGGATGCACCTGACCCACGGTTTCTGGAGCGCATTCCACACTCTCGGTTGGAACAACAATATATGGATCGGCCGCCTGAAGGT
>CALUPK010000059.1 GCA_944322575.1 uncultured Bacteroidales bacterium | reverse complement strand
CGGATGCCGCCCTCGTAGAGGTCGCGCTTGATGCCGCGGAGGCCGCCGTTGCTGTTGAAGTAGGCCGGGTCGGCTCCGCCCTCGATGTGCGGGCCGTTGTCGGAGGTGAAGACGATGATGGTGTTGTCACTGATGCCCAGGCTGTCCAGCAGGGTCCGGATCTCGCCTACCTGCCGGTCCAGGACGCTGACCATGGCAGCGAAGGCCGCGTGGCAGTGCTCCTGCGAGCCGTATGCCGCCTGCCTGTAGCCGGGACCTCCGTCACAGCCGCGGTAGGACTTCTCCGGTTCCAGCTTGCCGATGAACGGCTCGATCTCGGCCTCAGGCAGACGCAGCTCGGCGTGCGGGATGACCGAGGTGTACATCATGAAGAAGGTGCTGTCGCTGTTTTCGCGGATGAAGTCGAGAGCCTGCCCGTGGATGAGGTAGGGGGAATAGTCGTTTTCGGAGGTGCCCTCGTTGCCGGGTAGCATTACTTTCTCTGTGTTGTGCCAGAGGTGGTAGGGGAAGTAGTGGTGCGCGAGCCTCTGGCAGTTGTAGCCGTAGAACTCGTCCACGCCCTGAGCTTCCGGGGCGCCTTCCGTGGCGGGTGCGCCCAGTCCCCATTTGCCGAATACTCCGGTGACGTAGCCCTGGGACTTCATCAGGCGGAATATATTATAGGTATCGCCCGGGATGGGATACTGGCCCTCGGTCGGCAGTTCCTTGTTGCCGCGGACGGGGGTGTGGCCGGTGTGCAGGCCGGTGATGAGGGACGAGCGGGACGGGGCGCTGACCGACGTACCGGCGTAGTGGCGGGTGAAGATCACTCCGTCTGCGGCGAGAGCATCGATGTTGGGCGTCTGGAACTTCTCCTGACCGTAACAGCTCAGGTCTCCGTAGCCGAGGTCGTCGGCGATGATGAATATTACGTTCGGGTCTTTCTGCTGCTGATCTGCGTCCGTACAGGCGGCCAGGGGCAGCATCCCGGCGCCGAGGACAATAAGTTTTCTCATAAATGCAAATTTACAAAAAAACCGGCAGACCCGAAATGGATTCTGCCGGTATGATGTATGAATCTGAAAGGCCGGATTACTCCTCGTTCAGTCTGAGATGCTGCACGTAGATAGCCTTCTTGATCTCGTTTCTTCTCTTGACGGAAGGTTTCTCGAACTGCTTTCTGCTGCGCAGCTCGCGTACCACTCCTGTCTTCTCGAATTTACGTTTGAACTTCTTGAGAGCCTTCTCTATATTTTCGCCTTCTTTGATAGGTACTATAATCATTCTTTTACCACCTCCTTTTGTTAGGGCTGCAAAGGTAGATATTTTTATTAAATTTGCAAATAAAACTGACCCTTATGAGATACGATTTTGATCAGATAATCCCCAGAAGGGGAACAGGTTCCCTCAAATGGGACGCCTGCCCGGACCCCGAAGTGCTGCCGTTCTGGGTAGCGGATATGGATTTCAGGACGGCCGACTGCATACAGGAGGCACTCATCAGCCGTGCCAGACACGGGATATATGGATATGCGGCTGTTCCCGATGCCTATTATGATGCAGTTATCAGCTGGTTCAGTAACCGCCATGGCTGGAAGATAGAGCGGGAGTGGATACTGCCCGTAACCGGTGTTATACCTGCCCTGTCTGCGGCCATCGGCACCTATATGCCTCATGGCGGCAAGGTCTTAGTACAGTCCCCGGCCTACAACCATTTTTTCATCTCCCTCGAACAGAACGGCTGCGAGGCGGTTTCCGCAGAGCTGATCCGCGTCGGAAATACTTACCGTATGGATTTTGACGCCTTAGAGGAGAAGGCCTCCGACCCGGATATCTCCCTGATGATACTCTGCAACCCCCAGAATCCGGTGGGACGCGTATGGTCCCGCGACGAGCTGCGCAGGGTGGGAGAGATATGCCTGAGGCATGGGGTAACGGTGGTCTCCGACGAGATTCACTGCGAGCTGGCCGCTCCCTGCTATGCATACGCGCCTTTCGCTACGGTAGGAGAGGATATTGCCCGCAACGCGATCATCTGTGTGTCTCCTACTAAGCCCTTCAATATGGCCGGCGTGAAAATCGCCAACATTATTATCCCGGATCCCGATATCCGCGAGCGCGTACGCAAGGTCGTGGAGCAGCGGGAGATAAGCGGTCCCGGCCCCTTCGGCATCGATGCCCTGACGGCTGCCTACAGCGAGGGCGGCGCCGAGTGGATAGACGAGCTAAATGTCTACATCTCCGACAACTATGAGTATATGCGCGAGTACATCGAGAAATACCTGCCGGCCTTCCCCATAATGAAGCTCGAGGGTACCTATTTAGTGTGGATGGACTGCTCGGCCCTCGGAATGACCTCGGTGGCTCTCGAGGAGACCCTCAAGGCAGAGGCCGGGATATGGCTCAATGCCGGAACGATGTACGGTCCGGGCGGTGAGGGGTATATGCGCTGGAACCTCGCCTGCCCCCGCTCCATCCTCGAGGAGGGGCTTGGCCGTTTCAGGACATTTGTGGAGAAATCCGGAGTCAGATAGAACGGAATGCCCGAGGAGTTCCTGCAGTACATTGCTGCCCAGAGGCGGTATTCCCCCCGCACCTGTGCCGTCTACCGCGAGGCGATAGAGGCATTCTACCGCTATGCCTATCCTCAGGACAATGCTCCGGAGGCGGGCGCCCTCCCGGCTCCGCTGTCCCCGCAGCAGCAGCTTGAGGCACTGACATTCAGCAGTATCCGCGGATTTGTAGCATTCTCGATGGACGAGGGCCTTTCGCCCCGAACCGTCAATCTGCGGCTGTCGGCCCTCAGCAGCTATTGTTCCTGGCTCGTGCGCCGCTCGCTGCTGCCCTCCAATCCCGTGCGCCGTATCGCCCGCCCGAAGGAGAGCCGCCGCCTGCCGGAGTTCTATACGGAGATTTCCTTAGAGCATTTCTTCGCCTCGAAAGGTTTAGACGGGTCGGGGGATGCCTGCGCCCGGATGAGCCTGCACGAGTACCGCAACGGGGTGATGATGCTGGTGCTCTACGCCACGGGAATGCGCCGTTCGGAGATAGTGGGGTTGCGCCGCAGCGACTTTGACCCTGGGAGGAAGGTCTTCACGGTGTTAGGCAAGGGAGATAAAATGCGGGAAATTCCCGTACCGGCTTCCGTTTGTCAGGAAATTTTACTATATTTGGAGAGAATTAGGAAGGAGTTTCCGGATGTTCCGGAGGACGGGAGATTTTTCCTGACCGATGCGGGGCAGCCGATATATCCGGAACTGGTGAACGAGACTGTGCATGAGGAGCTGGACGGGGTGGAGGGCTTCACCGGACGCAAGTCACCCCACGTGCTGAGGCACTCGCTGGCGACCCACCTGCTGAACAGGGGGGCCGACCTCAATTCGATAAAGGAGATACTGGGACACTCCTCGCTGGCAGCCACGCAGGTGTACACCCACAACTCCTTCGAACAGTTGAAAGATACTTATTTAACCGCTCATCCAAGAGCTAAAAAAGGAGGTAATAATGAAAATTAATGTTCAATCGATCAAATTCGATGCAGATCAGAAACTGCTCGACTTCATCGACAAGAAAGTCGGTAAATTAGAAAAGTTTTTTGACAACATCATCAGCTGTGATGTCGCCCTCACTGTCCAGCCCGATCACGGCAAGACCGTGAAGGTGAGACTCGGCATTCCCGGCGACGACCTTATCATCGAGAGGACAGCACCTACTTTCGAGGACGCAGTGGTTGACTGCGTAGATGTCCTACAGGACCAGATAATCAAGATGAAGGAGAAGAGGTTCGGCAAATAGCCCCTCGGACGACATATAACGTTTTCAGTGACTCGGGACTGTCCCATTGTGGGGCGGTCCCGTTTTGTAATATTGGCCAATATGATTAACTTTGTCTGTGGAACATTAACCCCACAGGAGGACCGCGCCATGATGAAGTACCCGATAGGAATTCAGAGTTTTGAGCAGATAATAAAGGACGGCTATGTCTATGTGGACAAGACTGCCCTGATCTATGATTTGGTAACGAGAGGAAAGATATACTTTCTGAGCCGCCCGCGGCGGTTCGGCAAGAGCCTGCTGATGTCCACCCTGGAGAATTATTTCCTGGGAAGGAGGGAACTGTTCGAGGGGCTGGCCATCAGTTCGCTGGAGAAGGAGTGGCTGGAGTATCCGGTGTTTCACATTGACTTCAATGCGCTTAACTTCAAGGAGTCCGGAACATTGGACAATGTTCTTGAAGAGACAGTCTCTGCATGGGAGAGAATATATCCTCCAAAAAACAGATTTACAGGTGTCGGAAAGCGTTTTCAGGAAGTTCTGCGCGCCGCACATGAGCAGACCGGCCGCCGCTGCGTCGTACTGATAGACGAGTATGACAAGCCTCTGCTGGACGTGCTGGACACCGGGCTGACATGTACCGTGGACGGCCAGGAGCGCATGCTCGAGGAACGGCACAGGGACGTGCTCAAGGGCTTCTATTCGGTGTTCAAGGCCGCCGACGCAGATCTGCAGTTCGTGCTGCTTACGGGCGTGACCAAGTTCTCGCAGGTCAGTGTCTTCAGCGGGTTCAACCAGCCGAAGGACATCAGCATGGACCGGCGGTTCGAGGCACTCTGCGGCATCACTCAGGAAGAAATGGAGACTTATTTTGCCGAACCGATAAAGGAAATGGCAGAGCTCGACGGGATAAGCGTAGAGGACGAGATTCGGAAACTCAAGCGCCGTTATGACGGATATCATTTCGGCAGCAGGATGACGGACATCTACAATCCGTTCAGTCTGCTCAATGCCTTTGACAAACAGGAAATAAGGAATTACTGGTTCACATCCGGAACTCCGGAGTACCTGGTCAGGCTGCTCTCACAGAGCGACGAGAATATCGAGGAACTGCTGGTGACGGACTATTCTCCCGAAGCCTTCGCAGATTACAAAGCAACTGTGGAGATGCCGCTTCCGATGATTTATCAGAGCGGTTACCTGACCATCAAGTCTTACGACAGGGAAAGTAACCGTTTCATGCTCGACTTTCCCAACGAGGAGGTCCGTCAGGGCTTCCTGTCATTCCTCTCCTCCGGCTACCTCACCAGGACAGCGGACAGCATGTCGGGCTGGGCCGCCCATGCCGGCAGGGCCCTGAGCCGCGGCGACCTTGACAGTCTCCGCGAGCAGATGGAGGCCCTCCTGGCCGACATCCCCTACAGTATCCGCAACACGGCTGATGAAAAGGCCCGCGAGCGTGACTTCCAGTACACATTCTATCTCATCTTCCGGATGCTCGGCGGCTGGAAGGTCTATGCTGAGAAAGCCTCCAGCCGGGGCCGGGCCGACTGCATCGTCGAGACCGACAGTTACGTCTATATCTTCGAGTTCAAGCTGGACGGCACCGCCGAGGATGCCCTGCGCCAGATCGAGGAAAAAGGCTACGCCCGCCCCTATGTCTCCGATACCCGCAGTGTCATCCGCATCGGAGCCTCCTTTTCCTCCGCCACAGGCAACATCGAGGAGTGGAAAGTGGCGTAAATCGGAAAAATATGCTTACTTTGCGGCCGTAACTAAGTAAGATTATGCCAGGAAGCAATTTCATAGACTATGTGAAATTGCCAGTCAGAACAACAAGAAACAAAACCTACATAATCCACTGACAATCATAAATATCAGTGGATTTTTCTTTTTCTCACCACTCTATTATTTTATCGATTTTTACGCATTTTCAGGCATATTTTGTTACCCGTTTGTTACTCCAACAAATATGTGAAATCCCCGATTCACGCACATAAAATTGCTATTTTGTAACAAATCATTACTCATATTCTTCAATATTTGTTACTCTATTGTCCATTTAGTTATTTTTTCTTATATTTGCTTTCGGAACTATATGATTGATAATGAATACAACCAAAGACGACAACAACTTAAAGGAACCTGTAAAATTGCGGTACAAGGCACTCAAGGACGGAAACCAGTCCA
>CALUPK010000058.1 GCA_944322575.1 uncultured Bacteroidales bacterium | reverse complement strand
AGTATAGACATCAATCTCATGTCTTCAAATCAGCTCAATGCCCGCTCCAAAGTTTTGACAAATACTCTTAATGCCCTCTCCAAAGAGGCGGAACCGGACCGCTGGAACGAACTTAACAACGAGTTGATCAAGGTCCGTCGCCGGATGGATGAGGTGCGCGTGGGAACTTTGGGCGTTTCGGATTCCATGGATATCACCGGCATGTCCATGCAGCAACTGGATGTTTACAGCCGCCAACTTAAGGCGCGTCTGGCTGCTATTCCTCGCGATGCCGCCAATTCGGCAGAATGGAAAAAGTTGGAATCCAGATTACGTGACGTAACAAAAGAACAGGAGAAATTATCATCGTCTATGTCTGGAATAACAGGCTTTATGAAAAAAATAGCCAAAAGTGGTGCAGTCGGTTCTGTTGTCACTGCTGTTGTCAGTGGACTTAAAACCATCGGAAAGGGCATGATTGAAAGTACTCAGGTTTGGGGTGACAGATGGAACCATTTCACTTCCGGAATGAAGAAAGGATGGCAGGATCTTATGGCCGGTCTTCAGGAGGATGGCGGATGGAAACACATGTTGAGAAATTTCAGAGAGGGATATAAGTTGGGACGAGAGCTGACTAAAGCACTGGATGAACTTTTTGAAATGGAGAACTCTATCCGTATAATGGATGCGGAGGCATCTGTTTTTATTGCAGAGCAGACGGCAATTATGCGTGATACAACTAGATCTTACGAGGAGAGAGCTGCTGCAGCGCAAAAGATTGTTGATAAAGAAAAAGAGATAGCGGAGGCGAAGAAACAGGCTGCTCAGTTAGAGTATGATGTAGCTTTAAAGGCCATGCAGGACAGGACGGGTTTGTCTGAGGAAACATTGGAGAAATACATCTCATATTATATGAAAAACCGTGCGCTGATTAAGAGGGCTGAGGCATGGATGGAGGAGGATGAGAATATAGCCGATGTTGATACGTCCAATATGAATCAGGCCGAATATGATCGTCATCGTGACAGGATATATGCGCATAACCAAGCCTTTAATACGGATTCAGAACTCCGGGAAGCAATTAATTTCCTTGAACAGTATGACCTGGCTAATGACGAAATGATCCTGAATTTAGTTAATTCACGTGAGAAAATGGTCAAGGCTGATGCGGATGCAGCGCAGGCTTCAATAAGAGCTGCAACTTCGTATGCCAGATTTATAAAGGAAATTAACGACAGTATCTACGATGAGGCGCTTGCCGATGTGGAGAAACAGGCCGCTGAGGAAAGCAACATCTATAAGCAGAAGCGTCTGGATAGAGAGATCTCTGAGGAGGAGATGAACCGCGAGCTTGAAAGAATTGAGACTGAGCGTTTGCAGAAGGTGAATGATGTTAATAAGCGCTTTGGACGTGATATCGTGGAGTCCACCGGTGCGGTTCTGGACAACATGATATCCTCGATGGACGGCTTCACCCAGGCAGCGGCCGACGGCTCGGAGGAGGCTCTGGACCGTGCTTTGGAGAAGGCGAAGGATGTCAATGCGGAGTTGGAGAAAATGCTGTTGGCCAGTCTGGCCTCAGTTACGTCGGATGCCCAGAATACTGTAGATGCAGAAGGTAATCAAATGGCTTCCGATGTTCAGCTGGCCGGAGAACTCAATAAAAGGTTTGCGGACACAAACACGAGACTGACGCTGCTCTCCGCCGACAAAGATGCCGAGATGGCACGTCTGCAGTCGATTTACGACCAAGGGCTGATAGCGGAGAATGTGTATCAAAAGGCAAGATTGGCTGTAATTAGTAAATATTCAACTGAAGCCTTTAACATTCAGACCAAATCTCTTCAGGATGGTTTGAAATTAGCCTCGTACTCTCTTAATAATATCAGTTCTCTGGTCAGCAGCATCCAGGAGGCCGAGTCTGCATCTCTCGACGCTCAGATGCAGAAGGAACTGGCCGCGGCAGGGGACAATGCCGACAAGCGGGCTGCCATAGAAGAGAAATACGAGCAGAAGAAGCTGGATCTTCAGAAGAAGTATGCCGATATAGACATGGGTATCAAGATAGCGCAGACCATTGCTGCAGGTGCCCTGGCCGCCATTCAGGCTTTCGGGCAGCTCGGGCCTATTGCCGGAGGCATTATGGCTGGAATCATCGCCGCTACCACAGCCGCCCAGGTAGCCACCATCGTCATGCAGCGCAACGCCATCAAGAACTCCACCGTCTCATCCTCTTCCTCCGGCACAACATCTGTAAGGACGGTAATTCCCGAGGACAGCGGCTACTCAGAGGGCGGCTTCACCGGCTACGGCGGCCGTCTGGAGCCCGCCGGCATAGTCCACCGGGGCGAGTACGTGGTCCCGGTACCGGAGATGCGCGACCCCGAGGCATATTCCCACGTGATGGCCATCGAGCGGATCCGCGCCCGCCGCAGCACCCGCAACCGTCTGCCCGGATTCGCCGACGGAGGCTACACCGGAGACCCTTCATCATCTAGTGCTGCGGCCGCCATCAAGGAGATGACTGCGGTATTCAAGTCCCTGCGTGACAATCCTATCAAGGCCTACACGGTGCTTTCTGAGCACAATGCTGCCCAGGAAATAAGCAACAAGTTCAAAAAAGCCGCATCGAGAAAATGAAACTGATTACAGAACACGGGCAGCTGCCCCTTCCGGACGATCTGGAGATATCCGTCGAGCAGCACAATCCTTTTTTCTCGGACGAGGGAGCCTCGTCTGTCCCCGTAACTATCCCGGCCACCCAGCAGGCCCTGTCCGTTCTCGGCCGCCCGGAAAGGGTAGGAGGCTCGAACCGTTTGCGCCGGATCCGCGCTACCTTGTCTGAAGGGGTTTTCATCAGGAATGGTCAGTTGCTTATGGAATCGGCCTCGGCGGACGAGGGCATCACATGTTCCTTCCTGCTGGCCGAGAGCGAGTTCTACACTCAGTTCAAGGAGAAGAATCTGCGGGATATATTCGCTGATAAGGTGCGTCAGGAGTGGACTGACATCAGAGCACTGTACGCATACCTGGCGAAACTGTACCGGGGCGAGGCAACGGACGACTTCATCCTCTGCCCGGTGGCAGTGGACTACGATTCAGAGGCCGGCAGCTACAGGGTAAACAACGCACCGCTTGACGGAGGGGCGCTCGAGTACCTGTCCAGGTATATCCCGGACGGTGAAGACTCGATACTGGTGCCCGACGGTTACGGCATCGCTCCGTTCCTCTACCTGCACCGGCTGATAGACATGCTTTTCAGCCTCAGTGGCTACACGGTGGGCCTCAATCCATTCCGTACAGACACCGCCCTGAAACAGATAATCGTCCTTCATAACGTATCGGATGCCATCTGCACAGGGAAGATATACTACTCGGATCTGGTTCCTGACATGACCGTCTCGGACTTCCTGGAGTGGCTGCACGATAAGTTCCTGGCAACGGTCAGCATCAATCCAGACAAAAAACAGGCGGATGTGTATTTGCTCCAGGATGTACTCTCGAATGCAGTTGCGGATATGGACCTGTCCGGCAAGATAGACGGCCATGTCACCATTACGTTCAACGACACCTCGAGGGTCGTGCTGAAGGCGGATACATCGCTGGAGGGGGCTGCACCGGCGGCAGAGACCATGGACGATTTCTTTATGACCAATGAATTCGTTCTTGACGCCGTCAGCGGTGATATCGATACGGAGAATATTAACAAAGCCGTCTGCGCCCGCATCCGTGCTACGGGAGACTACTATACCTATTCCGATATTTCCCAGGAAGACAAAAACGGCAGAAGACGTCTCGGCAGCGGATATTTCAACTACGACAAGAAGAACAGCGAGAGCAGCGAGGAGTTCTCTCCGAAGGATCCGCTCCCGCCTATGGTCTATGTTAATGGCGTACTGATGCCTTATATCGGCACAAGAGTACATCGCCATACACAGGTGAACGGGGAGAAGGAGGATGCGGACGGACAGAAGATCATCATAGCTTATGACCGGGGAGCATTCAGTCAGGAAGACAATTACCGTCTGGCTACGACACAGAAGTATGATGCGCACGGCACTGAGTGGACTGAATACTCCCTGACACCTGACGACCTGTACCTCCGGTTCTTTTCGTTGTACAACGGTCTTCTTAGAGGAGGCAAGGAGGAATTGTCCGGTCACCTGGTGCTCTCGCCTCAGGAGCTGCTCTCTGCTGATATCATGAGGCATAAGATGTTCAAGGGACAGCATCTGCTGATTACCGGGCTGGCCTACAGTCTCCGGAATCGGAAGATTCAGTTTGGCGAGACCTCGTTCCTCATTCTCAAGAACCTTTCGGATCCTGACACCAGGCCGGCATTCCAGGAACTGAAGTTCTATTGGAAACTGAACCGCTCTGAGGTGGATGACAGATTCGACTATCTTCAGAGCCATTATGGCGGACCTAATGGCGGCGGCTCATACAGAATGGAGTATCCGGATGGAGTAGTGTATCCTTCAGGGGCGCCCACGTATGCCGGACAGATCGGCTATAAGCAGAGCGTGACCGTGCATTTCACCATCACTGACGATATGCTCGGTACTACCGTCTATGAGGCTGACGAGACTTTGGAGATATGGTATGAGGCCGCAGCTCTGTAAAATCTGTCCTTTTTTATCCTGCACCCCATCCTTACCTTTGAACCGCAATGGCAACGATAATACAGAAACCGGATACCCTGTCCCTCTCGAGGAATCTCAAGGAACTGATCATATCGACCAGCTCGGAGATATCACTGCAGCTTCTGAAGGGAGACAGCATGCTGCTGGAGGAGACATACCTCCCGGATGTCAATAACAGAGTCCTTGTGGACCTTGCGGAGATAGTGACGTCCTCCCTGTCTCTGACCATGCCGTCAGGGGATGCTGTCAGTACATCCCAGAGCTCGGTATATTCCGACTTCACCGTAAAAGTTGACGGAACCTCCGTGGCTGAGTTCACGGCTGTCCGCTCGGGCGTCGAGAGATTCTCGGATACTGCGGCCAATTTCCTCACGGCTAACTGGCTCACGTGGCAGCCTCAGGTAAAGGAGGTGCTGCATGATCAGCCGGAGTGGCTGACATATTATCCGGCTTCCGGCTCCTGCGCGTGCTATGCCAGGTTCTATTATACCGACGGCACATCCGGAGAGAAAAAAGTCTGCGATGTGTCACAGTGTGTAAGCATCAATACACGTTTTTCCAAGCTGTGGGCACTGGATGAGTCCGGGAAGGAGAGGTACGGTGTCATCGATGTATATATAAAGGATGCCCAGGGGCTCCGGCTTACGTATGTGCAGCGTTATGTACTGTGCTCTCAGGGTGCGCTCGACGAAGTGTATCTCTGCGAGAACTCCCTTGGCGGACTCGACTCATTCCGTTTCTACGGAGACCGCAAGCTGGTACCGGAGATTGGGTATACCTCCTTGCTGTTAGACAATTCTTATACGGCTGCTGACCCGGACCTGTCCAGGAAGTGGAGCCAGAACACCGGTATGCTCACCGGACGGGAATGCGAGTGGTGCTGGGAACTTTTCCGGTCTTCGGCGGCATACCACCTTTACAGAGGAACCATACTGCCCATAGTGCTGGATGCCTCATCTGTTGAGAAATCAGCGATGTCGGTGCTGGCAGCATATTCGTTTGACTACAGATATGCCTCCGATCTCGGACTGCTTAATGTTGTGAGAAGCGAGAATCTGCCCGAAGTAGTGGAAATCTCCGGGCCGGACGCTGAAGTTTTTTTTTTGACGCCGAGGCTTAATGAGTTTCCATCGGCGGTACTGTCCGATGATCTGATTATACCTGTGCAGTCCCCTTATGAGGAAAGCTGGTATACGCTTTCTGTCGGAGGCCTGAAGTCGGCTCTGCTGTCTTCTGTGGAGACGATATATGGGCCGATGTGGCACGTACATGACAATCTTCAGGTGCTGAATCTTCTTTCAGCTGATGAAAAAGGCAACCTTCTGTATAATGGCCTTGCTGTCGGCAGCGGCATTGTCGGCGCTCATGACCACCACGGCGAGACCATACGCCCGGAGAAGATAATCGTAGGCGATGTCGAGATTACCTGCGTGGACGGCCGGCTGCATATCAGCAAGGGCCTCGTCTCCGACGGCGACATCGCGGCATTCGGTGCTGAGGAGGGTGAGGAAGGCGGCTCCGGCGGTCTGGACATAGCCCGGCTGTGGGAGGAACTCGAGGCCGACGACTCCTCGAAGGTCATCGACGTGTCCCACATCCCCGGCTCGGTGGTTCTGCAGGACGAGCTCGTGGAAATTCTCGATGATTACCCGCTGACCACGGAGATGAACGAGGCACTGTCCGGCAAGGCCGACAAGGAC
>CALUPK010000057.1 GCA_944322575.1 uncultured Bacteroidales bacterium | reverse complement strand
GGTCATCCTGTCCGTATCCGGGTCCAGAAGCTGGATGTTCAGTCCTTCCTCAGATACGAAGCAGGTGTAGCGGAAACAGGCATGGATGTCCTCTGCTATCTCACTTTCCCCGAGTATCCGGAAATCAGTGTCCATAATGATTACCGAGAGCCTTTTGGCCCTCTCGCTCATCTCCACCCCCGGCATCGGGGTGCTGCGCTCCACTATCCTGTAGTACAGGTCTCTCCAGCAGTCGTAGAGGATATTGGCGTATGTGGTCTGCGACCTGAAATGCTCTATGTCCAGACGCCACTTGCCGGCTGTAAACGGCTCTACCGGCGCGGCATCCCTGCTTTCCACCGTGTATTTCCGCAGGGAATGGTCCTGGAGCGAAAATACGTAGATGTGGCCGTCTGGAGGATATCCCACGACTATCTGCTTCCGGTCCGGATCGTACGCGGAATAAGGGTTGCTCATCAGCATATATCCATAGCCTGTATAATCCTTATAGAGTCCCGGATACGGTACTGAGGCCTCTTGTCTCGTCTTTCTGGGAAACGGGCCTGGATACAGACAGTAGGTGGAATACAGCCGTCGGTAGTCGTTTACGACATAGTACAGATTTCCTCCGTCTAAGTACGGCTGTCCGGAACCTCCGGGGAAAATCGTGGCCGAGGAATGCAGCGGCAGGGTCTTCCTCGTCTCTCCGCTGCTGTCTATCAGGAATATGCGTTGGATATTGGAGTTCAGCAGAAATATCGAGTCCTCGGAAACGATATTCATGCTGTTAGGGTTGATTACAGCCCGGATATCCGTTATCACGGTGTCGGTTGCCTTAGAGATGAGGTTGTGGCGGATAATCCTGCCCCCGTCGTGCGAGTAGATGTCATACCAGTAGAAATCCGATGTGCCGGGGTCAAAGAAGACGGTCATGTGCGGGCGGGCCGCACATGGAATGGCGAAGTTCCCTTTTCTCACCAGGGTCAGGGAGTCGGCCGCAGGGTATGACCAGGTGTAGATGCCGGAGGTGTCGAATGCCACGGAGGCGGCACCGGCATTCCGGGAGGAGAGGGAAGAGTCCATGCCCGCAGGATTGGTCCTGTGGATGATAATCCTGTCCGTTCTGCCGTGCTGCGCCGCAACTGGCGGAAGGACGGAGAGCAGAAGTGCTGATACTGCGGAAAGGATTCTCAGAAGTCGGGTCATGGTCTTGAATTTTCCGCAAAAGTACAGAGCGGGGTAGGAAAATGCAAATCCGGTTTGTTGCATGGAGGTGAGATGCAATATCGTGATAATCTGTGCAGTATATCCGGAGGGAAACCTCCGTAAAAGTTGCAGCGCCAGATTTTCAGCTGTTTTTTCCGCCGTCTTCCGGGTAGTTTTCGGTGATTTCCCTCAGCCAGGAGGAGAGCCGGGTGTCTATTCCCATGCGGCGGGCGATGCGGCTCTTGCGCACGTTGAGGCTCTTCGGCGGGATGTTCAGAATGACGCTGATGGCGTTGCCGGAGAAGCCGCAGCACATCAGGGCTATCAGCCTGCGGTCCTCGTCCTTGAGCCAGGGGCATTCCGCATACAGCTTAGGCAGCAGGCCCGGCCATGCGGCCTCGACGATATCCCCTATACGGGCGAAGGTGGCCTCCTGCGTCAGCTTGGAATGCAGCACTTCCTTGACCTTGCGGGAGATGTGCTCGGGGGATTCCTCATGGACGTAGTAGATGTCGGCCAGCTCCTTGGTGACTCCCAGCAGGTCCTCAGAGAATGCCAGCAGCTCCTTCTTGGCCGTGGCGGTCTGCCTCAGGGCGGCCGTGATGGCCCTGAGGTCGTTCTCTTCCTGCGACTGCCGCTCGGATGTCCTCCGCATCTTCTCCTGCAGCTCGCGGACCTCGTCCTGACGGCGGATAAGCTCGTCCCTGACCCTTCCGGCGAGAGCGGCCTGCTCCATTGCCCTGGATTTCTGATTGCGGTACAGGATGATGAAGATTACGGCCACTATGACCGCAGCCGCGAGCCATGTAAGGAGAAACATCGCGACGGTCATATTGTGTATCTTGCGCTGATACAGCTCCTCCCTCAGCCGGAAGAAGTCATATTTCATCTCAGCCGCCGCCAGTTGCTCCCGGTAGCCGGCCTGCTCGATGCTGTCTGCTATTATCTGTGTACGGGTCTCGAACGTGTGTACTGACTTCCAGTCGCCGAGGGCCTGGGAGATGCCGGCCTGGGTCAGATACCAGTTCAGGCTGTCCACGGCGTTGCTGACTACAAGCCTGTCGCGGAACAATGCGGCCGAGTCGGTCTGTCCGAGTGCGGCGTATGCGGTGGATGCAAGGTAGAAAAGGTTGTTGTACAGGTCTTTTTCTGACGGTGTGGCCGCCGACCAGCCGTATTCGGACAATGCGCGGGATACATACGATACGGCGCTGCGGTAGTCCTGGCGTATGACTCCGGCGTAGGCGTAGAGTCCGTATGCAGACAGGCGGTCGCTCCGGTCGAGGGTCAGCGGAAACAGGTCGTTGCCGATACCTAAGTGATACAGGGCCGCGTCCACCGAGTCCGGCAGCAGCATCCTCGCCAAAGCTAAGTGAGTGTCTGCCACCCTGCCCGCCAGCCCAGCCGCCTCGAAGTACTTCAGGGCCTTTCGGTACCTTTCCACCGCCTCGCCCTGATTGACCACACTGTTCTGATATAGTTCCGCTATCGCATAATTTACCTCCCCGAGCCCGGCCGTGTCCCCTATCTCCGCCAGTATCGGCTCCGCCTTCTTGAAGTCGCTCATCGCCATCTCCCCTCCGCCGAGCTCCACCATCTCCATCCCGTGGGAGAACAGCTCGCGTGCCTTCTCCGCCTGCCTCCGGTTGACGGAGCAGGAGGCTGCTGTCAGCAGGACAGCGGCGATAACCGGTAACTTCAGCAGTCTGTTCATTTTACTGCACAAAAATAGGAAATTTTGTCCTTAGAATGACAATGCATTTATTTGCGATAAATAAATATACATAATTTTATTTATTATGGATAAATATTTTTACCTTTGCATAAAAAAGAATGGCAGTAGCAAAAGAAGTTTTCCGTTTACTGATACGGGAAGGGCAGGAAACAATCAGGGATGTCGAGCTCTACGACAGGCCTTTTGAGTTTGAGGATCACGGCAGGTATGTTCTTGTGGGTGTCCGTCAGGCCGGCAAGTCCTACATGCTCTATAAGCGGGCCAGGCAGCTTCTGGCTCAGGGACATCAACTTGAGGAACTCGTGTACATCGATTTTGACGACGAGCGTCTGCTGGAGATGACATATGAGGATTTCGATACGATTCTGCAGGCCTATATGTCTGCGTACCAGTATAAACCGATATTTCTGTTCGATGAGATTCAGAATATTGACGGATGGGAGCATTTTGCGAGAAGGCTTGCCAATCAGAAATATACCGTCTATATCACGGGCAGCAATGCCAGGATGCTCAGCCGTGATATTCATACTACATTGGGCGGCCGCTTCACCGATGAGAAGATATATCCGTATTCCTTTGCCGAGTATCTTGGGGCTCAGGGTATCGTACCTGGCCGTGAATGGGCATTCGGGTCAGAGAGATTCACTGTGTATCAGATGCTGGAGCAGTATATGCTTTGGGGAGGTTTCCCCGAACTGTTGTTGTACAGGAACAAGCGCCGCTGGCTGAATGATGTGTATGAGAAGATACTGCTCAATGACATCATCCTGAGAAATAGAATAAAGAATGAAATGGCGCTGCGCATGACTCTTAAGCGTCTGGCGGAGAGTGTTACGAAGCCGATAGCGTACAACAGGATAGCCAATCTGATAAAAGGTACCGGAACAAGTACGACGACAGCGTCGGTTATCCAGTATGTGGAGGCAGCGAAGGATGCCTGTGTCATCCTGGCACTTGAGAATTATGCGTCAAAATTTGTCGGGCGCGAGACTGTAAAGAAGCATTATTTCGTTGACAATGGTCTTTTGAGTATTTTCCTTACAGGTACAGAATCCCCTCTGTTGGAGAATCTGTGTGCGGTCCATCTGTTTCGAAAGTATGAGGACAGGCTGTACTACTACAGCCGGAATTCAGAGGTGGACTTTTACGTCCCGGATGAGAAATATGCCGTACAGGCATGTGTAACCCTAAGTGATGCCGATACTAAAGACAGGGAGGTAAGCGCCCTGATGAAGTTGGACCGGCTTGAGAATTTAGAAAGAGTGGTTATCGTCACGCGGGACGAAAGGGAGTCCATTCCGATATCCGGCGGCAGGATCATAGAAGTTTTGCCGGCCGCGGAGTGGCTGTTGGAATAAGACGTCATGCGCGTTTACAGCAGGACTTCGGCATAGCGGCCGGCGAGGGAGCGGCGGGTGTAGGCGGAGATGGCTCCGGGGTCGGGGCTAAATGTGAGGGTGCGGGTGTACAGGGCTGTAAGGTACTCCTTCAGCGGGACTTCCTCTTCCCAGTCGAATATCCGTCCGGTGCGGGTGGCGGTGAGGGAACGCTCGAGGACGCTGCCGTGAGGGCCGAATGCGGCTATGGGGCGGCCGGCGGCGAGGTATTCGAAGTATTTTCCTGTGAGAATGCCGGCGGCCTCGGGTTCCTCGCGCAGGGGCAGCAGGAGCAGGTCGGCGGCCTTCTGCAGGCGGTTGGCCTCGTGGTGGGGGATGTAGCCCCGGTCGGTCAGGCGGTCGCCCAGACCGGCCTCACGCACTGCGGCGAGGATCTCCGGGTCGGTCTTTCCGGCAAATGTCAGATGCAGGTCGCGGCAGAAGCCCGGGAGGTCGCGGCAGAGCTCCGCGAGGACCTTCCAGAGCCGACGGGGGTTACCCTCCGCGGAGAAGAGGCCGGTGTGCACGAGGTTGAATCCTGCCGGAAGCTCTGCGGCCGTGATGCCGGTGAAGTCCGCCTCGTCGTAGCCGTTCTCGATGACGTAGAATTTGTCTTTCTGCTCAGTCTCAGAGCTGTCACCGGCAGTCTGCCGTCCTGAGGCGCCGCGCTTTTTATCTGCTTCCAGTTCCTCCAGGAAGTCCCGTACCATATTGTCCGTGACGGCCACCACATGGTCTGCCTCGCGCAGCACCGAGAGCTCCATGGCGGCGTACCTCTTCCGGCTCCGGCGGGTCAGCGGAAGGTGTTTGAAGTAGAATATCCGGGTCCACGGGTCGCGGAAATCGGCTGTCCAGGGGATGCCGGTCGAACGGTGCAGGGCCCTTGCTATCAGGTGCATCGAATGGGGCGGGCCGGTGCTGATGATGGCGTCGACGGGGTGCTCGCGGAGGTATTGTTTCAGGAACCTGACGGAGGGCCGGATCCACAGGAAGCGGGGGTCGGGGACGAAGACATTGGCCCTGAGCCATAGGGAGAGGCGCATCAGGGGAGACTTGTGGCCGACGGCGTTGATGGGGTTGACGGCGCCCGATCCGGCCGAAGCCTTCCCGGAATTTTTCCCCTTATTGCCTGTCAGAGCGTTGAATACGGCGTACGGTTCGAGGATTGGCCGCTTGATGACCTCCACCTCCGGAGCGATGTCCCTCAGCAGGGATTCGTCCGTCAAGCCCGCCTCCGGATTCTCAGGTGTGTAGATGACCGGCTGCCACCCGTGCTGCGGCAGATATTTGGACATTTTCAGCCACCGCTGCACGCCCGAGCCGGCTGTCGGCGGCCAGTAGTAGGTTATGATCAGTACCCGTTTGCTCATTTTATATTTTCCGAAAAATTTAAAATCTTCAAAAGTAGTGATTATATCTTAATTTTTCCTGGGAGCGTCCGGTATTTTCATACCTTTGGTGCAAATCGGAGTTACTATGGAACTGGAAACTATCAGGAGTATGATTTATGAAGTGCGCGGAGTGCGTGTCATGCTGGATTTCGACCTGGCAAGGCTTTATCAAGTGGAGAACAGGACTTTGAAACAGGCGGTGCGCAGGAATATGGACAGATTTCCGGATGATTTTATGCTGAAATTAACTAAAGAGGAGGCTAATAGGCTGATGCTCATAGGGATATCACAAAATGTGATATCCCCTGGCTATAATCCTGGGCCAGGGCAGGTTTTTGCTTTTACAGAAGAGGGGGTAGCCATGCTGTCAGCCGTACTGAGAAGTCCTGTGGCGGTGAATGTCAGCATAGAGATTATGCGTGTTTTTGTCGAGATAAGGAATCATCTTGCTGCGACAGGCCGGCTGTCGGTTGAGCTTGCGGAGTTGCGTGCCAGGATGGATCTTTTGCAGAAAGTTGGAGAAGAGAATGCAGAGCATATCGATGAGATGTCAAAAGAGCTGCGGCAGGAGCTGGACAATGTGTATGCAGCTTTGTCGGAACTTGCCGGAAGGGCAGAGGATGAGCCTGTGCAGCGGCGGAGAATCGGATACGTGAAGGATTAGTGCAGCCACTCGGAGAGGTCGTAGAGGCTGATGGTGGTATTTAATCCTGATATTCTCTGATGAATTCGTCGGCGATATACAGGTCTCCGTAGAGATACAGGCCTGTCTCTTTGTCGTGCAGGTCGGCGCATGTCTTGCTGCCGTAGAACAGCTG
>CALUPK010000056.1 GCA_944322575.1 uncultured Bacteroidales bacterium | reverse complement strand
GAGGAGAGACCGGTGACGCGGTTCAGAATGCCTGTGGAGGCGGTATGTGCTTCCGGCGGTATCCACAACGGCAGCAATTTCCGTGATTCGGTGCCGTTGTGGCAAGAGGAGAGACCGGTAACGCGGTTCAGAATGCCTGTGGAGGCGGTATGTGCTTCCGGCGGCATCCACAACGGCAGCAATTTCCGTGATTCGGTGCCGTTGTGGCAAGAGGAGAGACCGGTGACGCGGTTCAGAATGCCTGTGGAGGCGGTATGTGCTTCCGGCGGTATCCACAACGGCAGCAAATCCTGCGATTCGGTGCCGTTGCGGTTTAAGTGAATAGATTTACGAATTATGACAGACAGAGAATATATAACGATTAACGATGCGTGCGAGAACAACCTGCAGCACGTCTCGCTGCGCATCCCGAAGTATCAGATAACGGTGTTCACCGGAGTGTCCGGCTCAGGCAAGTCCTCGCTGGTGCTGGATACGGTGGCGGCCAAGTCGCGCCGCGAGCTCAACGACACCTTCCCCTCATTCGTGCAGCAGTACCTCCCGAAGTACGGCCGCCCGCATGTCGGCAGCGTGGAGAACCTGCCCGTGGCGATAGTCATTGACCAGAAGAAACCGGCCTCCAATTCCCGCTCGACGGTAGCCACCTACACGGACATCCACCCGTTGCTGCGGCTCCTCTTTTCCCGCGTCGGACAGCCTTTCGTAGGATATTCCGACACATTTTCCTTCAACCATCCGCAGGGCAGCTGCCCCCGTTGCTCCGGCCTGGGAGAGATACGCGAGCTGGACATCCATAAGTTAGTGGACTTCGACAAGAGCCTCAATGACGAGGATACGATTCACTACATCGCATTCCACAAAGGCGGCTGGAGATGGATCCGCTACGCCCACAGCGGCCTGTTCGACCTCGACAAGAAGATCCGCGACTACACCCCAGAGGAACTGGACCTCTTCCTGTATTCGCCCCAGATCCGCCTCAAGAACCCTCCGTCGAACTGGCCTAAGACGGCCAAATACGAGGGCCTGGTACCCCGCATGTACCGCAGCATCATCAACTCCGAGGAAGGCCTGCTGCACCGCAAGGTCCTGGACCCCATGCTCCGCACCGGTATCTGCCCTGACTGCGGAGGTACCCGGCTCAACCCCAAGGTGCTCACCTGCCGCATAGACGGGAAGAACATCGCTGAGGTGACGGCCATGTCGGTGTCGGAACTGCGTCAGTGGCTGGCTGAGCCTCAGCCGGGCGGAATGCTCGAAAGTCCGCTGGCCCAGGATATAAGGCAGGCTGTGCTTCGCCGGCTTGAGGCCCTGGAGGAGATAGGCTTGGGATACCTGACCTTAGACCGTTCGGTGGGTACGCTCTCCGGCGGCGAGGCCCAGAGATGCAAGATAGCCAAGTACATCAACTCGTCCCTCTCCGACCTGCTCTACATCCTCGACGAGCCCAGCGTCGGCCTGCACAACCACGACATCGCCCTGCTCAAGAACTCGGTCCGCAAGCTCCGTGACCACGGCAACACGGTCCTGCTCGTCGAGCACCACAAGGAGATGATCCGTATCGCGGACCACATCGTGGACATGGGGCCCGGTGCCGGAATGGAAGGCGGCCGGATAATGTACGAGGGTCCGCTCGATGGTCTGCTTAAGAGCGGCACCGATACCGGCCGTATGCTGGAGATGACCTCGGATTTCAATCCGGCCCCGCTGCAGCCCGAGTCTTTCTTCAAGGTGGAGAATGCCTCGCTGCATAATCTCAAGCACATCTCGGTGGACTTCCCGCTCGGCGTGCTGACAGTCGTGGCAGGAGTGGCCGGCTCGGGCAAGAGCTCGCTGATCCAGTGCCTGATGGACGCATATCCTGTGCAGGAGGACATCGAGTATATCAGTCAGAAAAATATCGGAGCGTCCCTCCGCTCCACACCGGCCACCTATATGGGCGTGGCCGACGACATCCGGAAGATTTTTGCCAAGGAAAATAAGGTCAGCTCGGACTGGTTCGCCTTCAACTCGAAGGGCGGCTGTCCGGTCTGCGGAGGCAAAGGGGTAATCGTCTCCGAGATGGCCTTCATGGATTCGGTGGAGACGGTCTGCGAGGCCTGCGGAGGTCTGCGCTATTCGCCCGAGGCCCTGCAATATAAGATCCGCGGAGAGTACAATATCGCTCAGGTGATGGACATGACGGTGCGGGTGGCCTCCCGCTATTTCGCCGGTACGGTGATAGAAGAGAAACTGCGTCCGCTGATGGATGTCGGATTGGTCTATCTGCATCTGAATCAGGCTCTGTCTACTCTCTCCGGCGGAGAACTCCAGCGCATGAAGCTGGCCTCACGCCTCGGTCAGAGCCGCAGGATATTCATCCTCGACGAGCCTACTGACGGCCTGCATTTCAAGGATGTGGAGCATATCGGCCGCCTGTTCCGCTCCATGGTCTCGGCCGGCAATACCGTCATCCTCGTCGAGCACAACACGGACCTCATCAAGTCCGCCGACTGGCTCATCGAGCTCGGCCCCTACGGCGGCGGCTCCGGCGGCGAGATCCTCTACTCCGGCGTCCCTTCCGGTGTGCTTTCCGCTCCCCGCTCCATCACCAAGCAGTATCTGTAGCGGCAGCTACCGCTGGTTATGGATGAAGTCGAGGCCTTGGGGACGGTAGTAGCCGAAACGGGTGTCGCTGGATATAAGCGGCAGATGCTCCGTGATGGCGTGGGAGATGATGACGTGGTCTGACGGGTCCTTGTGGTCCTGCTGGGTGTTGAGCCGGAGTCTTGCGTAGGTGTATATATGCTCGCGGTTGAGCGGACGGATGTATATGCAGTATTCGTCTTCAATCGAATGCAGCATGTCTTCTACATTTTTCCATCGTTTTGTCAGCAACCCTTTGTTTCTGTATGCGATGACCAGCTCCTTTGCAGATTCGGCACTTGTATAAAGTATGTTGTCGGGGTCTGCTATTATCGCTTTTACGTCATTGTCCAGAGAATCAGGGTCGCTGATGATATAAACGATGATGTTCGTATCTATCAGGTATCTCATCGCTCATACAGTGTAGGGTCAAGAACTATCACACTGCCTTTATACCGCATGGCGGCCTCCCAGGTCCTGCTGACCTTCCTTTTTTCTCCGGTACCGGTGCTGTTCATTGAACCCTGCTGGAGCTGCTGCTTCTGAGTCTGTCCGATCTTTTCTTCTTTCGCTTTTTCCATATTCCATCAGCATTAAAGATTAAACACGAACAAAGTTACAAAAATAAAGGCAGCCGAAGCCGCCTTGTATCAAATTTATACGTTTTTAAACAATAGTGCGTTTTTAAAAACGTCAATTATTCACTGCGCCTGAATCCCAAGTAATATACGAGGGAGGCTAAGGCACTGAGGGCGGCGACGAGGTAGGTGCGTGCAGCCCAGCGGAGGGTGGTGCGGGCCTGGTCCAGCTCGACGGTGGAGAGAGTGTTGGAGCGCTCCAGCCAGGCGAGGGCGCGGGCCGAGGCATTGTACTCCACCGGGAGTGTGATGGCGCTGAAGAGGAAGATCATGAAGAACATCGCGATGCCTATCCAGTAGAGGGCAGGGAAGGCAGTCATCATGATCAGTCCCAGGATAATCACTATCTGGGCGAACATCGAGGAGAACTGCACGATGGGCACGAGAGCCGAGCGCATCTTTAGGAAAGCGTAGCCCTCCGCGTGCTGTACGGCGTGTCCGCACTCGTGGGCTGCTACGGCCGCTGCTGCCACGCTGTTGCTGTTGTATACCGAGTCGGAGAGATTCAGGGTCTTGTTGGCAGGATTGTAGTGGTCGGTGAGATGGCCGCTGACATTGGTTACCCGCACGTCGCGGATGCCGTGGTCCCGCAGCATTTTCTCCGCTACTTCCCGGCCGGTGAGCCCTCCGTGGAACATCACTCTGGAATATTTGTCAAATACCTTCTGCAGTCTGCCCTGCACTATCATGCCGGCGATGGCGATGACGACGATTAGTAGAATTTCTAAACCCATTTAAAAACTGTTTAATAACTGATGCCGTATGACATTGAAAAAATCGTGCCGAACTCTATTTGTGTCAGACAACGCAGCATTTTGCCTTTTCTGGCACAAATCAGTCTTTGCGAAGAGCAATGGCAGGATTGGTATTCATCAGCTGCACGGCCCTGTAGGTAATGGCGAGAGCAGCGATAGCCGCCACGATGAGCAGCGCCAGCAGGTATATCCACCAATAGTTGCCTATGTGGTATGAGTAGGTCTGCAGCCACCGTCCTGTGTAGGTGTAAATCAGGGGAATGGCTATCACCGCGGCAATCAGCGATGCGGACATGAAGCTGGCGAGCGTATGGGTATAGATTTCCGTCCGCGAGCAGCCCATAATCTTGCGGACGGCTGTGCTCTTGGCTCTCTGTCGGGCGTAGTAGGTGCTCATGGCGACCATGGCCATGACTGTCAGGACGATGGTGAGCAGGGCGAAAAGGCCGGTGATCCTGAGGCTGCGGTCCTCGGCGGTGTAAGTGCGGCGGTAGATGTTCTCGTAGGTCTCTACGGTGACGCTCAGGTCCGGTTTCTCGCGGGCGTAGAATTCCTGTATCGTGCGGACAGCATCATCCGGGTCTCCGTTGACTTTCACGACCAGGGATATCATGTTGCCGAGCGACTGGGGCTCCGACGGCTGTACGGTCCATATCAGCATGTCGTTGTCGGTGGAGTTGGCGTTGCCCATCCACAGGTCGTCGATGATACCGCAGACGTTGATGGCACCGTAGTCATATTCGAACAGAGTCGTATTCATGTCCATCCCTAAAGCGGCGGCAGTCCTGCGGGTAAAGTAAAATGTGCCGGGCAGGGGCTCTGCATTCTGGCTGAGGACTCTCACTCCCAGCAGGCGCAGAGCCGTGGTGTCTCCGTCAAACATGACTACGCTGTAGCGGTTGCCGTCGAGTTCCATACCCCACAAGCTTCTGCGCCCGCCCGCCGGACAGCCCTGTGTCCATCCCACTTCCGCCACGCACGGCAGGGACTTCAGCCGGTCCTTGAGGAAGTCGTCGGGATTCTGAGTATTGGAGGCAGTCACGTCTACAAGGGAGTCTCTGGTATAGCCCATGGGCTTCTCCACCATGTGGCGCAGCTGCAGAAACATGGCAATGGAGATGGCTACGGCTCCGATGGCGGCGACGTTCTGGACTACCAGGAAAATCCTTCCGAGTATCATCTTGCTCGCCCTCGAGAACTCGCCCCGGACGATGTCTATCGGCCTGTAGCGCGACACCATCATGGCTGGGATGATGCCGGCGATGACTGACAGCAGCACGATGACTCCGGCCCACAGTGCGGCCGTGCCCCAGGTAAGGGACGCGAGCGGGCTGTAGGTCTTGCCGATGAGGGTGTTGAAGAGGGGAGAGGTGGCCTCGGCGAGGATAAATCCGAGTATGAAGGCCACGGCAGTCACGGCCAAGGACTCTCCGATGTAGCGGAGGATGATGCCTGCGCGGGAGGAACCTATCAGCCTGCGGGTCGCCATCTCCCTGACTCTGAATCCCACCTGGGCTGTGGTCAGCGAGATGTAGTTGAGCAGGGCAAATACCAGCAGCAGCACTCCGGCGGCGGTGAAGAGCCGCAGCATGTCCCGGTTTACGATGTTCTCGAAGGGGAAGGGGTAATTGGCCCCGCTTCCGTAGTGCACCTCCTTGAAAGGGATCAGGCGGTATTCAGTGCAGATACCGGACATATAGAGAGCGTCGCTCTCTTTCAGTATTCCCAGAATTTCCCGGCTGATGGTGCTAAGGTCAGCTCCTTCGCGTATCTTGTAGAGGGTTGCTGTCGTACCGTTGCCGTTGCGTGTCAGATATGGAACGTATCTCTCCAAGAAGTCCAGGCGGTATATCATATCGCACTGCGGCAGCACGGTCCGTTCCATATCCTCGAATATGCCGGTGACCAGCAGACTGGCTTTTTCCCCACCGGCTGTGATGTCCACGCTGTTGCCTACGGCATTGCCTTCGGGAAACCATTGGTCGGCGAAGGAACGGGAGATGATGACCGATCCGGTGGCCTCAAGCGCGCTGCCTCTGTCTCCGGAGACCATTGGTACGGGGATGAGCGACAGAAAGTTGGAATCCACACACAGGGCATTCTGCACCAGAGTCTCATCGCCTATCGAAGTGCTCAGATCCAGCCCGTTGAGGAACTTGGTGCCGATCAGCCGGCAGATGGCCTCAATGTCCGGATAGCGTCCCTCGACAGACCCCTTGATCGTCCCGCTGAGACCGAAGAACTTAGAATCCGAACCGATGTAGATATCCTCGCCGACGAACGTGTCGTAACTGCTCTCCTGATTTACGTATGTTCCGATGAATATAATGAAAGCCAGGGCAATGGCCATGCCCGCCACCTCTATCACCGTGTAGAGGCTGTTGCGGGAGATGAATCGGAGAAAAGACTTCATGTTTTAGCGTATTATCTTATGTCTCAAAGATGTAGCCAAAATTGTGCCAAAAGTCACAATATGCTGAAATACAACTAATTAATCAATTCTCTAAAATGGCTAATTGTAAAATTTTTACACGTAAAGTGTCTAATTTTTTGAAAATTGTATAAAAATCATACAACGTGCCGCAGTCGGTTAATCCGTACAGTGCTGAATGCTGACTGTGCGTATGTCTTTATCCGCTGACTCCTTCGGAAGGAGTGGAGATGTTATTCAGATGCTGTAGAGAAGGTGACGGCGAAAAGCCACTTCTGTCGGCACCTTCTCGAATTCGTTATAGGCCTACCTGCCTCGGAGACCTCTCTCGCCGGCCCTGCCCGGAAACCCCATCCGGAAGGTGCCGGGGCAAACAGCCTTTCTCCGGCACCTTCTCGAATTCGTTATAGGCCTACCTGTCTCGGAAGCCTCTCTCGCCGGCCCTGCCCGGGAACCCCATCCGGAAGGTGCCGGGGCAAACGTCCTTTCTCCGGCACCTTCTCGAATTCGTTGTAGGCCGACCTGCCTCGGAGACCTCTCTCGCCGGCCCTGCCCGGAAACCCCATCCGGAAGGTGCCGGGGCAAACAGCCTTTCTC
>CALUPK010000055.1 GCA_944322575.1 uncultured Bacteroidales bacterium | reverse complement strand
CTGCTACTTAACCTAAACTTAAACTATGAAAAACTTCGTCTAATTTTATTACAATATTCATGCCAAAATCACATTTTTTGGAGTCTGGCATACTTCAAAAGCAAAGTTTTTTCACCTCCGGCGTCAAATTTCACCACTGCCTTCGCATCTCCACCGGTTCCGGTCACCGAAACCACGGTTCCGGTCCCAAAGCGGTCATGTCTGACCCGGTCGCCGCCTGCAACACTCATATCCCCCATCATTACAGATGATGATAAATGTCCGCCGGAAGGAGTCTGCGAGGAGCAGGATTCTAATGGCGTGAGCTTACGGAACCGGGACATATCCGGAGCAGTGCGGACCGGCGTCCGCGGGACATATTCCTCATCATAATCATTGCCGCCTACCGTCGAATAATCCTCCACCGTTCCGTCCAGATACTGCGGATCTATCTCCTTGAGAAAGCGGCTCGGACGGCAGGCAGAGGTCTTCCCGTTCAGGAAGCGGCTGCCGGCGTATGACACGGTGACGGATTTCTCGGCCCTTGTCAATGCGACGTAAAAGAGCCTTCTCTCCTCCTCCACCGACTCCAGGCTCTCACCGGACATGAACGAGGGGAAAAGATTCTCCTCCATACCCGAGATGTAGACGTAGGGGAATTCCAGGCCCTTGGAGGCGTGGACGGTCATCAGCTTCACCCGGTTGTTCTCATCCTCCTCGTCGGCATTGTCAGCATCGGTCAGCAGGGCGACATTCTCCATATAAGCTTCGAGCGAGGGGATACGGCCGTGCTCTCCCATTTCCTCAGCAGCCTCTACCTCCTGGTCCACGAACTCCTTGACACCGTTCAGCAGCTCGGAGACATTGCCCAGAGCCGAGATGCCCTCGACCGACAGGTCCGCCTTCAGTGAAGGGAGGTATCCGGAACCTTCCGCCACCGCCACCG
Organism: uncultured Bacteroidales bacterium; assembly: GCA_944322575.1. Classification (GTDB taxonomy): domain Bacteria; phylum Bacteroidota; class Bacteroidia; order Bacteroidales; family UBA932; genus Coprenecus. The sequence continues at coordinate 6,566 of CALUPK010000055.1, read as the reverse complement.
CAAGGGTGTAGGCGTCATCGCAGGCTATCCTGGACGAGTAGCCGTCGATCATATCGGCGAACATCCGGAGCTTGGCGGCCGTGGACTCCTTGATGTCGAAGCGGTCGAGACCGCTCTGGCGGCACATCTCCAGCAGCGGGATGCCGGTGGCGGCGGAAGCCTCGCCGAGACGGCTCAGGGAGGTCTGTCCTATCCCGCGGGCGGGAAGGTTGACGATACGGCGGAAGGCCTCATTGTCATTGTGATTGAGCACCAGGCGGAGATAGGCCAGCATGTTCTTGACCTCCTTCCGCTCGTAGAAGGAGTGACCGGCATATATAATATAAGGTATATTGCGGCGGCGGAGAGCCTCCTCCAGCACCCTCGACTGGGAATTGGTACGGTAGAGGACGGCGAATGAATCGTATGAGGCCTTGGAGGAATAGATGCGCCGCATGATGGAGGATACGATGGACGAGGCCTCGTCCTGCTCATTGTAAGCCTTGATGAGCTCTATCTTCTCACCGCGGTCGCCCTCGGAGAAGCACTCCTTCTTCAGACGGTTCTGATTATGGGCGATGACGGAGTTGGCGGCATTGACGATTACCTGGGTCGAGCGGTAGTTCTGCTCCAGGCGGAACTCCCTGGCCTCGGGATAGTCCCGCTTGAAATTGAGGATGTTCTGAATCCTTGCCCCGCGGAAGGCGTAGATGCTCTGGGAGTCGTCGCCTACAACGGTGAGGTTGCGGCGGTCGCGGGCCAGCAGGTTGACTATCCGGTACTGCGCCATGTTGGTATCCTGATACTCGTCCACCAGGATATGCGAGATGACATTCTTGAGATTCTCCGCCACCTCCGGATGACGGTTCAGGAGGATGTTGGTGTACAATAGGATATCGTCGAAATCCATGACTCCCTCCTTCCTGCATTTTTCCGAATACAGCCTGTACACATCGCATATACGGCCCTTGCGCATCTGGGTGTCCTTGCGGATGGCCTCGTGATTGTTCATGTAGGCTTCCGCCGTGACCAGATAGTTCTTCGCAGTGGATATGCGGGAGAGTACCTCGCCTGGCTTGTAGACCTTGTCGTCGAGCTGGAGTTCCTTGATGCACATCTTGACTGCGTTCTTGGCATCAGTAGCGTCATATATCGTAAACGCCTTAGGAAAGCCCAGAAGGTCGGCGTACTCCCTGAGTATGCGGGCAAATATGGAGTGGAAAGTGCCCATCCACAGACGGCGCGAGCGGTCCCGGCCGACGATGGACGCGATGCGCTCCTTCATCTCCTTGGCCGCCTTGTTGGTGAAGGTAAGGGCCATGATTGAGGACGGCTCCACGCCCGACTCTATCAGGCACGCAATCTTCCACGTAAGCACGCGAGTTTTCCCGGATCCGGCTCCGGCGATGATTATAGAAGCTCCGTCAGCACACCTAACTGCCTCTTGCTGAACACTGTTCAACCCCGACAAATTCATATTGCATTCTTTTTAATTTTCAGCGCAAATCTACAAAAGTTTTATCTATATTTGCACCCGAATTTTCATATATAATAATATAGGATATGGTTGACTATATAAAATTGAAACAAGGGCTCGACATTCCCGTCGAGGGTGTGCCGTCCGCCCAAATCCTCAAAACGATAGTTTCTGAGACAGTAGCAGTCAAGCCAACCGATTTCAAAGGTCTTATCCCCAAACTCGCAGTAAAGGAAGGTGACGCCGTCAAGGCCGGAACCGTCCTTTTTGTCGATAAAAAGAGACCTGAGATCAGGTTCACCTCACCGGTGAGCGGCACTGTCAGCGAAATTGTCAGAGGCGAGAAGAGAAAGCTTCTCGAAGTCAGAGTCAAGGCTGCCCCGGAAACGGAATATGCCGAGTTCAATCTGCCCAAGCCTGAGGCCATCACCGCCGAACAGGCCGTCACAGCCCTCCTGGAGAGCGGTCTGTGGCCCTGCATCAAGCAGCGCCCCTACGGCATCGTGCCCTCACCTGAGACACGTCCCCTGGCCGTTTACATCTCGGGATTCGACACCGCTCCCTTAGCAGCGGACTACGACTACATTCTGAAAGACGAGGTGGACAACATCCAGACCGCCGTCAATGTACTCGCCAAGCTTGCTCCCAAGATTCATTTCGGCCTCTATGCCAAGACCCATGCAAGTTCTCCCTTCCACAAGCTGACCGGAGTCGAGTTCCACATCTTCGACGGACCTCACCCCGCAGGTAACGTGGGCGTGCAGATCAACCACGTCTGCCCCATCAACAAAGGAGACCTGATCTGGACCGTCAATCTCCAGATGCTGGCCATCATGGGCCGTTTCTTCAACACCGGCAAGGTAGACATGCGCAAGACAGTGGCCGTCGGAGGCCCCCGCGTAAGCAACCCCGGATACATCAAGTGCATCAGCGGCATGTGCCTTAGCAACATCGCCGACATGGTCAACGACAACGTGGAGAAGCTCCAGCAGGGCTGCCCCGTCCGCTACATCAGCGGCAACATCCTCACCGGCACCAACGTCGGCAAGGACGGATACCTCGGCTTCTACGATGACTGCATCTCTCTGATAACCGAAGGCACCTACTACGAAACATTCGGATGGGCCAAGCCTTTCAGGACCAAGAAGTACAGCTTCGCATCCACCTATTTTTCCTGGCTCACCCCCAAGAAGAAATACAAGATGGACTCCAACCTCAACGGAGGCGTGAGAGCTTTCGTAATGACCAACAAGTACGCCCAGGTGTTCCCCATGAACATCTACCCCGTGTACCTGCTCAAGGCTATCCTCGCCGAGGACATCGACAAGATGGAGCAGCTCGGCATCTACGAGGTGGTCGAGGAGGACTTCGCCCTCTGCGAATACATTGACCCTTCGAAGATAGACATCCAGGCTATCGTATCCAAGGGTATTGACCTCATGATTAAAGAAATGGCATAAGCAATATGGAAAAGAAAGAGAAAAAAGGCTCAATATTCGACTCCACCATCGAGGCCTTCCAGTCGTTCCTCCGGGTGCCCAATACCGTCACTAAGAGAGGCTCGCACGTAAGGGACTGCAACGACCTCAAGAGAGTCATGATCATCGTGGTGGTCGCCCTGATCCCCACTTTCCTCTTCGGTATCTATAACATCGGCGACCAGCACAATCTCGCCGCAGGAGGTGACATGACCTTCTGGGCAAAAGTGTGGTACGGATTCCTCAAGATACTTCCCCTCTACCTCGTATCCTACATCGTAGGTCTGGGCATCGAGTTCGCATCGGCTCAGATCCGCGGACATGAGGTCAATGAGGGATACCTCGTTACCGGTATGATCATCCCCCTGATCGTGCCCATCACCACTCCCCTCTGGATCCTGGCCCTCGCAGTGGCTTTCGCCGTCATCATCGGCAAGGAGGTATTCGGAGGCACAGGCATGAACATCTGGAACCCCGCCCTCATCGCCAGGGCATTCCTTTTCTTCGCCTACCCTGCCAGCATGTCGGGTGACAAGGTATGGGTTGCCGGCGTGGACGGATATTCCGGAGCGACACCCCTCGCGGACGCGGCTCTCGGCAATTTCTCCAATATGCCCTCGGCACTGGACATGTTCCTCGGATTCATCCCCGGATGTCCCGGTGAGACCTCTACAGCAGCTATCCTCATCGGCGCCGCCATCCTGCTGTTCTTCGGAGTGGCAAGCTGGAAAATCATGCTGTCCACAGTTGTCGGAGCACTGGCTGTAGGCTACCTCTGCAACGCCCTTGCTCCTGACGCATCGTCCTATCTCGCACTTCCCGCATGGGAGCACCTGATCATGGGCGGCTTCGCCTTCGGAGCAGTCTTCATGGCCACCGACCCCGTGACCTCGGCCCAGACCGAGACCGGCAAGTGGATCTACGGTTTCCTGATCGGAGCCTTCACCATCATCCTCAGAGTGTTCAACCCCGGTTACCCCGAGGGAATGATGCTGGCCATCCTGCTCATGAACACCTTTGCTCCTCTGATTGACTACTGTGTAGTTCAGAGGAACATCAAGAACCGTCTCAAGAGAGCTCAAATCAATCAATAAGGGAGAATCACACTATGAATACCAACAGTAACACATATACTATCATCTACTCCACCATCATGGTGGTGATCGTGGCTGCTGTTCTCGCGTACGTGTCCGTATCCCTGAGCGGCAAACAGCAGGCCAACGTGAATACCGAGACCCGCCAGAGCATCCTGTCCTCCGTAAACCTCGGGCAGGGCGCCGATGAGGCCTCCGACAAGAACGCCTACGTAGAGCAGGAGTTCAACAAGTACATCACCGACTCCTATCTGGTCGACGCACAGGGCAACAAGGTGGAAGGAGACGCATTCTCCCTCGCCCTGACAGCAGGTCTGAAATCCCAGTACGACATCATGAAGCAGGCCAATCCCGATGTCTCGAAGCTCACCCTCCCTGTCTTCGTCTGCACCTTAGACGACGGCAGCAAGGTCGAGATCTTCCCCATCTACGGAGCCGGTCTTTGGGGTCCTATCTGGGGCTATGTATCCCTCAAGGATGACTACAACACCATCTACGGAGCCACCTTCCTCCACAAGGGCGAGACTCCCGGTCTGGGCGCCGAGATAGCCACACCTATGTTCAGCGGCCAGTTCATCGGCAAGTCCATCTTCGACGGAAGCAGCCTGGTATCCGTGACAGTAGTCAAGGGAGGCGCACCCGAAGGCTCTGCCCATGAGATCGACGCCATCTCCGGCGGCACCATCACCAGCCGTGCCCTGGAGAACGCCATCCGTCAGTGGCTCGAATATTATGAACCTTATCTTGAAAAACAGAAAGCTGAAAGATAATCATGAAAAAGGAAATATATCAAAACCCGTTTTTCAAGGCCAACCCGGTAACGGTCTTAGTCTTGGGTATCTGCTCCTCACTGGCAGTTACCGTAAAGCTTGAGCCTGCCTGCGTGATGGCTCTCTCGGTTACCTTCGTGACCGGATTCTCAAGCTTGTTCGCATCCCTCCTCAGAAATACGATTCCCAACCGTATACGTATCATCGTGCAGCTGGTGCTCGTATCCCTGTTCGTGATTCTCATCGACCAGTTCCTCAAGGCATACGCCTACGATGTCAGCAAGCAGCTCTCCGTGTACGTCGGCCTGATCATCACCAACTGTATCATCATGGGCCGCATCGAGGCCTTCGCCCTCGGCAACAAGCCCTGGCCCTCATTCGTTGACGGTATCGCCAACGGTCTCGGCTACGGTATGATTCTCGTGGCTCTGGCCTTCATCCGCGAGCTCCTGGGCTCCGGTACTCTGTTCGGACATCAGATCATTCCTGACGGCTGGTATGAAGCCGGATACATGAACAACGGCCTGATCATCCTGCCTCCCATGGCCCTGATCCTGGTAGGTCTGTTCATCTGGCTGCAGAGAGGCATTCAGAAAGAACTTATCGAAAAATAATAAAAGCACATCACTATGGATTATTTAAGTCTATTTGTCAAGTCGATATTCGTCGACAATATGATTTTCGCATACTTCTTGGGGATGTGCTCATTCCTGGCTGTATCGAAGAATGTCAAGACGGCCTTCGGCCTGGGTATCGCAGTGATCTTCGTAATCCTCGTCACCCTGCCTATCAACTACTTGCTCAACAAGTTCTTCCTCACCCCCGGAGCCATGTCCTGGATCAGCCCCGCTCTCGCTGACCTCGACCTCAGCTTCCTGAGCTTCATCATCTTCATCGCCGTCATCGCGGCCATCACTCAGCTCGTGGAGATGATCGTGGAGAAGTTCTCCCCCGCCCTGTACTCGTCACTGGGAATCTTCCTGCCCCTTATCGCTGTGAACTGCGCCGTGATGGGTGCCTCCCTCTTCATGCAGGAAAGGGACTTCGCCAACCTCGGTTACGCCACAGTCTATGCCCTCGGTTCCGGTATCGGCTGGTTCCTCGCCATCGTGGCTATCGCTGCCATCCGCGAGAAACTCGCCTACTCCAACGTTCCCAAGCCTCTCAAGGGCCTCGGAATCTCATTCATCATCACCGGCCTCATGGGTATCGCGTTCATGAGCTTCATGGGTATTCAATTATAGGAGGACTGAAGTATGACTACATTACTTATAGTATCAATCATCACATTCCTGGTAGTTACTCTGATCTTAGTCGCCCTCCTTTTAGTGGCCAAGGCCAAGCTGACTCCCCAGGGCAATGTCAAAATCGACATCAACAACGGCGAGAGAGTCCTCGATGTAAATCCCGGCTCCTCCCTGCTGACCACCCTCTCCAATGAGAAGATCTTCCTTCCCTCTGCCTGCGGCGGCGGCGGAAGCTGCGGCATGTGCAAATGCCAGGTGCTCTCCGGCGGCGGCAGCATCCTGCCCACCGAGGTAGGATTCTTCACCCGCAAGCAGCAGCAGAACAACTGGAGGCTCGGATGCCAGGTCAAGGTGCGTGAGGACCTCAAGATCCTCGTGCCCCAGAGCATCCTCGGCATCAAGAAGCTCGAGTGCGAGGTGGTAAGCAACAAGAACGTGGCCACCTTCATCAAGGAGTTCGTAGTGAAGCTCCCCGCAGGCGAGCACCTCAACTTCCGCTCCGGCGGCTACATCCAGATCGA
>CALUPK010000054.1 GCA_944322575.1 uncultured Bacteroidales bacterium | reverse complement strand
AAGGAGGTGGAGAGACTCGGGTGGGACTACATCGACATCATACTTTTTTCAGGCGACGCCTTCATCGACCACCCTTCGTCGGGGACGGCGATGATAGCCCGCGTTCTGCAGCGGGAAGGCTGGAGAGTGGCCGTAGTGCCACAGCCGGGCTGGCAGGACGACCTGCGGGACTTCCGGAAATTAGGGGTCCCGCGCCTGTTCTTCGGGGTCAACTCCGGGGCCATGGATTCCATGGTCAACCATTATACTGCCGCCAAACGTCTCCGCAGCAATGATGCCTACACTCCCGGAGGGCAGGCCGGACACAGACCGGATTATGCAGTGACCGTATATACGCGGATATTGAAGCGTCTGTATCCCGATGTGCCCGTGGTCATCGGAGGCATCGAGGCCTCCCTGCGTCGCCTGACCCACTATGACTACTGGGCGGACCGCCTGTTCCCCTCGGTCTTAGTGGACAGCGGGGCAGACCTGCTGATTTACGGGATGGGGGAGAGGCCGGTGGTGGCCGCCGCCCGTGCCATTGCCGCCGGAGAGGACCTGAGAGACATCCCGCAGACCGCATTTTTTGCTGAGGGACCATGTCCCCGGGCCGGGGAGGGGACGCTCCTGCTGCACGGCTATGAACGGGTATGCCGCGACAAGGACGCATTTATCGAGGATTTCAATGTGGAGGAGCGGGAGGCCAACCGACTGCATGCCGCCACCCTCATTGAACCCTATCCCGGAGGATATGTGCAGGTCAATCCCCCCTTTCCCCCGGAAACGGCAGAAGAACTGGATTCGTATTACGCCCTGCCATTCACCAATCAGCCGCATTCCCGCTACCGGGGGAAGGACATTCCCGCCTGGGAGATGATCAAGAACTCCCTTACCATTCACCGCGGGTGCTTCGGAGGCTGCTCCTTCTGCACCATTGCCGCCCATCAGGGAAAATTTATCCGCAGCCGCAGTCCTGAGTCCATCGTCCGGGAGGTGGAACGTCTGACTGCCATGCCGCATTTTAAGGGAATAATCTCCGATGTGGGGGCGCCCACCGCCAATATGTACGGTCTCCGCGGACGGGACGCCTCGCGCTGTGCCCGCTGCAGCCGGCCCTCGTGCCTTTTCCCTTCGCGCTGCCCGAACATGGAGCATTCGCACAAGGCGCTGTTAGAGCTTTACAGCCGGATTACGGCCGTTCCGGGGGTGAGGAAGGCATTTATCGGCAGCGGCATACGTTACGACCTTTTCTTAGATAAGGACGGCTTCCTCGACGAGTATTCGGAGAAATACCTGAGGGAGGTGGTGACCAACCACACCTCCGGGTGGTTCAAGGTGGCCCCTGAGCATACGGAGGACCATGTGCTGAGGCTGATGTCCAAGCCGCCGTTCGCCCTTTTCTCCGTGCTCAGGCGGGAGTTCTCGAGGATTGCGGCCGGGGAGCGGCTGCCCTACCGGATTGTACCTTATTTCATATCCTCACATCCCGGATGCACCCTACAGGATATGAAGGCTCTGGCTAAGAATAAAGAACTCAGGGGTATGCAGCTGGAACAGGTGCAGGATTTCACCCCTACGCCCATGACCGCCTCCTCGGTGATGTTCTATACGGGAAAGGACTTGTCCGGGCGGCCGGTTTTCGTCGAGAGGAGCATCTCGGGAAAGAAAATCCAAAAATCTCTTTTTTTTAGAAAAAATGCACTATAATTGCAGCCGTTTTTGAAAAGAGAAAAAATAGATATGGAACAGAAAGTGAAATCATCTTCGGCCCGTCCCAAGAAGAGGGCAGTTATCAGTTATGACAACATGTCTCCTGAGCTTCAGGCTGCTTTCAAGGAGAAATATCCGAGAGGCTACGCGGACTACATGGGAGACCTCTTCAAAGTGGACAAGCCCGACGGATCATGCTTCTATGCCGTGGAGGTGGATATACCGGACGCGGTGTATTTAGTGAAGATAGATGTGGATATCGATGACTATGAGAAGGCGGAGGAAGATCTCTTCGATGACGATGTGGATGATGCAGCCGAGATAGGCGGCGAGGTGTTCCCTGACAACGGAGATGAGATCCAGGGGGGCGAGGATGAACAGATGGAAGATTAGGCCGCTGATATGGCTCAAGCGCCAGCCCGAACAGAGGGTCATGATGATTCTCGCAGTAGTGGTCGGGTTGGGCAGCGGAGCCGCGGCAGTAGTGCTCAAGACGCTTATCGAGCTTATAGGGAAGTTGCTGACGGGATGGTTCGATGCCTCCTGGGACAACTTCCTCCTGCTTTTGTACCCCGGTGCGGGTATGCTTCTTTCCCTGCTTTTCGTGCGTTATGTGGTCCGGGACGATATCGGACACGGGGTGACTAAGGTTCTGTTCGCCATCTCACGCAACAATTCCCGTATAAAGCGGCACAACATGTGGACTTCCATGCTCTCGAGTTCCGTGACCATCGGTTTCGGAGGCTCGGTCGGAGCGGAGGCTCCCATCGTGTACACCGGTGCGGCGATAGGCTCCAATGTGGCCCGCTCGCTGGGACTTTCCTACAGGAACATGACCATCCTCCTGTGCTGCGGTGCAGCCGGGGCTGTGGCCGGTATCTTCAAGGCTCCGATGGCCGGTATTCTGTTCTGTCTGGAGATACTGCTGTTCAACATCTCCATGTCCTCCATCCTGCCGCTGCTGCTCTCTTCGGTGACGGCCACTACGGTCTCGTATCTGTTCCTGGGCCGCGAGGTGCCGTTCACCAGTACTGTAGACCCCTTCGCAATGGGCAATCTGCCGTATTATATCCTGCTCGGAGTGTTCTGCGGTATAGTCTCGCTGTATTTTCTGAGGACGACCCTATCGTTAGAGGACCGTATCAAGAAGATATCCAATCCCTTCAAGCGCTGGGCCTTCTGTGCCGGGATGCTGGGTCTGCTGATATTCATCTTCCCGCCTCTGTATGGGGAGGGCTACTCGTCCTTAGGACACATGCTGCAGGGCAATCCGGATACGATTCTCGAGAACTCCCTGTTCTCCGGAATATTCGAGCACAAGTGGGTGATACCTGTGTATTTTGCGCTGGTACTGGTCTTTAAGGTCTTCGCCATGTCCTTCACCAATGCCGGCGGAGGTGTCGGAGGAACCTTCGGACCTACCCTGATCGTGGGCGGTATCGCCGGGTTCATACTGGCGCGGACCATCAACCTCATGGGTTTCCACGCCGTGCCCGAGGCCAATTTCGCCCTGGTCGGCATGGCCGGACTCATGGCCGGAGTGATGCAGGCTCCGATGACGGCCATCTTCCTGATAGCGGAGATTACCGGGGGCTATGCGCTGCTGCTGCCGCTCATCGTGGTCTCGACCATTTCCTTTGCCACCATGAGGGCTTTCGAGCCGTTCTCGATATATTCCAAGCGTTTAGCCAAGAGCGGAGACCTGATTACTCACAACAGCGACCGGGCCGTGCTGACCCTGTTGCAGACCTCCGATCTCGTGGAGACCGATTTTACCTCGGTCAGGCTGGACGACACGCTCGGGGACTTAGTCAAGGCGGTGGCCCGCTCGACCCGCAACCTCTATCCGGTACTGGATGACGAGGGGATATACCGCGGATACATCGGTCTGGACGATATCCGGAAGATTATGTTTGATAAGGACAAATACGAGACGACCAAGCTCTACACCCTGATGAAGAATGCTCCCGCTACTGTTCTCTCCACCGACCGGATGGACAGTGTGATGGAGAAGTTCGACAAGACAGGGGCCTGGAATCTGCCCGTGGTGGACGAGGACGGGCGGTATGTCGGGTATGTCTCCAAGTCCAAGATATTCTCGTCCTATCGCAAGCGTCTGCAGGACGTCTCCTGCGATTAAATATGCGTTATAACGGGCAAACTGCTGCGGCATTATCGGTATCATGGCTCAGTCATTTACGTCAGTAAACTCCTTCGCCCTGAACCTCAATGCCTTGCATTTTACCCATTCTAACGCATATTTGGGTTCGGGAAATTTTCTTATATTCGTGAAAATATTGACTGTATGGAAAGTTTGTATGTGAATTATATTGCGGGACTTATGTCCGTGGCGCCCTGGAGGGTGGAGCATTGTATCGAACTGATAGCGGACGGGGCGACCGTGCCGTTCATCTCGCGTTACCGCAAGGAGCGCACCGGAGGGTTAGACGAGGCCCAGGTGGCGGAGATCAAGCATTATAATGAGAAGTTCGAGGAACTGGCCAAGCGCAAGGAGTCGGTGCTGGAAAGCATTGCCTCGCAGGAGAAGCTGACTCCTGAGTTGGAGAAACAGATCCGGGAGTGCCTGGACCCGGTGGTTTTAGAGGACCTGTACCTGCCTTACCGTCCCAAGCGCCGTACGCGGGCGTCGGTGGCCAAGGAGAAGGGGCTGGAGCCTTTAGCAGAGGCGATATTTTCCTGCAAATCCAGGAGTCCTGAGAAGGATGCCGCCTCCTATGTCACGGAGCAGGTGCCAGATGCGGAGGCTGCGCTGTCCGGAGCCAGGGACATCATGGCCGAATGGATATCCGAGTCGGTACCGGTGAGGGAGATGATGCGGCGCTCGTACTCGAAGTACGGCCGGCTGACGGCTCATGTGGCTTCCGGAGTGGACGAGGAGAGCGAGGAGGCATCGAAGTACCGGAACTATTTCAAATTCTCGGAGGATATCTCGCGGGCTCCCTCGCACCGGGTGCTGGCTGTGCTGCGCGGGGCCCGGGAAGGGGTGCTGAGCGTGAAGGTGGACGTGGACAAGGACCGGACTTTAGACCGGATATATTCGTCGGTGCTGCGCGGTAAGCCCTCGCCTTCGGAGGCGGCTGCTTTAGAGATAGACTACGCCGTGGAGGATTCCTTCAAGCGGCTGCTGCATCCGTCGATAGAGAACGAGACGCTGCGCTCTGCCAAGGAGAGGGCCGATATCGAGTCCATCCGCGTGTTCGGGGACAATCTGCGGCAGCTCCTGATGGCTCCGCCTCTCGGGCAGAAGCGGGTGCTGGCCATCGACCCCGGTTTCCGCACCGGCTGCAAGGTGGTCTGTTTAGATGCCCAGGGCGCCCTGCTGCACAACGATACGATATTCCCTCATCCGCCGCGCAATGAGCGAACCATGGCGATGAAGAAGATCTCCAATATGGTCGAGACCTACAAGATAGAGGTCATCGCTATCGGCAACGGCACTGCCGGCCGTGAGACCGAGGCCTTTATCAAGAAGATAGCCCTGCCCGAGGGTGTCCGCGTGTATTCGGTGAGCGAGGACGGAGCTTCGGTATATTCGGCCTCACCGGTCGGCCGGGAGGAGTTCCCGGAGTACGACGTGACTGTGCGCGGAGCCGTGTCCATCGGGCGGCGCATCATGGACCCGCTGGCCGAATTAGTGAAGATAGACCCCAAATCGATAGGGGTGGGGCAGTACCAGCACGATGTGGATCAGGGGCTTTTGAAAGAACGTCTGGACGAGGTGGTGGAGAACTGCGTGAACAGTGTGGGTGTCAACCTCAATACGGCTTCCCGGCACCTTCTCGCATACGTCTCCGGTGTCGGCCCGGCCATGGCCCGCAACATAGTGGAGTACCGGGACGAGCACGGAGCCTTTGCCTCGCGCCGGGACCTGCTTCACGTGAAGAGGTTAGGGGAGAAGGCTTTCGAACAGTGCGCCGGATTCCTGCGCATACCCGGGGCTGCCGACCCGTTAGACAACACGGCAGTGCATCCCGAGCGCTATCCGTTAGTAAAGAAGATGGCGGCTGATGCCGGAGTGAGTGTGGCCGAGCTCATCGCCCGCAAGGACCTGCGCGATGCCGTAGACCTCAAGGCATACGTGTCCGACGAGGTGGGCATGCCGACCCTGACCGACATCATGCAGGAACTGGACAAGCCCGGACGCGACCCGCGTGCCTCCTACAAGGTGCTGGAGTTCGCGGAGGACATCCACACGATCGAGGATCTGCAGGCCGGCATGGAACTGCCCGGCATAGTTACCAACGTGACCGACTTCGGAGCTTTCGTGGATTTCGGTATCAAGCAGAACGGCCTGATCCACGTCTCCCGCATGGGTGCCGCCGGCCCCGACGGCCGCCGCCGCAGGGTCGCCCGTCCCTCCGACGTCCTCAAGGTCCACCAGCACGTCCGCGTCCGGGTCATCGAAGTCGACCTCAAGCGCGGCCGCATCGCCCTCGAGCTCATCGGCTGACCAGCCTGCCCTTCCGCTTTCTCACTCCTTCCGAAGGAGTCATGCCCGTCCGTCTTCCGCATTTCCACTTTCGGGAAACCCTCCCACCTTCGGAAGGTGTGCAGAATTTCCGCGTTTTCGTCCCACCTTCGGAAGGTGCGCAGAAGCAGAACCCCCACTAGAGCCTGCCGTAGCCGCGTTTCTCCCGTCACCGTACCTTCCCCACCTTCCGAAGGTGCGCAGATTTCCTGCGTTTTCGTCTCACCTTCGGAAGGTGCGCAGAAGCGGAGCCCCCACTAGAGTCTGCCGTAGCCGCGTTTCTCCCGTCACCGTACCTTCCCCACCTTCCGAAGGTGTGCAGGATTCCCGTGTTTTCGTCTCACCTTCAGAAGTTGCGTAAAATCCGAATCGCCTTCAGACGTTCTGCAGGGACGTTCTTTCTGCTCACGATGTCCTCCCACCTCCGGAAGGTGCCGGGTGAAGTGACCTTTCTCCACCACCTTCTCGATTTCGTTATAAGCCGACCGGCCTCGGAGGCCTTCCTCGCTGGCCCTGCTCGAGAACGTCATTCGGAAGGTGCCGGGTCAAGTGACCATTCTCCACCACCTTCTCGATTTCGTTATGATCCGACCGGCCTCTGAGACCTCCCTCGCCAGACTTGTCCAGGGAACCCATCCGGAAGGTGTGACTTCAGGTTTTGGTGTATCTGGCGAGGATGGCCATGAATTCGTCACCGGTGATGGTTTCCTTCTCAAGGAGATAGGCGGCGGCTTCGTCCATGGCGGGGCGGTTGGCGGTGATGATGGTGCGGGCTTTTTCGTGGGCCTGCTTTATGATGTTCAGCACTTCACGGTCTATGTCGGCTGCGGTGTCGGCCGAGCAGGCGAGGGAGGTGTCACCGCCGAGGTAGGCGTTGTTGACTGTCTCCAGTGCCATCATGTCATATTTGTCGCTCATGCCGTAGCGGGTGACCATGGCCCGTGCCAGGCGGGTGGCCTGCTCGATGTCGTTGGATGCGCCGGTGGTGATCTGACCGAAGACTATCTCCTCTGCCGCGCGGCCTCCGGTCAGGGTAACGATGCGGTTGAAGAGGTCCTCGCGGGTCATTAGCACCTGCTCGCCGCTGTCCACCTGCATGGTGTAGCCGAGGGCTCCGGAGGTGCGGGGTACGATGGTGATTTTGTGCACTGGGGCCGAATGGGTCTGCATCGCGGCTACCATGGCGTGGCCTATCTCGTGGTAGGATACGGTCCTGCGTTCGGTTTCCGAGAGGACCTTGCCTTTCTTCTGGGCTCCGGCGATGACGGTCTCGACGCTTTCCTCCAGGTCGGCGGTAGTTACGCTGCTGCGTCCCATTCGGACTGCCAGGAGGGCGGCTTCGTTGACGATGTTGGCCAGCTCTGCTCCGGATGAGCCGGCGGTGGCGCGGGCCACTACGTCCACATCCACATTGTCGTGCCTTACGTGCATGAGATGCACCTGCAGGATGGCCTTGCGTCCTTCGAGGTCGGGCAGCTCCATCTGGATACGGCGGTCGAAGCGGCCCGGGCGGAGCAGGGCCTTGTCGAGACTCTCCGGACGGTTGGTGGCGGCCAGGATGACCACTCCCTTGCGGGCGTCGAAGCCGTCCATCTCGGTCAGCAGCTGGTTGAGGGT
>CALUPK010000053.1 GCA_944322575.1 uncultured Bacteroidales bacterium | reverse complement strand
AGGATAAAACTTCACGACAAGTATTTCAAGCTTTTCATTCCCAATGAGAAGATAGAGGCGGCCATCCGTCAGACCGCTGAGAGCATCAACCTCGACTACCGCGGCTCCTCGCAGCCCCCAGTCTTCCTGAGCGTACTCAACGGCTCCTTCATGTTCACCGCCTCGCTCATGAAATACATCGACTTCTCCTGCGAGCTGTCCTTCGTCAAGCTCTCCTCCTACTGCGGCACCGCCTCCACCGGCCAGGTCAAGCAGCTCATCGGAGTGTCAGACAGCCTCAGGGGACGCCGCGTCATCATCGTGGAGGACATCGTGGACTCCGGCAAGACAATTACCGAGATGTACGCCATGCTCCGGGACATGGGCGTAGAGGACATCCGGGTATGCACCCTCTTCCTCAAGCCGGCCGCCTACAAGGGTACCGTAACCATCGACTACCACGCCATGGAGATAGGCAACGAGTTCATCGTCGGCTTCGGCCTCGACTACGACCAGCTCGGACGTCAGTATCCTGACATCTACATCGTCGACTAACCATTTTTAACACTTATACACATCATGAGATACTACATTCTTTTCGGCCCTCCGGGAGCAGGCAAAGGCACCCAGGCCAAACAGATCGTCGAGAAATACCATTATCTTCACCTCTCAACCGGAGACCTCCTGCGTCAGGAGATGGCCGCCGGCACAGAGCTCGGCAAGAAGGCCGCTGAGCTCATCAACCGCGGCGACCTCGTACCCGACGAGGTAGTGGAGGGCATGATACGCAACAAGATAGCCTCCAACAGGGACGTAGCCGGCTTCCTCTTCGACGGCTTCCCCCGCACCATCGCCCAGGCCGAGGCCCTCGACGCCATGCTCACCGAATTCGGCGGCAAGGTCGACGCAGTCCTCTCCCTCACCCTCCCCGATGAGCTCGTCTACGAGCGCATCCTGCACCGCGCCCAGATCGAGGGCCGCAAGGACGACACCGACCGCAGCATCATCGAGAACCGCATCGCCACCTACCACGACAAGACCGAGCCCCTCATCTCCTACTACAAGGGTCACGGCAACTACCGCGAGATTCAGGGCAACGACACCATCGAAAACGTCTTCACCGCCCTCTGCAGAATACTCGACGAGTAAGCCGGCTGCAGATCTTAAAGACGGCAAACAGCACACGGGACTGTCCTATACAGGGGCGGTCCCGTTTTGTGTAAACTTGATTGTTATTTATTGGGAATTATTCGCGACATTTGCGGTTCAATACTCCGAGAGTGTTGTCCGTAATTGAAAATATTTTCCTACCTTTGTCCGCGTTGAGAAGTCAACGGACATAATGAAAGTGTTTTCGCACTGTCCTTAACAGAAAATGTGGCAATTTTCAGACACGGGGACAACGGACAGCACTCTTTTCTTGTTTAGGTATCACCATATCTATACGAGTGTGGAGTATTGGGTATCGTCTATCCGTGTCAGGTTCGCCACAACCTTCTGTTAGATAGACGAAAATCGGCTCCACACTTTCTTTTTAGGATTAACCTTCCTGGAGCCGGGGAGAAGGATAAACTTTAATTTTTATGAAAAAATTTTCAATTGCCGCAGCCTCTGCGGTTCTGTCTCTGATGGTCATGTCATGTGGCGCTCCAAAGCAGATGGCGACGGCTCCGGCTTCCAGCAACAGCCCTTTCGGTGAGACATTCGAAGCTCCGTGCCAGGAATATGACACAGAGGAGTATTTCACTGCCACCGGTATAGCGAGCGGTTCTCAGAACAGAATCGGAGCTGTACACTCCATGGCCCTGAGCAATGCCCAGAGCATCGTGCGCCAGAAGATGCAGCATGCCTACAAAGGAGCGATCGATGACTACAGCAACGCTATCGGAACCAATGCCGGAACTGATATCCAGGAGAAAATGGAACGCGCCGGCACTCAGGTAATAGACAGGATTATCAATGACACGGATGAGAACTGCGTCAAATACTCATCCGTAGACGCACGCGGCAATGTCAGCTGCTACGTCGGCATCAGAATCTCCAAAGAGGTAGTCGCAGCCTCGATAGCAGATTATGTATCAGATGACGAGGAGCTGAAAGTAAGATTCAACGAATTCGACTTCCGTAAGAGGATGGAAGAGAACTTCAAGAAATTCAAGGAATAATAATGAGAAAGATACTGGCAGCCATGCTGCTCATAATGCTCCCTGCGATAGCGGCATTTGGACAATACGCACGCAAGGGAGACCGTCCTGCATGGACCGGGGGGTTCTTTCAGGAAGAACGCAATTCGTACATAGAGGTTGTCTCCGCATTCGGATATGACGAGGAGTCCGCCCGCAATAAGGCGGCGGAGGTCGCTATCTCCAGACGCAATCTCGCTACAGGTGCGGAGATGAAGGTCCGGGTAAGCGGAGGAAACATCACTGTAGACGGAGACGGCAGTCTGATAGTAAAATCGAGAATCGTAGACGAATACATCGAATACACGCCCGGACAAGGCTACAGGGCATACCTCTTGGTTCAGACGGCGAAGAATCCCACCTACGACTTCGAGCCGGTCAACGTCACCGACAAATATCCCTTCTCCATGAGAGCTTTCGTGCCGGGTATGGCCCAGATACACAAGGGCAGTACCGGCAAGGGTATCGCCTTCATATCGGCAGAGGTAGTGATGGTCGGCGGAGTAGTGGCTTTTGAGTGCATGAGGTCCTATTACGACGGAAAGATCGGCACGACCCACAACTCTGATGCCGTTCAGGCCTATATGAACAACGCCCGCATGATGTCCGGCCTGCGTAACGGATTTATCGCCGGAGCAGTGGCCGTATATGTGTGGAACGTGATTGACGGCATAGTCGCTAAAGGAGACAGGCATATCATGGTAGGAGAGGCCTCCTGCAGTATCTCTCCCTATGCGGTACCTGACTCAGGTGGAATAATGCTTACTCTAAATTTCTAAAATTCATACTATGAAACATTTTTTAAAATTATCCTTTATACTGTTTGCAGCCATACTGCTGACCAGTACATGTGAGGAGCCGGAGTACGACCTGTACGGCAGCGTCTTCGGAATGATTACAAACTCTAAGACCAATGAGGTCGTATCCGGGGCTCAGGTAGTTCTGGCGCCTGGCAATATCACAGCCGTAACCGGCGCGGACGGCAATTACGAGTTCCAGGAGCTGGAGCCCGGACAGTTCCGCCTGACAGTATCCGCTGACGGATACGAATCATATACCAGACAGATTACAGTAGTCGTAGGCGAGAGGATCATCTGCGACGTGCAGCTCACTCCTCTGGAGCAGATTTCCGACATGGAACTCTCCACCGACAGACTGGATTTCGGTACCAGCCGTACTGAACTTACCTTTAACATCAACAATATCGGAACTGCAGGAGATCTCAGCTGGACCATCACCAACATTACTGTGCCCTGGCTCTCAGTTACTCCTGATGAGGGCACCACGGAACAGGGTAAGTCCAGCAGCGTCAAGGTAGTAATCGACAGAGATATCATAAAGAGCGATGTCACTACATCCTTCAATGTCGAGGCTGCCGGCGGCTCTAAGTCTGTAAGTGTATCTGTAGTATACGATGACGGCAGCTACAACGAATCTGACATGGTTATTGATGACAAAGAGCTGGACTTCGGGACAGAATACGATGAGATGTCATTCTATATACGCAACACCGGCGCTTCTGAGACTCTGGTATGGTCTATCGACGAGGTTACCGCAGACTGGCTGACAGTATCTCCTACATCAGGAAATACTGCCGCCGGCAAGTCGACAAGTGTACGTGTTACAGTTAACCGCAGTCTACTTACCAAAGATGCCGATGCCGTGATTATCGTCAAGGCGGAAAACGGTGCGTCGGAGTCAGTCAAAGTCACAGTGAAGTATGACGGTTCCAATGAAAAGCCGGACCTCGACCTGTCGGTCAACGAGTTGGATTTCGGACATGATCTCAATCAGATGTCCTTTGAAGTCCTCAGCGTCGGCACTACCGGAACACTTGAGTGGAACGTCACAGAAATCTCGGTACCTTGGCTGAGTGTAAGCCCGACAAGCGGAAGCACCCCCGCCGGAAGCAAGGAAAGTGTAGTAGTAACCATAGACAGAACCCAGATAACCAAGGATGAGAATACAGTATTCACCATATCGGCGGACGGCGTATCTGAATCTGTCAACGTCAGCGTCGACTATGCTATAGACGAAAATCTGAGCATGGAGCTCTCTGAAAGTATCCTCGACTTCGGAAGAAGTGAGTCTGAACTGTCATTCAACATTATGAACACTGCTCAGACTTTAGATCTGAATTGGAAGATTACAGGTATCAAGGAATGGATGACCGTCACTCCCTCCGAAGGTGTCACAGAAGCCGGAAGGTACACTACCGTTTCGATTACTGTAGACAGAAGCAAGGTCCAGGCAGATGAAACTGCTATCCTTATGGTTGAGGCTGACGGTATTACAGAGGCATTAGTTGTCAAAATAGAATATGTAGCCGGAGGGGACGGTTCGGAAGATGTAACCTCAGGTCTTTACGTATACTACAAGTTTGAAGACGATTTCAACGATGCATCCGGAAATGCCATCCATGGATTCGGCAGCAACAACCCTGAATTTACAGACGGCGTTCAGTCCGGCTCTAAGGCAGTGAGGTTCCAGCGTACCCAGAACAGCTACATGACAGTACCTTCACCTATCATAGATTCCAGGAACATGACGATTTCATTCTGGGCCAAAGATCTCGGAGACGGAAATATTTTCTACATGGTCTCCTCGAATAACAACGAACCGATGTTTTCCCTTAGCATGAGCAATGGTTCCCTGAAGTATGTAGTAACACGATATGATGTAAGGATTGATTTCGACTATATGACGCCTTTCTCCCACATAAACCTGAATGACGGAAACTGGCACCATATCGTTCTGACCTCCGATTTTAATCAGATAAAATACGCCACGATTACCACAACACTGTATGTTGATGGACAGAAAATGGACGTTGTCACTGAAGAAGCCAACCCCTTCAGCGAGGACGGTTCAGACCAGTCCAGCTACGGAACGGGCATCAAATTCGTAATGGGCGGAGAGGTTAAGATATCCTCTAATAAAACCTTGAGCGGTGCTAATATGGTTATCGACAACTTCCGTGTGTACGATACCAAGATACTGAGTGACTCAGAAATAAAACGGATTTATAATTTTGAGCGCTGATTACCTGAATTTATTTTGAAAATGAGCCCGGTGGAAATTGCTTCTGCCGGGCTTTTTTATTTGAATTATGATTTACTTTGTCATCGGAGCCTCATTTCCCTCCGTCACCGGCAACATCGAGGAGTGGAAAGTAGCGTAAATCGGAAAAATATGCTTACTTTGCGGCCGTAACTAAGTAAGATTATGCCAGGTTCGAATTTCATAGACTACGTAAAGATCTTCTGCGCCTCGGGAAACGGCGGCAACGGCTCCACACATCTGCGGCGCGAGAAGTACATCCCCAAGGGCGGGCCCGACGGAGGTGACGGCGGCCGCGGAGGCCACATCATCCTCAAGGGAGACCCGCAGTACTGGACACTCATTCACCTCAAATACCGCAAGCACATCAAGGCCGAGCACGGCGGAGCGGGCAGCGGAGGCCTCAGGCATGGGGCCAACGGCAAGGACATCATCCTCGACGTCCCTCTCGGAACTGTAGCCAAGGACGCCGAGACGGGCGAGGTGCTCTGCGAGATACTGGAGCCGGGGCAGCAGGAAATCTTAGTGCGCGGCGGCCGCGGAGGCAAGGGCAACAACTTCTTCAAGACGGCCACCATGCAGACCCCCCGTTTCGCACAGGAGGGAGAGCCGGGCCGCGAAGGCTGGTTCATCCTCGAGCTCAAGCTGCTGGCCGATGTGGGTCTGGTGGGCTTCCCCAATGCCGGCAAGTCGACCCTGCTCTCAGCCGTATCGGCGGCCAAGCCCAAGATCGCCGACTATCCCTTCACCACCCTCGAGCCCAACCTCGGCATCGTCTCCTGCCGCGACGACCACTCCTTCGTGATGGCCGACATCCCGGGCATCATCGAGGGAGCGCATGAGGGCAAGGGCTTGGGACTCAGATTCCTCAAGCATATCGAGCGTAATTCCATGCTGCTTTTTGTCATACCCGCTGACACCAAGGATATAAGGGCCGAATACCGCACCCTCCTGGGCGAGCTGGAACAGTTCAACCCGGAACTGCTGGACAAGGACCGCGTCCTCGGCATCTCCAAGGCCGACATCCTGGACGACGAGCTCCGCGCCGGACTGCAGAAGGAACTGCCCGAGGGCATTCCCACCATATTTTTCTCATCGGTGAGCGGAGAGAACATACCGCAGCTCAAGGACCTGCTCTGGAACACCCTTAACCGCAGCGCGATATGATAGACTGGCTGATACAGCTTGACCACGACATCACACTGGGCCTCAACGCCCTGCACACACCGGTCATGGACAGCATCATGCTCTTTCTCTCATCGAGCAAGGTGTGGATTCCGCTGTACGTGCTCATAGCCGCACTGATGTTCATCCCCAAATGGTACGGCCGGAAATCGCCTGCATTCCGCCTCGGCAGCCGGGTACCGCTCTGGCTTACAGGACTCATCGGAGTGCTGGCAGTGGCGCTGTGCTTCGGTCTCACTGAGCAGATAACCAACATAGTCAAGGACTGGGTCGCCCGTCCCCGCCCGAGCCATGACCCCCTGCTGGAGGGCCTGCTCCATCTGCCGGAAGGCAGGGGCGGCCTCTACGGTTTCTTCTCGGCCCACGCCTCCAACACCTTTGGAATGGCAGCCCTCACTGCCCTGATATTCAGACGCGGGTGGTATTCAGCCGGCATCCTGACCTGGGCCGCGCTGATAGGCTTCAGCCGCATCTACTTAGCCAAGCATTTCACTACGGACGTAGTCTGCGGCGCCCTCGCCGGAGTGCTGGTCGCCTTTGCGGTCTACAGCCTCTACCGATGGGTATTGTCCCTGATTTCCAGAAAATATTCATAGCACCGACCGCCACATGCTCTGCATCGTAGACTCCACCACCGACCCCTACTGGAACCTCGCCGCCGAGGAATACCTCCTGACCGCTCTTTCCGAACCGGTATTCCGCCTCTGGAGAAATGCCCCTTCGGTCATCGTCGGCCGCTACCAGAATGCCGCTGCCGAGATTAACTCGGAATATGTCAGGACGCGCGGCATACCTGT
Organism: uncultured Bacteroidales bacterium; assembly: GCA_944322575.1. Lineage (GTDB taxonomy): Bacteria > Bacteroidota > Bacteroidia > Bacteroidales > UBA932 > Coprenecus. The sequence continues at coordinate 630 of CALUPK010000053.1, read as the reverse complement.
AGTCCGCCGTCTCACTGGCGGGGGCGCAGTGTTCCACGACCTTGGCAATGTCAATTATACCTTCGTCGACCGGAAGGTGGAGGGGGAGGACACCGCGGCCATGTTCCGGCGCTTCACCGCTCCCGTCATCTCGGCTTTGCGCTCGCTCGGGGCAGAGGCCTCGCTCGAAGGACGCAATGACTTAGTCATCAGCGGCCGGAAGTTCTCGGGCAATGCGGTCTGCGTCCACGGCGGCCGGGTCCTGCAACACGGCACCCTGCTCTTCTCCGCCTCTGTGGCCGACCTCTCGGGCGCCCTCAACACCCGCCCGGAAAAATTCATCGGCAAGAGCGTGCAGTCCAACCGCTCGCGTGTCACCAACATCTCGGAGCATCTGCCCTCCCGGCACCGCTCCATGTCAGTGGAGGAGTTCATCACTTATCTTCAGGACCACATAGCAGACAGTACGGACACTCTCCGCGGCTACACCGCACAGGAGATGGCGGCCATAGACCGGCTGTGCCGGGAAAAATACTCCACCTGGCAGTGGAACTACGGCAATTCCCCCCGTTACGGTCTCAACCAGACCCGCCGCTTCCCCTGGGGCTTCATCGAGGTCTCCCTCGACGTCTCCGGCGGCCTCATCCGCTC
>CALUPK010000052.1 GCA_944322575.1 uncultured Bacteroidales bacterium | reverse complement strand
ACAGCGAAGGTAACGGTGACATGCGGCTGCCACAACGGCACCGAATCACGGGATTTGCTGCCGTTGCGGAAGGATTGAGTATATTTGCGGACGAATATGGCACAGAAAGACGTGACACAAGAGAATATGACACAGCTTAATGCGGCAGACCATTCAGCGGCATACACCGCGCAGGACCGCTGGCTGAAAATGCCGATGGCCGAATACATCGTCAGCTACCGGGACTCCGCAAGAGTGCGGGGATACTGCCGTGAATGTGGCCGCTACGGCAACTGCTGGGCCTGCCCTCCATACGATTTTGACGAGACGGCACTTCTGGAACAATACACCACCATCTCACTGCTGGCCACCGTGATAACTCCTTCGGAAGGAGTCACGCTCACCCCGGAGACAGCTGACCGCATCATCCGCCGGGAACGGCAACGGCTCGACCGGATGCTGGTGAAAATGGAATGTGACGCCTCAGTGCCGGCACACACCGCCCGCGCCTTCTTCGCCGGAACCTGCCTGCTCTGCCCGCCGGAGCATTGCACCCGCCGTAAATGCCTGCCCTGCCGCCACCCCGAAAGCATCCGCCCCTCCCTCGAGGCTCTCGGCTTCGACGTAGCCCGCACCACCTCCGGACTCTTCGGCATTGACCTCCAGTGGGGCAGACCCGATGCACCTCCCGCCTGCCTCACACTTCTCAGCGCCCTAGCCTGCAGCAGACAACATTGACTTCCGGTGCCTGTAGACTCCCGATATCTGCAACTCCTGACGTGAGGTGCACACCCCCTCAGTCTGTAAACCATCCATGGCAATAACAATTTTATGGCACATCTGACTTGCAGTATGCTGTTACCGCGCTCAAGGCATACTATAGGCCCGATGAGCAAGCCGGCACATGACAAGGCACTGCTTCCAGTCTGTTATCTACCATTTTGAATAGCGCAGTGATACTCAGACAATTTTCATCGTGCACACTTTACAGACACAAGGAGGCAGGGCGCATCTGAACTCATGTGTAGATGCTAATAGCTTGACATATAAAGTACTATTGGTGTTGTTGCAGTTCAGATCAGAGTGAAGTCGGACCTATGAGCTGCTGCCCGAACTCAGGTGATGGAGAAAAATACAGCCAGGAGGTAACTGTAGGGCGGGTGGTGAGTTAAGGGAAAATTTGAGGCGGATTCTGTCCATTTTGATCTGAACTTGAAGGAATTGGGTAAAATGCGCAAGGTTAAGGAGTTATTTCGATGTCGATTGTTCAGATGCGGAGGTGATGGGTGTTATCTGAACTTCGTATTTTAGGCAAATGTTCTGAAATATAGCTTGTTGTGAGGGACTGTCGGGTTCAGATGATACCGGTTTCAGGAGAAGGTAAATATAATTTTGAGTATCTTTGCATCATGACAATGCAGTTTAATATCATATTGATAGTTATGGCTCTGGTGCTGGCCGTGGTCGTATATGCGTATTTCGATTGTAGGGCAGCACTGAGGAGGGAACGGAAAAAGACGTCCATGTTCTACAGTATCTCCAAGGATCTGGAGGGGGATACGTGGGTGCAGAAGGATAAGATTCTGGGGCAACAGGAGGAGATCGAGAGTCTGGAGGCTGAGGTGAGGGAGAGCAGGGAGATGGCGAGGATGCTTCGACAGAGGAATCAGAGGCGCAAGGAAAGCGGGGAACTGATTGCCTTTACGGAGAGGCTGCTGCTGGTTACGGATGAGCTGGCGAATATCTATCTCGAGAGCGCGTCCCGTCCGGAGACATTGGGCCGGAGGGTGAAGGAGGTGCTGGACTCCACCGTCGCGGACAGAAATACGTTCGCGCAGGTGGGGGCACTGATGGAGGCATCCTATCCCGGATTCCTGAACGGGCTTTATTCCGAATATCCGTGGCTTACGGAGGAGGACCGGCAGCTCGTGGCCCTGATGTGCTGCGGCATCTCCCCGAATGCGGTCAGCGTCATTTTCCGGATGGACATGAACAGGCTCAACAAATGGAAGACCCGTCTGGCAAAGAGGATGGAAAGTCCTGTGCGTCTGTCCAAATTCCTCAATGAAAAACTTCTTGCCTACCACGTCCAAATGTCTGATAAGTAGCGGTTTGCCTATTTTTAAAAACTTCCGTCGCGCTAAATAAGAACTCTTTAATAATCAGCCATTTATATTTTAGTGGAAGTTTGTATTTGCTCGCAAAGCAATGATTGTTAAGCATTTAACCATGCTTTAGAGAAGTCTTTTCCCCTTGCACAGCCCGTTCCGGCGTATAATTTTGCACTCGTACCAATCAATTAAACCGAGTGTATATGAAAACACGAATTCTGATTCTGATGATGATTGCCTGCACTGCCCTGGCCGCACCGGCGCAGAACAGAGTGCAGGACACCTTCCTTGGATGCAGGCTGGGAGAGGACTTCCGGTCGGTGAGCAATTCTGAAAGATGGTACGGCAGAGGAGTCAGTACCTCGTTCTCGAAGCAGGACGGATATTTTTCCGTGGATGCGGGGCTTGGCGCCGGCATTGTTTTCGGAGGACAAATCTGGCGTGAATGCCGTTATTATTTTTCGGACCTGGATGTTCTGTACAAGGTCCGCTTTTATACCAATTACTCTTACGAGGAGGCAGCCAGGGCCAGGTACAGGACAGTCCTTAAAAACCTGGATGCCAGATACCCGAAGAGATCAGGCATTGAGCGGACCGTCACGGATGACTGGGAGAAGGATATGCTTGAGTCTGTTACCTTTACGGACAGCAAAGGTCGGTCCTGCCGCATAGAGCTTAAGTACAAACCTTCTGTCAACAGGTGCATGTACTACTACGTAATTATCTATTACACCGATGAAAAATTACTGACCGGGCGCAACCCGCAATATATGGAGGAACTTTAATTATGAGACGGACAATTATTTTACTTGCTGCCTTTGTGGTGACATCCTGTGCTTCATCAGCTCAGACGAAAATCCAGAACCGGTTTCTCGGGCTGGAGATAGGACAGACTTACAGCGACATGCTGGAAATTCCGGAATTAGGAGGATGCCGGAGCCGGGACTGCCGTACGGATGACAGACCGGAGCATACTTTCGTAGAGCAGTTCAAGGATATGAGGGATATCCGGTTCGGAGGCAGGGTATGGTCCAATTTCAGGATGTTCTTCAGCCCCAGTGGGACTTTCTATATGGTAGGTCTGAGCAATGGTTACGGAACGCCAGGGGAGGCCGGACCGGAATATCAGGCCCTGCTGCGGGACCTCGACAGCAAATACGCCCATGTGAAGGGCATCGTAAGGAAGGAAAAGGACAGTAAAGACGGAACCAGGAAGTCCGTCACCTATACCGGCTCCGACGGCAGTACCTGCAATGTGAGTCTATATCGGGCTGAAGGCATGAACAACAATATGTACTGGTACGTGAAACTGGATTACTGGCGGGAGGACCTGAAGGCGGCCGCGCAGGAGGAGATTATCCGGGAGATGTAAAAAGACTGTTCAATATGGATGGAAATTCAATAATACTGATTGTTTTGGCTTTGAGCCTGTCTGCAAGTGTCGTGGCTCTGTTTGTCTGTGCAGTCAGGCTGAGGCAGGAGAGGAAGAAGACCTCGATCTTTTACGGCATCTCGAAAGGGCTGGAGGAGGATTCCTGGAGGCAGAGAAATGGGATGGAGGCCCGGAACGGCATGAGCCGGGAGTCGGGATGCAGTTCCCCGGATATTGAGGAAGGGCTGGCTGAATGCTGCAGCATGACCCGCTCGCTGCTGCGTAAGGGACTGGATGATCCTGAGTTCCTGGCCTTGGCCGAGCGGCTGCAGTCACTCTCGGAAGAAGTAGAACATTTAAAAAAGATACACCATGAGACACATACGATTTAACCGTCATACCATATTTTCCTCGGCTCTGAACTTGTCGGGACTGACCATCGCTATATCTGTGTTCCTGATACTGATGGTACAGGTGCTGTATGACTGGAGATATGACAGATGCTATCCTAGGCATGAGGATATTTACAGACTGGAATGCACCGGCATAGGTGGAACTGAAGCCGGAACATACATGGCCAGCTTTTCAAGACCGATGATTGAGGAAATCAAGGCATCCTTGCCTCAGGCTGAGGCCATTGGTACTTACTTATACTATAAGGACCAAAGTGAGCCGATGAGGGAGGCCGGGACCGGCGATCCCGGGGTTTCCGTTTCCTTTGCTGATTGTGACTATGGTCTGCTGCGGGTATTTCCCTTTGAATTTATCGAGGGCGACACTTCTCTTTTCCGGAATCCAAATACTGCGGTCATCTCCGAGAGGGGGGCGGCGAAGCTTTTCGGCGACGAGTCCCCTGTCGGTAAATTCGTGGAATTCGCCTCGTCGGACGTGCAGAGATACGGGGCCGCGGAGAGTTTTACCATAGTGGGAGTGTACAGGGATTTTCCCCATAATTCAAGCGTAGATAAGGAAATGCTTGTCAATCTCGGCAATTACAGCATCAGTAATACCAGTACATGGGCATTTTACTGCTATATCAGGACTACGGTGCCGCAGCAGGCCCTGCCGGTACTGGATACGTATATGGAATCTTTCGGGAACGGGGGAAGGGATGTCATGGCACGCCTTACCGGTCTGCACGATGCATACTATACTCGCGACGTATCCCCCGACAATATCGCCAAAGGCAACCGTCAGACCACTGCCACGCTCTTCTTCATTTCCCTTCTCATATTGCTGATAGCGGCGATAAATTTCGTCAATTTCTCCATGGCTTCCGTACCTTTCCGTATCAAGGGTCTTAATACCAGAAGGGTGGTAGGGGCAACGCGTGGGGAACTGGTTCTGCGTCAGCTCGGAACGGCCCTCGTTTTTGTGTTGCTGGCATTTGTGCTGGGTACAGGAATGATGTCCCTTGCCGCAACCTCCAGTCTTGCCTCATACATCTCCGGTCCGCTGAGGGTCCAGGACAATCCTGACGTGCTGCTGATAGGTCTCGGAGCTGCTGTAGTCACTGCCTTGGCCGCAGGTATTTTCCCTGCCCGTTACAGCACCTCATTCAGCCCGGCGATGGTGCTCAAAGGATCTTTCTCTCTTTCGGCCAAAGGGCGCATTCTGCGTTCCTCCCTTGTCGGGATCCAGTATCTCGTCTCGTTTGTCCTGATTATCTGTGCACTGTTCATCTCGGTGCAGACCAAGTACATGAAGGGCTTCGACATGGGGTATGACCGGGAGCAGGTGGTGGAGTTCCGTCTGTCTTACAGTATAGGGCAGAAGCGGGAGACTCTCAAGAAGATGCTTTTGGAGAACCCCAACATCACAGATGTCACATTTTCAGGTTATTCCATGGCATCAGAGACCAAGATGCCGTGGGGCCGTATCATCAACGGAGAGTCCGCATCGGTAGAATGTCTTCCCGTAGACCGCAACTTCACCTCCTTCTTCGGCCTCGAACTCACAGAGGGTCGGGATTTCCTCCCCTCTGATGACAACAATCCCGCAGGGACTATGATAGTCAATCAGAATTTCCTTAACTCGTATCCCTTCATGAGAGTGGGAGCGGGGTATCCGGGGCACAGGGGCGACATGAATGCACAGATTGTAGGAGTTGTAAAGGATTTCAACTTCAAGCCGCTGCAGTACAGTATCAGTCCGTTCTGCCTGTACAATTTCGGCAGCACTCCGTGGTGGCCCCTCCAGGTGGGATATGCCAAAATCATTCCCGGAGATATCCCTGCCACATTCGGATTCATACGGCAGAAGCTCAGCGGACTTGATCCGTCTTTCAGTATCGGGGAAATGGATGTACGCTTCCTCGATGATGCAGTCGCCGGCCTTTATACCAAGGAGGACAGACTCGGCCGCCTGATTACCGTTGCTTCCTATATTTCCCTACTGATATCCGTCATCGGTATCCTCGGCCTCGTCTACTTTGAGATGCAGTTCCGCCGCAAGGAGATAGCAATCCGCCGCGTACACGGAGCCTCAGCCGGTGGAATACTGTGGATGGTCAACCTCCATTACCTTAAAATAACACTCGTCTGCTTCGTGGTGGCAGTGCCAGTATCCTGGTTCATCATCCGCCGGTGGGTCTCATCATTCCCCTACCAGAGTCCTGTGCCGGTGTGGATATTCCTTGTCGCCTTAGAGCTGGTAGTCCTGATAACAGCCGTGACAGTCACCCTTCAGAGCCGGCGGGCTGCGTTGCGCAACCCTGTGGACTCGATATCCAGAGAGTGAGGCGGAATGAGCGTGGCCTTTATCCCAAATCGGTCATCATTAGGAAATGGAGCACTCTTCCGGGAAGTGAATCGTACTGAATATTGCCGGGAAGCAAATATGTGCGTTAAATTGCTGGTTTGTAGGGTATTGAGATTCATTACTCTTCCGTAAGCCATTTTAAATAGATTACGGCAAGGTATAGAAAAGTCATGTGTATGGTTGATGTGTATGGTTGTCACCTGGTTAACAAAAATATTTACTACCCTGCAAAATGTAGTTAAAACTAAACCGGTCATTAAACTTCAACTTCAAGATAATCGCTTGAATCACCGTTGGCAAAGTGCTATCACGATGCGCGGCTACCTATGATGATGAGCATCAGTTCTTCTCATCTGCTACCATGAATGAGTGTTAAGTCTTCAGTTTCTTGAGTGTTCAGTTCCTTGGAACGCAAATCAGTCCACTAAACACTTTCGTTGGATGGAATGTCCTTATAGTCAATAAGTTTAGATTTAGAAATCGGCTATGTGTGTATACTTTGTAGCATAAACGGTACTTTTTCAATCACTAAACAATGTCGTTATGGCTAAATGGTCGATACTTAGCCACTTGCTTTTAACTATTAATTTTAGTGGCATTCCCGCGTCATAAGTCGTGTGTCGGCATAGATAGGACTGTGCGGAGATGGGACTACCGCAACGGCAGCATTTCCCGTAATCAGGTGCCGTTGTGGAATGTAAAATTAAGATGACTGGATGGAATCGCCCCATGAAGCGGTCTGCCGGAAGGATTTTGAAATAAACCAAAGCCTGAGTCTGTAATTCGTTGCTGTGTGTATATCGATGACTATTAACGAAATGTCGATTCGAATATCTTACAGACTCTTCTGAAGCAGAATTTACACAGCCAGCCACGAGGAAATGTAGTGGAGGTATTGGGATGCCGGGGCTGACGGGGTAATCTGAACATGGGTGTTTTAGGCAATGAGTTGAAAGATAGTGGCTTATGGAGATTGTGGTGGTTCAGATTGGCCTGGTTCAGGTAGGAGTGACCTGATGAAAAGGAGGCTGAAGAGTTGGTCAGGGAGGGGAAAAGGAAAGGGACGTGTCAAATCTGCATTTGGCACGTCCCCGGTGAATGTGTTATGAGATCAGACTTGAGTTCTAGAGTTCGTTCTTGACGTCGGTGACAATGTTTCCGTCGAAGAGGTTGATGACGCGCTGGGCGTAGCTGGAGTCCTTGATGGAGTGGGTTACCATGAGGATGGTGGTGCCTTCGCGGTTGAGCTCGGTGAGGAGTTCCATTACCTCTTTGCCGTTCTTGGAGTCGAGGTTACCGGTGGGCTCGTCGGCGAGGATGAGCTTGGGGTTGGCGATGACGGCGCGGGCGATGGCTACCCTCTGCTGCTGACCTCCGGAGAGCTGCTGGGGGAAGTGGGAGGCGCGGTGGGCGATGTTCATGCGCTTGAGGATGTCGTTGACCATCTGCTTGCGCTGGGATGCCTTGATCTTCATGTAGATGAGGGGCAGCTCCACGTTCTCGAAGACGTTCAGTTCGTCTATGAGGTTGAAGCTCTGGAATACGAAGCCGATGTTGCCTTTGCGGTACTGGGTGCGCTCTTTCTCTTTCAGCGAGCCGACTTCCTTGCCGAGGAGCTCGTACTTGCCCGAGGTGGGGTTGTCGAGGAGGCCGAGGATGTTGAGGAGGGTGGACTTGCCGCAGCCGGAGGGGCCCATGACTGCTACGAATTCGCCCTGCTTGATGTCGAAGGAGACGTTGTTGAGGGCTACGGTTTCAATTTCTTCGGTGCGGAACACCTTGCTTAAGTTTTCTACGTGTATCATAACGGTTTGTAATTTAATTGGTTTTCACTTAAAATATATTATTCATTGGAAATGGAGTCAATGGGGTTGCGCAGTGCGGCGCGGCGGCTCTGCAGGGTGACTGTCACTATGGTGATCAGGCCGATGATGAGCAGTGCGGC
>CALUPK010000051.1 GCA_944322575.1 uncultured Bacteroidales bacterium | reverse complement strand
ATAGAGACTCTCGACCAGCTCAAGAAATACATAAAGCTCACGCCCGAGGAAGAGGAGGGAGTCCGCAAGACTCTCTCCACCCTCAGGATGGCCATTACTCCTTACTACCTGTCCCTGATTGATCCGGACGACCCTTATTGTCCTATCCGCAGGCAGGCCATACCCACGGCCGCCGAGACCTTCCAGGCCCCCGAGGACCTGCTGGACCCCCTGCATGAGGACGAGGACTCCCCGACACCCGGCCTGACCCACAGGTATCCCGACAGAGTGCTGATGCTCATCACCGACATGTGCTCGATGTACTGCCGTCACTGCACCCGCCGCCGTTTCGCCGGACAGAAGGACGCCGAGTCGCCCAACGACAGGATAGAGAAGTGCATAGAGTACGTCGAGAAGACTCCCGTAGTCCGCGACGTGCTTCTCTCCGGAGGTGACGCCCTGATGGTCAGCGACGCAAAGCTGGAGTACATCATCAAGAGGCTGCGGGCCATCCCCCATGTGGAGATTATCCGCATCGGCTCCCGTACTCCCGTCGTATGCCCTCAGAGGATTACCGACGACCTGTGCAACATGCTCAAGAAGTACCACCCGATCTGGCTCAACACCCATTTCAACCATCCCAACGAGGTGACCCCCGAGTCGGCCGCTGCCTGCGCAAGGCTCGCCGATGCCGGAATACCCCTCGGCAACCAGTCCGTCCTCCTGCGCGGAGTCAACGACTGCGTGCATGTGATGAAGCATCTGGTACACGAGTTAGTCAAGATGAGGGTGAGACCTTATTATATCTACCAGTGCGACCTGTCGATGGGTCTCGAGCATTTCCGTACCCCCGTATCGAAGGGTATCGAGATCATCGAGGGCCTCAGGGGACATACCTCCGGCTTCGCAGTGCCTACCTTCGTGGTGGACGCTCCGGGCGGAGGCGGCAAGACACCCGTCATGCCCCAGTATGTCATCTCCCAGTCGCCCGGCAAGGTGGTGCTCCGCAACTTCGAAGGTGTCATTACGACATATACAGAACCGCCTGAGTATCATAACGAATGCCACTGCGAGGACTGCCGTCACAAGGGCGAGAAGTCCGAGGGTGTGGCAACCCTGCTCGAGGGTGTCAGGATGACCATCGAGCCCACTGAGCTCAAGCGCAGGGAAAGACACCACAGCAAATAGTTATTTGAAACAGTACAGATGCCGTTTGTCCATGAGCTGTTGAAGTACCGGAGCGTGGCCGTGGTGGGCATGGAGAAGAACTGCGGTAAGACCGAGTGTCTCAACTACATTCTCCGCCGCCTGCCTTCTGACGGCCCGGGAGTCTGCGTAACTTCGATAGGACTGGACGGGGAGAGGACGGATCAGGTGACGGGCACCGCGAAGCCGGAGATAATCCTCCGCAGCGGAATGTTCTTCGCCACATCCGAGACACACTACCGCTCCCGCCGTCTGGTCTCGGAGATAGTTGACGTCTCCGGCGAGACGACAGCTTTGGGCAGGCTGATAACAGCGAAGGTGGCCCTCGAGGGGAAGGTAATCCTCTCGGGGCCCTCTTCGACGTTATCCCTGAAAAGATGGATGGACAGCATCTCCGGCTTTGGAATCGGACTGACGGTAATCGACGGAGCTCTCTCGCGCAAGAGCAGTGCGTCTCCGGCTGTAAGCGAGGCAATGGTGCTGGCTACCGGTGCCGCTCTCTCATGCAGCATGCCCGCATTGGTGGACAGGACCGCGTTCTGCGTGGAGATGATCCGGCTTCCGGAGGTGGAGGAGCAGAAACTTCCCGAGGAGCAGACCCTTACGGTCTCCTCGATGGCTCAGGAGGTTGAGCTTGCCCCGGAGGTGAGGCGGATAGAGGTGTCCGGAGCATTGACCGACAGGCTTCTGGCCCGTCTGCTGACGGAACGGAGGCTGCCGGAGATAGAGGTGGCGGTCGCGGATTTTACCCGGATCTTCATCTCTGCGGATAGCTGGAGGCGTTTTGTCCGGGCAGGCGGACGGCTCCGGGTGCACAGGCGGACAGCACTGTTGGCCGTATGTGTCAATCCATTGGCTCCCAACGGTTACCGACTTGACTCGGACCTGCTTTGCAGGACGCTTTCCGATAAGATCCAACTGCCGGTTTACGATATAAGACGACAATGTGAAGATGAAACTTAGAGACATCATAGACTCTCCCTGCGGGCTGCGGTATGTGATAGATTCACTACCGTTAGCTTCGGGCTATTCCCTCAGGTATCTGATGGATACTGAGGCGCTTACTGCCCAGGAGGATATAGCCGCCGCATATTCGCGCATGCGGGAGCATCTGTCTGCCGCCGGGGACGGGAACTTAGTGTCCATGCTTCATTCCATACTGTGCAGTCTGAAGGATATCTCCCACACTCTTAGCCGGATAGAGGCAGGAAACACCGTCGATGACATTGAGCTCTTCGAGGTCAAGGCCCTGATTCTGCTCGGACGGAGGGTGTCGGCTGTCTTAGAAAAGGCCTCGCAGGCGTCCATAGCACCGCATACCGGTGACTTAGAGGATGCCCTGAAGGTCCTGGACCCGGACGGGACGGAGATAGCCTCATTCTACATTTACGACTCCTATTCTCCAGAGCTGGCGGCCCTCAGGGCCGATATCCGCAGGGAGGCGGATGCTGACCGCAGGACCGACCTGATGGACAGGGAACAGGCCTTGGAGGCCGGAATCCGCGAGGAACTTTGCCGGACCCTGCGTCCTTCCGTTCCCGCACTGCGGAAGCTGCAGGAGGAGCTCGCCCGGCTGGATATTGACCTGGCCAAGGCCGTCCAGATGCTGAGGATGCGGCTCTGTATTCCGGAGATCTCCACTTCAGGCGTTACTTCCTATAAGGGGATGTACAATCCATACGTCAAGGAGGTTATGGAGAGGGTAGGAGGGGAGTTCACTCCCATTGACCTGAGTTTCGGAGACGGACCTGTAGTGATCATAGGGGCCAATATGGGAGGCAAGACGGTGGTGCTCAAGACCGCCGCCCTCTGCCAGTGGCTCTTCTGCTTCGGGATGGGTATTCCCGCGGAGGAGGCTCTCATTGCTCCGAGGGAACGGGTATTCTTCATCTCCGGGGATGCCCAGGATATGGGAGCGGGCCTTTCTTCATTCGCCGCCGAGATGAAGGCGATAGACGGAGTCGTACGGGCCTCCGCGGAAGCCCAGGACGGCAGCCGCATAGCTGCCATGATAGACGAGCCCGCCCGCAGCACCAATCCCATCGAGGGTACGGCCTTAGTCGAGGCCTTAGTGGATATCCTCGGACAGAGGGAAGTGGCCCTGCTGCTGACGACGCATTACAACATCCCTTCATCCCATTGTACCCGCCTGAGGGTAAGAGGAATGGAGGACGGAAAGATGAATTACCGGCTCTGCCCCGCACCGGAGGGCGACGTGCCTCACGAGGCTCTCAATGTGGCGGAGTCCCTGAATATTTCCCCGGAATGGACGGGGAAGGCAAAAAAACTGTTAGAGTATGAATAGCAAATTAGGATTAGATTCGAAGAAAGTGGCATACGCCAGGCAGCTTGCCGCAGGTGTGGCCGCCGACGTCCAGAATTTCGTGGACGGTTACACTACCGTGGCGGTGGAGAGGACCCTCTGCCGTCTGCTCGGTATCGACGGGGTGGACGCCAACTCCGTACCCCTGCCCAACGTGGTGGTGGACAGCCTGAAGGCTGCGGGAGTTCTGAGCGAGGGCGCCCTGTTCTACGTGGGCAACGCCATGGCCGTTCTCGGCCTGACTCCGATGGAGATTGCCGAGCGCATATCTGCCGGAACATTAGATATTACCAAACTCGAAATTAAACCGTTACAAGAGATACAGAAAGCTCTCGAAGAGCCTATAAACGCCTCGATGGAGAGGATACGTGCCCGCCGCGCCCGCCGCGAGAAATACCTGCGCGAGATCGGAGAGGGCCCCAAGCCCTACCTCTATGTGATAGTGGCCACCGGCAATATCTACGAGGATGTGGTGCAGGCCGAGGCAGCCGCCCGCCAGGGAGCCGATATCATCGCGGTCATCCGTACCACCGGCCAGTCCCTTTTAGACTATGTGCCCTACGGAGCCACTACCGAAGGGTTCGGCGGTACCTACGCTACCCAGGAGAACTTCCGCATCATGCGCCAGGCCCTGGACAAGGTGGGCGAGGAGGTCGGACGCTACATCCGCCTGTGCAACTACTGTTCCGGTCTCTGCATGCCTGAGATAGCCGTCATGGGCGCGTTCGAGGGACTCGACGTGATGCTCAACGACGCTCTCTACGGCATCCTCTTCAGGGACATCAACATGCAGAGGACCCTCATCGACCAGTTCTTCTCGAGGGTAATCAACGGATTTGCAGGAGTCATCATCAATACCGGCGAGGACAACTACCTGACCACAGCCGATGCCGTCGAAGCTGCACATACCGTGCTTGCCTCCGATATCATCAACGAGCAGCTGGCCCTCATCGCCGGTCTGCCGGAGGAGCAGATGGGACTCGGACACGCCTTCGAGATGGACCCGATGCTCGAGAACGGTTTCCTGCTGGAACTGGCACAGGCCCAGATGGCCCGCGAGATTTTCCCCAAGGCCCCGCTGAAGTACATGCCTCCGACAAAGTTCATGACCGGCAACATCTTCCGCGGCCACATCCAGGACGCCCTCTTCAACATGATAGGTATCTGGACCAACCAGGGCATCCAGCTCCTGGGTATGCCCACCGAGGCTATCCACACCCCCTTCATGTCCGACCGCTTCCTGTCCATCGAGAACGCCAAGTACATCTTCAACAACATGAAGAGCATCGGCGACGAGGTGGAGTTCAAGGAGGGCGGCATCGTGCGTACCCGTGCCAAGGAGGTATTAGACAAGGCTATAGAGCTTTTAGAGAAACTCCGCGAGGAGGGGCTCTTCTCGGCTCTGGAGAAAGGCATCTTCGCGGATGTCAAGCGTCCCCGCAACGGGGGCAAGGGCCTCGACGGAGTTACTCCGAAAGGCAGCAATTACATGAATCCCTTTGTTAAATTAATGATAGGAGGAAAATAACATGAGCGGCGGACTTTATTCGATGGAGGAGAAGGATTACGACAAGAATCTGAACCTCAAGGCTATAAAACCCTACGGGGACACCATGAACGACGGCAAGGTGCAGCTGAGCTTTACCCTGCCGGTACCGGCCGGAGACGAGGCCGTGGAGGCTGCCAAGCAGTTTCTGAAAGGCATGGGACTGGACAATCCCCAGGTGGTCTTCTTCAAGGAACTCACCCCCGGCTTCACATTCTTCAACTGCTACGGCTCTGCCACTCATACCGTGGACTTTACGGTGATACACGTACCCAAGGTCGAGTCCACCGTCATGGACATGCCGGCCACGGACGAGTACATCCGGGAGAATATCGGACGCAAGCTCGTAGTAGTGGGAGCCAGCACTGGCACAGACGCCCATACCGTCGGTATCGACGCGATTATGAACATGAAGGGCTATGCCGGCCACTACGGACTTGAGCGCTACGACATGATCGAGGCCTACAACCTCGGCAGCCAGGTACCCAACGAGGACTTCATAGCCAAGGCCGTGGAACTCAAGGCCGATGCCCTGCTCGTGTCCCAGACCGTGACCCAGAAGGACATCCACATCAAGAACCTCACCGAGTTAGTGGAGCTGCTCGAGGCCGAGGGGCTGCGCGACAAGGTCATACTGGCCTGCGGCGGACCCCGCATCACCCACGAGCTGGCCAAGGAATTAGGCTATGACGCCGGCTTCGGCATGAACACCTACGCCGACGACGTGGCCTCGTTCATCGCAGAGGAATATGTACGCAGACACAACAAAAAATAATCACTAAATACATTATTACAATGGACAAGAATCAGATAAGAGAGGTGATAGCCCGCAGGGCTGCCCTCGAGCTCAAAGACGGGGATGTGGTGAACCTCGGAATCGGACTTCCCACCATGATTCCCGATTTCCTCCCTGAGGGGGTATCCGTCATTCTCCAGAGCGAGAACGGATTAGTGGGCATGGGCCCCACACCCAAGCCGGGAGAGGAGAACCCGGACCTCATCAACTCCGGCGGCGGATATATCACTGCCGTACCCGGAGCCTACGCATGCAGCTCCCTCGCCTCATTTGAGATTATCCGCGGCGGTCATGTGGACGTGACCTTCCTCGGAGCCCTCGAGGTGGACGAGCACGGAGACCTTGCCAACTGGATCATCCCCGGCAAGAAGGTGCCCGGAATGGGCGGAGCCATGGACCTCTTAGTGGGTGCCCGCAAGGTCATCCTGACCATGGAGCACACTGCCAAGGGCAATCCCAAGATCCTCAAGAAATGCCGTCTGCCCCTTACCGCCGCCGGTCAGGTCAATATGATCATCACCGAGATGGGCGTGATGGACATCACTGACAAGGGTATCGTCCTGCGCGAGATTCATCCCGAGTTCACGGTAGAACAGGTACAGGCCGTTACCGAGGCTCAGCTCATCATTGACCCGGACCTGAAACCTATGCGTCAGTAATTTTAATAGAAAATGGATTGGAAATTTCTTAAAATAGAGACTCCCGAGGAGGGTATCTGCATCCTGACGATATCCCATCCCCAGTCGCTCAACGCTCTGAGCCGGCCGGTATTAGAGGAGATGTTCCGTTTCGTGACGGACATCCCCGAGGGTACCGCGGTGCTTATCATCCGCGGAGACGGCCCGAAGTCCTTCGTGGCCGGAGCCGACATCTCCCAGATGGCGGGATTCGACGCAGAGCAGGGGCTGGACTTCGGCCGTTTCGGAGCCGAGGTCTTCCGCAGGATAGAAGAGCTGCCGATACCGGTGATAGCCGCCGTGAACGGCTATGCCCTCGGAGGAGGGTGCGAGCTGGCCATGGCCTGCGACATCCGCATTGCCTCTGAAAAGGCCAAGTTCGGCCAGCCGGAGGTGAAACTCGGTATTATTCCTGGATTCTCAGGCACCTACCGCCTCCCGAAATTAGTGGGACAGGGCTATGCCAAGGAGATGATCTACTCCGGAAGGACGATAGACGCCGCGGAGGCCCTGCGCATCGGTCTGGTCAATCACGTATTGCCCCCGGAGGAGCTGATGGACTATGTCATGGGCCTGGCCCGCGACATCCGTGCCAACGCCCCGATAGCGGTGCGCAAGGCGAAGACCTGCATCAACACTTGCTACGACTTAGACGAGACCACGGCCTTAGCCGCCGAGAACCGCGCATTTTCCGAATGTTTTGCCACTGAGGACCAGAAGACCGGTATGCAGGCTTTCTTAGCCAAGGGCAAGGCGGAGTTCAAGAACAGATAATTAAGATAGAACAAAACACTGACAGTTATGACAATAGACAAGATTTCCGTTATCGGCACCGGAACCATGGGCTCCGGTATCGTACAGGCTCTGGCTCAGGCCGGCCGCAAGGTGACCATGAAGAGCCGCAGCGAGGCTTCCAACACCAAGGCCATGGGCCGCATCACCAAGTCCCTCGGCAAGCTCGTCGAGAAAGGCAAGATGGAGCAGGCCGCCATGGACGCCACTTTAGCCAACATCACAGTTACCACTGACTACAAGGACATCGCCGACTCCGACCTGATCATCGAGGCCGCAGTGGAGGAGATGGACCTGAAGATCGAGCTCTTCAAGATGCTGGACGGCATGTGCAAGCCTGAGACCATCATCGCCACCAACACATCCTCGCTGTCCATCACCGGCATAGCCGCCGCTATCTCCAGGCCCTGCCACGTGATAGGCATGCACTTCTTCAACCCCGCCACTGTGATGAAGCTCGTGGAGATCATCAAGGGACAGAGGACCTCACAGGAGGTGTTCGACGCCGTGTTCGCCCTCTGCCAGGAGATCGGCAAGACCCCCGTAGCAGTCAACGAAGCCCCCGGTTTCGTGGTCAACCGCATCCTGATTCCGATGGTCAATGAGGCTGTGGGCATCCTGGCCGACGGAGTGGCCTCACGTGACGATATCGACGCGGCCATGAAGCTCGGAGCCAACCATCCGATGGGGCCCCTCGCCCTGGCCGACCTAATCGGTCTGGACGTGTGCTTAGCCATCATGGAGGTGCTGCACCGCGAGTTCGGGGACGACAAGTACCGCCCTCATCCTCTGCTGAGGAAGATGGTGCGTGCAGGACTGCTCGGACGCAAGACGGGAGAAGGATTTTACAAATACTAAAATTTAAGCATTACTGAATATGAATTTCAAACTCACACCGACACAGTCGCTTTTCAGACAGATGATCAGGGAGTTCGCCGAGAAAGAGGTAAAGCCCCTGGCAGCTGAGATCGACGAACAGGAGAGATTCCCCATAGAGACGGTCCAGAAGATGGCTCCGCTCGGACTCTTCGGCATACCCCTCCCCGTTGAATACGGCGGGGCAGGAGGGGACAACATCATGTACACCATCGCAGTAGAGGAACTCTCGAGAGTCTGCGCCACCACCGGCGTGGTCCTCTCGGCCCATACTTCCCTCTGTCTGGCTCCTATCTTCGAGCACGGAACCGAGGAGCAGAAGCGCAAGTATCTGCCCAAACTGGCCTCCGGCGAATGGCTCGGAGCCTTCGGTCTGACCGAGCCCAATGCCGGTACGGACGCCTCGGCCCAGCAGACCACAGCAGTCCTCGACGGGGACGAGTGGGTGCTCAACGGCAACAAGATATTCATCACCAACGCCGGTCATGCCCACGTCTACGTGATTTTCGCCATGACTGACAAATCCTTGAAGAACAAGGGCATCTCCGCTTTCATCGTGGAGGACGGCACTCTCGGCTTCGAGGTGGGCAAGAAGGAGCTGAAGCTCGGTATCAGGGGTTCGGCCACTGCAGAGCTTATCTTCTCCGACTGCCGCATCCCCAAGGGCAATCTGCTCGGCAAGGTGGGAGGGGGCTTCGCGATAGCCATGAAGACCCTCGACGGAGGCCGTATCGGCATCGCCTCGCAGGCTCTCGGAATAGCTCAGGGCGCTTTAGACGAGACCGTCAAGTACACCATGGAGCGCAAGCAGTTCGGCAAGTCGATATCGCAGTTCCAGAATACCCAGTTCCAGATGGCCGACCTGAAGACCAAGGTAGAGGCCTCCCGTCTGCTCGTGCGTTCGGCAGCTTTCAAGAAGGACTGCAAGGAGCCCTATTCGGCCGATGCCGCGATGGCCAAGCTCTTCGCTGCTGAGACAGCCATGGAGGTGACAACCAAGGCCGTACAGTTCCACGGAGGCTACGGCTATACCCGTGAGTATCCCGTGGAGAGGATGATGCGCGACGCCAAGATCACCGAGATCTACGAGGGTACATCCGAGGTACAGAGAATGGTGATAGCAGCCAGTATGTTTAAAAAGTAAAATCAGGAAAGTATGAATATAGTAGTTTGTAT
>CALUPK010000050.1 GCA_944322575.1 uncultured Bacteroidales bacterium | reverse complement strand
CAGGCCTTGTAGGCGGCATTGCCCTTCTGCCCCTTTGCCGCAACGGCAGCAAATTCCGTGAATCGGTGCCGTTGTGGAAGGCCCTTTTCCGCAGCACCCGTTCTGCAGGCCTTGTAGGCGGCATTGCCCTTCTGCCCCTTTGCCGCAACGGCAGCAAATTCCGTGAATCGGTGCCGTTGTGGTGCCACACTTTCTTTTGCGCCCTTTCTACTCCTTCGGAAGCACTCTTTGGAAGCACTCTTTCGGAAGGGGTGTCCAATTCCCGACTTTTCTCAACCCCTTCGGAAGGAGTAATTATGAGCGACGCTTGTCGCCGGTGTTGCCTCGTGCTCCGTTCAGGAAGGTGCCGACTGATGCGACCTTTCGCCGTCACCTTCTCGGTTTCGTTATGATCAGACCCGCGTCAGAGGCCTTTCTCTGCGGCCTTGCCCTGAATTCCCGTCGGAAGGTGCCGGGAAAAGAGCGGTCTCTCCACCACCTTCTTAATTTAGTTATGTTTCAATCGGTGTCAGAGTAGGTTCTCGTCGGCCCTACCACATATTTATGACCTGAAGGTGCAGGTCAAGTTAGCTTTTGTCGGCACCTTCCGATAATTGGAAATACGAATGCGCATTTCGATCAGGAGAATGTGACGGCAGGGGACAAGGGGAAAGGACAGAGTCAAAGGTAAAGGTAAAGGTAAAGGTAAAGGTAAAGGTAAAGGTAAAGGTAAAGGTAAAGTGACGGTATATACTGGAATAAATTCAGAAAACATCTTAGAAGAATATTTTTTTTCGTAAATTTGTAGCATTCATTACTCAACTCATGAATGAATTATCAATAAAATAAAATGTCAGAGTCTATGAAAACAAGGTCTACAACGATGAGAGAAATGTCTCGTAACGTAATTGCGGTTGACGGAATTACTGCTAAGGTAAAAGTGAAAGCTGCCGCAGCGGCAAAAATGCTTGCGATGTATGTACTGTGTCCGCTGTCAATGTACGCGGCGGTGTGCTCCTGCAGCGGGCAGCCGGATGAGAATGTGACTGTGCTGACGGAGAAGCAGGTGCTGGACGGGGCGTTGGAGGCGGTGCCTGATACTGTCTGCGTGCTGCCGGATACGGTGTATGTGAGGCAGGCATGGATGATGGACCCTGACCACGTGATGTGTGAGATGGAGGGCAGGAGCGGGTATTCTCTGAGAGTATATGATGTGAGGACACTGGAGCCGACGGCAGATTACCTGCACTACGGTAACGGGCCGCAGGAGGTTCTTATGCCGACAGTGGCGGTCACGGACGGCAATGTGTATGTGCGGGATGGCAATAAGCAGAAGCTTTATGTCATACCTGTCGCCGCGGCGGGGACTGGTGCCGAAGTAGGCGATTATCGTATCTCGGGACTTCTCACGAAGGTAGTGACCTTCGGGGACAGTCTGCTGGCGGTCAATCCCTATTATTTGGAGAGCACAGATCTTGGTATCAGTCAGGGAGAACCGAAACTGATTTTCCCGGATGCGAATACTGATTACGGACTGAGCCAGGATAAGTTCAGTACGGTCAATGTTTATCAGGGAAGCCTTCTGACCAATAACGTAAAGGACCGTATCGCATACGTGGAGAGTTCATGCGCTCTCGTGGAGCTGTATGACGGCGGGCTGAATCTGCGGCGGACTGTCACCGGTCCAGGGGAAGATCTCCCGGAGTATTTCTATCAGGAGGGACAGCAGTTCTTGTTTTTCAAGCTCTGGAACGCGTACGCATACGTGTCGTCCTGCTCGGATGACAACTACATATATCTGCTGTATGACGGTACGATGAGGGGGGACGGTCACCCTGTGGCGAAAGGTGAAATAAAGAACGGAATGCCTTTTGTGGCTTTTGCAGGCGGAGATCCTACCCTCAAGGACATGACGCTCATAGTCATGGACTGGGACGGCAATTTCAAGGGCAGCTGGCGGATTCACGGAGTCAACGTGATGACTCAGATCAGCAGTACAGGTACAGAGGGCGAAGTCTACGCCTGCGTTACGGACATGGGAGACCTTCCGCTGACAGTCCTGCGTTACAAGCTTTTCTGACAGAATGAAAGGGGGAAAATAGAAATCTGTAGCATCGGGTCCCTGAATTTTGGGATTTCAGGCAAAATTTTTGTACCTTTGTCTGATGTACTGAAATTTTAAACCTTATGGCAGAGAACAGCACAGTTTCTAAGACGAAAATTGAGTTGGGCGGAGGTTCCATCATGCTCGGGCTGATAGTCCTCGGATGGTTCATCTACGCCGGTATCGGACGGTTTGCGGACATGGACCGCAGCGTGGTGGTTAAGGGCCTCTCGGAGAGGGAGGTGGTGGCGGACCAGGTCATCTGGCCGTTGGCCTACAGATTAGCGGGCAACGACCTGCGCTCGCTGTACAACGAGATAGAGCGTTCCAACACCGTCATCGTGGACTTCCTTACATCCAACGGCATTCCCCAGGACGAGATAACTGTCTCCCCGGCTTCGGTGACCGACCTTCAGGCCGAGAGATACGGCTACAACAACGAGGACCCCAACCGTTACAAGGCGGTATCGGTGGTGACCGTGGCCTCCGACAAGATAGACCTGGTGCGCAGCCTGATGAGCAGGCAGGGAGACCTGCTTAAAAAAGGCGTGGCTATAGCCGGTGATGATTACCAGTTCCAGACCGTATTCTCCTTCAACGGACTCAACGACATAAAGCCGGAAATGGTCGCCGAGGCCACTCAGAACGCAAGGGCCACAGCCCAGAAGTTCGCCGAGGACTCCGAAAGCAGGATCGGCAAGATCCGCTCGGCCTCTCAGGGCCAGTTCTCGATTTCGGACCGGGATCAGAACACTCCCCATATCAAAGTAGTGAGGGTCGTTACCACTATCGAGTATTCTCTCAAGGATTAACCACCTGAAACAGTTAGGAAAGATGACAGCAGTTGCAGTATCAGACTACAGCGAGGCTGCGGCCAGACTTGACCGCGGTGCTTTTGTCCGGCTCACGGTTATGAAGGAGGATATGCGTCCTTTTTTCCGTCCGGGCCAGGACAGCGTCCTGCTTGCTCCCGTAAGGCTCAACAGGGCTCACCGTTATTCGGAGGAAGAGCTGCGGGCTTTCGAGTCGCACAGTGACGTGCCGGGCCGCAAGTGGCGCAATGTCACGGCGGCACAGGACCGTATCACCGTCCGGCGCCGGGATGTGGTGCTCGTCCGTACCGGAGAAGACCGTTCCCTCCGTCTGCTGAGGGCGGTCCATGTATGGGGTACTCTGCTCCTGCTGCGGTGCGACTGCGGCAGCTCTCCCTATATCAGCGCGACGGTCTCCGATGTGGTCGGAGTAGTGGTTGAGGGGACAATAAGGGGCGGCACCCCGTTCCGCTCCACCCAGCGCAAATGGCGGTATGCCTCCAAACTCTGGACAGCATCCTACCGCGCCCGCTCGTGGGCCGGGAAGGTCCGCCGCAATCCTAAGGGCTCCCTTTCCTGCGTAGCCTCGGCGGTAGCATTGTCCCTGATTATCATCTCCTGCACAGGAAGGGGAGGAGCCGATATTATCGGCATAGAGGACGGGCAGTTCATCAAGAACGGCAGTCCGTATTATTTCGTAGGGACCAATTTCTGGTACGGTCCTATCCTTGCCTCGGAGGGCAGCGGAGGCGACCGGGAGCGGCTGACCCGCGAGTTAGACAGTCTCTGCTCGATGGGAGTGCGCAACCTGCGCGTGCTGGTGGGCTCCGACGGTCCGAGGGGAGTATACACCAAGGTGGAGCCTACGCTCCAGTATGCCCCGGGGAAATACAACGACACCCTGCTCCGCGGCCTCGACTATTTTCTCGTGGAGCTCGGCAAGCGCAATATGGAGGCAGTGCTCTATCTGAACAATGCCTGGGAGTGGAGCGGCGGTTACTCGCAGTATCTCCAGTGGACAGGTCACGGGGACATTCCCCTGCCGCGTGTGGCCGGCTACAACACATACGTGGACTATGTGGCTGATTTCATCCGCTCGGACTCGGCGAAGACTCTCTTCCGCCGCTACGTGATGGACATCATCTCCCGCACCAACACCGTTACCGGCAAGGCCTACCGCGATGACCCGGCCATCTTCTCGTGGCAGATATGCAACGAGCCCCGGCCATTTGCCGCTGACAACAAGGAGGCTTTCCGCGACTGGCTCACATCCACTGCAGAACTGATCAAGTCCATAGACCCCAACCACATGGTCTCCGTCGGCAGCGAGGGCAAGTACGGCTGCGAGGTGGATCTGGGCCTCTGGGAGGAGATAGGCCGCTCGCCCTATATCGACTATCTGAACATCCATATCTGGCCCTTCAACTGGGGCTGGACTTCCCGGGAGGACATGGCCTCGGGCAACGTGGCGCCCGCCGTGGAACTCTCCCGCGAATATCTGCAGGAGCATATAGAGATAGCCCGCCGCATGGGCAAGCCCCTGGTGGTCGAGGAGTTCGGCTTCCCGAGGGACAGCGTGGGATTCTCCCGCAGTACATCGGTGAGCATGCGCGATGTATACTATGACGCCATGCTTTCGGAGATAGTGGACGAGGCTGCCGGAGGTGGACTCCTGGCCGGATTCAATTTCTGGGGATGGGGAGGTCTCGCCGAGCCTTCCGAGGACCACCTGATGTGGCAGCCCGGGGACGACTACACCGGAGATCCCGCCCAGGAAGAGCAGGGTCTGTATTCGGTCTTTGCCTCAGATACCTCCACGGTTAGGATAATCAGTTATTATGCCCGTTCTGTGGAGCGGATAGAATAGATTACGAAGACATAAAGTGCTGAAACCTATGAAAAAATTGATTCTGCTATTGATTTTCCTGATGACTCCCGCCGCCCTGCTGTCCGCGGCATGGATTTCACCTGACAGCGTTGATACCGCCCTTCCGGCGGAGAAGGCCGGATGGACATTGACCGACACCATTTTCCCTCTGAGCAGCCACGACCTCTCCTTTCAGATGAGGGGCTCCCTCCGTGCTGAGATGCCCGGAGGAGAGGAGGCTTCCGCCCGCTTCCGCATGGACAATTTCCGGTGGAATGTCGAGGGAACATTCGGCCGCAACCGGGAGTTCTACTATCATTTCCGTCAGAGCTTCAATGCCAATTTCCGTTCCAATACTTTCGATAACCTCCTTGAATCCATCGACTACGCCTACATGACATGGAGGCCGCGGCAGCATTTTTCCCTGACCTTCGGCAAACAGGTGCATGCCATAGGAGGACAGGAGTTCTGGGCTGCGCCGGTCTATGTGGTGCAGTACAGCGACTTCGGCGGCAGTCTGCCCTGCTATCAGATGGGGGCGATGGCTACATGGCACATCACTCCGACGCAGGAACTGGCGCTGCAGATGTCCAATATCCGGGGGTTCTGGGACGATGAGTTCTATCACGGAGGGCTGCCGGAGGGGGTGGAGAGCTCCCGGGCGCCTTTCCTCTATACTCTGAACTGGAACGGCAATTTCCTGAACAATGCCTTAGAGTTCCGCTGGTCAGCCTCCTACGGCACTCAGGCGGTGGACCGGGATATGTGGATATTCGCCATGGGGCAGTCCTACCGCAGCGAGAAGTGGGGAGTATATCTCGACTTGATTTACTCCCGTCAGGGACTGGATATCAACGGCGTGCTTAGTTCCGCGGCGCCTGTCGGCCCTGACGGGGACTACCGGACTCTTCAGAATGTGGATTATATCTCGGCTATCGGGTATCTGCATCTTTTCCTCAGCCCGTCCTTCTCGATGTATTTCAAGGGGTCGAGGGAGTACGGCGGACTGTACCGTCCGATGGGGGACGTGCCCGCCGGGATGCTCCGCGCCAGCTGGAACGGACAGGCGTGCATAGAATATATGCCTACTAAGAGCCGGGACTTCCGTTTCTTCATACATTACAATTATTACAACGCCTGCGCAATGGAAAACGGCTCACTTCTCGGAGTTTCCCCGAGGCAGGAGCACAGAGTGACGCTGGGTGTGATTTATATCATGAATATCTTCTGAGATATTTTAAAAATTTTTATATTTGCCGACTATTAGAAATCAACTTAATATTCACTAATAAAACCAATTAACGATTATGTTCAAAAACCATCCCAAAGGCCTGCTGGCCGCTGCCCTGAGCAACATGGGTGAGAGATTCGGCTACTACATCATGAATGCCGTGCTGCTGCTCTTCCTGTGCTCAAAGTTCGGACTTAGCGACGAGACCAGCGGTGTGATCTATGCAGTATTCTATGCGCTGATATACGTGCTCAGCCTTATCGGCGGTTATATCGCGGATAAGACTCAGAACTACAAGGCAACCATTATGTCCGGTTTAGTGACGATGGCCGTAGGATATGCGCTCCTTTCCATCCCTATCCTCGCCACTCCCGAGAACACAAGCTGGCTGCTGCCCTTTACCTGCGGTGCACTGCTGCTGATTGCATTCGGTAACGGCCTTTTCAAAGGAAATCTTCAGGCCATCGTGGGTCAGATGTACGATGATCCCAAGTACTCAGACAAGAGGGACTCAGGTTTCCAGATTTTCTATGTCTTCATCAACATCGGAGGTCTCGTAGCTCCCTTCATCGCTCCTCTTCTCAGAAGCTGGTGGTTAGGCGTCAACAACATGACCTACAATGCCGGTCTGCCCGAACTCTGCCACGCCTACATCAACGCTGACGGTGCCATGGCCGCTGACCAGCTCTCCAAGTTCCAGGAGCTCGCTGCCAGCGTAATGCAGAACGGAACACCTGTAGGTGACCTGATGACATTCTCCCAGAACTATCTCGACGTATTCAATACGGGCGTTCACTACTCGTTCTTCGCGTCGGTTGCCGCCATGCTGATATCCCTCCTCATCTTCGTCTTCACCAAGAAGAACATGCCCAACCCTGCCAAGAAAGAGGCCAAGGTCGTGGAGCAGTACACTCAGGAAGAGAAGCTCGCTATGGCCAAGGAGATCAAGCAGAGGCTCTACGCTCTGTTCGCAGTGCTCGGTATCGCTATCTTCTTCTGGTTCTCGTTCCATCAGAACGGTCAGTCCCTATCAGTGTTTGCCCGTGACTTCGTGACCACCGAGTCCATCGCTCCCGAGATCTGGCAGGCTGTGAACCCGTTCTTCGTTATCACCCTCACTCCTATCGTGATGTGGGTATTCTCCGCTCTCAGGAAGAGAAGAGGCAAGGATATCTCCACTCCGAGGAAGATCGCTATCGGTATGTTCATAGCCGCTATTGCCTACCTCTTCCTCACCATCTTCTCCCTCATTATGGGCTATCCCTCCGGCGAGGAGTTCAGAAGCTGGGACGTAGCCGCTCAGAATGCCGTCAAGGCCGGACCCTGGGTGCTGATCGTCACATACTTCTTCCTCACTGTGGCTGAGCTGTTCATCTCGCCCCTCGGACTGTCCTTCGTATCGAAGGTGGCTCCCAAGCACCTGCAGGGTATCTGCCAGGGTCTGTGGCTCGGCGCTACAGCAGTCGGCAACCTCCTCATCTGGATCGGCCCTCTGATGTACAACAGCTTCAGCAGTCAGTGGATGTGCTGGTTCGTATTCATGGTGGTATGCCTCATCTCCATGGGAGTCATGCTCGGCATGGTCAAGTGGCTGGAGAAGATCACCATGCAGCAGGAATAGTTTTGTCAAAATAAACTGATATGTTCAAAGGTCAACCCAAAGGCCTGTATGCGCTCGCCCTTGCCAACACGGGCGAGCGCTTCGGCTATTACACGATGCTTGCGATCTTCACCCTGTTCCTGCAGGCGAAGTTCGGTTTCTCGGAGGCAGTGACCTCCAACATCTACGCGGGCTTCTTAGCGGCTGTGTACTTCATGCCGTTCATAGGAGGCATACTCGCCGACAAGTTCGGCTACGGCAAGATGGTTGTTGCCGGTATCATCGTCATGTTCGCTGGCTATTTCTGCTTAGCCATCCCGACGGGAGGAGACATAGTGGGCAAGATAGCCATGTTCGGTTCCCTGCTGCTCATCGCGGTGGGTACCGGCCTGTTCAAGGGCAACCTGCAGGTGATGGTAGGCAACCTTTACGATGACCCCAAGTACTCTTCGAAGAGGGATGCTGCCTTCTCGCTGTTCTACATGGCCATCAACATCGGCTCGCTCTTCGCTCCCACGGCGGCTACCAAGATCACTGAGTTCTGCCTTGCCCGCGAGGGCCTGACCTACAACGGAGAGATTCCCGCCTTAGCCAACCAGTACCTGGCCGGCGCTTCCTCGATGGCTCCTGATGCTCTCAGCCGTTTCGAGACTTTGGCTGCCGCTCAGGGTGCAACCGGTGATCTTACCGAGTTCTCCCGCCATTACATCGATGTGCTCGCCGGAGCCTATCACTGGGGCTTCGCTGTGGCCTGCGTGTCGCTGGTACTTTCTATCCTTATCTACTTCGGCTTCCGCAAGAGCTTCAAGCATGCCGACGTCACACAGCGCGAGCTCGAGGCCAAGAGTACACAGCCCGTCGTCGAGCTTACCAAGGAGCAGACCAAGTCCCGCATCACCGCCCTGCTGCTCGTGTTCGCAGTGGTCATCTTCTTCTGGATGGCCTTCCAGCAGAACGGTCTTACCCTGACCTTCTTCGCCCGTGACTACACGGCTACCGAGATGACCGGCCTGTCGAGGATTCTGGCCAATGTGCTGAACCTCGTGCTGATCATCATCGCTGTGTACGGAGCCTTCGCCATCTTCCAGTCCGAGAAGAAACGCAGCAAGCTCATTGCCGGCCTGGTGACACTGGCCTCCATCGTGGCCCTGATCTTCAGCTACCGCTCCCTCGGTGACGAGCCCGTAACCCTGCTGCCCCAGATATTCCAGCAGTTCAATCCCTTCTTCGTAGTGGCCCTGACCCCTGTATCCATGGCCGTATTCGGAGCCCTCGCCGCCAAGGGCAAGGAGCCTTCCGCACCCCGCAAGATCGGTATCGGTATGTTCATCGCCGCCCTCGGCTTCCTGATTATGGTCTTCGGCTCCCTCGGCCTGCCTACTCCGGATGCCCTGAAGGAAGGCGCGACATTCCAGCGTGTTACTCCCAATGTGCTGATATCCACCTATCTCGTGCTGACATTTGCCGAGCTTTTCCTCTCCCCGATGGGTATCTCCTTCGTGTCGAAGGTCGCTCCTCCCAAGTACAAGGGCATGATGATGGGTCTCTGGTTCGTGGCCACCGCCATCGGCAACTACATGGTGTCTATCATCGGTATGCTCTGGGGTGGTCTGCCTCTCTGGGTACTGTGGTTCATCCTCATCGCCCTCTGCGTCATCTCCGCCGTCTTCATTTTCTCCATCATGAAGAAGTTAGAGAACGCCACCAAGGACTAACCGCGCACAACTGCATCGCATACAGGTCCCCGCAGGAAATTTTCTCCCTGCGGGGATTTTTATTGGAGTAATGTAGAGAAACCGTATATTTGTAGGTAAATGGAAAAACCGTATATGAGGATTATGTTCAGGATATTGTCGGCGGCGGTGCTGGC
>CALUPK010000049.1 GCA_944322575.1 uncultured Bacteroidales bacterium | reverse complement strand
ACCTTGGCCATGGGGCTCTGGATCTCGTTGCCGGGCAGGTCTCCGTTGATGGCCAGTGGAATCATGGCGAGGGCCGACGAGAGGGCCGTCATCAGGATGGGGTTGAGGCGGTCTAAGGAGCCCTGGAGGATGCACTCGCGGACAGAGAGGTGCTCCTCGGTGTGCAGGTGGTTGTAGCGGTTGATCAGCAGCATGCCGTTTCGGGTGGCGATGCCGAAGAGGGCGATGAAGCCGATGATGGCCGGGATGCTGAGCTCGCCGGAGGTGATGATCAGGGCAAATACGCCTCCGATCAGGGCCAGCGGCAGGTTGAGCAGTACGACTCCGCTCTGACGGGCGTTCTTGAACTCCATGTACAGCAGCAGGAAGATGACCACGATGCTCATCAGGGAGGTGAGCAGGAGGGTCCGGCTGGCGGCCTGTTCGCTCTCGAACTGTCCGCCGTACTCGATGTGGTAGCCCTCGGGCAGCTCAATCTCCTCGTCCACTATCTTCTGGATGTCGTTCACCACTCCGCGCAGGTCGCGTCCGCGGGTGTTGGCCGAGATGACGACCTTACGCTTCACGTTCTCGCGGTTGATGGTGTTGGGGCCCATCGAGGACTCTACGTCAGCCACGTAGGAGAGGGGTATCTTGCAGCCGTCGGAATCGTCGATCATCAGGTTGCGGATGCTCTCCATGTCACCGCGGTTGTCCTCAGAGGCGCGTACCACGAGGTTGAAGGTCTTGCCCTCCTCGTAGACCTGCGATACGGTCTCGCCGGCCATGTTGACGGTCACGAACTCTGCGAATGCCGGCAGGGATATGCCGTAGCGGGCGAGCATGTCGCGCTTGGGGGTGATCTTGAGCTCGGGACGCTCGATCTGCTGCTCGACGTTGAGGTCGGCGATGCCCTCGACGCCGCTGATGGCGCTCTTGATGCGGTTGCCTATCACGAACATGTCATTCAGATTGTCTCCGAAGAGCTTGATGGCAATGCTGGCCTGGGTGCCGCTGAGCATGGCGTCTATGCGGTGGCTGATGGGCTGGCCTATTTCGATGTTGGCTCCGGTGATGGTAGAGAGTTTCTCGCGCACCTCATCCAGAACCTCCGCGTGGGAGCGCTCATCCAGGATGAAAGGTGCCTCTATCTCGGATACATTGACTCCGAGGGCGTGCTCGTCTAATTCGGCGCGTCCGGTCTTGCGGGCCACGGTCTGTATCTCGGGTATGGTCAGCAGCAGTTCCTCGGCCTGCCGTCCTATCTTGTCGGACTCCTCGAGGGAGACTCCGGGCAGGGAGCTGACGTTGATGGTGAACGAGCCTTCGTTGAACGAGGGCAGGAAGCTGTGTCCGAGGGTGAAGAAGAGGCCGAGGGCCACGGCGAAGAGGGCGAGGGTGGAGCCGCCTACGATGGCCTTGTGGTTGAGGGCCCAGTTGAGTCCGTTGCGGTAGTGCTTCTTGAGCCACACGGCCACGAAGGCCTCCTTGGGCACCTTGGTGCTGTGCTTCTTGCCGCCAAGGAGGTAGGAGCAGAGCACGGGCGTCAGGGTCAGGGCCACGATGGTCGAGGCGAAGAGGGCTACGATGAAGGATATTCCGAGGGGAATGAGCATCCTGCCTTCCATGCCGCTGAGGAAGAAGAGGGGCACGAAGCTGACGATGATGATCAGGGTCGAGTTCAGAATCGGCATACGAACCTCCTTCGAGGCGTTGAACACCACGTCGATTACCGGCAGCCGCTTCTCGGGCGGCAGGGCCCGGTTCTCCCGCAGATGTTTCCAGACGTTCTCCACGTCCACTATCGCGTCGTCCACGAGGGAGCCGATGGCGATGGCCATACCTCCGAGACTCATGGTGTTGAGGCTCAGCCCGAGGGCATCGAGCACGAGAATCGTGACGAGCAGCGAGAGTGGCAGGGTGATGAGCGAAATTATAGTGGTGCGGACATTGGCTAAGAAGACGAAGAGGACGATGACCACGAAGATGGCGCCTTCATAGAGGGAGCGTTTTACATTGTTGATGGAGTTCTCGATAAATGTGGCCTGACGGAAGATGTCGGTGGACACATGCACGTCGGCGGGCAGGTTCTTCTGCAGGTCGGCGATGGCGGCGTCCAGTCTCTCTGTCAGCTCGATGGTGCCGGTGTTGGGCTGCTTGGTGACTGTCAGCAGTACGGCCGGCTTGCCGCGCTCCGAGGCCAGTCCGAGCTTGGGCTGCTGGGCTCCGATGCGCACGTCGGCTACATCCTCGAGGGTCACGGGCATCCCGCTCTCAGTGGTCTTGATGACGGCTGCGGCCATCTCCTGCACGTCCTGGGTCGATACCACTCCGCGCACGATGTACTCGCTGCCGTATTCGTAGATGACACCACCGTTGGTGTTCTGGTTCATGCCGCGGGTCACCTCCATCACTTCGCCGAGGGTGACGCCGTAGTGCTTCATCTTCTCGGGATGGATGAGTACCTGATACTCCTTGATGTCACCTCCGAGCACCGCTACCTGGGCCACACCTCCGGTGGAGAGCAGCCTGGGACGGAAGGTCCAGTCGGCTAAGGTCCTGAGGTCGAGCATCGAGGTGCTGTCGGCGGTCAGGGACACTATCAGCAGCTCTCCGAGGATGGAGGACTGGGGACCGAGGGTCGGGGTTCCGGAGTTCTCCGGCAGGTCGTCGGCGGCCGCGGCCAGTTTCTCGGATACAATCTGACGGGCAAGGTAGATGTCAGTGCCCCAGTCGAACTCTACCCATACTACGGAGAATCCGGTGGTCGAGGAGGAACGCACCCTGCGCACTCCGGTAGCACCGTTGACGGCCGTCTCGATGGGGAAGGTCACGAGCTGCTCGACCTCCTCGGCGGCCATTCCGTTGGCCTCGGTCATGACGACTACGGTCGGGGCGTTGAGGTCGGGGAAGACGTCTATCTCCGCGTTGAAGGTCCGGTAGAGTCCGGCGGCGAAGAGCAGAATGGCCGCGACGAGTATCAGCAGCCGGTTCTGCAGGGAAAAATGTATGATCTTGTTCAGCATGACTGTCGCGGATTAATGGTTGTGGGTATGGGCGGGGATGAGGTTGCTTGCGGAGGCCAGCTTGACGTGGGTGGCGCCGCGGGTGACTACGTTCTCGCCGCCCTTGAGGCCTGAGAGTATCTCATAGCGCTGTCCGTCGGTGGCTCCGAGGATGACTTCCTGTTTCTTGTAGCAGGTCTCGTCTAACTTGATGAATACGAAATAGTGGCCCTGGGACTCGGTGACGGCCTCTACGGGGAGGGAGATGACTCCGTCCCTCTCGGCGGAGAGGAGCCATACCTGTGCGAAGGCTCCGGGGAGTATGTCCTTAGTGCCGTTGAAGGCAAATGTTACGGGAATGTAGGCATTGGTCTCGTCGGTCGAGCGGCCGTAGCCGAGCAGGCGGCCTCCGAGTTCGGTGGTGCTGTAGACGCGGTCGCCGTATGAGAGCCTGAAGTTTGCGTCCTTGACTCCGGGCAGACGGTTGAGGTATCTTTCGGATACATCGGCCTTGAGGTACATCTTATTCCCCGTGATGACGCCGGCAAGCGGAGTGCCGACCGAAACATAATCACCTTCCTTAACTAAGCAGTTTTTGACATATCCTTTGATGGGGGATTTCACCACGGTGCCGTTCTCACCATCGTTCGAGGCGAGGGCCTCGTAGGTGAGGCGGGCGGTCTCGTAGCGGCCCTTGGCGGCCTCGTACTCCTGGCGGGAGACGATATTGTCCTCCACCAGTTTGGCTGCCCTCTCATATTCCTGGCGGGCGGTCTCGTATTCAATCCTGGCCCTCTGTACGGGGTCTCCGTCCTGCAGGTGGCGGGAGGAGATGGTGAACATGGGGCTGCCCTCATTGACCCTGCTGCCCTCGATCAGAGGTGCTGCGAAGGAAACAATGCCGGGGACGCTTGCCACCACCGTGGTCTCATCCTCGGGAGCCGGCATGATGCGGCCGCTGACCTCGAGGACTCCGCGGAAGGGACCGGGGACAATAACCTCGGCCGTCACTCCGGCGGCAGCGGCGCTCTCGGCGCTGAGGGTTATCTCATCCGGAGCGGCATTGCCTTCTGAGTGAGAGTGTCCGTGTGTGTCCTGGCCGTGATCGTGGTCATGGCCTTCATGGCTGTGATGGTCATGACCCTCATGGCTGTGACCGTCGTGTGAGTGATCATGTCCCTCATGGTCGTGATGCGCATGGTCGTGGATCTCCTCGCTGTGGGAGTGGTCGTGACCGGTGCCGGAAGTGTTGTTGCATGATGAAAGGACGTAGCAGGTGGCTAAGCAGAGTACGCCCAGAAGAAATGTCTTTATCGTCTGTTTCATATAGAAAAGTATTTCGGTAATTTCAAAACAGCGCAAAAGTATGTTCTCTGCGGTGCAACTCTGTTGCAAAATGACAGCGGTACGGTATTTGTATTTTTTAAGAAATGGAAACAGTTAAAATCTAAAAAGTATGAAAGGAGTGATTGTTTTTTTGATGATGCTGACGGCATGTATGTCCGCATCGGGTGCGGTTCCTCAGGACAGGAAGGCGCGGAAGGCAATGGAGGCAGCGGAGGACTCTGTCATGTTTGTTGCTACCGTAGAGACTATGAAGGCCATGAATTTTGTCCTCGAAGCAGACCGGCTGGTACTCAAGAGAGGCGAGAATGTATTAGTTTCGTCCTTAACCAACTTTGTGTCTGTCAAAGGAGACAGGGCGGTGATACAGGTGGCTCCCTTCAGCGGCCCCGGCGTGAACGGTGTCGGCGGAGTAACTGTTGACGGTACGATAACAGATGTAGAATACAGGGTGAGCAAGAAGGGCAATGTGACTCTCTCGATGTATGTGTCGGGAGCTATAGCCTCTTGCAAGCTGTCGTTCTCAGTCCCTAAGAACGGGACGAGAGCTACCGTCCGTGTCTTTCCCAACTACAGTTCCAAGGATATCTCTCTTGTGGGAAGGATTGTTCCTGCGGAACTTTCCAAAGTATATGAGGGCCTTTCACTGTAGGAAGGCTGATGTGACGGAAATTTTCTTAACTTGCGGAATATTTTAATAGCCGCAAGTTTTTTTGTTATGGGACGTAGACTTAAAAAACCCATTAAAATTACATTAATAGCCTTTGCCTCCCTTATTGGTCTGTGCCTTGTCGCCGTTGCTGTGGCGATGTGGGTGATTTTCACTCCTTCGAGGATGACTCCGATGGTGGAGAACGCAGCCAACAGTTATCTTGACGCTGATGTGAGGATAGGGGAGGTGGATCTGGAATTTTTCTCATCATTCCCCCGTCTGACCCTTAGAATAAGCGACGGAGAGTTGACAACACGCGGGACTGAGGACTCGCTGAGAGCCGGCAGAGCCCTGATGCCTCACCGGGATTCCCTGCTCCGCTTCAAGCGCTGCCGCGTGACATTCAACCCGGTAGCCCTTCTGAAGGATGATCGCGTGATAATTCACCGTGTGCTGCTGGACAGTGCTGTAGTCTATGCTTACCGCGATGCCGGTGGCCGAGCCAATTGGAATTTTATTCCTCCTTCAGGGGATACAGTTGAGACTGAGGATGCGGACACTTCGGGAGGATTCCGCCCTAAAGCGATTGTCCTGCGTTCTCTGCGGATAAGAGATGCCAATATTGTATTCAATGACCGTTCCAATGATGTCTATGCCCGGGTACTCGGGGTAAATACCCGTCTGAGGATGGGAGCCGGGGTGAAGGGAGCTGCTGCCGGAGTTGAGTTCTCATGCCGCGACCTGCTTTTCTGGCAGCAGGGAGACCTGCTCATGCGGAGGACTGCGATGCGGCTCAATACTCAGGTTGGTTTCAATGCCGACAGCATGAAAGTAGTGCTGCGTAATGCCGACCTTGGGATCAATGACATCAACCTCTCTCTCAACGGAACGGCGGTACGGGACACTGCCCGGAAGGCAGTGAATATAGATATGTCATTCGCGGCTGTGGCTCCGTCTGTGGAGAAGGCTTTGGCTCTTATTCCGGAGTCCGTGGTCAGGCACCAGGATCTCACGGCGGACGGAAGGGTGATGCTCGAAGGAGCGGTGACCGGAGCGTACGGTAAGGACTTGATGCCTGCTGTGTCGCTGTGTCTCAAGATAGAGGATGCCACGGCACAATATAAGGGGCTTCCCTACGGTATAGACCATCTGTCTGCGGATTTTGACGCATTCGTAGATTTGATGCGGGAGCAGGAGTCGTATCTTGACCTAAAGATATTCAAACTTCAGGGCAATGATATAGACGTACTTGCGGACGCGAAGGTGACGGAACTTTTCGAGGACCCTCTCATAGTGCTCAATACCAAAGCGAAGGTCGACCTCGGAAGTATCTGCAAGACATTTCCTCTGCAGGCCGGTATTGAGTATTCGGGCCTGTTGGATGCGGACCTCAGGATACGTACGAGACTCTCTGCCATAAAGAATCAGGACTATGGCCGTATCTTCGCAGCCGGCAAGCTGGATTTAGACCGAGTTACGGTAAAGGATACGGCGCGTGGAATAGATGCGGTAGGGGATGTGGACCTGAAGTTTTTCGGGGCTCGGGCTTTGGGTGTCAGCGGAGAAATATCCCGGCTGCATTTGGAAAGTCCGGGTATAGGGCTCCTTGCAGACAGTCTTCAGCTCAGGGTGATATCTACGCGTCCTCGCGATACTTCGAGAGTCTTCCAGATGAAGGCTGACTTTGAAATGAACAGGGTTGGGGCTTCTGTAGGAGATTCTCTCAAGGTATACTGCGGCAAAGGGGGGATTACGGCCTCTCTGAAACCTCGGGAGGACAGTCCGGAGAAGCCGAGGATAGAGGTTGTAGTTGAGACGGACTCGGTATTCCTAAAGAGAGGGGAGCTTACAGGAGGAATGAATAAAGGAACTATATCCCTTAATGCGGACAAGCTCCGTGATTCTCTATGGAGACCGTCAGCTACGGTGTCCTTCAATCGGCTCAGGGGCGGTATGGGAGACTCGCTGAGGGCGTTTTGTATGAAAGGGGAGCTTACTGCTTCAATGAAGCCGTACAAGGACCGGCATGGGGATTATAAGCCGAGGCTCAATGTCCGGCTTGAGACGGATTCTGTCATCGCAAGGATGGGAGATATGGGTGGCGGAATGAAAAAGGGTATAATCCGTGTTCAGGCCGACAAGGTTCGGGATTCACTGTGGATTCCTTCCGGTTCAGTGCGGTTCAGCCGTTTTGTGGCCAAGGTCCCGCAGTGTGCATTGCCAGTGCATTTCAACAGTACGGTGGTGAAGGTGGGGGACAGGCAGATATCACTTGACAGGGCTGCCGTCCGTATAGGCAGCTCCAGTGTTTTTCTCACCGGTACCGTGCGCAATCTTTACGGTGCCATGCGTCACGGCCGTATGTTAAGGGCAGAGTTGGATGTTAAGTCCCGGAATCTCAATCTCAATCAGCTTATCAGGGCATTCACCCCGAATAGTGCTGGCGAGCAGGAGATAGAGACGGATACAGTGTCGACTGCCCAGTTGAGGCTGTTCGAAGTACCGGACAGAATAAGTTTTGATCTGACCACAGATATAGACCGCCTGCGCTTCGGAGAGTATGTTTTTCGTGATATTGAAGGAAAGGCAGAGCTGAAGAACAGTCATATTTATTTGGAGAATCTGACTCTTACGGCTCTTGATGATGCGACCCTGAATGCCTCGCTGATATACAAGGCCGCCTCTTCCCGTTTCGGATATGCCGGTTTTGACATCAAGGTGAAGGATATAGACATAGCGTCTCTTGTGGAAGCTACTCCGGCGGTCGATTCACTGGTGCCTATGCTTGAGTCATTCAAAGGTAAAGTTCAGGTAGATGTGGCGGCAGAAGGAGTTTTGGACTCAATGCTCAATATCAAGATTCCGTCCCTGCGCTCAGCTGTATACATTCGTGGAGATTCTCTCGTACTGATGGACGGCAAGACCTTTGCAGAGATTTCCAAGAAGCTAATGTTCAAGAATAAGCAGGAAAACCTCATCGACAGTATATCTGTCAACATCACAGTAGAGGACGGCAGTGTCAATATCTATCCGTTCCTTGTGGAGATAGACCGCTACCAGGCCGCTGTAGGCGGTGTGCAGAATTTAGACATGAGTTTTGACTATCATATTTCGCTGCTCAAGTCGCCTCTGCCATTCAAGGCCGGACTTAATATCCGCGGTACGCCGGATGATATGCGTTTCGGAATAGGACGGGCCAAATACAAGAATGCCGTGACTCCCGTTGAGACCATGAAGGTGGATTCGGCGCGTATGAATCTGAGCGCTGAGATAACCCGCAGATTCAAGAGCGCCGGAGAACGTAATCGCTGGGGAGACAGGGCTGCTGCCCGTGCCCGTATCAACTGGGAGCAGCGCAGGGACTCGGTACGCAGGCATCACCGTATCCTTTTCGAGGAAGACTCCATTCAGTGGGAGAAGGTGACGCCGCGTCCCGAAAAGCCGGATGCGCCGGGACTGTAGAATTGGAAAATTTTATTAAGTTTGCAAAATAATTTAAATTCCAACGACTATGAAAGGAATAGTGCTTGCCGGCGGCTCCGGCACCAGACTGTATCCGATAACCAAAGGAATCAGCAAGCAGCTGATCCCCATCTATGACAAGCCCATGGTATATTACCCGATATCGGTGCTCATGCTGGCCGGTATCAGGGAGATACTGATCATATCCACACCGTCGGACCTGCCCGGCTTCAGGCGTCTGCTCGGAGACGGTTCAGATTACGGAGTGCGCTTCGAGTATGCCGAGCAGCCCTCACCGGACGGACTGGCGCAGGCCTTCATTATCGGCCGTGAGTTCATCGGCAGCGATGCCGTCTGCCTGGTGCTTGGAGACAACATCTTCTACGGCAGCTACTTCACCGTCATGCTGCGCAGGGCCGTGAACAGGGCGGAGGAAGAGGGTCTTGCCACGGTGTTCGGTTACTGGGTGGCCGATCCCGAGCGTTACGGCGTGGCGGAGATAGATTCCAAGGGCAATGTGCTGAGCATCGAGGAGAAGCCTAAGGAGCCCAAGTCCAACTATGCTGTCACCGGCCTCTATTTCTATCCCAATGAGGTGGTTGACGTGGCGGCCAAAGTGAAGCCGTCAGCCCGCGGCGAGTTAGAGATAACCTCCGTGAACCAGGAGTTCTTAGAGCGCGGCAGGCTCCGCCTGGAGACCTTAGGCCGCGGATTTGCCTGGCTGGATACCGGAACGCACGACTCGCTGGCCGAGGCCTCTACATTCATCGAGGTGATAGAGAAGCGTCAGGGTCAGAAGGTGGCCTGTCTGGAGGACATCGCCCTGCGCAGCGGCTGGATTACCCCCGACCAGCTCCGCGAGACGGCCAAGCCCATGATAAAAAACCAGTACGGTCAGTACCTGCTCCGTATCGCCGACGAGGAGGAGCGGAAACTGGCCAGGAAACATCATAACAAATAATAACTTCTGACAATGGAATTCAAGCGCAACATACTGATAACTGGCGGCGCGGGCTTCATCGGGAGCCACGTCGTGCGCCTTTTCGTGAACAAGTACCCCGAGTACCGAATCGT
>CALUPK010000048.1 GCA_944322575.1 uncultured Bacteroidales bacterium | reverse complement strand
TCTCCCGCGGGGACAGGACGGTTCCAGGGCTTCCGCAACGGCAGGAAAACGCGGATTCTGCTGCCGTTGTGGCAAGGGATGGCGAAGGGCGGAGGCCTGGGTGGCTGCAAATCGCAAGATGCGGAGAGCCGATGATGAAGCCCGGTGCAATATGGAACGACGGCATCCCATGGTCATTCCTCCCTGAGCGCTTCCGAAGGCCGCATCCCGGTGACTTTCCACACGGAGAGGAGGGCTGCTAAGGCATTTATCAGGAATATCGTTCCGGCCACAATCACTGTCACCACGACTCCCGACAGGAAGCCGGACGTAATCAGAGGCCACGGTGCCATCGACTCGACGGACGGATATGCACCGTAACGCACTGCTCCCAGCACTGCCGGTTCTCTTCCCATTGCAAGGGAAAGGTTGAATACGATCAGTACTCCTATGCCGACAGCGACAGCAGTTATTCCCACGCTCTGCAGCATGGCGTCCAGTCTCAGCCGGGAAGGCGTCGCTCCCATGGCAGTACGGACTCCATATTCGTCCTTGCTCTTGCGAGAATACAGAAGCCAGAATGACAGCACGCCCAAGGCCATGTTCAGGAGCAGGAACACAATGCCGACACGGTAGAAAGTCACATCCTGATTGCTTTGCACCTGATTGAGCATAGGCCATGCACTTCTAGCCCGCACGTTGCCGAATGCCGCCTGCGACGATGAGAGCAGGAGATTGACAGCCGCCGTAAGCTCATCCATATCCGTACCCGGCTCAGCACGCACCGCCCATCCGGCATAACCGTTGGCTATATCGGAGTTCAGCCCGGATGCCCTGACATTGACAATCATCACGGGCACAGGGACTCCGGTAGTCTCCCATACCTTCTGGCGGGACACCACCCCGACTATCGTGTTGGAGCCGCTCTCGTTGGTATCGAAAGACCTGCCTATCGGATTCTCCCCGGGGAACAGGAACTCCGCAAGATCCTCCGAGACAATCACCCTTCCGGGTATATCCTGTTCAGGAGGCAGACCTCCCTCCGGCAATACCCACCGGTAGCCCAAGGTCCCGATAAAGTCACTGCCGGTCACTCTATGCATCACGGCGCAACTGATAAAATGGGAGGAATCCCGGAATGCCCCGACAAAATGCTGGTTGTTCACCCCTGGGGAAAACGCCCCGTAGGGAGTGACGGCCTCCGCACCTTCCACAGATGCCAAAAGTTCCCCCATCTGATTGAAATTGCTCAAAATGCGTCCGGGATCAGCCGCCGCGGCATCATACATAGGATCGTAATCCGGCAGTACCCTGACTGGTACCATCAGCACTTTCTCTGGCTCCCAGCCCATCGGAATCAGCGTCTTGCGCAGCTGTTTCATGATCTCCTCATCAGCCAGCAGCCAGCCTACCGTGAACACCATGACGGTCTCTATGACAAACCATGTCCGGCTCATTCTGTTATTGTGTCTCTTCTTCATGGCAGATTTACTTTTTTTCATTCAACGAATCCGTAACATTGGACCTTACTGCTCTAAGCACCGGGATAAGAGAGGAGAGCAGATTGAGCAGCAGCACGCTCACAAACACAGCCGCATAGACGTCAACCCGCAGAAACATATCCGTCGGGAAGACCAGATCAGCCTGCAGCACCCCCGTTCCATATCCGGATTTGGAGCCGGCCAGCACCGGAGAGAGCAGCCTCAGCAGACCGCCGGCACAGAACATTCCTGCCAGTCCTCCGATCAGAGTCAGGAGGAAATTCTCCGAAAGCACCTGCTTCACCAGCACTCCGGCCGAAGCCCCATAGGCCTTGCGCACTCCGAACTCGGCAATCCGCTCCTCCACGCTGGAAGATACCATGCCGCTCAGATTGACTGCCGGAATAAGCATCAGCAGGAGCACCATCGCAGTGATTGCCGAGATGAATACTCCTACATGGGCATCTGTGGACGCGCCCAAATAGGTCAGAGGGACAGTCTCCTCCGGGGATATGTACATGCCGTCAGCCTTGCCGAACGAGGCATTGTATCTGGCTATCACCTCCTCTACCCCTGCCCTGATTGCAGGGAAATCCCTGCGGCTGCCGGCCAGCAGACACATCATGTCAGTTCCTACGTAAGGCTCGTTGTGAATGAGCGAAGCCATCTCCCGGCCCATCTGTATTGGCAGCCATATCCCAGCATCGGCAAGCATGGCCATAACAGACACGTCCCGCACCACCCCGCATATTCTGAGCGATGTACCGCCGTACATAAGTTCCCTTCCGGCCGCATCCTCGGTGCCGAAGCATCTGCGTGCCGTAGTGGCGGACAGCACCGCCTCGGGGAGCGCCGGATTCCATTCTCCGGAAGGGGCCCTGCCGGAAATGAACTCGAACTGACAGACTTCCCAGAAGCCGTCATCCACATACAGTTCAGGAACGGTGACAATCCCTCTGCCCGGAACTTCCAGATCCACACCCTTGGTCAGACCGGAATAGGTAATCACGGCCGTATTCTCCACCCCATCAATACCGGCACCCTCCAACAGGGCTGCGAAACGGGAGCTGACCATAGTATTCAGCTTGGGATTCCCGTCCTCATCACACAGGAGTACGCTGCCTATGAGCATCATTCTGTCACGGTCTCTTTCAGGGTAAATACTTCTGGAAGCCATCAGGACAAACATCAGAAACGCCATGATGAAAGCCATGGACAGAGTGACGCCCACTATGTAAAGCAGACTGTACTGCCGGTTCTTGAGCATTATCTGCCAGCTCTGGCGGAGGTAAACGGGGAGTTTCATCTTTTCTCTTTTTTATCCGATGATGCGACCGTCGAGCATGCGGATGATGCGGTCGGTCTGCTTGGCCTGGGACTCGTTGTGGGTCACCATCAGGATGGTCTTGCCGCGCTGCTTGTTGACCTCGTGCAGGAGCTCCATGACCTCGGCACCCATCTTGGAGTCCAGGTTACCGGTGGGCTCGTCCGCTAAGATGATGGAGGGATCTCCGACCAGGGCGCGGGCGATAGCCACCCTCTGGCACTGACCGCCGGAGAGCTGCGAGGGGAAATGCTTGACCCTGTGGCTCAGGCCCACGGCCTCAATCATCTTCAGGGCACGCTCCTTGCGCTCGGTCGCACCCATCCTGCGGTACAGCAGGGGCATCTGCACGTTGTCTAATACATTGAGCGAGGGAATCAGGTGGAAGCTCTGGAAGACAAATCCGAGCTCGGTGTTGCGGAAGCGGGCGGCCTCTCTGGCATTGAGGCCCGAGACGGGCTTGCCGTGCAGCTCCACGGTACCGGAAGAGGGCTCGTCGAGCAGTCCGGCGATGTTGAGCAGGGTAGACTTGCCGCAGCCGGAGGGGCCCATGATACTTACAAATTCTCCTTCGCGCACTTCGAGGTTGATGTTGT
The DNA here is from genome assembly GCA_944322575.1 of uncultured Bacteroidales bacterium. Classification (GTDB taxonomy): domain Bacteria; phylum Bacteroidota; class Bacteroidia; order Bacteroidales; family UBA932; genus Coprenecus. The sequence continues at coordinate 6,523 of CALUPK010000048.1, read as the reverse complement.
CGAGAGCCATGGTCTCGATCTCGGAGGTTCTGTAGATTTTGGAAATTTCGATAAGCTTGATCATAATTCTTAAATTTTATTTGTTTATAAATATTTTCAAAATGTTAAAATTTACTCGTCCTTCAGCACATCGGCGGGCGACTCCTTCAGGGCCCCGGCCACAGGGACAATGGTCGAGAGGGTCACGACCACTATCAGCAGCCCGGCCACTATACCGGCCACCGCGAGGAAATGCAGCACCGGCTCGAACAGCACCGGCAGGCTCTCTTTGGTCACATTCAGCACATAATAGGAGGAGAGTCCCGGAGCGCAGAAGTCAATTTTGCCGAAGATCAGCACATTCAGCACTATCAGCAGTCCCACTATGAGCGAGGCTGCAAAGAGAATCCACACCTCCGCGAGCTGCGTCAGCATGATACTGCCGGCAGAGCCGCCCATGGCCCGGCGCACACCCGTCTCTCCACGTCTCTCGCGGGTGCGCAGCCATGCGAAGGAGGCCACTCCTATGAGGATGCAGACGAGCAGGAAAATGAAGAGGGCCCGCCACATAAAGGTGTCAGTAACGGCTGATTCCAGGTTCTCCTCCAGCGGCATGACGGAAGCCACCCTCCAGTTGCCGAAAGCGAGGTCCTCCCGCCAGGTCTTCTTGGCCTGCTGGATAAAGGCTTCCTCGTCCACACCGGGAGCAACACGGAATATCCACACTAAGGACATTCCCTCATCGAGAGCCACGATATCGGGACCGGCATACATCACGAAACCCCGGTACTCCTTGTCCTTTTCCACTTTCACGGGAGCTATTACACCGGATATGCGCCAGCCGTATTCCTGGTAAGTGCTGAACTGAGAAAGCCGGCGGCCAATGGGATTCTCTCCGGGGAAAAGGGCCTGAGCCAGATCCTCCGTGATAATCACGGTGTTCGGAAGGTCCTCTATCGGAGCACCTTGCGGCCATACCTGACGGTATCCCAGAAGTTCCAGGTCACTTGCCCCTGCCTCTCGGATGTGATAGGCGTAGGAATAACCATACCTGTTTACAGTATCTACCATAATTGCCCTGTTATAATTGCTGTAATTCAATCCGGGGAGAGTGGCCCCCACCGGAGCCGCGTCCTGCACCTCGGGCATCTCCCTGAGAGCATTGCCTATACGGTGGAAGTCCACGGATCTCTGCTCCGGAGTGTCCATCTCCGGACGGTAGCCGTTCTGTCCCTCACTCAGGCGGTTCAGCGAGACGGCATACACTCCGTCAGTCTCATAGCCGTCCGGCAGGGAAGTCCTGTAAATACCCGGCCACACGGCATTGACTAAGAACCATGAGGCAGCCGCGATGAGGGTCATCTCCACGAAGAGCCACGCATTGCCGCGGCGGTAGAACCAGAGTTGTTTGAGTATCTGTTTAAACATAATCCACTTACTTTACAGAGTTCAACGAATCCGTGATGGGCCGGCGGATGACCTTGAAGGCAGGTATCAGCGCCGAGACGATATTGAGCACCAGCACTATGGCCAGCAGCAGCACATACAGCTTGAGCTTGAAGAAATCCCTGACGGAGAATACCGCCGCCTCCACCTTCTCCATGGTGAAAGCCATAGCCATGGCCTCTCCGGGCACCATGCCGTTGAACTGCTCCGAGAACACGCCCAGGAGCACGTACGAGAGCACCAGCCCGAGCACTCCCCCGAGCAGGGTCAGCAGCAGGTTCTCGCCCGTAATCTGCTGAAGCACATCTCCGCGCCAGGCTCCGAAGGACTTGCGCACTCCGAACTCGCCCATGCGGGCCTCCATCCGGGAGCCCACCATGCCCGAAAGATTGATCATCGGTATCAGCAGGATGAAGAACATGATACCTATTCCTATCCATGTGAACGAGGCCGATGTCATGCCTGTCCACCTCAGGGCCATCTCCCTTACCGAGGGTATCCCTGACTGAAAGGACAGCTCATACTCCACGTCCGAGCCGTTGTTGTACCTTTCGAGCCTGTCCTCCAACGTCTTCCGTATAGTCCCGAAGTCACTCCCGTCCCGGGCCAGCAGATACACGAAGTACTCTCCCATCATGGTAGGACGGCCTATCCACTGCTCGAGAGAACTTCTGGAATCTCCCTCCAGATCCGGCAGCCACAGCTGGGAGAAGGCCAGCGAAGCAGTCTGCGGCACATCCCGTACCACTCCGCACACCCTGTACTCCTTAGCGTCGATGAAGAGCCTCTCCCCCACTATATCCTCCCTGCCGTACAGGGTCCTGGCCAGCGACTCGCAGATGACCGCCTCGGGAGCAGCCTGATTGTAGCTCGTCTCCGAGAGGGCGTGCCCGTAGAGGAAATCGAAGCCGAAGACCTTCCAGTACTCCATATCCACGTCCGAGGCCACACTGCCGACCGCCTCACCCAAGTCATTGGCCACTACCGCGTCTCTAAACGCCACGGTTGTCAGAGTCTCCAGCCCCTCCACCGGCTCGTTCCGGATGAAGCGGTCGACGAACACCTGGCTGACCATCGCATTGGATCCGCCCTGAGAACCCTTCTGAGACTCCATAAAGGTAGGAATCACCAGCATCCGGTCCCTGTTCACCTCCGGATAGGAGTTGTCGAAGTGCATCGACTGCACCGTCAGATAAGCCATCACCAGCGCCAGCGAGAAGCCCGTACCGATGATGTAAACCGCGCTGTACACCCTGTCCTTGCGCAGGTTGTACCACGATTCTTTCAGATACATTCCAAGTTTCATATATTGTCCTTTTAAATATTATTCGTCCTTTAAAATATCGGCCGTCCGCTCCCTCAGGGCCTTGCCGAGGGGAATGAGGGCCGCGAGGGTCACCGCCGCCAGCAGCACCGCCGTCACGATCCCCGCCACCGCGAGGAAATGCACCGTCGGGTCGTAGAGCAGCGGCAGGCTGTCGAAGAGCACCGGCAGCACCTCTCCATGCGGTGCGGCGATGTCTATCTTGCCTATGACAATGATATTTGCGGCTATGATCAGTCCCAGCACCAGCGCAGCACCGAGAATCATCCATGCCTCGGCCAGCTGCTGCAGGACAATCCTCCCCGCACCCGAGCCCATGGCCCGCCGCACCCCTATCTCGGAGCGCCGCATCCTCAGTCTCAGCCAGCTGTAGGAAGCTGCGGCAATGAGCACATTGACCACCAGGAACACCCAGAGGGCCTTCCATTTGAATGTTCCGGTAACAACGTACAGGCCCATCAGCTCCTCCATCGGAGTCACCGAGGCGACGCGCCAGTTGCCGTAGGTCATCTCACTGCGCCAGGTCCGCGAGGCCCGGTCGATGAAAGTGCGGGCATCCACGTCCGGACGGAGGCGGAAGATGTAGCACGGGGTGCCGTACCAGAAATTCAGGACACTGGCCTCGGAAGCCAGCACCGTCGGCACGGGATCATCCACAAAACTGAACTTCAGGGGCTCGATAACTCCGGATATCACCCAGTCCCATTCTTTGGGAGGAGGGCAGGTGGAGGCGTCCGAGAGCCGGCGGCCCACCGGATTCTCCCCAGGGAAAAGGGTCATGGCCAGGTCTTCGGTTATCACGGCCGTGCCGGGGACATCCTCTATCGGGGCATCTTTGGGCCATACCTGGCGGTAGTCCAGGATCTCCATGTCGCGGGCTCCTGCCCTGCGGGTGTGGATACAGTAGTAAATGTTGTTCTCTGCGGAAGAGTCGACAGGGAAGAAATTATTGATGTACTGGCTTTTCAGTCCGGGAAGAGAGGTACCGGTCTCCGCCCATGCGCTCACCTCGGGCATCTGGCCCAGTGCCTGCCCGAAGCGTTCCAAAGCCATTTTCGGGGCATCCCCCATGTCCGCTTCCGGCACGTAACCGTCCTGCCCGTCGTACAGGGACTCGAGTTTCATCACGTACACGCCCTCGTAATCATAGCCGTAAGGTGCTCTGTGAGCGCGGTAGTGCACTGTCCATATCTCATTGACTAAGAACCAGGAGGTAACCACTATCACCATCAGTTCCAGCAGCAGCCAGAGACTGCTCCGGCGGTAGAACCACAACTGTTTGAATATCTGTCTGAGCATATCGGTCTATTTTTGAGAGTTCAACGATTCGGTTATAGGCCGGTGCAGCACCTTCAGGGCCGGAGCCATGGCCGAGAGCAGATTGAGGGCCGCCACCAGCACGAACAGCAGCAGGTAGAGCCTAAGCCTGAAGAAATCTCTGAAGGCAAATGCCGGAGCCTCCGCTATTCCCCGTATATCCGCCACTCCGTTCAGCGGCAGCAGGTCGTATAGCTGGTCCTGCAGCAGGTACAGCAGGAGGTAGGACAGCAGCAGGCCGAGCACACCTCCGATCAGGGTCAGCAGCAGGTTCTCCGCCGTCACCTGACGGACGATGGCCCCGCGCCAGGCTCCGAAGGACTTGCGGACTCCGAACTCGGCCATGCGGGCCTCCATTCCGGAACCGGTCATGCCCGAGAGGTTGAGCACCGGCACGAGCAGCACTAAAAGCACCACACCGAGACCGATCCAGCGGTAGGCCGAGGCACTTCCGAACATGAATATCCGCTCCTTCTGGGAAGGTATGCCGTTTGTAAATGTCATCTTCCAGTCGTCGTCTCCGGAGCGGTTGTACCTCTCCACGCGGTCCTCTATCTCCTGGCGCACCCTGCCGAAATCCCTCCGGCTGCCGGCCAGCAGCACTATCTCGTAACTGCCCTGCATTCCACCTAATGCCGGTGCTACCAGACGCTCGAAGAACGTCTCAATGTCCGGAGCCCAGATCTGGGCAAAGGCATAGGTGGCCGTCATTGGCACGTCCCGCACGACTCCGCAGATACGGAATTCCCGGCTGTCGAAGAAGACTGTCTCGCCCACCACATCCTTCCGTCCGAGAAGCAGCACCGCGGCAGACTCAGAGATCATGACCTCAGGCACCACCCGGTCAGCGGCATCCTCGGACAGCCAGGCTCCGTCGATGACATCCAGCGGGAATATCGTCCTAAAACCGGAGCCAATGAACTCTACAGCCATATTCACGGACTCACCGGAGGTTGTGGAGACTATAAAGTTGTCGGTCTTCACGGCCGTCCAGGCCTCAAGACCAGGGATGGGCCCGGAGAGGAACCTCTGCATAAAATCCTTGTTCACACCACGGTCCCGCACTGACTGGCCTGCGCTGAACGTCATGGAAGGTATCGACAGCATCCGGTCGCGGTGCACCTCGGGGTAACTGTTGTCCATGCGGACAGCCTGCACGGTAAGATATGTCATCACCATGGCCATCGAGAAAGCGACAGCCAGAATATACACCAGACCGTAGGTCTTGTCGGCCAGCAGGTTGTGCCACGACTCCCTGAAATATACTCCGAGTTTCATAACTTATTTCTTTTTAGAGGGTTTGATCTTCAGCTCAGGCTGCTTGGCGTAGTCCTGCATGTCGGAGATGACCACCTGCTCGCCGGGCTCGATGCCGGAGATGACCTCCACGTAGTCGTAGTTGGCCTCACCGAGGGCCACGCGGCGGCGCACCAGGCGGTCGCCCTCGCGGACGAATAGGTCGTAGTTGCCCTCACCTTTATAATATGTGCCGGAGGGCAGGCGGAGGACATTCTCGCGGTAGGCGTAGACCACGTAGATGTCGCACTTCAGGCCCGAGCGCAGGCCCGGCGCAGACTCGTCGTCGAGCTGTACGGTAAAGGATATCAGGCCGTCGGTGGACATCGGGGAGAGGACCGACACCATGCCGGTGAGGGTATCCCGTCCGGCCAGCACTGTGGTCCGGTAGCCCTCGGCTATCTTGCCGGCCTGCATGTCGCCCAGCTCGCCCTCCACCTTGAAGCGGGTGAGGTCGGCCAGCATCGCTAATTTCTCGCCCTGGCTCACCTGGGCTCCTATCTCGCTGTTGATGAAGGTAAGGGTAGCGGCGTAGGGAGCACGGATACCGGCATCGTAGAGCCGGCGGCGGGTCTGCTCCTTGTTCTTGCGGAAGATCGAGAGCTCCAGCTCGGCCACGGCCTCATCGGCGGCGGCCAGGTCCCGCTGGTTCTGGAACTTGCGGCGGTTGTCCTCTAATTTGAGGCTCGACACCGTGTAGTCTAATTCGGCCTCGCGCACCTTGTCCGGAGTACCCGCTCCGAGTGAGTCCAGATACTTCTCGTTGCGCAGGGCGGCGGCCTTGCGGTCCAGCTCCATCTCCTGTATCTCGATGTTCATCTCCATCTCCGAGAGGTTATTGCGGTTGGTGATGCGCAGCTGCTCGAGCTTCAGTTCCTTCATCCGCTCCTCGTCCAGCATATTGTCATACTCAGTCTGCACCTCGGAAAGTTCCAGACGCAGCAGCGGCTCGCCCGCCTGCACCACCTCGCCGGCCCGCTTGTAGACCTCCATCACGCGGGAGGTAATCGGGGAGTTGATGATCTCCTCGTAGCCCGGCACCACCTTTCCGGTAGCCGACACCGCAAACTCTATCGAGCCGGTGTCCACCGTAGCCAGCCGCAGGCTGCTCTCCCGCACCGAGGGCTGGATCAGCACTGCCAGCAGCACCACCGCCACTAC
>CALUPK010000047.1 GCA_944322575.1 uncultured Bacteroidales bacterium | reverse complement strand
ATGGTGGAAAATACCAAAATGGAGATATCGGGCTCAGTGTCATCCTCTGCCGGCGCTGACGGCACGGCAAGTTATGGGCTGGAAGCTCTCAAGGTGGCCGGCTCTCCTATGAGCGACCGTTACTATGAGCTCATGCAGGTCCGCTACGGCATGGATTCGATTTTCAGTGCCAATCAGCGCAGGCATGCAGAGATAATCGCTGCTGTCGGAGAGGCAAAGGGAAAGGGCGATACCAGGAAGGTCGAGGAACTTATGAACAGCAAGGCCGGAAAAGCGATGCTGGCAGACGAGCATAAGTTCTTCAGCACCTTGGATTCCTTGTACAACAAGACCTTCATGGACAATAAGGACTCTTTCTGGGGACCTCTGATGATGATATCCCTGACGACATATCTGTCCGAGGACATGCGTCCCGTATATGAGGCTTTCAGCCAGGAGGCTAAGGATTCCTATTATGGAAAACTGGTACACGAGGAGCTTTATCCTGCGGGTATGATAGGGGAGAAGGTTCCTGATTTTACTGTAAAGGATGAGTCCGGAAAGGAATATTCTCTTGCACAGCTCAGCGAGGGCAAGAAATACATCCTGATCGATTTCTGGGCATCGTGGTGCGCCCCCTGCCGTAGGGAGATACCCAACCTCAAGAATCTCTATGCCAAGTACAGCTCCAAAGGTTTCCAGATTATAAGCATCTCCAGAGACAAAAATGCGGAGGACTGGAAGAAAGCCATCGAGGATGAGCAGCTTACATGGCCCAACTTCCTCGATGAGTCCGACATTGCCAAACTCTACAAGGTGAGGGCCATCCCTACGATGTACCTTGTGGATGCAGACGGCCGTATCGTGGCTGAGAATGTCCGTGGAGAGGCTCTGGCTGAGAAAGTAGCCGAACTGTTCAAATAAATTGACTATGAACTTCAAAAGAACTGTCATGGCCGTCTTAGCCGGCCTTATAGCCCTGTGCGCCAGCGCACAGGGCGTAATCTCAGTAGACTCGAAAGCCTCCGTCCTGCCCGACGGCAACGTCGAGCTGCTGCTGACCGTCAGCCTCGAACCGGGCTGGTACATGTACAGCACCGTGCCGGTGAGCGGCGGCCCGATGGCCACTTCCTTCACCGCCGACGAAAACACCGCCTTCACCCTCTCCGGAGGGCTGCAGGACGTTGAGGAGGCCCACGTCAAGCTGGACGAGGGCTTCGGCATCGACGTCAAGTACTTCGAGGGCACTGCGCAATTCCGCCAGGTCATCGTCCCCGCCACGCAGGAGACCTTCACCGTGACCGGATACCTCGAGTACCAGACCTGCAACGGGGCCGAGTGCACCCTCAACGAGAGCGAGGTGTCCATAAAGGTGGACCCCTCCGCGGCTCCCTCCGCTGACTCCGCCAAGGGCAGCAAGGCCGGCGGCCAGGGCTTCTGGAGCTTCCTGCTCATAGCCTTCCTCGCCGGACTCGCCGGGGTCATCACCCCCTGCGTCTTCCCCATGATACCCATGACCGTGGGCTTCCTCATCGGAGGAGGCAGCACCAGGAGGGCCGGCGTCCTCAAGGGCGTCATCTTCGGCCTCTCCATCATGGTCATCTACACCCTGCTGGGCCTGATCGTGGCCCTCTTCCAGAGCACCGCGGCCACCGACGCCATCGGCACACACTGGATACCCAACCTCATCTTCGCCCTCCTCTTCCTCGTCTTCGCCGTGTCGTTCCTCGGCGCGTTCGAGATAACCCTGCCCTCGGGCTTAGCCAACAAGGCCGACCGCGAGGCGGACAAGGGCGGGTACGTGGCCGCCTTCTTCGTGGCCTTAGCGATGGTCATCGTCTCCTTCTCCTGCACCGGTCCCTTCGTGGGCTCGATCCTCGCCGCCGCTGTCCTCGACGGGGTGGCCCTCAGGCCCATCGTCGGCATGGCAGTCTTCGGACTCGGATTCTCACTGCCCTTCGTAGTCCTCTCCTTCTTCCCCGGAGTGATGAAGAAGCTGCCCAAGTCCGGCGGCTGGCTCAACATGGTCAAGGTCGTCTTCGCCTACATCATGCTCGCCTTCGCCATGAAGTTCCTCTACAACATCGACGCGTACTTCGGATGGGGCGTCATCACCCGCCTGGGCTTCATCGCCACGTGGGCAGTCCTCGCCCTGCTCCTGGGCCTGTACTTCCTCGGGGTGTTCCGCACCAGCCACGACACTCCCACTGACGGCATCGGCTGGGGCAGGCACATCGCGGCGATAGTCTGCATCACCTTCGCCTTCTACCTCATCCCCGGCCTCTTCGGCGCCCCGCTGCAGAGCATTTCTGGCCTCATCCCGCCGATGGACGGCTCGACGCTGACGCTCTCCTCCGGCGGCACCGCGCAGGCAGCATCCGGGAACAATGCGGCTGCCACGGGCTACTCGACACTGAAGTACCATACGGACCTCGACGAGGCCCTCGCGGAGAGCGAGGCTACCGGCAAGCCCGTCTTCGTGGTGTTCAAGTCCCACACCTGCAGCGTGTGCAAGCAGATGGAGGCCACCGTCCTCTCGTCGGCTGCCGTCATGGACAGGCTGTCGGATGACTTCGTCATCGCCCACCTCTACGTGGACGACAAGACGGAGGACGCGGAGTTCCGCACCTTAGGCCGCCGCTACCGCGACTTAGAGATGAGGCAGTTCGCCTCGGCATCGCAGCCGCTCTACGCGGTGGTGGACGCTGAGGGCAGCACCCTCTCCGGCCCCGTCGGAAGCTGCTCAGAGGAGGAATTCCTGGAGTTCCTGAATTTCTAAATAACCCTTTGTGTTACGATAATGGGCCCGGTGAACCGCAGACACCGGACCCATTTTATTTATCTGCCGAAAAGCATTTCCCGTATCCACATTGCGAAGAAGCGGTCGTTAAGTGACCAGGTGCCATCGATGACAGTGACGAGACCTTTCTCAAGCAGTTTCTTGGATGCGGCCTGGACTGAGCTGGCGGAGGCGAGGCCGTGCATGCGGATGAATGCGGCGGATGTGATGCTTTCCGCCTTGCCGTCTATGGCTATGGAGTATAGGAGTTCTTTCTGCTTCTCCGGGATATTGGACAATATCTCGCGGTAGGTGGGTTCGAGCAGGGTGATTATGCTGCGGATGGCTTGGGCGGTGGTCTCGGGTGTGCAGGTCCCACCGTCCGGTGTGTCGGCGAAGGATTCGTTGAATGTCCGCTGCATACAGTACGTGTTGCCCTCGAACAGGTCGTAGACCTCTCCGGCAGTTTCCTTCTCTATGGTGCGGTTCCTACTGCTGAAATGTCCGGTGACAAAGTCAATATAGATGCTGCGCTCGATGGGCCCGAGCTCCAGCATGTCCGCACTCTGATAGAAGGGCCTGGCTGAGGAGGTGAACATCTCCTGCATGAGGTGCCGCTCGCTGCCTGCAAATATGAATTTGGCGTTGCTTATCCGCTGGATGTGTGAGCGGAGCAGTGCCTCAATGTTCTTTTCAGGATACTTGGCTACTTGTTGAAATTCGTCTATCGCCACTATGCATGGCTTTCCTGCCTCCTGCAGACATGTGAAAATCTCTTCCAAAGTGTACTCCGGCCGGTCTATGTCGCCCAACTCCAAGGAGAATGCCGGAAGTCCGCTGACAGGGTCGAAACCCAGTTTGCCGCTGATGGATTTCAGGGTGCGGATCAGCAGACTGACCATCTTGCGGTCCGAGGACGCCAGGCGGTTGAAGACTTCCTTTCCCAGAAGGTATGTCAGTTCTTTGAGCCCGGTAGTGTGGAGGATATCGATGAAGAACTTATGATATCCGCTCAGTTTACTCCTGCTGTAGCAGAACTGTATCAGTCCGGTCTTGCCCATGCGCCTGGGAGACATCAGAACCACGTTGTTGCCGTTCGTCAGCGACTTTATCAGTCTGGCGGACTCATTGCGGCGGTCGCAGAAGTACTCCGTGTCGATACTGCCGGAGACGATGAAAGGATTCTCAACAGTTTCCATATTCAGTTTATTTTACCGCAAATGTAATTATTCAAATTAAATTATGCAAATCGAATAATTTAATTTGAATAATGGGCTCATGCGGCTTTCTCCCGCTCCATCTGCGCGCGGCTCTTGCTGGCGGTGACGAGCCAGACGCCTGTGAAGATGAGCAGGACGGCGAGGACTTTCAGGTAGCTGAAAGTGTCCAGGCCGAGGAAGATGGAGGCTGTGACGGAAACGATGGGCTGTATGTAGTTGTACATGCCGGCGACGGTAGGCCGCAGGTTTTTCTGTCCGACTACAACCAGTACGTAGCAGAGGAAGGTGGCGAGTACCACGACGTAGAGGATGCCTCCGATATTGCCCCATGTCAGCGCGGCCCAGTCCGTAGCGATGATGTCATGGTAGGAGAAGGGCAGGAGGCAGATAAATGCGTAGGTGAACATCCACTTCATGATGGTGAAGATGGAATATTTGTTTACAAAATTCTTGTAGAGTACGAGATAGGATGCGTAGCTGAGCTGGGCCAGCAGTACGAACAGGTCTCCGCCGATATTGGTGGTGCTGCCGGCCTGGGCAGCCGCAGCATGACTGCCGCCGAGAATGAGCAGGAGCGCGCCTCCCGCACCGAAGGCTATTCCGCCGACCTTCTTTCCTGTGATGGGCTCCTTAAGGAATATGGCCGCCAGTACCATTGCCCACAGGGGCATGCTGGTGGCTATGATGGAGGCGTCAGCAGGGGAGGTGAGGCTCACTCCGAAGACGTACAGGCCCTGATTGAACACTATTGCCAAGAGAGAGGCCACGAAAAGTCTGACCATGTCCTTCGGCTCGACCTTCTCCGGCTTCCGGAAGAGGGAGGCGACCCAGAAGAGCACCATTGCCCCGAATACCCGCAGGTCCGTGAGTACCAGCGGGGTTATGATACTTCCCGCCATGACTATTTTTGCCACCGGGGCCATCAGCCCCCAGATGCAGTTGGCCGCTAACATAGCGCCGTGGCCTTTCCAGCTGAATTTTTCCATATTCCTCAATAAATCGGCCGCAAATGTACACTTTTTTCTAACTTTGCAGGTTGGAAAAGAAAATTCTGAACATCATGTATAGGACACACACATGCGGCGAACTTCGCCTTGACAATGCCGGACAGAGGGTCACTCTGGCCGGATGGGTCCAGAGAGTAAGGAAGATGGGCGGTATGAGCTTTATCGACCTGAGGGACCGTTACGGTATAACACAGATCGTCATCGACGAGTCGGCTTCTGCCGAGCTCAATGCTCAGGTGGAGAAGTTAGGCCGCGAATACGTAATACAGGTTTCGGGTACAGTCTTAGAGCGTCAGAGCAAGAACTCCAGAATCGACACCGGCGACATCGAGGTGCGTCTCGAGTCCCTCAATGTGCTCAATGCGGCTGCCACTCCTCCGTTCACCATCGAGGACGAGTCCGACGGCGGTGATGACCTCCGTATGAAGTACCGCTATCTCGACCTGCGCCGCAATCCGCTGAAGAAGAATCTGATGCTGCGTCACCGTATGGCTCACGAGGTGCGCAACTACCTAGACAGCAAGGGCTTCATGGAGATAGAGACTCCTTATCTGATCAAGTCTACTCCCGAGGGGGCCCGCGATTTCGTAGTGCCTTCACGCATGAATCCCGGCCAGTTCTACGCCCTGCCCCAGAGCCCCCAGCAGCAGAAGCAGCTCCTCATGGTGGCCGGATACGACCGTTACTTCCAGATCGTGCGCTGCTTCAGGGACGAGGACCTCAGGGCCGACCGTCAGCCGGAGTTCACCCAGATAGACTGCGAGATGTCCTTCGTGGAGCGTGACGACGTGCTGGAAATGTTCGAGGGCATGATCAAGACCCTCTTCCACAACGTGCTGGGCAAAGACTTCACCGAGCCGTTCTATAAGATGCCCTACTCCGAAGCCATGGACTCATACGGCTCGGATAAGCCGGATATCCGCTTCGGCATGAAGCTGCACGAGATTACTTCATTGGCAAAAGGCCACAACTTCCCTGTCTTCGACTCTGCTGAGTACGTGGGCGGTATCGCGGTGCCCGGATGCGCCGGATACTCCCGCAAGCAGACCGACGAGCTGACCGAGTGGGTGAAGCGTCCCCAGATAGGCGCCAAGGGTCTGGTCTACATCAAGTGCAATGAGGACGGCACCTTCAAGTCCTCGGCCGACAAGTTCCTCACTCCCGATGACTTAGCCGCCATGGCCGCAGCCGTTGAGGCTCAGAAGGGCGACCTGATCCTGATTCTCGCCGGTGCCAGGAACAAGATGCGCACTGCCCTCGGCTCCCTGCGTATCGAGATGGGTAACCGTCTCGGCCTGCGCGACCCGAAGGTATTCGCCCCCCTGTGGGTAGTGGACTTCCCCCTGCTCGAGTGGGACGACGAGACCTCCCGCTTCTACGCCATGCACCATCCCTTCACTGCTCCCAAGCCCGAGCATTTAGACTGGTTCTACAGCGACAGGAAAGAAGACTTAGAGCGCGTGTGCGCCAATGCCTACGACTTCGTGCTCAACGGCACCGAGGTGGGCGGCGGCTCCATCCGTATCCACGATTCCAAGATACAGGAGCGTATGTTCGAGGTCCTCGGCTTCAGTCATGAGGACGCCGACTACCGCTTCGGCTTCCTGATCAACGCCTTTAAGTACGGTGCTCCCCCTCACGGAGGCATCGCATTCGGCTTCGACCGTTTCTGCGCCCTCTTCGGCGGACAGGAGAGCATCCGTGACTTCATCGCATTCCCCAAGAACAATCAGGGCCGCGACATGATGCTCGACGCTCCCTCACGCATCGATCAGGTGCAGATGGACGAACTCTTCCTGCAGAGTACTTATAAGGAGGAAAAATAATTAAAAAAGAACAATATGTCACTTGAACAGCAGATACAGTCCGACATCAAGGCGGCGATGATCGCCAAGGACAAGGTGGCTCTCGCGGCCACCCGTGCGGTGAAGGCCGCAATTCTCCTCGCCAAGACCTCCGAGGGGGGAGCCAAGGACAGCCTCGAGGATTCAGAGGTGGTCAAGATAGTGCAGAAGCTCGTGAAACAGCGCAAGGAAAGCGCGGAGATCTACTCCCAGCAGAACCGTCAGGACCTGGCTGACAACGAACTGGCCGAGGCCGCCGCAATGGAGAAATACCTCCCGGCCGCCCTCTCCGAGGCTCAGGTCGAGGAGTCCGTCAAGGTCATCATCGCCGAGACCGGCGCCTCATCCATGGCCGACATGGGCAAGGTGATGGGCGTAGCCACCAAGAAACTCGCCGGCCAGGCTGACGGCCGCCTTATCTCCACCATCGTCAAGAAGCTGCTCGCGCAGTAAGCAGATATATTTTATTTTAGCGGAGCGAGGATGATGACGTTGTTGTCTTCCTCGCTTATGTTTTCCAGGATATCGGAGATACACTTGCGGGTGGAGCTGCTGAGGTTGCCGTTTTCAAGGAATCCGGGTCCTGCTTCCATGAAATATTCAGCACTGCAGTTGGATACGAGATATCCGTTTTTGAAAGTAGGACCGGTACTGTCATTGGTAAGGATATCGTTTATAATGGTGCGGCGTGAGACATCTCCGGTCCTGCGGTCCAGGATTATGGACGGCTGGAGGTCCATTTCCATACTTATGCTTACGCCTGAACCGGTGTTTCTGCTCTGGACCATCTTCGTTTTATTGATATTGACCACGGCATAGTCCGGAAGGATAAAAGAATCGTGCATATAGTCGCCATCGCCAATTGTCAGTGCGTTGGGCCCGTAGGTCTCTCCTAAATTCATCGTCAGCAGCGGACGGAGTTCCCTGTCCTGTATGATGAAAAGGGTGTCCTGCTGGGTGTTCATCGACACCTGACAGATGTCCAGGGCTCCGTCCACGTTGAGAGAGGTGTGGAGACGGAGCATCGCGTTCTCCGGTGCGTAGCCTGTTTTCGGAATCTCCCAGATGACATTGCCCTGCATGTCCTGACACCAGGCTGCAGGACAGCTGTTGTCGTAGGGTACTCCGGCTATGGTGACGGTGCGGGTTTTGCTGTCGACCACGAAGTTGTAGCCCTGGTTGGGATTGCCGTTGCCTTCGTATGCAAGGGGAAGGTCTTCGCAGAGACGTCCGGTGCTGATGTCGTAGGCGTAGACTTTGTTGGTATTCAAGGTGCTGATCCAGACTTTTCCGCCGGTCTCGTCTATCTGTGCGAAAGATATTCCGGTGTATTCTCCCGGACCGCGTCCGATGTTGCCGATATTGCGCAGGAACTTGCCGGTGGCTCTGTCGAAGAGCTTGAAGAGTGTTTCCCTGGGCGAGTAGATTCCGATGTAGCGGTCAGAGACGGTAATCTCTCCGCCGTCGATAAGTGCTTCGGGATCGCTGCTGTCCAGGGCGATGAACTCAGGCTCGCCTACCCAGTCGGAGAGGAGGATGTCCTCTCCCTGCGGCAATCTGTCGTATTGCACTGAGATGAGACCTCCGTCCCATGCCTGCTGCTGTCCGCATGAGGACAGCAACGGAAGGGCGGCTGATACGGCTATACTGAAGAAAGAGATGGTCAGGTGTTTCATGGTGAGGGAAGTTGGGTTTATCGGAGTTTGTAGATGACTATGATGTTGTTGTCCTCGTCGGAGAGGCCGGAGAGGATGGTGCGTATCCTGTCTTTGGCTGAGTCGGAGAGTCTGCCTTCCTCGAGGGCAGTGGAGGCTGTCTCACGGAAGAGTGCGGGGTCGTAGCTCTGAATCAGATATCCGCCGGAGGGCTGCGGGCTGCACTTGCCTGTCCCGAGGTAGTCGTTGACTATGGTGCATCTGTAGGCTTCGCCGCTTCGTCTGTCGGTTATGACTGTTGCCGATGAACCGAATGTTATGACCCCGTTTTTCATGGGCTGGGGAGCCTGGATGTCTGTCAGGATTTTATCCTGTAGGGCAAGGCTGAGGGCTATCATCTGAACGTCTGTAGCAGTTCCGGCTTTTTTGCCGAGATCCATTGTGAATACGGGTCTTAAGGCTCCGTTCTCAGCTATGAACAGTGTGTCCTCTGCGGCATTGAAAGTATTGAACGAGATATCGAGGCTCCCGGGAATGTTCCTGTTGCTCAATATGCCCCATTGGCTTATGGCTTCTATGTTGGTAGATGCCATGCTCATTCCGCGTTCGGAGACGCTCCAGATCACATTGCCCTTGAAGTCCTGCTGCCAGGCGGCGGTGGTGTCGCTGTCTTCCGGGTAGGGAACCCTCGCGCAGGTGATGAGGCGGGCTTCAGGGTCAATAGTGAAGGCGGATTTTGAATAGTTGTAGTCTCCTAAATTATAGGCCAGGGGCACGTCCTCGACAAATTGCCTTGTGCCGAGGTCATATACGTGGAGCACGTCTGGTCTGTCATGGAGCCATATCCGGTTGTTTTTCTCATCAATGAACGAGCCGAACAGGTACAGGTATTCGCCCGGACCGCGTCCGACATTGCCTACTGTCCCGAGATATTTTCCGGTGGCCCGGTCATAGAGTTTGTATGGATTGCCCTGGTAATATCCGCTGGAGATGCCTATGTGCCGTTCGGAGATACTTATTTCCCCCGTGGCGTATGCTTCGGGGCTGCGGCTGTCGAGGGCGATGAACTCGGGCTCTTCGAACAGGTCGGAGAGGTTGACTGTGCCCTTGTCGGTCAGTTCTTTGTAATTTATCGAGATAAGGCCGGTGTCTGCGCCCTGCCTGCCGCTGCATGAGGTGACAGTAAGAAGTATGGCGGCTGTGCAGATAAAGGATATTTTGGACTTCATCATATCGGGCGAGGTTGGGGTTTGTAACTGTTTGTAAATGAATTGCTTTTGATTTTGTAAGGTGCCACGTTCAGTTTTGGAAAGCCGACGTGGCACCTATGTGAAGCGTAGTGGTTTGATAATTAGCTTGTTGCGGTTTTGCGGTGTGCCGGCTTGTCAGGCCTTCTTGTAGGTGATGGTGCCGGTGGCCTGGTTGGTGGGCATGACGAGGACCTCGGCGATCTGCATGTACTCGGGGGCGCTGGCGGCGAACCATGCCACTTCGGC
>CALUPK010000046.1 GCA_944322575.1 uncultured Bacteroidales bacterium | reverse complement strand
CCGCCGGAGCGTCCGCCGCCGCGCATGATGCCGAGGTTCTCTATCTTCTTGACCTGACCGGGATACTTGAAATCGACAGTCGAGTAGTTCTGCTCGTTCTTGTAGCCGCGCTCGAGACGGGGCACGTCCATGTTCCAGGCTATCTCGAACTGGGATGCGTTGCGGGGGATATGACGGTCCATGTTCACCATGTGTACGTCGAAGTCCACCATGTAGCTGTCAGCCGGCAGGAAATAGCGGTGCTCGATGAAGGCGGTGTCCGAGAAATACAGGCGCATCACCAGGGTGGAATCGTTGGACACCACTGTCTCGTAGGTAAAGCCGCCGGTGTTGATGTACTGGTCGGTATAGAGCTGCAGGCCGAAGTCACTGTAGTCGTCCTTCATCAGGTAGAGATCGGTGCTGTCGCTGGTGTAGTAGTCCTTGATCAGGACTGAGGCGGCCTGGCCTCCCTTGGTCGAATACTTTATCCTGAGCTTGTTGTTCTCGAGGTAGTGGAAGTCCTCTCCGGCGTTGTAGGCCTGCTCGAGGAAGGGATTGGCGTATGTGCTGGCATAGACCGGCTGCCCGTCCTGTGTTCCCTGTCCCGCCGCAGCCGAAGCACTGTCGGCGGCCATCTGCTGAGCCATACGCTCCGCATACTCGAAGGCATTGGCCGCAGCCACCGAATCCCTCACCCTCTGTATCTCCTGCTGCTCTCTTGCTATTCTGGAATTATAAACGCTGAATCCTATCAACAGGAGTCCTATGAGCGTTATACCTATTATAGTATTCTTGTTCATGCTTTATTCCTGGCTGTCGAGTTGGTGAATCTTCTCCTCGAGGGCGGCGAGCTCCTCCTTGGCGGCGTCTATCTTCTTCTGGAACTCCCTGACGAGCGAGTCAGCTTTCTTGGAGCTGGCGAAGAAACCGATATTGTTCTCGTATGTGGCTATCTCGCTCTCGAGCTTGCGGAACTTCTGGAGGAGACGGTCCCTCTCCTGACGGGCGGGCGATGTCTCTACACGGCCGCGTCCCCCGCGCTGAGCCTTGCCGCGTCCGCCGCCGGCTGACACACGGAAGTCAGGGAACTTAGCTGCCATTGCATCACGATAAGCCTCCTGTATTTTCTCTTTTTCCTTGAAAGGTACAAATCCGACAGCATTCCACCTCTCTGCAAACGCGCGTGCGGCTTTATCATCCTCACGTGCATCTCCCGTGGCCACATAGGCATTGACCTCCTCGACAACAGCCTGTTTTGCCTTGAGATTATCTACATACTGAAGATCCACTCCTCCGAAATTCTTCTCCTTGTTGTCGAAGAAGTGGTCACATGCAGCGCGAAAACGGGCCCACACCTGATCTGATTTCTTTCGGGACACCGGACCGACTTCCTTCCACTGTTTCTGCAGCGATATCAGATAGTCAGATGTCTTCTTCCAGTCGGTGCTGTCCATCACGGCTTCGGCCTGCTCACAAAGAGCTATCTTCTTCTCCATGTTGGTGTTCATCTGCTCTTTGAAATCTGCATAGAACTCCCTCTTCCGGTTATAGAACTTGTCGCAGGCGGCACGGAAACGGTCGTATATCTTCTGATTGTCCTTCTTGGAGGCAAAGCCTATCTTGCGCCACTCCTTCTGAATATCCTCGAACTCCTTGGTCACGGCGTTCCATCCGTTGGAATCTTTTATATCCTTGTCTGCAAGACTCTCAGCTTTCTCACAGAGGGCCGTCTTTGCGACAAGATTCTCCTTCTGCTGCACTTTCAGGTTCTCGAAATATGCCTGATGCATCTTATTGATGCGGGAAGTGGCGGCACGGAATCTATCCCAGATCTCCTCCCTGAACTCCTTGGCTACAGGACCGAACTCCTTCCACTCCTCGTGGAGTTTCTGCAGCTGGGCGAAAGCCTCTACTACATTGGGACTCTTCTCCAAAGCCTCGGCTCTCTCGCAAAGAAGAGTCTTGGCTTCAAGATTTTTCTTGAAATCAAGGTCGCGGAGCTCATTGTTAATCTTCACATAATCATAGAACTTCTCCACATAGTGCTGATATGTCTCGTACACATCCTTGATTCTGGCCTGAGGCACAGGACCTATCTCGCGCCATCTATTCTGCAGCGCTCTGAACTCGGGAAATGTGCGGTTCAGGTCTTCAGTTGTCTCAAGCAGATTCTTGAGCTCCTCTATGACCTCGAGCTTTTTATCCAAGTTGAGCTGCTTCTCTTTCTCTAAATTCTGAAAATATACCGCACGGCGTCCTTTGTAACGGGCATAGAGCTCTTTGAACGCACGTTCTATCTCGATGAATGGATTGACGGACACCGATGCTTCCGCATCCTCATTCGCCTCCGCAGGGACATTGGCCTCTACCGGTTCCTGAACCTCCTGCTCTTCCATGGATGTCTCCTGCTCTCCGTCCTCCTGCGCCTCCACATATTCAGCAGTTCCGGGCAAAACGTGATAACCGGAAGCTATCTTTTCCTCTTTCAATACTTTATAGAATGTAGCCTTGATATACTCGGACTGTCTGTTCAGCTCCATTATATCACCGTTGTCAACGAGATTGCGGAAAGTCTCCACTATCTCCTTCAGACTCTTCGATGCCAGGTTCTTCAGCTCCTCCTCGCTGATTACCGCTCCGCGCATCTCCTCGTGTGCTGCAGGTATCTCTTCCTGAGCCGCAGGCTCTGCCGACGGGGTTGAGTCAGCGTTATCCACCAACTCTCCGGCTGCTATTACTGCTGCGCCCACAGCCGCTGCCTCCTCGATTACCGGAGCCGCATTCGAAGCATTAACATTCAGTGTTTCAGAATTCTCAACAGAATTTTCAGTAGTACTCTTCCCTACGGAAGGATTCAAGGTCTCGTCAATCATTATTTTAAATATTAAAATGAACTTGCAAATATACATTATTTTTTAAAAGAACAGCCGTTTTGCATAAATTTGCAGCCGTTATGAGGATTGATATTATCAGTGCGGTACCGGAACTGCTGGAAAGTCCGCTCAACCATTCGATTATAAGACGGGCCCGGGAAAAGGGACTCGTAGAGATTCATATTGTCAACCTACACGACTACGGCAAGGGAAGCTACAAACAGATAGACGATTACGGCTTCGGAGGCGACGCAGGCATGGTTATCAAACCCGAGCCCCTGTACCGGGCCATCACGGACCTGACCTCGCAGAGGGAGTACGACCATGTGATTTACACCTCGCCGGATGGGGAGATGCTGGACCAGGGCATGTGCAACAGCCTGTCCACGTGCGGAAACCTGATTATCCTGTGCGGCCACTACAAGGGCATCGACCACCGCATCCGCGAGCATCTCATCACCAAGGAGATATCCATCGGCAGCTACGTCCTCAGCGGAGGAGAGCTGGCTGCCTGTGTCATCTGTGATTCCATTATCCGGCTTCTGTCCGGAGCTATTACCTGCGAGCCTTCCCCCCGCTCCTCCTCCTTTCAGGATGAAATGGTGGCTACTGCGATCTACACCCGGCCGGCCGACTTCATGGGCTGGAAAGTTCCGGAGGTACTGCTTTCCGGAAATCCTAAACTCATCCGCCAGTGGCAGGAAGAACAGGCCTTGGAACGCACTAAAAGACTCAGACCCGACCTGTTGGATTAAGAAGAGATATGACTATGAGCAGCACGACCTCCAATACAGAGCAGCAGATACTGGCCTCCGCAGAGAAACTGTTCCTGCAGAAAGGCTTCAGCGCAACCTCCACTACCGACATCGCACGTGACGCCGGGTGCAATCAGGCACTGGTCCACTACTATTTCAGGACCAAGGAGAACCTCTTCAACAAGATTTTCGACGCCAAGTTCGACTCTGTCATGGACTTCATAGACAGCAGCATGAAGGACGACAGCGATATATTCGGAAACATCCGCAATGCAGTCGGAGCCTACTTCCGATACCTGAGCGAGAACGCCTACACCCCGCAGTTCATATTCAACGAACTTATGCAGAATCCAGTCAGGCGCAGGCATATACGTGAAGCGTTCCTGACCAACCGGCGCAGCAGCGAGGTATTCTCTAAAATTCAGGTCATGGTTGAGAAGGCCGTCAATACCGGTATAATCCGGAGAATCGACCCCCTGGACCTGATATTCGACGGTATGTCCTTAGTAGTCTTTTCATTTATCACCGCTCCGGCTTTCGTAGACCTGCTGGGACGCGACTCCTCGAGCCTGAATGACTTCATAGAGCACCGCAAGGAGGAGATCATAACCCTGCTCACCTATGGGCTCAAACCGGCTTCCCCAGACGCAGGAAGTCCGCTGCATGAATCCGGAACTGAGAGACAGCTATGATTATCGGACTGCTCAAAGGACTGATTGTAGGCATTATAGTCTCGATACCGGTGGGACCGCTCGGCCTGCTGTGCATACCGCGCACTTTAGCAAAAGGACGACGCGCCGGACTGGCTGTAGGTCTCGGAGGCTCGGCAAGCGACACGCTCTACTCAGCCTTAGCCCTTTTTGCCCTGTCATTCATCAGTGGCTTCATCGACGCTCACAAGGGCTGGGTACTGCTGGCCGGAGGCCTGATAATCAGCATCACCGGCATCCGGCTCTTAGTCAGCCGCCGTCAGATCCGCCACCCGGACAGTGTAACCGCTAAAGCCATGAGTACCGTACGCCACATCGAAGGAGCCCTCAACGGCTTCCTCATATCGGTAACCAATCCCGGCACCTTAGTCTGCATGCTGTGGCTGTTCACTTTCCTGAACGTAGACACAGCCACGCCGTCCGTCATGGCCGCAGAATGGGCCGGCACCTCCTTAGGGTCAGCTACTTCCTGGTTCCTCATCACCTGGATCATCAGCACCTTCCGCGACCGCATAACCATCGGCCTGCTCCACATCCTCACCCGCATCTGCGGAGCCGCCATCCTCCTCATCGGCCTGGCCTCCGCCGTCAAGAGCCTTCCGCTGCTCCAGCCCCTGTAATCAGCTGTTCGGCCACGTCCGCCTTCTGCGGAAAGAGGAGGAAGAATTACAACTACGCCAAGCGCAGAAGCGCGGAGCGCATTGCAAAGAACGTGGGAACGCGGTACTCATCGCGCTGACGTATTCAGAGATCGTGGTCCGTAGCGTGGTCCTTCTCGCCGGAGGTCTGCCTGGGTGGGCAGGTATCCGTTACGGTTCGTCCTGCGGTTCCCGGTTTGACGTCCCCGCACGCCCCATTTCTGTAACCCGTTGATGGTCAGTTTAGAACGGCCCAACGATGTGCTTTCGTCCACTTTAAAAACGGAAGCATCCACGGCCACTTACGTTAAGTTCCAGGATGTCAGTTTGTTCCTGAATCATTGTGTGCGCACTGTTCATTTTCGTTCGCTTGCAGGCGCGGAGTGAAACCGTAACGGCAGCAAATCCCGTGATTCGGTGCCGTTGTGGCATGCCCGCTCCTACGTCCTTCTGCCAGTGGTCCCTTCCGTGCCGGAAGGTGACGGTGAAAAGCCACTTCTGCCGGCACCTTCTCGAATTCGTTATAAGCTGATCCGCTTCATAGATGGCTCTCGGAGGCCAGGCATCGGTTTCCTGCAGAGAAGGTGCCGACCAAAACAGCACTTCCCCAGCACCTTCTCGATTTCGTTATAAGCCGACCTGCTTCAGAAGCCTCTCTCGCCGGCCCTGCCCGGGAAACCCATTCGGAAGGTGTCGGGTCAAACGGCATTTTGCCACCACCTTCCAGAGATGGGTCAAATTCGGCTGTTTCCGTATCACTTTCGGAAGGTGAGTACATGTGTTCTTTCCACAACGGCAGAGAATCGCTGGAAATGCTGCCGTTGTGGAAGGGGACTGGGGAGACAATGCCGTCCAGGAAGCCCATAGCAAGGATGCGGCGGAAAAGCCATTCCACAACGGCAGGGAAATGCAGGAAATGCTGCCGTTGTGGAAGGAGAACGGAAGGGATGCGAGAAGGTGAAGAAAACTCTGCCGAAACACTGGACCACTGCCATCTCGGAGCGAAGCGACTAAGCCTTCCCCTCGGGGAAGGTCTGGATGGGGGTAAAACCAGGCCGACTTTGTCGGCCATCCCCCTCTTTCCGCAGAAAGGCCCCGGCGCTGATAGCGCCGGGGCCTTTCTGCGGAAAGAGGGGGATTCGAACCCCCGGAACCCACAAGGAGTTCAACAGTTTTCGAGACTGCCCCGTTCGACCACTCCGGCATCTTTCCAAATTTTCGGGTTGCAAATATAGCCTGAAATTTTGAAAAATGAAATTATTGTCCCATCTTTGTAAGCACAAGCAAGGGCCGCAACGTCCCCGCAGCCCGTAGAAGCGACACCTTAATTTTTAAAGTTATGATACAGATAGATGAACTTATGTTCAGCTACAGGGGACGCCGTGTGTATGACGGGCTGAACATGGAGCTGAGAGACGGAGCCGTATACGGGCTCCTCGGTAGAAACGGGGCCGGCAAGACCACTCTTATGAGGCTGATTGCCGGACTCTTGGATTGTAACAGCGGGAGAATTACAGTGAACGGCATGACTCCGTTCAGAAGAGATCCGGTATTCCTGAACAGCATCTATTTCGTGCCGGAAAGCTTCAATGCTCCGGAAATGCGTGTCAGTGATTATGCCGCCACCTACGGAGCATTTTATTCCAACTATGACGGAGACGCCTTCACGGACTACATGAAGGCTTTGAGCGTGGACCCTGAAACAGCCTTCAGGCGGCTGTCCTTCGGGCAGAGAAAGAAAGCACTCATGGCATTCGCCCTGTCACTGAAAACTGACATTCTGCTACTTGACGAGCCGGGTAATGGATTGGACATTCCCTCCAAACTGACTCTCAGGCACATTTTGTCCGAATGCGCCTCTCCCAGCAGGACCATCATCATGTCAACCCATCAGGTAAGGGACATAGAGGACATCGTGGACCACGTAGCGATAATAGACGGTGGAAGACTGCTCCTGGATGCCTCCACAAGGGAGATAGACTGTCTCGTACAGTTCGTGGAGTCTCCTCAGGCCGATGCGGACGCACTTTTCAGTGAACGGACCGCCGGAGGATTCGTAAATATCAAGGCAAGGAGAAACTGCTCCATAGACCGCACGCACAGCCGGATGGACATGGAAGTTCTGTTCAACGCCTGCGTAACAGGAGGCCGTAACTTCGTAAGTTCCATGATGAACAGGAACAAAAAGGAGGTGAGCTATGTGCTGTAGAGGAGGAATGAGGGCTGTAAGCCTGGCTCTGTGGGACATAAGAACCGGCACTGGAAAACTGTGGCCGGCCGGAGCTGCCCTCGCGTGTGTTTACGCGGCTTACTGGGCGGTAATGTTCTTCATGAAAACGGACGCCGGACCGGAAGACCGCCTGCCGGTGCTTTTCGTAGCTTCGGTGTTCTTCGCCTTCTGCGTACCGGCATCGGTCTACGGACACATCAATGACCCTGCGGACGGCATCGGCTATGCAATGCTGCCGGTCAGGGCAAGAATCAAGTTTGCGGTCATGCTGACGGTCAGTGCCCTTTTCTTTCCCCTGTGCTTCTACACCGGACTTCACATCCTCGACTGCCTTCTGACCGCAGCTGGCGGAGGCAAAGGATTCTCCGGAATGATCTGGAGTACGGAAGGCGGTCTGAGCCTACGCTCATTCTGGTCTGACTTCGGGAAAATCAGCCTCTACCAGTCAGTTTTCATACTTGGAAACATCCTGCTCAAACATCATAAAATAGCCATGACCGTACTGGCCACCCTCGCCATGCACGGCATATTTTTCGGTCTGTTGCAGATAGAGCGCAGCGGCATACTGTACTTCCTGTACAACTACGCCGGCCCCGTCCTGCTGTGGGCGGGGGCCTATGCAGCATTCAGAAAACTCAGATTCTGTTGAGCTCCGGTGCGATAGTTTCTATCTCGTCCAACTCGAGCCAGCGCAGCTCCTTCTCATCGAGCAGACGGCCCACCTCCCCTATCCGGACAGAGTCGGCCGTCAGCTCCTGAGGAGAGAGGGTGCCGGAACACAGACGCGCCTCGAGCGCCTTTCTTTCCTCCCCGAGAGAGAGTAAGTCCCGCTCAAGCTGTTCTTTTTCCATTTTTTCCTTATAGGTGAGCTTCCGTTTCCGCTCTCCTCTGTCCTGACCTGCAGGTGCAGCTGCCCTAACATCCTTCCGGCTTTCCCGCGACGCTGCCCGGCGTTCCTCTTCCCGGTCCTTGAGATACTGCCGGTAACCGGAATAACTGCCTACAAAATCCTTGACCCGGCCGCACCCTTCGAATACAAAGAGATGGTCTGCCAGCTTGTCCACGAAAAACCGGTCATGGGAAACTATCAGGAGCGAGCCTTGGAAAGCTGCCAGATACTCCTCGAGAACATTGAGCGTCATCAGATCCAAATCATTGGTAGGCTCATCAAGTATCAGAAAGTTGGGACTTCGCATCAGCACGGTCAACAGATACAGCCGGCGCCTCTCGCCTCCGCTCAGACGTCCCACCCTGTTGCGGTGCATAGACGGCGGAAACATAAAATAATTCAGGAAGGTCATCGCCGATACGGTCTCCCCTTTACCGATAGACACAACATCCGCTATCTCGGTGACAGTGTCGATCACTGTCTTCTGACTGTCGAACTGGATTCCTTCCTGCCTGTAATATCCGATGCGCAGGGTCTCTCCTCTGTCAATGGTCCCGGAAGAAGGCTCTATCCGACCGGCCAGCAGATCAAGGAAGGTGCTCTTGCCCACCCCGTTCGGACCGACGACAGCTATTTTCTCCCCGGGGGCGAAATTATATGTAAAATCATCTACTATCGGCAGGTCCGCCCAAGAATAGCACAGGTGCGAGCAGTTGATGGCCTTACGGCCGAGCCTGGCCATCCCGGCCTTAATCTCTATTTGACGGTCCTCCCGTCTCTGACCGGCCCTGTCCTTGAGATCATAAAATGCATCAATACGGTATTTGGCCTTTGTTCCGCGTGCGCAGGGCATCCGTCTCATCCAGTCAAGCTCGGTACGTAGAAGGTTGCGGGCACGGTCCGTGACTGCATTGAAATTCTCTATCCGCTCCTGACGCTTTTCGAGGAAATACTCATAGTTGCCCTGATAGCGGTAGAGCTGCCCGCTGTCTATCTCGATAATCTGATTGCAGACCCTGTCAAGAAAATACCGGTCATGGGTGACCATCAGCAGGGTACAGCGCGAGCGGGTGAGGTAGTCCTCCAGAAACTCAATGGTATCGACATCAAGATGGTTGGTGGGTTCGTCCAAGACTAAAAAGTCCGGATTGCGGATCAATGCCGCCGCTATTGCGGTACGCTTTGCCTCTCCCCCACTGAGGGTCCCGGCCTTGCGGGAGGGATCATTGAGACGAAGCTTGGACAAAATGGCTGCCACCTCATAATCCTGAAGTGTCTTTGCCTTATCTCCGGCACCTTCTAAAACGATATCCGAAATACGGCGGTCAGGGTCATAATTCTGGTCCTGCTCTAAGAAAGACACCGTTATATTCTTGAGAAAACGCACAGATCCTCCCCCATCGGAAGAATCCTTGCCGGCAATGATGCTCAGCAAGGATGTCTTTCCCGTACCGTTAGGAGCGACGAGAGCTATCTTGTCCCCCTCGTCAATATGAAATGATATGTCATGAAAGAGAACGCGGGGTCCGTAGGCCTTGGAAACTCCGCAAACTTCGAGATAGCTGCTCATCCCGCAGAGACTATCTGTTGCCGTACATATCCTCGTAGTACTTCTCGTACTCGCCCGAGGTGATGTTGTCCATCCACGCCTGGTTGTCTAAGTACCAGCGCACTGTCCTGTCGATACCCTCCTCGAACTGCAGGCTCGGGCTCCAGCCTAACTCACGGTGCAGCTTCGTCGCGTCGATGGCATACCGAAGGTCGTGGCCCGCACGGTCAGTAACGTAGGTAATAAGACTGTCAGAATAGCCCTCGGGATTACCGAGGATACGGTCCACGGTCTTGATGATCACCTTGATAAGGTCGATGTTCTTCCACTCGTTGAACCCGCCGATGTTGTACGTCTCGGCTACCTTGCCCTCATGGAAGATGAGGTCGATGGCCCTCGCGTGGTCCTCCACATACAGCCAGTCGCGCACGTTCTCGCCCTTGCCGTACACAGGTAGGGG
>CALUPK010000045.1 GCA_944322575.1 uncultured Bacteroidales bacterium | reverse complement strand
GAAGGGTGGTCGATGAAGGCGTCGCCTGAAAAAAGTATGATGTCGATGTAGTCCCACCCGAGTCTCTCCACCTCCTTGACAGAGGTGGGAAACATATAGGCGGACTGTGTCTGCTCCGTCATGGCCTACATCCTCTCGGGCAGACGGATTCCGAGGATATCCATGGCCTTGACCAGCACGGACGCGATGGTGCCTATCAGCATAAGTCTGGTATCGCGCAAAGCGGCATCCTCTTCCTTGAGAATCGATACGTCGTGATAGTACTGGTTGAATTCCTTGGCCAGGTCGTAGGCGTAGTTGGCGATGAGGGCCGGGGACAGGGCGGCTCCCGCCTCAGCCACCTTCTGGGGATATTGGTTGAGCAGCTTGATGATGCTGATCTCCTTGTCGTTGAAGGCAGCGTTCTCAGCCAGCGCCGGGGTATATCCGGCCTCTGCGGC
This sequence comes from uncultured Bacteroidales bacterium, assembly GCA_944322575.1. Lineage (GTDB taxonomy): Bacteria > Bacteroidota > Bacteroidia > Bacteroidales > UBA932 > Coprenecus. Next base: position 10,086 of record CALUPK010000045.1, on the reverse strand, counting down.
CTTGCGCAGGATGGAACGGATACGGGCGTGGGTGTACTGGATGAAGGGGCCGGTGTTGCCGTTGAAGTCTATGGACTCCTTCGGGTCGAAGAGCATGGTCTTCTTGGGGTCCACCTTGATAATGAAGTACTTCAGGGCACCGAGACTGAGTGTGCGGAAAAGCTCTTCCTGCTCCTCCCCGCTCATGTCGGCCAGTTTGCCGAGCTCCAGCGAAGTCTCCTTAGCGGTGTTGTACATCTTCTCTAACAGATCGTCGGCATCGACTACCGTACCCTCGCGGGACTTCATCTTGCCCTCAGGCAGCTCCACCATACCGTAGGAGAGGTGGTAGATGCTGTCGGCCCAGGCGAAGCCCAGTTTCTTGAGTATGAGCTTGAGCACCTGGAAGTGGTAGTTCTGCTCGTTGCCCACCACGTAGACGTGCTCGTCTAAGCTGTATTCAGTAAATCTCTCGACGGCAGTGCCTAAGTCCTGAGTGATGTACACCGAGGTGCCGTCCTTTCTCAGGAGCAGCTTGCGGTCCAGTCCGTCGGCGGTCAGGTCGCACCACACCGAGCCGTCCTCCATCCGCTCGAAGACGCCCTTGCGCAGTCCCTCCTCCACTAATGACTTGCCGTGCAGGTAGGTCTGGGACTCGTAATAGATCCGGTCGAAGCCCACTCCGAGAGCTGCGTAGGTCTCGTCGAAGCCGGCGTAGACCCAGGAGTTCATCATCTTCCAGAGCTCCACTATCTCAGGGTCGCCCTGTTCCCATTTCACGAGCATCTGACGGGCCTCCTGCAGGATGGGGGCCTTCTCCTCGGCCTCTTCCTTGCTCATGCCCTGAGCCTCCAGCTGTGCCACCTCGGCCTTGTAGAGGTCATTGAACTTCACGTAAAAGTCTCCTACCAGATGGTCGCCCTTCTTGCCGGATGACTCGGGAGTCACGCCGTTGCCTGCCTTCTTCCATGCGACCATGGACTTGCAGATGTGAATGCCGCGGTCGTTGACGATATTGGTCTTGATGACTTTGTGGCCGTTCTCCTCCAGCAGCCGGGATACTGACCAACCCAGCAGAATATTGCGGATGTGTCCCAGGTGCAGGGGCTTGTTGGTGTTGGGAGAGGAGTACTCGACCATCACGGTCTTTCCGGTGGAGGGCAGATGTCCGAAGCTGCCGTCAGCGGCGATGGAGCCGTAGACCTCCTTCCAGAAGGAGGGTGCGAACTTGATATTGAGGAAACCCTTCACCACATTGAAGTTCTCTATCTCGGGTGTATTGGCCTTCAGCCACTCCCCTATCTCCTGGCCCGTGGCCTCGGGAGACTTGCGGGATGTCCTGAGCAGGGGGAAGGTGACGAGGGTCGCATCGCCCTCGAACTCTTTTCTGGTCGCCTGGACCTGTATGGGCAAATTAACGCCGGAAGCCCCGTAAAGGGCTTCCAGCGCATATTTTACCTTGTCTTGAATAAACTGTTCCTGATTCATATAAGGTTTTGAGTGTGGATACTATTTGAGACCTCTGTTGGCGAGGAGGGGATCGATGCCGGGTTCCTTGCCGCGGAAGTTGACATAAAGGGTCATGGCGTCGTCCTCACCGCCGCGCTCGAGGACTTCCTCGCGGAACTTGCGGGCCACCTCCTGGTTGAAGATGTCTCCGGTCTCCTTGAATGCCTCGTAGGCGTCAGCGTCTAAAACCTCGGCCCAGATGTAACTGTAGTAGCCTACGGTATAGCCGCCGCCAAAGACGTGGGTGAAGTAGGTCGAGCGGTAGCGGGGAGGTATCTGGGAGAGCAGTCCGCGGTCACCGAGCACCTTCGCCTCGAACTTATTCACTTCTAAGTCTGCAGGTATCTCGTCCATGATGAAGTAGTCCATATCGAGGAGGGATGCCGCCAGATACTCTACTGTGGCGAAGCCCTGTCCGTACTTGCCGGACTTGTCGAGCTTGTCCACCAGTTCCTGAGGGATGACCTCACCGGTCTCGTAGTGCTTTGCATATACTTTCAGCACCTCGGGCTCGAATGCCCAGTGCTCGTTGATCTGCGAGGGCAGCTCCACGAAGTCGCGGGTCATGGAGGCATTGCCCTGATATCTCACATCCTGGAGCAGGGACTGCAGGGCATGTCCGAACTCGTGGAAGTATGTCTCGGTCTCGTCGGGAGTCAGGAGGGCCGGAGCATCACCGGTTCCGCGGGTGAAGTTGCCTACGATGGTCACGATGGGGATGACCCTCTCGCCGTCCTTGTAGTACTGCTCGCGGTAGCCGCCGCACCATGCACCGCCTCTCTTGAAGCCGGGACGTGCGAACATATCCATGAAGATGATGCCGAGGGTAGAGCCGTCAGCGTCCTTGCACTCGAAGGCCAGGGCCTCAGGATGGGGCACGGGTACATTGTGAAGCTGGGTGAAGGTAATACCGTACAGACGGTTGGCTACGTAGAAGATACCTTCGCGCACATTGTCAAACTGGAAGTAAGGCTTCAGCTCGTCCTCGGAGAGGTTGAACTTCTTGGCCTTGGCCTTCTCGAAGTAGTATCTCCAGTCAGCGGCTGTCAGTTCACCGTTGACGCCCTGTGCCTTGGCGATAGGATACATGTCGGCGAGCTCACGCCTGGCGGATTTCAGCGCTGGAGTCCAGAGCTGGTCGAGGAGATTGTATACAGCCTCGGGGGTCTTGGCCATGCGGTCCTGAAGAACGAACTCTGCATAGTTGTCGAAGCCCATAATCTTGGCCTTCTGGTTATAGAGGTTCACCATCTCAACGATGATGGCCTTATTGTCATTCTCATTATCATTATTGCCACGGTTGAGATATCCGTTGATAAGCTTTGTTCTCAGCTCACGGTTGTCGTCGAACTGCAGGAAGGGCATCACGCTGGCATTGTCCAGGCCGAACACCCACCAGCCATCCATGCCTTTCTCAGAGGCACGCTGAGCCGCTGCATCTACTGCCGCCTGAGGAAGTCCTGCAAGGTCTGACTCATTCTCGACTACGAGAGTAAAGTCGGCCGTTTCCTTCAGCACATTCTGCTCAAACTTGAGCTGGAGTTCGGAGATACGTGAGTTTATCTTCTTCAGCTGCTCCTTTTTGTCTGCAGACAGAGTAGCTCCGGACCTCTCATAATCCTTGAATGTCTCTGTAAGGAGTCTCATCTGATCTGGTTCGAGGCCGAGGTTGTCCCGGTTGTCATAGACAGCCTTGACACGCTCGTAAAGCTGCTCATTCATCGATATCTCATTGAAATGGGCGCTGACTATAGGGGACAGCTCTGTCTCTATGGCCATCAGTTCCGGTGTGGAGTTGATGGATGTCTCGCTGCCGAACACAGAATACACACGGCTGAAAAGAGCGCCGGAATTGTCAAGGGCGACAATAGTATTCTCAAATGAAGGAGCTTCCGGATTGTTGACTATAGCCTGTATCTCCTTATTATGCTCTTCGATGGCTGCAAGTACGGCGGGTTTATAATGCTCTATCTTGACTTCTGAGAAAGGAGGAATACCGAACGGGGTATCCCACTCCTCGAGCAGAGGATTCTTTGTATTATTGCAAGAGGTAACCATAAGTGCGACTGCTGCAATTGATGCGGTTATAATAAATCTTTTCATACGGTATTGAATTTGAGGTTATTTCATTATCCAAGATAACTCTTCAGAAGTTTGCTCCTGTTGCTGTGGCGGAGTCTTCTGATAGCCTTTTCCTTAATCTGCCGGACTCTCTCCCGGGTCAGACCGAACTTCTCGCCTATCTCCTCGAGGGTCATTTCCTGCGTGCCTATGCCGAAGAAATCCTTGACGATGTCCCTCTCCCTCTCTGTAAGGGTGGACAGAGCCCGCTCTATCTCTTTATTGAGCGACTCATTCACCAAGCCCCTGTCAGCATTGGGGGAGTCATTGTTGACCAGAACATCGAGCAGACTGTTGTCCTCTCCGTCCACAAATGGAGCGTCCACCGATACGTGGCGGCCTGAAACCCTAAGGGTATCGGCTATCTTGTCCCGGGGAATATCCAGTATCTCCGCCAATTCGTCAGGCGAGGGCATACGCTCGTGATCCTGCTCGAATTTCTGAAGAGCCTTGTTGATTTTGTTGAGTGAGCCCACCTGATTGAGCGGCAGTCTTACTATTCTCGACTGCTCGGCGAGAGCCTGGAGAATGGACTGACGTATCCACCACACAGCATAGGAGATAAACTTGAAACCGCGTGTCTCGTCAAACTTCTCCGCAGCCTTGATAAGGCCGAGGTTGCCTTCATTGATCAGGTCCGGAAGACTCAGACCCTGGTTCTGATACTGTTTTGCCACAGAAACGACGAAGCGGAGGTTGGCCTTCGTCAGTTTCTCAAGGGCTTTCTGATCGCCCTTGCGGATCCGCTGTGCCAGCTCCACTTCCTCATCCACCCCGATGAGCTCCTCCCTTCCGATCTCCTGGAGATATTTATCAAGGGAGGCACTCTCGCGGTTGGTAATCGATTTTGTAATTTTTAGTTGTCTCATTATCTTTTATAAACCTATTCCGTAGTAATAGAGGCTGCCATTCTGGTCAAAGCCCTCAATGAGAAGCGACCTGCGTGCCTTCTTGACTTCGGCGGCAACATCCTGAGGCGATGCGACAGGATTATTGTTGACATAGGTTATAATGAATCCTGCCTTGATACCTGCATCACGAACCTTGCCCTTATCCACCGAGGCCACTTTGACACCTGATTTCAGGCCGAGCTTCTCAAGCTCTTCACGGGGTGCGGGAACAAGCTGTGCTCCGAAAAGATTGACATTACCCTGCAGGTTATAGGCATTCATCTCCTGAGTCTCCCTTCCTATCAGCGTCACTGTCATTTTGAGTATCTTCCCGTCACGGGATATCTCCAGTTCCACTTTGTCTCCGGGACTGTGCTGATTGATGATTTCCTGCACTGCAGTACCCTTTGACACCTTCACTCCGTCGATTGAAAGGAGTATGTCATTCTTTTTCACACCGGCTGCCTCCGCGGCACCACCTTTGACCACCTCAGATATATATACGCCGTCGGAAGTAGAAAGTTTCATTTCTTCTTTCAAATCTTCGGAATTATTGAGCATTGTTATACCGAGCATAGCCCTCTGGACAGAACCGTACTCGCGGAAATCAGCTGTAATCTTCTTCACCATATTCACCGGTATGGCAAAAGAATATCCGGAATAAGAGCCTGTCTGTGAGATAATAGCTGTATTGATTCCGACCAGCTCTCCCTTAATATTGACAAGCGCACCGCCACTGTTGCCCGGATTGACAGCGGCATCTGTCTGAATAAAGGACTCTATCTTGAACTCACGGGAATTCCCCGGCATCGAACGTCCTTTAGCACTGACAATACCTGCTGTGATAGTAGATGTCAGCCCATAGGGGCTGCCTATGGCCAGGACCCACTCGCCGAGACGGAGCTGATCCGAATCTCCCATAGGGATGGTGGGAAGACCCTTCGCATCTATCTTGAGCAACGCCACATCTGTAGCGGGATCAGTACCGACTATGTCTGCCTTGAATGTCTTATTGTCCCCTACTGTCACCTCTATCTCCGTGGCTCCGGCCACCACGTGGTTGTTGGTGACTATAAAGCCGTCCTCCGAGATGATAACCCCAGAACCTGTTCCCACCTGCTCGCGGGGAATGGCACTGCCGAATCCGAAAAAGTATTCGAACAGGGAAGAAGGCCCCTCGGGCACCTCGCTCCTCTTTACTACCTTAACATACACTACGGCCTTGACCGATGTCTCTGCCGCATAAGTAAAATCGGGATACTCTCCTGATATGCTCACATTGCGTACTGTTGCTCCGGAATCAGGATCGTGATATACATAGGTCCTGCTGTCGCCGCCGGAAGTCATTCTGACGGTCACATACCCGGCAAGACCGCCTGCTATGACGGCTACCAGAACTATTAACCAATTCTTCTTTCTCATATTCTGTCAAAATTTCAATTCCGAAAACAAATAACTCAAAATATATGCCAAATTTTTCTTACTTTTGTAATCCCTAAGTTTAAAAAACACACAGATGAATTTTACAATATCGAGCACTGAACTACTGCGCGGACTGCTTTCCGGCCTTAGAGTGATTTCCAACAAGACCACTACCCCTATTCTGGACAACTTTCTCTTTGTCCTTAAAGGCAACTCACTGGAAGTCACCGCTTCCGACTCCGAAACCACATTGAGAACCGTCATTACCGTAGACGAGGTGGTAGAAGAAGGTTCCGCCGCCGTACCGGCCAGAATTCTGACAGACTCGCTGAAGGAATTCCCCGAGATGCCTATCGAGTTCAAGACCCTTGAAGACAACAACACACTGCAGATAAGCTGGTCTACAGGAGCTCAGAAGATTCCGTTCTTCCCTGCCGAATACTACCCCGAACTGCCGGTTATGGACGACATGGCAGTGACTGTCAAGATTTCAGCAGAATCGCTGGCCTCCGGATTAGGCTATACTCTCTATGCTACAGCCGACGAGGTGCTCCGCCCAGTGATGAACGGCGTACTGTTCGACCTCACTCCCGAATCCACATCATTGGTAGCTTCCGACTCCCATAAGCTCGTCTGCTACACAAGAACCGACATACGCTCCGAACAGAAATCATCTTTTATCCTCCCCAAAAAACCGGCCGCTATCCTCAGAGGTCTGCTTGCAAAATCAGACAGCGATGTGACCGTGACATTTGACGGCAAGAACGCCCACTTCTATATGGACGACTGCCTTCTCGTCGGACGTCTCGTAGATGGAACATATCCGGCTTACAGGACAGTAATCCCCAAGAACAACCAGAACAAGATGATTATCAGCCGGTCATCGCTTCTAAACGCTGCAAAGCGCGTATCCGTGTGCTCCAACCAGGCTACTTCGAGCATGAAGTTCTCACTCTCATTCAATTCGCTGGTAATCTCAGCACAGGATACAGGATTCTCAATATCCGCCCATGAGACGCTGCCCTGCCAGTACGACGGAGAACCCATGGAGATAGGATTCAAGTCCACTTTCCTTATAGAAATTCTATCCAACCTTCCTTACGAGGAAGTCTGCTTCGAGCTTGCCGACCCTGCCAGGGCCGCTCTTATCGTGGCTGCCGAGGATCACAACCCCGACGAAGACATCTGCTCACTGCTGATGCCCATCCGTATTCCCAACTAATTTCCACACACGATGAAACTCAACCTCAAGAACCCCATAATCTTTTTCGACATCGAAAGCACAGGCCTCAATGTCGCCACTGACCGCATAGTCGAAATATCCATGGTCAAGGTAATGCCTGACGGAAGTACCGAGATCAAGACCCGCCGCATCAACCCCACAATACATATTTCCGAAGAAGCATCACGCATACACGGCATACATGACGAGGATGTCAAGGACTGCCCCACATTCAACCAGATAGCCAAGTCACTCGCCAAATGGATGGAAGGCTGCGACATCGCCGGGTACAACTCCAACAAGTTCGACATCCCCGTCCTTTATGAGGAGTTTCTCCGAGCCGGAGTTGATTTCGATTTCCGCAAACGGAAATTAGTGGACGTGCAGAACATATTCCACAAGATGGAACAGAGGACACTGTCTGCAGCCTACAAGTTCTACTGCCACAAGGACCTCGAACACGCCCATTCCGCAGAGGCGGATACAGTGGCGACATACGAGATACTTCAGGCCCAGCTGGACAAATACTCCGACACACTCCAGAATGACATCAGTTTCCTGTCAGATTTCTCATCCAAAACCAAGTTCGCCGATTACGCAGGCCGCATAATATACAACGACAAGGACATACCCGTCTTCAACTTCGGAAAGCACAAAGGCAAACCGGTAGCCGAAGTACTCCGCGCTGAACCAAGCTACTACGCATGGATGATGAACGGAGACTTTACCCTCGACACGAAGAAAGTCCTCACCGAGATCAAGATAAAATCTTCCAAGTGAACATTCTCGTATCTCCTTTCAGTGGAGGAACTTTCTATTTCCGGTCAGACTCCACCCTCATCCGCCAGTTGACTGATTTCTACATTCCGGATTACGTTAGCGGCATCTCGGCAGTGCCCGTACTCTGTTTCAGATGTGAGCGTTCAGGAAAATCCATTCCCGAACGCTTCGCCCTTAGGTTTCTTGGCCCTTTCTCATGCGGAATTATCCTGAAAGCCGCATTGAACCGTGATATCGTTCCTGATGCAGACATAATCTTCGCCGGAAACGCCCTCGATTACTCCACTATCATCCCATACGACCTGATATCTTTTGACAGACTGCATGACAGCATATCCGCTTCAAAACCTTTTACACTGAAAATAAACGGCATAGAAAGTAAGAAGATAGAGTCCTGTCCCCAAATACCGGAACTGTGCAGGAGGTTTGCAGCCATCAGCCGCTACTGCTCCGTACGGACAGGGGACATCATCGCTTTCGAACTTGCCAGTCCTGTTCCCATTGACAGGGACACACGGCTGACAGCACACTTCGGAATGGGAAACACCATCAGCATCACTGTGAAATAGCCCGCACCGCGACAGCTTTTGCTGCTGCCGCTCCTGTAGAAAATGCTATCTGAAGGTTATAACCTCCGGTATCAGCATCGAGGTCAAGGACCTCTCCGGCAAAATACAAGCCTGGAACAAGCTTGGACTCCATCGTCTTGCGTGAGACTTCCCGCAGATCTACGCCTCCTGAAGTAACCACCGCCCTCTTGAAATCCACATAGCTCTTTATCTGCATCCTCCAGTTCTTCAGACGCACAGGCAGACTCTGGAATGTCAGGGAAGGATTTGCATCCATAAACGGCTTGACAGCCTGTACCGGAAGGAAACGCTCAAGGAAACGCTGCAGCTTGATATTTGGGCTATATTCCCTTTCCACTCTGCTCTTAAGTTCCGCCTCTGTCACCGCCGGCTTCAAGTCTATAAGCACCTCCACCTTCTTGCCTTCATCCAAAGCCTTTACCGCGCGGCGGCTGACCCGGAATCCCAAAGCCCCTTCAATTCCTCCTCCGGTGAAAGTGAGTTCCCCGAACTCAGACTGCACAACACCTCCGTCCACAATAAGAGACAGCGACACATTCCGCAGGGTCAGACCTGAGAGCATGAAATTGTAATTATACGGGACTAAAGCTGTAAGGGACGGTCTTGTCGGCACGATACTGTGTCCGAATGAAGAAGCAAAGCGGTATCCGTCTCCTGTCGAGCCCGTTGCGGGATAAGAAAGACCACCGGTAGCCACTATCACCGACTGAGTCACTATCTGAATCATCGATATCTTTCCGGCCAGGGCCATTATCTCCACCACAAAATGTCCTTTTGGGGAAGACAGGACCGAGACCACCTCAGACTCCACATATATATCCACATTATCTCTATTCTCGATATAGCACTCCAAGACATTCCGCACATCCTGACTGCGTCCTGAAAGAGGAAATACTCTCTGCCCGCGCTCGCATACCGTAGGCAGTCCTATCTTATTAAAAAAAGCTACTGTATCTGTATTTGAAAACGACATGAACGCAGATCTGAGAAACCCTGAATCAGGATGCACATGCTCTTTAAATTCATCCCAGGGACGGCTGTTTGTCAGATTACACCTTCCTTTGCCCGTCAGCAGTATCTTTCTGCCTAACTGGCTGTTCTTTTCCACCAACGCTACTTTTATTCCACTTGCTGAGGCTTGCGCTGCCGCCATCATGCCTGCCGCTCCGCCTCCAACTATGACCACATCGTATTCCTTGAAGCTCATACCTTAGTTCTGATTTATTTCGCAAAGTTAGAATTATTTTCTATATTTGCGTCCTCTTTATCAAAAGCCTCTTTAGCTCAGCTGGTAGAGCAGCTCATTCGTAATGAGCAGGTCGTGGGTTCGAGTCCCATGAGAGGCTCTATCCTTTAAACATTCAGCCATGAACATCAGACTATTGATATCAGCCGTGACAGTACTGGTCTCGGCTCAGGCGCTTTTTGCAGCACCCAAGACACGTACACTCCAGTCCCCGGACGGACGGCTCGCCGTCACCGTGGAAGTCGGTGATGCCGTCACCTACAGCATTGCCTTAGACGGGCATACTTTCATACTCCCCTCTCCCGTCTCGATGACTCTCTCGGACGG
>CALUPK010000044.1 GCA_944322575.1 uncultured Bacteroidales bacterium | reverse complement strand
GTGTTTGAGACCAACGCGTCTACCGATTCCGCCATCCGGGCTGATGCGTGCTGGTGAGCATTGGACTGCAAAGATAAAAAAGATTATTCATACGCCAAGCGGGAAGTGGGAAAATCGTCGGGTTAAGGACAGGGGAAGCCGCCGTTTTGCGTATCTTTGCGGTCAATGGAGAGAGTAATTTATATCACGGATATTGAACTGGAATTACCTGGGATTCTGCGTCGTCTTTGGGCGGGAGCAGCCGGTGCAGAGGAAGCTGCCGGTGTCAGACCGACAGGCATCTATGCAGTGGTGGACGGCAATGTGGCCGGAAGGTTTGCTCCGGTACTCGAAGCCGCAGGCATAGAATGGATGCCGTTCGTGGCGCAGGAGGAGCGGAAGTCGCTCGAGGGTCTGCAGGAGATAGTCGGCTGGCTGCTGGAGCGGGAGGCTGACCGCGGGGCTCTGCTGCTGGGCATCGGCGGTGGGGTAACGACGGATATCACGGCATTCGCGGCTTCGGTCTACAAGCGTGGAATAAAATATGCGCTGGTGCCGACGACGCTGCTGGCTCAAGTGGATGCTTCAATCGGCGGCAAGACCGGAGTGAACTTCCACGGGTACAAGAATGTGATAGGGACGTTCGGTTCTCCGGAGGCGGTGATAGTCGCTCCCCGGGTGCTGGGAAGTCTGCCGGCTGAGGAATGGCATTCCGGCATGGCTGAGGTCCTGAAGACGCTGATCACAGGCGATGCTGAGATGTACGGGGAGGCGGTGGAATGGTACGGCGGAATACTTGAGGGGAGGGGAATTCCGGGAAATGAAGTTGGGCTTGGGAAGGCCGGGCAAAGCGGAGACGGGACGTCCATGGCAGAAAAAATTGTCAGTGAGCAGGATGAAGAAATGCTCGTCAGGATAGTCCGCCGCTGCATCGGGATAAAGTCCTCAATAGTGGAGGCTGACCGCACGGAGAAGGGGGAACGGATGAAGCTGAACTTAGGACATACCCTCGGCCATGCGGTGGAGTCCATCTGCCTCAATGCCGGCAGGCCCGTGACGCACGGGGAGGCGGTCGCCGCGGGGATTATCGCCACAGCCGGTATTTCCCTGAGAAAAGGGGTGCTGGCGGAGGAGGTGGCCGGGAGAATTGTTCGTGATTTCAAGTCGCTGGGATACAGGGATATTTCTGAGATTTTGGCGAACTGTGCCGATGTTCCGGAGGAGGAGATGGCTGCAAAATTATCGGACTTTGTACTCAATGATAAGAAACGTAAGGAAGATTTTATTAATTTTGTACTGATTCGCGGCTTGGGCTCTGTGGAGACAGCGGCTTTAGGCGTGAACGAACTTCAGAAGATAATCTATGATATGTATTAGCATAGGAGACTACGGCCTGGATGCCTGCAGGAAAGCCCTGAAACGCTGTGAGAAGTACCGCAAACAGTTTCCGGACTTAGTGGCGGAGATACGTCTGGATCTCTGCGGACTGTGCGGGGATGAGGTTCACGAACTCTTCAGCGGCTCGAAGCTACCTCTTATCGCCACTTGTATGAAACGAAGCAGTCACCTCTGTGAGACTGCTGTGCTGGCCGGGGCCGCCTATGTGGATGTCAATGTATTTTCTTACATCAATCTTAAGAAAGAGGAGCAGACTCTGCTGCGCAGCCGCGGGACAAAACTGATTCTGTCGTTTCACGATTATCAGATGACCCCTACGACAAATGCGTTGGCCAAGGTTTACCGTGAGGCTGTAGCGGCCGGGGCCGATATAGTGAAGATAGTCACGACGGCCGATACGACTGAGGATGCCCTCCGTGTGCTGGACCTGTACAGGCTGCAGAGGGAAGGCCGGATGGGACGCAAGAGGGTACCGCTGATAGCTTTTGCTATGGGGAACGCCGGGCGTTTCAGCCGTTTGGAGGCTCACAGACAGGGAGCGCCGTTTACATATTGTGCATTGCGGCCGAAGTACATAGTCGCTCCGGGAATGTTTACTATGGAGGAGGCGGAGACTTTCCGTGACCAGAGTTTGGTGAGCGGTACGGTCGATATGCCGGCTTCCAAGAGCGTGGCCCAGAGAGCCATCATAGCGGCCATGCTGGCCAAGGGCGAGAGCGAGTTCCACAACTGTACCCGCTGCCGCGACATCGATTCGGCCATAGGCGTGGCCAAACAGTTCGCTCAGGAGGCATACGTCGACAAGGGCGGCGACCTTATTATCCGCGGCGGTTTCCCGCCTGAGAAGAAAAAGAATGACTCACCGTTCTCGAGTCTCATCTCCATGTCCATGCAGAGCGGCGGCCGCACGGCTTTCGTAGGAGAGTCCGGCCTGCTGTCCCGTCTGTGTATCCCCGTTGTGGCTCAGTTCGGGGAATCCGTTACGGTCACGGGAGAGGGCAGCCTGATGGACCGCCACATGTACGGCTGCAAGGAGGCGATGGAGGAACTCGGTGCGAGCTGCATCCTGACAGCCGAGGAGACCCTGCCTGCCGTAGTCTGCGGCCCCATCAAGGGCGGCGAGATTACTATTTCGGGCAAGAAGGGTTCTCAGTTCATCACCGGCCTTCTCATGGCCCTGCCCCTGTCCAAGAAAGACAGTGTGCTGAGGGTTCAGAACGCTACGAGTGTGCCTTACATCCTGCTGACTGTGGATGTCATGCAGAAGTTCGGAGTCACCGTCGAGTGGCACCGGGAAGGCGATGAGCTGGTCTTCAATATCCCCGGTAAACAGAAATACTCCCCCACCGAGATGACCTTCGAGGGGGACTGGAGCGCGGCGGTCAACTTCATCGTGGCCGCGGCCATCTTCGGTTCGCTTACCATCAAGGGACTCAATCTCGGGACCATCCAGGCCGACAAGAAGATACTCGATGTGGTGCGCGGCTGCGGAGCCTCGGTCGAGGAGTTGCCCGATGGCGGAGGCATACTTGTTTCAAGGGACAGTCTCAGGGCTTTTGACTTTGATGCTACGGATTCCCCTGACTTAGTGCCGGCCCTTTCTGTACTGGCCGCATTCTCCGAGGGCACCTCGCATTTTACGGGAGTGGCCCGCCTGCGCAACAAGGAGAGCAACCGTCCCGTGGTCATGGAGGAGGGCCTTAAGGCTATGGGCGTTCCGGCCCGTGTTGACGGAGATACTATGGATATCACCGGTATGAGTCTTGCCCGCAGGATAGTAGAGGGTAAAATGCTCAAGGGCGGCAACTTCCACACCTTCTCCGACCACCGCGTGGCAATGGCCCTGAAGGTCGCTTCGCTCGGCTGCTCTTCCAAGGTCACCCTGGACAGCACAGACTGCATCGACAAGTCCTTCCCCGGCTTCCTCAAACTCTTTGAGTCCATTCACCAGTAGCACGACACGATATGCGCAACGCTTTCGGAAATACATTCAGGATTGCCCTGGCAGGGGAATCCCACAGCCCTCTCATGTCGGTTGAGATCAACGGCGTGCCGGAGGGTGTTCCTCTGAGTCCCGGGGACTTCGCTGAGGACATCGACCGCCGCCGTCCAGGCCGCAAGGGGACTACCGCCCGCACGGAGAGGGACATCCCGGAGATCGTCCGGGGCGTGGAGGACGGCCTGACCACCGGCACCACCCTCAAGCTCCTCTTCCGCAATGAGAATACTGACCCTTCCGCTTATCGGCAGTTTACCGACATCCCCCGTCCCGGCCATGCGGACTGGGTGCGCAGGATAAAATACGGAGCGGACAGCCTCACCTCCGGAGGCGGAATGTTCTCCGGGCGGATGACCCTTCCCCTCGTTGCTGCCGGGGTGGTGGCCAAGAAAATCATTGCCCCGATACAGGTCAATGCCCGACTGACGGAGGTCGGAGGCCTGTCCCTTGCAGGGGATGAAGGGGACAATGCTGCCCTCGAAGCCCTCCTCTCCGAGGTGGCGGCCGAGGGTGATTCGGTCGGCGGAGTGGTGGAATGCGTCTGCTGCGGGGTCCCTGCCGGACTGGGCGAGCCCTTCTTCTATCCGATGGAAGCGGCCATTTCCCAGATGATTTTCTCCATTCCCGGCATCCGGGGCATAGAGTTCGGGGACGGCTTCGGCGCCTCCCGCATGCGCGGCTCGCAGCACAACGACCCTCTCACCGACATCGCGGGCCACACCTCCCGCAATGGTGCCGGCGGCATTAACGGAGGCATCACCAACGGCAACCCTGTCATCTTCCGTGCCGCCGTCAAGCCCACCTCCAGCATTGCCCGTCCCCAGACCACCGTCAATCTGGCCACCGGCCGTCCCGAAGAGCTCATAATAAAGGGACGCCACGACGTGTGTTTCGCCCTGCGCGTCCCTGTAGTAGTGGAAAGCGCCGCAGCCATTGTCCTCTGCGACGCTCTGTTGTCTTGTCAGAAGAGCTTGTAGCGGAGGATGGAGAGCTGCTCGGTCTCCGGGTCCTTGGTGCTGGCGTAGAGGATGCCGTCTCCTCCGGAGGTGATGACGGAGCATACGGTCAGGTCTTCGAGGCGGTAGCTGCCCTGCATACGGCCTTTCCAGTCGAATACCAGGATCAGGACATCCTTGGGCTCTTTTTCTGTTTCTGTGCTGCCTCCGGTGCGGATAGTCGGTATGCCGTCTTCCATCTGAGTTGTCATGATGGGATTCTCGGTGTCGATGTTGTCATCGTACCTCAGGTAGATGTAGCTGTCGTCGCAGCAGACGGGGCCGTATGGATAACCGTATATCTTGGCGTAGAACAGATAGGAGCCGTCATTGAGGTATTCGGGCTTCATATTGTCAGGTCCTGTGATGCTCCTGACCAGACGGAGGCTGTCGTCGTAGAACTCTACGAGGGGATAGGAACTTTCGACGTAGACTATCGTGCCTTTATCGGGATTGGCGAGCAGATGGCCCTGGAAGCAGTTTCCGGAGAATATCTTGCCCTCGCCGTAGGGTATCAGCTCTCCGTCGGAGTAGAACAGCTTGGGCTCACCGTTGGAGACATCAATGCTCTTGTCCTCGAACCAGAAGGGATTGAGGGACAGCATCTGTCCCTTGTAGGTCATGACTCTCATTGTATGGAATTTGTAAGGCATCTGCCTGATCCATTTGCTTGCCGGCATACCTTCTGCGGCTTTGTCGAGCGGAATGACGAAGAGATTGCTCTTCTGGACGTCCTGCACGTACAGTGTGTCGTCCACGGCGTATGCGGACGGCATCAGCACCTCGTATGGTCCGTTGCCGGCATGGAGGAAGCGGGAGACGCACTGCATGGTCCGGATATCGTAGACCTGAAATGCCCACTGGCTTGCGGACAGGCCGGTCCAGCTGGTCTGGGTCTCGCAGACTGCATAATGGTCTCCGGCCATCCAGGCTCTGTCTATGAGTACGGTATCTGGAAAGGTGCAGACAGTCTCGCCGCTGACGCTGACGGCCTCGGTCTTGACCTCATCGGTCAGGACGGTGACACGGCTGTCTGTCCTGCTGCTGCAGGAGCACAGGGCTATGACTGCGGCACCTGCGATGAATGATAGAACTGTAATAAAGTGTTTCATATTAACTGTAGGGTTTTGTCGATTCAGGACTGCTATAGTGTCAGTCTTTCAGCCACTTGTCGAACCACTCGAAGAAGTCCCTCTGCCAGTGGACGGCGTTCTGGGGCTTGAGGATCCAGTGGTTCTCGTCGGGGAAGAGGAGCATCCGCGAGGGTACGCCGAGCATCTGGGCTGCGTTGAAGGCGGCCATGCCCTGGTCTACGGGTACTCGGTAGTCCAGTTCTCCGTGAGTGATCATGATGGGGGTCTTCCAGTTGCGGACGAGTTTGTGAGGAGAGTTGACGTAGTGCTTGCGGGCAGCGGGTATCTCGAGATTCCAGGGTGCTCCGCCGTTCTCCCAGTGGGAGAACCACATTTCCTCGGTCATCATGTACATGTGCTCCTGGTTGAAGATGCCGGCGTGGGAGAGGAAGGCGTCGAAGTCATCGGGATGCGCTCCGGCGAGGTAGTAGATGGAGTAGCCTCCGAAGCTGGCTCCCGAGGCGCCCATCTTGCCTACGTAAGGCTCTTTCTTCATCTCGTATACGGCTGACATGTAGTCGTCGATGCACTGGCCGGCGTAGTCCTTGGACACGTCATCGCACCATTTCTGGCCGAAGGACATGGTGCCGCGGCGGTTGGGCAGGATGACGATGTAGCCCTCGGCGGCCATCAGCTTGTAGTTCCAGCGGGTAGACCAGCCCTGGCTGAGGCACTGCTGGGGACCTCCGGTGCAGAAGAGCATGGTGGGGTAGACCTTGGTGGAGTCGAAGCCTGCTGGATAGACTACCCAGGTGAGCATCTTAAGGCCGTCCGTGGTGGGTATCCAGCGAAGCTCGTAGGTCTCCTGCTCGAGCTGGGCGTAGATGTCGTCGTTCTCGTGGGTGAGGTAGGTGAACGAGCCGTCTGCCAGGGATACGGAGATGATCTCGTCGGGGCGGCTCATGTTGTGTGCGGTGGAGAGCAGATGTCCTTCGCCGAACTCGGCCACTCCTCCGAAGTCAAACCAGAGGTCATCGGGGGTGATGCGGGTGACATTGCCCTGGAGGTCTACCGAGAAGATGGCCTGGAGGCCGAACGCGAGGGCGTTGAAGTAGAGTCCGCTGCCGTCAGCCTTCCATACGGGGGAGGCGGCGCTGTGGTCGAAGCCCACGGTCAGTTCTCTCTTCTCGCGGGAGGCTAAGTCGATGACGAAGACCCTGTTGCGGTCAGCCTCGAAGCCGGCGCGCTCCATGCTCAGCCATGCGATGCTCTTGCCGTCGGGGGAGAATACGGGGTCGGTGTCGTAGCCGTTCATGCCCTCGGAGAGGTTCTCGCAGGTACCGTCAGCCACGTTGTAGAGGTAGATGTCGGTGTTGGTGGAGAAGGCGTAGTCCTTGCCGGTGAGCTTGCGGCAGGCATAGGCGATCCACTGTCCGTCAGGGCTCCAGGAGAGCTGCTCCAGTCCGCCGAAGGGCAGTGTGGGAAGCTCGAATTTGGTGCCCTCGATGATATCCTTGCCGGGAGCCACTTTCAGTGACTTGCCCGAGCGGACTACATCGGTCACGAAGGTGTGGGGAATAGTCTCCACGAAGCAGTCCCAGTGACGGTACATCAGACCGTCAATCTCGCGTCCGGTGGACTGGGCCAGGTCGGGATACAGGTCAGCGGGCTTGGTGGCGTACTTCACCTGGGCGATGTACATCAGCTTGGTCTGGTCGGGGGAGAGCTTGAACTCGGAGATGCCTCCGGGGATATTGCTCACCTTGCGGATGTTCTTGCCGTCGGCGCTCATCGACCAGATCTGGCCGCCCTGGAGGTAGAGGATGGTGGAGCCGTCCCCGTACCAGCGGGCATTGTTGGCACTCGAGGAGAAATGTGTGATCTGGCGGTTGTCCGTGCCGTCGGCGTTCATCACATAGAGCTGCCGCACGCTGCGGTTCTCCTCTATGCTGGTGTAGGTCACTCCGTAGAGTATCTTACTTCCGTCGGGGGAAAGCTGAGGGTCGGATACCCTGCCGAGGCGGAGCATGATCTCGGGTGTGAACTTGCCGTCCACGACCTCTATCGGAGTCTTCTCGATAACTGTGGCTGCGCCCTTCCTGCCGCTCTGGGCGTAGGAGGACATCACTGCCATTGAGGACATTAGCATCAGTGTTGTTGCAAATTTTAATTTCATGTTGTCAAATATTTGAATTATAGATTATTTCATCCATTCGGGCATGGGCTCTCCCTTGAGGAAATGGTCTAGGAACTCCACGAGCTTGACAGTGTAGTCCTTGCAGTTGTAGCGCTGCACGAGGTTGTGGTCCTCGCCGTTGTAGGTGAGCATCCAGGCCTGCTTGCCGCAGCGGCGCAGGGCGGTGAAGAACTCGATTCCCTGGTACCAGGGCACTGCTCCGTCCTCGTCGTTGTGCATGATGAGCACGGGGGTGGTGACGTTGCGCACGAAGAACAGGGGGGAGTTCTCGACGTAGAGGTCGAAGCCGTCCCAGAGATTGTCCCCGATGCGGCTCTGTCCGTGCTCGTACTGCATCTGGCGGGTCACTCCGGAGCCCCAGCGGATGCCGCCGTAGGCGCTGGTCATGTTGGATACGGGTGCTCCGGCTCCGGCTGCTGCGAACCGGTCGGTCTGGGTAATCATGTAGGCCGTCTGGTAGCCGCCCCAGCTTTGTCCCTGGAGGGCCATCTTCGTGCTGTCGATCCAGGGCCGGCCTTCCAGCACCTTGTCCACGCCGGGCATGATGCAGTTCATTGCGCTCTGGCCGGGATGTCCGGTGTGGTAGTAGATGTCGGGCACGAATACGATGTAGCCGTTGCTGACAAAGTAGGCGATGTTGATGATCGAGCGGCTGGGGGCGGGGGCACGGTAGGAGTACAGTCCGTCGGAGCTTCTCTCGTAGAAATACAGCACCATCGGGTATTTGCCCGCGGAGTCGAGGTCATCGGGGGTGAAGAGCATGCCCTCGCAGTGGAACGCTCCGTCCTCGGACATCCAGTCCACCAGTTCCACGCTGCCCCAGCGGTACTGGTCCTGCTGAGGGTTGATGGCGGTAAGCTGCTCCGAGGTCTTGAAGAGGTCGGAGGTGCGGTAGAGGTCGTAGGGATTGCGGAAGTCGCCCATGGTGTAGAACAGGACGGGTTTCTTCCCGGAGCTGATGGCGCTGAGGCGGTAGGTGGCCGGGCCGCTCACGAGTTCTTTCATCCTCGGTTTGCGGGCGCTCAGGTCCTTGAGGTAGATGCCGGTCTCCTTGGTCACGTCGTTGAAGGAAGAAAAATACAGGGGCTTGTCGGCCAGTATCTCACGGTCAGCCGCCCTGCCGCCGCGCTGCTCCAGGCGGGAGTCGAAGAGGATGCTGAGGGTCGGGGTAAATTTGATGGAGTCGGCGGCACCTATGCCCTCGGTCATGTTCTCGGGGGCCTTGCTGCCGTCAGTGTAGAATTTCCATACGTCGAAGCGGGCTCCTATGAGCAGGGCCGAGCCGTCCTTGTACCAGAGTGCGGGTCCTGTGGGGCCGGCTGCGGAGGGGGTGTCGTCCTCGTCGTCCCAGAAGAGGGCGGGTACGCCGGCGGTCAGGTTCCTCCATTCGTTGTTCACGATGTCGTAGAGGTGCCAGCAGGTGTCGGCTGCATCGAACATCGCGGCGTAGCGGCCGTCGGGGGAGAGGGTGCTGCGCACGGTGCGGTTCTCGCTTATGAGCTCGCGCTCACCTGTCCCGATGTCGAGGCGGTAGAGGTCGTAGCGGGGGGTGGGGTCCCACTGGCGCTCCACTCTGTAGGGTTTGTCGTTGAGGACCAGGACGGTGTTGCCGGTCAGGCCCTCGGGGATGTGTACCGACGGCATCTCCTCATCGGCTAAGGTCAGGATCTGCCCCGGCCTGTCGAAATAATAGATGGCCGTGTAGGTCTGACGGGCCATGCGGTTGCGGTTGATTTTCTCCTGGGTGGGCAGGTAGTCTGCGTTCCATTTCCAGATGTCGAGTTTCACCTTTTCAAAGTCCGGTACCGTCTCGTCCTCAGGCTCGGGCAGCTCCTTCACCCCAAGCACCAGATAGCGGCCGTCCTTGCTCAGGCGCAGGGAGGCCTTGTCGCTGATGCCCATGCCTTCGGGGATGCCCTTCGCGTCTGAGGGTACAATGCACTCTGCTTCCGGCTCCTCTGCCGTGAGGTCTGCGTAGAATATGTCGCGGAGGTCCTTGGCGGCCTCTGATGTGTCGCGCCGGGAGTAGAACATGGCGGCGGTGGCCTCCTCATTGAACTCTATTCCGGATATCAGGCCTTCCTTGGGAGTGCTGTATATTATGCGGTCCTCGCCTGTCGCGGGTATGAGCAGGTGCAGCTCCCTCTGGCCGAGGGAATCCTCTTTTGCTGGCTCGGTGGCGTAGAGGATCTTCTCGCCCTCTGCGGAGAAAATGCATTCGTCCACATGCTTCAGTGTATCGGTGCTCAGTGTGCGTAAGTCGGTGATGTACAGCTCACGGCCGCCTTTGCCGGATGCTTCGGTCTGTGCCTGGCGGCTGGCGATGAAGCTCAGCAGGTCATCCCCGCGGTACATCCGGTCGATGTCGGGGAGGACGGTCCTGGCTCCCGACTTCAGGTCGAGGATAACCAGGCTGTCCTTGGGCATCTCGTGCTGCTTTTTCTTTTCGATGCGGGCCTGCCGTGTGGCGTGCTTCGGAGCCTCGATCATGTACACGGCCTTGGTGCCGTCCTGGGAGATGACGGCTCCGCTGCCCCTGGGGATGGTGTAGGCCACCGTACCCTTCGCGATGTCGTAGATGTGGAGGGTATCGTCCCCGTCCTGCAGGGTGACGCTGTACAGCAGCCAGTTGCCGCCGTAGGGATTCTGTATCGATGATACTGTCTGCCAGGTGTCGTAGACGCTGTGGTCCAGAGGCTTTTTCTGTGCAGAAAGCGGAAGTGCGGTCAGAACGCTTACTGTAAGCGCGGCCGCAGATGCCGATAATATGTGTCTTGCATTCATAGGTGTAGTATTTTATCAGGCAAATTTAAAAAAATTACTCTTTCCCTGCTGCCCCATACGTACTCATTTTTCCATAACGGCAGTGTTATCCGCGAATCAGAGCCGTTGTTGAAGGCCCTTTTCCGCAGCACCCGTTCTGCAGGCCTTGTAGGCGGCATTGCCCTTCTGCCCCTTTGCCGCAACGGCA
>CALUPK010000043.1 GCA_944322575.1 uncultured Bacteroidales bacterium | reverse complement strand
AAATTGTGCTTTTAAAGGCTATTTTTATGCTTTATAGGCTACCGGAATGTGAACGGGTATGCTCCGGAATATGCAAGCAGAGCCGCGTCCGATCTGAAGGATGGCGGCTCTGTGAATTTTATGTCACAAACCATATTCGTCTGCATTCAATACCAGAAATAAATTTTATGGAAAAGCATATGAAAGCAGAAGAAAAAGGTTACCTGATGACAATACTCAGTATATTGTCAATCATCTCTATTGGTGTCGTTGCAATGGTGTTGGTGTGATGTTTCAGAGCAGTTCTATGTTGCTCCTGCACTTCACATTCTTCATAGCGTTTCTCGTGTCGAAGACAGCTGATGCATGTTTTTGGACGAAATCGTAGTCAACGCAGCTGTGAGCAGTTGTGATCATTACCAGATCAGCACTTTCCAGCAGTTCCTCCGTCAATAATGGCTCACCGGAATATGTGATACCTTCCTTGTCAGTGTAGTTTTTTACGTAGGGGTCGAAGAACAGAACTTCTGCCCCTTTTTTGCGCAGTACGTTGATAACCCTGAATGCCGGGCTTTCACGGCAGTCGTCTATATCGGCCTTGTAAGCCACACCGAGTATCAGTACCCGTGAGCCTTTCAGGGACTTGGATAGCTCATTCAGAATATTTGCGGCTCTCTGTACGCAGTATTCGGGCATCCTGTCATTAATCATCATGGATGTCTCTATCATTGAGGTGTGGAAGGCATATTCACGTACTTTCCAACTCAGATAGTAAGGGTCGAGCGGAATGCAGTGGCCGCCCAGTCCGGGGCCGGGGTAGAAGGCCTGAAATCCATAAGGCTTGGTTCTGGCGGCATCGATTACTTCCCATATGTTGATCTTCATCCTGTCGCACAGCATGGCCATCTCATTGATCAGACCTATGTTGATATTCCGGTAAGTATTCTCGAGAATCTTCTCCATCTCGGCTATCTCGGGTGATGATACGGAATGGACGCCTCCTTTCAGAAAACTTTCGTACATGGCCCTGATGACCTTTCCTGCGTCCTCACCTACAGCTCCTATGACTTTGGGAGTGTTGCCGGTCTTGTAATTCCGGTTACCGGGGTCGACTCTCTCAGGAGAGAAGGCAAGGTAGAAATCCTCACCGCATCTGAGGCCCGAGCCTCTTTCGAGAATCGGCTTGACTATATCAGTGGTGGTGCCTGGGAACGTAGTGGACTCCAGCACCACCATTGTGTTTTTCTTAAGGTATCCTGCTATCTGTATGGAAGAATGCTCGATGTATGAGAGGTCCGGCTGCTGGTGAGTATCCAATGGGGTGGGAACGCAGATGGCTATGAAATCCATTTCAGCTATCCGGCTGAAATCTGTGGTAGCCCCGAGAGTACCGGCGGAGGTGAGCCCGAGGAGGTCGTCGTGATCTACGTCGGCGATGTAATTGTCTCCCCGGTTAATCTTATTTACCTTGTCCTCAAGTAAGTCGAATCCGACTGTGTGATAACCGGCCTTGGCTATTTCCACAGCCAAAGGAAGACCTACATAGCCGAGTCCTACGACTCCTGCATTAATAGTTCTCTCCTGGATCTTCTTTAGCAGCAGTTCTTTCATCTTGTGCGCATTCTTTCTATGGCATGCAAAGATAGGTCTTTTTGTGAGACCGTGTTATTCCAACAGGAATTCCTTTATATTTTTCACCCCTACGCCTCCGAAATAATTCTCAATATCTCCTTTGATGAACAGTTTCCGCCCTATGAGCTCAGGATGATCTACTAAATTGAGTGCATCCCGGACTTCCCCGGCAGGCAGCTGTACAGGTGCGCATTCGTCTCTGGCTGTCGCGTCAGGACTGTCGGATACAGCAAGATTTGAATTTTCTTTGAAGGGTGGCGCGGGATTGAACTTGGAAGTAGTAACATCCCCTCCTACTATATAGCCGGAGACCCATACGTCCTGAGCACCGAGATTGAGGGGAAGGTCGGCGACGGACAGGGCATTGTCAATGGAGCTGCCGTTGTTGCCGCTGCCAAAAATGAAGTCCTCGAACAGCCAGTTGCGCGCGGTGTCCACTTCTACTGAAAAACTGTCCCCGGCCATCGCATCTGCGACGGATAGCCTGAGAGTCAGCATATCTGCGGCTTCGAGCTGCCGGGACAGCAGCGGAATTTCCTCGTCGTTGCGTTCAGCTGTCACCTGAAGTATTCCCGGCATGAAAAAAGCCGTTCGTGTCTCTTCTAAAGAGTAGTTGAGGGATTGCTCTCCGGAGGATATGATAATGTCGGACTCCCTGAATTTTCCAGTAAAAGACTCGCTGAAAATAAGACGCATACCGCAGTTGAGCTGACTGCATCCAAAGGCGACTGAGAGAGTCTGACCGCTCTCGACAGCTACCACACGGTCGTCTCCGAACAGTGGCGTGGAAAATGCCGGTGCCTCAAACTTTACTGACCGTAGCGAAAGGTCGTAGCTGCCGGCGCTGACTTCCATGGGGTCGGGACGTTCGCCGTACGGGCCGTTGTATACCGGGTCTCCATCAGAATTAGTCACCGTCAAGATGAAGCTGTTGGTGTCCGGGAGAGCGACGGTCCCGTCAGTGCCTGAACGTGCTTCGGCAGAGTGAATCTGCGACATGTAGAAATCATTGTATCCGGAAGACAGCTTGAAAGAAATAAATGCGTCTCCCTTCATTCCGTCCTTGCATGAGGGCAGTGCCGCAGCCGCTGCCAAGAGGAGGACGAGCCCCTTCAACATTCTCTGTTTCATATTATTTCTTTTAAGATTGGTGTGGGAGCAAAGATAGCAGTTGGCAAAATTGTAATCTGCTGATGAAAAAAAACATGTGAGACTATTTTTGTTTTTAAAAAAAATATAAATTTGTGACAACAACACTAACCTATAGAAAATATGTATCGCATAACTACTCATCCCATTCTTCCCGTGCCTGCGGAAGAACCAGTATCATTTAATTTTGAGGGGAAAACTATCATAGGACAGAAAGGTCAGACCATCGCCGCCGCCCTGCATCAGGCCGGTTATCCGGTACACAGTCTCAGTCTTGAGCACCGCAAGAGAACCATGGAGTGCGGTATCGGCAAGTGCGGAGCCTGCGAGATGCTCGTGGACGGCAAGATCCGCCGTATCTGCGTTACAAAGGTGGACGGAGTCCGGGAGGTCGCCAGGCTCAGCGCCGACAGCGGCTTTAAGGGCGTTTTAGTCACTGAGAAAGACGGGGTGGAGGAGGAGAAGGAAGTCTACAAGACAACAGTGGCCATTATCGGTGCCGGTCCTGCCGGTCTGGCAGTCCGCGAGGAACTGCTGAAAGAGGGCGTGGACTGTATAGTAATTGACAGCAACAGCGAGATAGGAGGTCAGTTCCTGATGCAGACCCACCAGTTCTTCTTCTTTGAGAAGGAGAAACGTTTCGGAGGGATGAGGGGATTCGATATAGCTAAGACCTTAGCCGGGGACTCTCACGAAGGTATCATGCTGGACTCTGTGGTCTGGGATATCCTCGAGGGCAAAAGGCTGGCGGTCAAGAATATCGCTACCGACAAGGTCTTCTATGTGGATACCGACGAACTGGTCATCGCCACCGGTGCCGTACCCTTCATGCCGGCCTTCAAGAACGACGATGTGCCCGGAGTCTACACCGCCGCCGTGGTCCAGAGGATGATGAACACCCAGTTTACGCTCTTGGGCAAGAACATCCTTACGGTCGGAGCCGGCAACATCGGCTACCTGACATCCTATCAGGCCATGCAGGCCGGGGCCAACGTCAGAATGATCATCGAGGGCATGCCCCGCGAGGGAGGCTTCCCCGTGCAGGCCAACAGGGTGCGCCGTCTCGGCATCCCGATTCTGACCTCCCACGTGCTGGTGGAGGCTGTGCCCAATGCCGACCATACCGGCATTACCGGAGCCATCATCGCCGAGTGCGAGAACTTCAAGCCTATCCCCGGTACCGAAAGGCTCATCGACGGTATCGACTGCATCAACATCTGTACCGGTCTGATGCCTGACAACCAGCTCTTTGTCAAGGGCAATGCCGTATTCGGCCGCAGCTGCCACGGAGTCGGCGACTCCGTCCGTATCGGCGAGGGCACCTCTGCCGTCCTACGAGGAAGGCAGTGCGCGTATGAGATCCTCCAGAACCTCGGCCGCCGCTTCAATTATGACAACTACCTTCAGGTCTCGAAGGAATACATTGACTCCCAGCAGCATCCCGTGAGGATCCTCCAGGAGCCCGCGATGCCCTCCGCAGAGAGAGCCGCTGCCGCTCCATTTGTAATCATGGACTGCCTCTACGGATTTGCCTGCAACCCCTGCTCCTTCTCATGCAAGCAGGGCGCCATCACCAAGAGCTCGACCTCGACTACTCCCAGACTGGACTACGACAAGTGTATCGGCTGCATGCAGTGCGTGTACCAGTGTCCGGGCCTGGCTATTTTCGGCTACGACAGCCGTACCGGCAAGCTCTTCCTGCCTATCGAGTATGAGGCGCAGGAGGATTCCGGGGTATTCTTAGTGGACGACAACGGCAGGAAGGTCGGAGAGGGCGTCATCGAGAAGATCATGCTCAAGCCCAACAAGACCAATGTGGCCCGCGTCAAGGTGGCTCAGCTCTATGACGGCAGCGTGCTGACCGATGCCCGCGGCTTCATCGTCAAGGAACGCTATCCCGCTCCGGTGGAGATGAAACCGGCTCCTTCGGTGGACGGCAGGACCTATATCTGCCATTGTGAGGACCTTACATTGGAGAGGATACTGGAATTGATAGGCGACCGCAAGACTATCTCGGCCGACGAGCTCAAGCACATCTCCCGTCTGGGCATGGGACCCTGCCGCGGCAAGCGCTGTCTCCCGAGGGCCAAGTCCGCCCTGCGCCCCTACGGCATAGAGGTGACCGGCGACTTCACCCCCCGTGCGCCCATGGCTAATCTCGTGGAGCTGGGCAATGTCATCAACAAGGCCGGGGCTGAGAAGATAGTCCTGCCGTCCGGGGCTGTTGCCGACGGCGGCAAGGTGGGGGCTCTCGTTGCAGGAGGCGGTATGGCGGGCTCGGCGGTGTTCCGCTATCTGGCCGAGGCCGGTTTCGCTCCCGTGCTGGTCAATAAGGACCGCGGCAGCTCGTGGAGAAATATCGCCGGCGGACGTCCGGCATTCTCCCTGCCCGCGCTGGCCGACATCGCCAACCACAACCTCGAGATATTCCGGGATCTGCAGCAGCATGCGAATATCGACTTCCGCCTGATCCGCTATGTCAACTTTGCCCATGATGACGCGACATACCGCTCTCTCGACGCCGCCCGCGCCTGGTCCAAGGCCTACATGGTGGATCCCAAGGACTTCCAGAAGGAGATATCGCCTTACATGCGTCCGGGTCTGGACATGTACGTGGCCGCTCAGGTGACGGAGGACTGCTGGCAGGCCACTCCGGGCAAGACCATCAACGCCGTCCGCCTGATAGGGCGCAGCCACGGCGGCCGGATTCTCGAGGAGACCGAGTTAGTGGATGTACGCAAGGTAGGCGGAGAATACGAGGTGCTGGTACGCGACAGTGCCCGCCGCTACACTAAGTTCCGCACGGAGATATTCGTCAATGCCCTCGGATACGGCGCGGAGAAATTCGCCCACATGCTCGGCATCGAGACCGGCCTGTATCCTGTAAAGCACCAGGCCTTCATCACCAAGCGTCTGCCGCTTTTAGGCAAGGAGGGTGCTCCTCTGGACATGCTCATCGACCGCCGTCATTACAAGGGCTTCTCGGCTGTCTACGGGCAGCAGCTTGCCGACACCGGCCAGATTATCGGCTGCGCCTCTCCGGCTACCGATCCTGCAGAGGCCGGCAAGGATCTCAGAATCAATACCCAGGCCTTCCTGGAGATAGCCTCCGAAGTCTTCTCCGAGTGGATCCCCGCTCTCAAGGAAGTCGGTATCCAGGCCACCTGGGCAGGCTACTATGTGGAGCCGCGCTATATCGTCGACCCGGCCCTCGGCCTCTTCATCGGCATGCGCGGCCACGGCTTCATGCTCTCGCAGTACATCGGCAAGCTCTACGTGGATGCCCTCCTCGGCCGTCCCGTGCCCGAGTACTTCAAGGACCTGGCCCTCAGCGGCACCGGCCTCAGCGAGCAGGCCTTCAAATAGCCTTCCGCAGATATCATCCATTCAGGGCGTGGCGCTTTTATGTCACGCCCTGTTTGCTTAAACGGAAAAATTAAGGAAAATGGAAAATAATGTACTAATTACCGAAATGGAGGATGTGCGTAGAATGCTGAGGCCGAGGCGGGAGGATGCGCACAAGGGAGACTTCGGACATGCGCTTTTAGTGTGCGGTTCGCGAGGGATGGCCGGGGCGGCTGTTCTGGCCGCCATGGGGGCATTGCGCTCCGGCTGCGGCTTAGTGACGGTGCATCTGCCGGAGTCCGAACGGACTGTGATTCACTGCACCTGCCCCTCTGCTATGGTGGACTGCGACCCACAGGGGCATTTTTCCGCATTGCCTTCAAATATGGAGCGGTATACCGCGGTGGGATGCGGGTGCGGCCTCGGACGGCATCCTGAGACGGAGGCGGCCCTCAGAAGCCTGCTGCGTGCATGGCGCCGGCCGATGGTCATAGATGCGGATGCCCTGAACATCATTGCCGCCGGGTCGGATTTGCTTGGACTCGTGCCGGAAGGCTCCATTCTCACGCCTCATCTCGGAGAGCTTCGCCGTTTAGTGGGAGAATGGGACAGTCCTAAGGAGAGGCTGGCGAAGGCGGCTGCATTGGCGGAGAGGACGCGCAGCTGCGTAGTGGTCAAGGGGCCTCATTCGGCGGTCGTCTCTCCGGACGGACAGGCGACATTCAACACCACCGGCAATCCGGGGATGGCGACCGGCGGCAGCGGGGATGTTCTGACCGGCCTCCTGACCGGGCTGCTGGCCTCTGGCTATGGGGCGTTCGAGGCGGCCCGGATGGGAGTATGGCTGCACGGCATGGCGGGGGACATCGCCGCCTCCCGCTACGGGCAGAACGGCATGAACAGCCGCGACATCGCCGACTGTCTCGGAGAAGCTTTCCTGGCTGTTGAGTGAATGAGAAATTATTGCTAAATTCGGGGCGTGAAAATAAGAATCGACATATTCCGGCTGGCTGTGGCCGCTCTTGCGGCTGCCGTTATCGTCTACGGACTTTCCTGCTCTTCCGGCAACGGAAAGGCCACGCCGCTGCTTGAGACTGCGGACTCGCTGATGGCCTCGGATCCTCAGGCTGCCAGGCAGGTGCTTTCCTCTGTCGCAGACGGGAAGGATATCCGGATGAGCCGTGCCGAGAGGGCTTATTACCTGCTGCTTGTGGCTGAGGCCGATTATCTCTGCGGTGAGCCGATGATCAGGGATACGGCTGTGCATGGGGCGGTGGAGTTCTTCCGGAGCGGAGCTCAGAAAAGGCTTTGCGCCCGTGCTCTGCTGATGCGGGCTGCGGTCCGGCAGGAGATGGCGGATACGCTGGCGGGGCTCGGGAGCTGGTGGAATGCATTTCCGGCTTCTGAAAGGGCGGGCGACGGTGAGTCGATGCGGCTGCTGCGCTCCGTCGTGCGCAGTATGTACACTCTGATGCCGGATTGCGGTGCGGAGCAATATGCCGCTGCGCTGGACAGCCTTGAGCGGAGAACCGGTGTGGAGGAGGCGGCTGAGGTATATCTGTCATTGGCCCGCGGACTATTCAGCTATGCTGCGGGACAGGCTGCTGACGATATTGCTCTCGGTATGAGGCTCGCCCGGGAGGAGGGAGACGGAAGGGTTCTGACTCTCGGGGAGGAATTGCTCGGGAAGCAGTCCGTCCTTATGGGCGGGACGTATGTCGGGAACCGTGCAGATGTCGAGGCTCTTCGGCTCGCCGGGCTGATACTTGAGAATGAGTCGCTGCGTCTGCAGTCGGCGGAGGCACGTCTGCAGGTGATGGCCCTTGTGCTTGCGCTGGCGGCAGTGCTTGCCGTGGTGCTGGCCGGGGCCGGGATTCTGTGGCTCAGGGTGCGGAGGCTCAGATTGGAGAATTGTGCTCTGAAAGCGTCTATCGAGACCTTTGAAGTGTCTCCGGAATCCGAGGGAGCGGAAGCTGGTGAGGGAATCCAGTCGGTTCTGCGCGATATGGTGGCACTCATCGGCGAGATGAACGAGGCCTGCGGCCGGGACGGTGACGGAAGCACCTCTACCGTTGACATCCGGAAGATGCTCGACCGCTATTTCCCCGAAGAAGAGGTGCATGACCGCATCCGGAGGATATGCGACCTGCTGTATCCCGGGGTACTTTCCGAGATAGAGCGCGAACATCCGTCCCTTACCCGCAACGACCTCCTGCTCATTGCCTTGATGGCCTGCGGCTTTCCCACCGGAGCCATCTGCGCCGTCCGCCGTCTCAACGTGCATTCGCTCAATGTCCAGAAGACCCGTACTGCCCGGAAGATAGCTCCGGGCCTGCGCCTTTCCGATTTCGTCGCGCAGAATTTTCCTAGAAAGTAAATATTTTAAGGTCAGCATTGCAGTTTTCCTGTACCTGATTCACGCTGTTCGTCCGGCTGTAAGCGGTGTTGGTATTGATGCTGACAAAATGTAAGTCAGCATCAGTTGAAAATCAGTTAGTTGCGGGTGTCTTGCTAACTGCCCGGATATTTGGAGAGAGGCATTTTCCGTGTTATGTTTGCGGTATGAAGAATCTGGAAATTGCAATGAGACTGCTGCGGCGGCATGTGTCGCTGCGGATGGTCAATCTGGTGGGGCTGTCGGTGGTGCTCGCCTCGCTGCTTGTCTCGGTGAACTATATCCGGCGGGAATTGAGCTGGGACAGGTACAATGGGAATGCGGACCGTATCGTCCGGCTGACTCTGGCCTCGGATGGGGAACAGGTGGACGGAAGGGTATGGGGCAATATGACGGACGACCCTATCCGCCAGATACCGGAGGTCAGGGCCATCGCCAAACTGCACGAGGTGTATCGGCCGGACTTGAAATATCAGGGTACGTACCTGACAGCTGAGGAAAAGGTATTCCGTGTCAATAGGGATTTTCTCGGGACATTCGACCTGGAGATGGTGGAGGGCGGAACGGCCGCGGGTGCGCTGGAGGCTGCCGGTCAGGTGATAATCAGCGAGAGCCTGGCCCGGAAGCTGGCAGGAATGCAGGATATGGCGGGAGGCGTCTTGGGGACTGACCTGGAAATCGAAGGTGTCCCGATGCAGATTACCGGTATTTATAAGGATATTCCGGAGACCTCGCACTGGAGAGGGGACGCGCTGATGCTCCTGCCAGAGGACATGAATACGTTCTGCTATACCTATCTGCTGCTTGAGGAGGGTAGTGACATAGCGGAGGTGGAGAGAATGATAACGGAACTGGTCAGCGGGATGACACCCGAGAATGCGGCTCCCCTCCGGGCCGGGCTCATGCCCCTGACGGACATTCACCTGCACAGCCACAACCTACGGGAGCTGAGCGTCAACGGCAACATCGCCTATATCTGGCTGACCGTCGGGGCCAATGTCCTGCTGCTCGTGGTCGTGCTCTTCAACCTTTGGCTCAACGGCAGCCTCATTTTTTCCAGTAACCGGCGGTTCTACCAGCTCCTGCGCCTGCACGGGGCTCCGGCCTCGGAGATACTGAAGGATGAGGTGCTGCAGGCCCTGATACTGGTGGTGGGTGCAATAGTCATCGGTCTGGCTCTGGCCGCTGTGGTGTTAGGATACGGAGTGGTTCCGGGCAGGATGGAGCTTCTGCCGACCGCTCTCACATCCTTGATATTCGCGGCGGTGACTGTATCGGTGGCCCTCGTGCCAGCTGTCAGGAACATGGCCCTGACCCGCTTCCTGAATACCGGACATGACAGCCGCCCTGTGCATTTTTCCTACGGCAATGTCCGCTGGATGCTGGCCGTGCAGTACTCGGTGGTGATTACCGTCCTGATTCTGGCGGTGGGTATCAGCCGGCAGATGAAGGTCATCGGGAGCGTGCAGACCGGAGGCGACGGGAGCGGGGTGCTGGTGATGAGCGGGCTGCCGGAGAGCGCCATGGGAAAATTTCCCCTGCTGCGGGAGCGTCTGGGTCGCAGTCCCCTGATCAAGGAGGTCACCACATCGTTCCAGTTGCCGGGCAATGCGATACGGGATCATGTAAGTGTGCGCCGGGGCGGCTCGACGGAGTGGGTGCAGGTGCCGGTGATGGTGGCCGGGGACGGATTCCTGTCATTTTACGACATACCGATAGTGGCTGGCGGGGACTTCTCGCCGTTGGGATATGGTGTGACGCAGGAGCAGGAGATGCTGCGGAGTTTCTGGGCGACCGGCAGGCCCTCCGACCGCAGCGAGGAGTACATTATCAACCGCAAGGCCATGACGGCATTGGGATTCAGTACGCCGGAGGAGGCGGTCGGACAGCCGTTGGAGATAAGGCAGGGCGCGCTCGACTATATCAACAGCGGGGTGATAGCCGGTGTCTCGGAGGACTACAGCTATACCGGTGTGTTCGAGGAGAGTCTGCCGCTGATTATGCTGCACCGCAACCTTTTCCAGTTCTGTCTGATGGTGCGTATCGACACATCTGACC
Organism: uncultured Bacteroidales bacterium; assembly: GCA_944322575.1. GTDB lineage: Bacteria > Bacteroidota > Bacteroidia > Bacteroidales > UBA932 > Coprenecus. Next base: position 76 of record CALUPK010000043.1, on the reverse strand, counting down.
CGGACGGGGCCATGCAGGCCCTCAGCGCGGCGTGGGCGGAGGTCTTTCCCGACCGCCAGAGCGACTTCGTGCCTCT
>CALUPK010000042.1 GCA_944322575.1 uncultured Bacteroidales bacterium | reverse complement strand
ATTGCCCGTCTGTCCCCATTCCACAACGGCAGCAAATTCCGCGATTCGATGCCGTTGCGGAATAGTGTTACCATCCGAAGGTGGAAAAGGCCTATATTCTCTTGATCGGCTAACTATTTAACTATTTTGTTAATGTGCTTAGAGCAAAGATGATAGATTTTGCGCCCTCTGTCATAAGCCATTTGAAACGCCTTGCAGCGGGCCGGCATAACCGCAATATGCAGATACTTAGTGGTATGCTTGTCTGGCTGTCTGCTCGATATTATTTCGTTGAGAAAGAGACTGGCTGAAGACCTGCTGCAGAGTCCGGCAGGTGCTCCATATCTTTTAAGAACGGTATGCTTTAGTTGTAAGTTGTGGCTTCTTAGCTTCTTACCTTCTGCAGTCTGTAATTGACCGTTCGGGATATATCCTTAGATGACAGACGATTATAGAAACATGAAGAAAACAGACTGAGCAGTAAGCAGGTGGTATGAACAGTACGCAGGGGAGTATTTTTTTAAAATGAAATGCGTCAGGAAGTGAGGAAGTGTTGTGGCAGGGGGTGTCTGCGGGTCAGCACATTTTCTCCCAAGGGGAGTCTGTAATCGGATAATCTGTGTATAGTGCCGCAGGATAGCGAGATATGCGAAATTCAGAATTACATACATGTGGAAAATATTCACAGTCTGTAAGTCGCATACCTTGCGTAAACTGCTGTGAAATGGTAAGATGTGCAAAATTAGGTCGAACAGACTGCGAGGTGAGGGTTGACGGATTCCGGTCTGATGCGCGGTGTCTGTCGTTAGGTCGATTATCAGGTTGATTAGGTTGCCTTAATCATGCTGCCTTACTCCGGGAAGAATTCGGAGAGGGTGGAGGTGTAGAGGTTGCCGTAGTTGTCGGAGTTGTAGACTGTTACGTGTGAGCCTGGGGTGTGATTGTAGAGCTGGTAGTAGAGGTCGGCCATGGTCCAGTCGGTGCGATCGGAGACAGCCTGGCGGAAGGCGGCGGAGAAGCGGTCGGAGAGGTAGACGTTCAGGTCGGGGTCGAAGTTCTCGGCCTTGGAAGTCTCGTTGGGGTTGGCGGCGGTGTAGAGCAGGGCTCCGGGGATGCCTCCGCAGGCTTTGGCCACGCTGCCGGAGAAGCAGCTCTCTATCAGGCACAGCAGCTTGCGGTATTTTCCTCCGGTGTGCATCCCTTCCACTACGGCCCTGAACCACGATGCATCCAGCATATTGTCCCCGTAGACCAGACAGCCGGGAGAGCCGTGTCCGCACCAGTACAGCAACACATTGTCCCCTGAGTCCGAGTCCAGCTCCCGCGTGAGGATCTCCAGCAGTCTGTCCGGTGTCAGTGAAGAGAGGCTGTAGTCCACCCCGATATCCTCCCCGTAGAGGTTAGGCCCGTCTACGGAGGTGCGGATGTTGCCGGGTAAGAGGTTCTCGCTGTGATATGCCAGATTGTTCTCGAGGACGAGGGTGATGTCATTGTCCGTGTAGCCCATGTCGAGGAGTATCCGGTACAGGTCCATCACGTCGGCCTGGTGCCGGTAGTCCGTCCACTGGTATGAGGCCCCGATGAGTATGGCCTTGTGGCCCCGCAGCTCCGGATACTGGATATCGGTCCCTTCATTGAAGGTCTGGCCTCCGGAGATGCTCCAGTTCCAGCAGCCGAGGGTGGATTCGGTGCGGCGGCTGCCGTCGGAGGTCATGTAGTTGATGCGCAGGAAACTGCCCTCGTAGTACTGCCAGTGGCAGTAGGTCGAGTGGAGGATGTTGGTGTAGACCTGGGAGTCGAAATCCAGCTCGCTGCTGGCTCCGCTGATGTCTACGTAGCGCCCTTCTTCGAGTGCCTTGAATGTCAGATACATGTCGTCCGGCTGCCAGGTCATGGCCCCGCCGGTGGGCTCGCGTCCGTCGACTATCCGCTTGAGGGCGCGGTTGTGTGCCCGGTTGCGGGTGATGATGTTGTTGGGGTCGTAGCTCTCGGTTCCGTCCAGGACTCTCATCTCCGTGTCGAAGACAGCGAGGGCCGTGAGCATGGCCGCATCGTAGATCTGGGACTCGATGTTGATCATGTCCAGTCCGGTCTGTACCTTGAAGGCCACCTCGAAGCCGTTTTCAGGGGAGGCTATGACCGATACGCCCTGGACTCCCAGCCTTTCAGCCCCCGAACCTTCGAATACCGACCGGCTCATGGCGATGTCCGAGTAGTAGACTTCCGGCACCTCCGCTCCGGAGGCCCTGAGTTCCGCCTGTGCGAGGACCATTGTCCTGGCTTCCTCCGCCGAGCTGGGTACGGCTATCAATGCGCGGGTGTCCTGTGACCCGAGAATCCGTTTCATGTCCTCCTCCAGCGAGGCAGCGTCGTATTCGATGATGAGGTCGTTGGCCAGCCCCAGCTCCGAGGACTGGAATCCGAACCAGTCTAAGAAGGTCTGTCCGTAGGGGTCGTCTCTCTTGACTATCAGGGAAACTGTGTCCGCCCCGCCTCTCTGGGCCAGGGTCAGCAGCAGCTCGCACTGGGAGATGTCGGCCTCCTGCAGGGCCCAGAGAAATTTCCCTTCGGTCATTGACGGGATATTCTCCCTTATCACTGCCTCTGAGGAACTGAGGGTGAATACCGGCAGGAGCCGGTTGTGCAGCGGCGATGCGAATTCCCGGGTATGCTGCGAGGCGTAGGGACCTATGACCGAATGGATGTCGCTGCGGTTCCCCAGACTTTCTGCCAGAGCTTCCATATCCGCGGAGCTCTCGTCGTACCATTCGTATTCGATGCGGATCTCCCGGCTGAGACCGGAGGTGGCGTCGGCAATGTTGGTGGATGCCCATTCTAAAGCTGTCCGGTAGTTGTCGGAATGTCCGTCGGACAGGGGCAGCACCACTGCGATCCGGACGGTCAGGACCTCCCCGAAGCGTCCGTCAGTCCTGGAGTCGGGACTGCAGGAGGACAGGAGCAATGTCGTCAGGAGGACAATGCTCAGGAGCGCGGCACCTGCGGCGGTATGGCTGTGACGGCTGGTTCTCATCTGCTGCTCAGTATTTCGGTGTATATCTGTTCGATCTCTATGGCGCGGTTCCGGTGTCTTGCGGTTACGTCCTCGATCAATGTCTCATAGCCTTCGCTGGGGGAGAGGCTTATCAGTCCGCTTTCCATACCGTGTATGGTGCGCAGCGGAATCTCTTCGCCCCGGATGTAGCTGTCCATCCACAGGACAATGGCGCGGTCGATGCGCTTGATCATCGAGCAGCACATGTTGTCGGGAGCCAGGTCGGACTGGTCCATGTCCATGCCCACTACCATCCACGGACCGCTGTAGTCGCGCATGTACCTGTACATTCCCAGGGCAGTGCCTCCGGCGTAGGGAAAGAAGAAGTCGTAGCGGGCGGTCAGGTCCGGGCACATCCTGTACAGGCTGTCGGCCATGTAGAATCCGCTGTATCCGTCCGAGAGCTCGATGACGGTCACGTTGTCCGGATGTTCCGGGTCGGCACCTAAGCAGAAAGCCTCAGCCGCCGCCAGTGACTGCGGATCGGAGAGGGTGGCGGCGATGACGGCCGGCGTGCGGTCTATGGAGTCGGCCACGCATCCGGCCAGATAGGCGGCGGACATGGCTACTATACCTATGGTATGTACAGGCAGGTCATCGGCGAAATATTCCAGCATCAGCATGTCCTTGCCCTCGGGCAGCGGAAATGCTCCGTCACTCATCAGTTCCCTTACCGTAACCTCGTAGTCGGAGGTTCCAAGGACGAAGAGGCTGCGGGTGCCTTCGGCCTGCGGTTCGCTGAGCCATTGTTTTACTGTGGGATAGATTTCCTATGCGCTTCCGGGGCGGTAGTAGTACAGTCCGAAGTCGTACCGGCTGGCCGCTGCTGATATGCCGCCGAAGATGATGTCATTGTACCCCATGTCCCCCAAGCCTCCGGGAGAGATGGCCCAGTGCACCGTGACATCGTCCCGCGCAGGACTGTCCGGTCCGGTCTTGGTGCAGCCGGTCAGGATGGTCAGCAGGATCACCGGAATTATGTATCTGATTGAGCGCATTTCTGAATGCAAAATAAGAAAATTCATGAAAAGGCGGTAACGGTAAGCGCTGAAGCGGGTGCATTCTGTAAACGCTCACTGATCAGTTATTTAGCAAAAGCAGGCGTTCTTCGCGGCCATGACGGAAGCTACGAAAAGAACTCGGTGTGTAAGCTTGGCTTTGATTGTCAGTTAGTTGTGAAAATGAAGTGCGCCCCTGCTTACGGTTCCTCTGCCTCGGGAAAATACAGGGCGAGGCGGCGGGCCTGCGCTTCCGGGAGAATCTTGCTGTCGAGGATGGTCCGGAAGGTGAATTCCGCTTCGGGTAGGGTGCGGCGGAGGCGGTCGATGCCCTTGGCGGCGTAGGGGCCGATGTAGGGATGGGCGGCGAGGGAGTCTATGGGCATGGTGTAGAGGTCGAGGGGACGGAGGGACTCCGGGGCGATGTAGAGCCGGTCGGCCAGTCGCCGGAGGCGGGCGGTGTCCATGCCGCGGATGTCTAAGAGTTGGGAGATGTCGGCGAAGAAGCCTATGCGCTCGCGGTAGGCTATAATCTGGCGGGCGTAGTAGGGGCCGATGCCGGGAAGGGCGTCTAAAGCGGCGCTGTCGGCGGAGTTGAGTTCGACGCGGTCCCAGCTCCAGCCGTCGTGGGAATATGAGCGGGTGGGACTGTAGCCGTTCCTGCTGTTCCGGGAGCTGTCGGTGTTCCGGGCGCTGTCGCTGTCCCGGATGCTGTCGGTGTGCGGGGAGCTGCCGGCGGCGGATGCCGGGGTGGAGGCTGACCCGGGGGAGAATGTCCGTTCTGACGGATGATTGTCCGAGGTGCTGCCCGAGCGGACAGCAGCAGTGACGGAGGGTGTGCGCCCGGGCTGGCCATCGTATGACGTGCGGCCCGTCCGGCGGGAGGATGATCCGCCTTGTCCGGTGATGGAAAGACCTTCCTGACCCGGAGTATTGTCCTGGATATTGTCCTGAGAGGCCTGCAGCTCTTCCTGCCGTTGTTCCCGCATTGCCCTGCGGCTGTCTATCAGATATTTGCCGAAGAATACCGCCTGCGCCGCTAATATCAGGCAGACCAGCACGACGACCCCGTTGGAGAAGAGTCTCTGTCCCTTACTCTTCTTCCGGCTCCTGCTGTCCATGTCTTCCCACATAGTCCTTCCCTTCAACGATGAGCACTATCTCGCCCTTGGGCGGGTTGTCGGTGTACCATGAGGCCAGCTCCTGGAGGGTACCGCGGCGGGTCTCCTCGTGCATCTTGCTGATCTCGCGTGAGACGGAGGCTTTCCGTTCCGCCCCGAAGTATCCGCACATCTGCGTAAGTGTTTTGGCCAGGCGGTAGGGCGACTCGTAGAAGGCCATCGTACGGCCCTCGGAAGCGAGCTGGGTCAGCCGGGTCTGGCGGCCTTTCTTGACAGGCAGGAAGCCCTCGAAGACGAACCGGTCCAGCGGCAGTCCCGAGTCGACCAGGGCGGGTACGAAGGCTGTGGCCCCGGGCAGGGTGATGACCTCGATGCCTTCCTCGGCGCATGCCCGGGCGAGCATGAATCCGGGGTCGGAGATGCCCGGCGTACCGGCGTCCGAGACCAGCGCGATGTCCATCCCGGAGAGTATCTTCTCGCAGACAGGACGTACCCGTGCGTGCTCGTTGAACTTGTGGTGGGCCTCGGTCGGCCTGGAGATGCCGTAGTGCTTCAGGAGCACAGAGGTGGTGCGGGTGTCCTCGGCTAAGATCAGGTCGACCTGCTTGAGAACCTCTACCGCCCTGAAAGTCATGTCCTCGAGATTGCCCACGGGGGTGGGCACGATGTAAAGCTTGCCTGCCATGGTAGTAAGTAGCGATAAAATGTTAATTTTGCAGTCCGGATGCCGGGACGTGAGCATCCGTATCAAATTCTCAAAGGACAAAAGTAAGAAAATGTTTTCAGAATACGCAAAAAAACCGGGCTGGATCGAAGTCATCTGCGGCTCGATGTTCTCGGGCAAGACCGAGGAGCTGATCCGCAGGCTCAAGCGGGCCAAGTTCGCCAACCAGCGGGTGGAGATATTCAAGCCCGGAATAGATACGCGCTACTCCGCGGAGGAGGTGGTCTCGCACGACGCCACCGCCATCATGTCGACTCCGGTCGAGTCCTCGGCCAGCATCCTGCTGCTGTCGGGGGACGTGGACGTGGTGGGCATAGACGAGGCCCAGTTCTTCGACGACGGGATAGTGGACGTGTGCCGGCAGCTGGCCTCGTCCGGAATCAGGGTGATAGCCGCCGGACTGGACATGGACTATCTCGGCAAGCCTTTCGGCCCTATGCCCGCCCTGATGGCCGTAGCAGAGTATGTGGACAAGGTGCATGCCATCTGCGTGCGCTGCGGCGACCCGGCCCTGCACTCCCACCGCCTGAGCGCCAGCGACCGGTTGGTGGAGCTCGGAGAGAAGGACATCTACGAGCCTCTCTGCCGCCACTGTTTCAATAAATGCATGGAGAATTCAGACTAACTCTGTTTTAATTCCGAATTTTCATTATTTTTGCATCCGTGACTACTCATACATTTGAATGGAAATATTTATAATACTTCTACTTATTCTACTCAACGGCCTCTTCTCCATGAGTGAGGTCGCTCTCATAAGCGCTAGAAAATCAAGTCTTACCGCAGATGCCAAAAAGGGCAGCCGGACAGCCAAAAACGTGCTCGGCCTGACGGAGAAGCCCAACAAGTTCCTCTCCACCGTCCAGATAGGCATCACCCTCATCGGTATCCTCACCGGTCTCTATTCCGGAGACTCGATAGCATACAAGTTCTCGGACATCCTCGAGGGCTGGGGGCTCACTGAGAGCGTGGCCCAGCCTGTAGCCCAGGTGACCATCGTCATCGTCGTGACCTACCTGACCATAGTCCTCGGCGAGCTGGTGCCCAAGCGTCTGGGCATGGGTTCTCCCGAGAACATCGCCAAGGTAGTGTCCGGCCCGATGCTGGTCCTCTCCTGGATCGCCACCCCTTTTGTGTGGATTCTGGACAAGAGCACATCGCTCTTCACCAAGGCCTTCCACGTGGAGGAGAAGGAGTCGAAGGTGACTGAGGAGGAGATCAAGTCGATGGTGGCCGAGGGCAAGGAGGACGGCGAGGTGCAGGATGTGGAGCAGGACATCGTGGAGAGAGTGTTCTCCCTGGGTGACAGGAGCATCGAGTCGATAATGACCAGCCGCAACGAGATCATCTGGATAGACAGGGAGATGACCCGCGAGGAGATCAACACCCTCGTCCAGGAGCACCTCTTCGAGGTCTATCCCGTGGGTGACGGCAGTCTCGACGAGATAGTCGGGGTGGTCTACCTCAAGGACCTGTTCGGCAAGCTGGACAAGGACAAGTTCTCCCTGGACGACATCATCCGCCCCGTGCAGTACTTCCACGAGTACACCGATGTATATAAGGTACTCGAGCAGATGAAGAAGGCCCACGTAACCTACGGTCTGGTCTGCGACGAGTTCGGAGTATGCCAGGGCATAGTGACCTACAAGGATATCCTGGAGGGTCTGGTAGGCTCAATCGACGACGAGGAGGACGAGCCGGATATCATCGAGCGCAAGAGCGGCGGCTGGCTGGTGGACGGTCAGTGCCCCTTCTACGACTTCCTGGCCCACTTCGACATGGAGGACCTGGCGGCCGACAACGACTACAACACCGTCGGCGGTCTGATTCTCGAGATGCTCGAGCACATCCCCCAGTCCGGCGAGTATGTGGACTGGAACGGTTTCCGCCTCGAGGTGGTGGACATGGACGGCCCGAGGATAGACAAGGTGCTGGTCAACAAGCTTCAGCCCGCTCCCGAGGATGAGGCCCGGGACGAAGAGAAGGAAAAGGATAAAGACTAACGGTAAAAGCATAACGGACAATGAGAAAAGGAACCATTACAATGTTCGCAGCAATGTCCGCCGCAGCCCTTGCGCTGTCCGGCGGATATTCTGTTTCTGCACAGGACTACGACAAGTCGGGGTACTGCCCCATCACCAAGGGCATGACCTTAGAATACGTCAATTATGACGCTGACGGAGCCAGGATGAGCTCTTTCATCATGAAGGTGTCGGCCGTCGAGGGTACTCTCTCGAAGGGTACTGTGACATTTGACCAGTATTTCTATGATGCCGACGGCAAGCCCCTCTTCAGCGACAATGGCGGCAATCTGCCCATGGAGGTCACCGTCGGAGGTCCTGAAGGCACCGTCTCCCGCATGAGCGACGTTGGCAAGGTGATGAAGGTCCAGGACATCATGTCCAAGGGCGATGCCAGCAGCGTCCCCGCCGGCATGAAGGTCGGAACCACGATTCCTGACGGGTGCATCAAGGTGAAAATAGGCAAGATATCCGCAACCCTCTCCACTCAGAACCGTCAGGTGACGGAGCAGAAGAGCATCACCGTCCCTGCCGGTACATTCGACTGCTTCCTGATAAAGGAGGAGCAGGTGACCAAGACGGTGATGTCCAAGACCGAGCGCATAGAGACCTGGTACGCGGCCGGCATCGGCTGCATCAGGCAGGCGGTATATGACCGCAAGGGCCGTCTGGACCACACCCAGGAGCTGGTATCCATCAAGTTCGAATAGTATTTTAAAGACAATATGAACACGATAACCTGTAGGGACATAGTCAAGGTGTTCGGCACGTACACCGCCCTGAACCATGTCTCGATAGAAGTCCCCAAGGGGACTATCTTCGGTCTGCTCGGCCCCAACGGTGCCGGCAAGACCACCCTCATCCGCATTATGAACCAGATCACGGTGCCCAATTCCGGTATCGTGCTCTTCAACGGCAACCCGGTCGTCCCCGACGACGTCTACCGCATCGGCTACCTCCCCGAGGAGAGGGGCCTCTACAAGAAGATGAAGGTAGGGGAGCAGGCCATGTATCTGGCCCGTCTCAAGGGACTCAGCCGCCAGCAGGCCATGACCGAACTCAAGAAATGGTTCGTGAAGTTCGGCATCGAGAGCTGGTGGAACAAGAAGGTGGAGGAACTCTCCAAGGGTATGGCCCAGAAGGTGCAGTTCATCACTACTGTCCTCCACAGGCCCGAGCTGCTGATTCTCGACGAGCCTTTCTCCGGCTTTGACCCGGTCAACGCCCAGCTTATCCGCGACGAGATCCTGCGCATGAGGGACGAGGGCACGACGGTCATCCTCTCGACCCACAACATGGCTTCGGTGGAGGAACTCTGTGACAATATTGCCCTGATCAACAAGTCCAACCTCGTGGTTACCGGCGGTGTGGAGCAGATCCGCCGCGAGCACGGCCGCAACCAGGTGGAGGTGCTCTACCGTCCTTCGGAGGCTTCAGTGGAACTGTCCGGCTCACAGGTGCTCTCCCTCGCCTTCGATGTGGAGCACAAGGACATCCGCAGGGCCGTCTACGACGTGGCCAAGGGTACGCCTTCGGCTCAGATACTCTCGGAACTGGCCGGCAGCGGCATCGACGTGGTGTCCTACCGCGAGCTGATACCGAGCATGAACGATATTTTCATCCAATTAGTAAAAGGGGAGGGCAAGTAATATGGACTTCAAGAAGATACAACTCGTACTGGGACGTGAGTTCTCTATCCGCGTCAAGAAGAAATCATTTATAATCACCACTATCGTCACACCTATCCTGTTCGCGGCCCTGATGATCGTGCCCTCGCTGATAATGATGGCCGACTGGGACAAGGAAGTGAACAAGGTGATGGTGGTCGATGACTCCGGTGTCGTGGCCCAGGCCCTCGAGAGCGGGGCGACGATAGAGTATATTCTCCCCGACAACACTGACCTCGAGTTCATCAAGAACCATCTCGACAGCCTCGGAGTCTACGCCGTGATGTATGTCTCCCCTCTGGACACAGCCAACAACGTGACAGTGGACGCCTACGCCGCCAAGCAGATCAACGCCAAGGTGAGCGATGCGATAAAGGACGACGTCAACAGCATCATAGAGCGCTACAAGCTCCAGCAGTACAATATCGAGAACTTCGACCAGATACAGGCGGACCTCAGCCACGAGGTGGACCTGAACACCTACATCGTCAGCGAGGACGGCGAGGACCGTGAGTCGATACTCGGCATCAACATGGCTATCTCCTTCATCATGGGCTTCGTCATCTACATGTTCGTGACGATGTTCGGCAACATGGTCATGACCAGCGTCATCAACGAGAAGTCCAACAGGATAGTCGAGGTCATCGTCTCCTCCGTCAAGCCCTTCGACCTGATGATAGGCAAGATTCTCGGCGTGGCGAGCGTGGCCCTCACCCAGTTCTTCATCTGGGTGATACTGACCCTGGCCATAGTCTTCGGCTTCCAGCTCGCCATGGGCCCCGAACTGATGGGTGACCCCGAGGCCATGGAGCAGATGACCCAGATGGCCGGCATGGGTACCGAGCAGATAACCGAGATGGCCCAGGCCTCCGACAGCGAGATGGCACAGGTATTCTCGGCCATCAAGGAGGTCAACTTCGGCCTCATCATCGGCTGCTTCCTGATTTACTTCGTGCTCGGCTACCTGCTGTACGCCTCCCTCTTCGCAGCTATCGGTTCCGCAGTGGACAACGAGGCCGACACCCAGCAGCTCGTCCTGCCCGTGACCATTCCCCTCATCATCGGTCTGCTGCTCATGCT
>CALUPK010000041.1 GCA_944322575.1 uncultured Bacteroidales bacterium | reverse complement strand
GCCGACAAGTTCCTGCAGCTGAAGTCAGTGTACATCTTCATCCTCGGAGCGTTCTCCTTCATGGTAGCTACCTTCGGCGGTGTGATGTTCGTGAAGATCTTCAACCTCTTCCTCAAGCCCGGCAACAAGATCAACCCTCTCATCGGAAACGCCGGAGTATCCGCAGTACCGGACTCCGCCCGTGTATCCCAGCTGGTAGGTCTGCAATACGACAAGACCAACCACCTGCTGATGCACGCCATGGGCCCGAACGTAGCCGGTGTGATCGGTTCTGCCGTCGCCGCAGGTATCCTGCTCGGATTCCTCGGTTAGAAAGGACTGACAGGATTTTAACAGATTTACTCAAGTGCCGCCCGATGAGCGGCACTTTTTTTGTGTTGTTTTTTGTACAGAATATCCGAAAGATTTACTAATTTTGAAAGAATTTTAAAACAAAGCACCCGATATGGACAACAAGCTGCAAGAACTCACCGACAAGCTCTACAACGAGGGACTTTCAAAAGGAAAACAGGAGGCCGAGGCTCTCAAGGCCGCCGCAGCAAAAGAATCAGAACAGATAATCTCAGAAGCCCGCAAGGAGGCCGACAGAATACTTGAAGCTGCCCGCAAGGAGGCCGAGGAACTGCGCACCCGCGTGGAGGGCGATATCCGGATGGCCTCGTCCCAGACCATCTCCTCTCTCCGCCAGCAGATAGAGAACATCATCATCACCAAGGCAGTATCCCCGGACGTCAAGGCAGCCCTCGCGGACGCTGAGCTGATCAAGAGTCTGGTCACCACCGTAGCCAAGGCCTTCAACGCAGCCGATCCCGCCCCCGCCGGCTTAGAAGTCATCCTGCCCGCCTCCATGCAGAAAGAGCTGGGTACATGGTTTGAGAAAAAGGCCGCAGCCGTCATGGGAGAGGGCGTGACAGTGACGTTCTCCCGTCAGATAGCCGGAGGCTTCAAGATAGGTCCCGCGGACGGCAGCTACAGGATCAGCTTCGCTGACGGTGACTTCGAGAGCATTCTCACCCAGTATCTCCGCCCCGCCACCCGCAAGCTCCTTTTCGGATAACCAGCAGACGGTAGAGCGATGAACAACTACCATTATATTATTGCCGGCCTGCCCGACCTGCTGCCGGATTTTACCCAAAGCGGACATTTCTCCTACGGGGAGATATCCGCAGCCGTGCGGGAACAGCTCTCCCCTGCAGACCGCCGCGCAGTGGACTGGCTCGAGTTCGGAGCCGACACCTCGCACCTGAGCAGGCATCTATACAAGGCTGCCGCCCGGCAGAAAAACACATTCATCCGTTCCTGGTACGAGCTGGACCGCAGGATCCGCAACTCGCAGACCAGGTATCTGGCCGGGAAGGAGGGCATTGACCCTGAAAAATACTCCGTAGGAGAGACCGAAAGCGCCGGGGAGGACTACCCTGCCCTGCTGCAGATATTCCAGCATCCGGACGTTTTCGAGAGAGAGCACATGCTGGACCGGTACCGCTGGGACCGCATCACTGAGATGACCACATTCCATTACTTTGACATGGACGTCATCTTAGGCTTTTTAGCAAAGGGGATGATCGTGGGCCGCTGGAGCTCGCTCGACCGGGAGAAAGGCGCGGAGCTCTTCCGCCGCTACGTTGACGAGGTCAGGGGCACATTCAAAGGCATTGATTTCAACTAAGACAATAAATATCAAAATATATGGATCCTATCAGACACACAACAGGTAAAGTAACGGGCATCATCTCCAACTTAGTTACCGTGGAAGTCGACGGACCTGTCTCGCAGAACGAGATCTGCTACATCTCGCTCGGAGATGCGAAGCTCATGGCCGAGGTCATCAAGGTGACAGGACGCAGGGCATCGGTGCAGGTCTACGAGAGCACCCGCGGACTAAGGTGCGGGGACAAGGCCGAGTTTCAGGGACACATGCTTGAGGCTACTCTCGGTCCCGGACTGCTGTCGAGCAACTTCGACGGCCTGCAGAACAACCTCGCCACCATGGAGGGAGTCTTCCTCAAACGCGGAGAGTACACCGCCCCCATCGACGTGAACCGCGAGTGGGACTTCACTCCGATAGCGGCACCCGGAGACGAAGTGCGGGCAGCAGACTGGTTAGGAGAGGTCAAGGAAGGCTGGCTGCCTCACAAGATCATGGTGCCGTTCTCATTCAAGGACACCTATAAAGTAAAATCCATCGTCCCCGCCGGCTCATACAAGGCCAGCGACACCATCGCCGTACTGACCGACGCCGCCGGAGACGAACATCCCGTAACCATGATCCAGAAATGGCCGGTCAAGGTGGCCATCACCGCCTATAGGGAAAAACCCCGTCCCTGGCGCATCATGGAGACCGGAGTGAGGTGCATTGACACCTTCAATCCCATCGCGGAGGGCGGTACCGGATTCATCCCCGGGCCTTTCGGATGCGGAAAGACAGTGCTCCAGCACGCCATAGCCAAGCAGGGCGAGGCCGATGTGATAGTGATGGCGGCCTGCGGAGAGAGGGCCAACGAGGTGGTGGAGATCTTCACCGAGTTCCCCGAGTTAGTCGACCCCCGCACCGGACGCTCCCTGATGGAGAGGACCACCATCGTCTGCAACACCTCCAACATGCCCGTAGCCGCCCGAGAGGCATCCGTCTACACCGCCATGACCATCTGCGAGTACTACAGGGCCATGGGCCTCAAGGTCCTTCTGCTGGCCGACTCCACCTCCCGCTGGGCACAGGCCCTCAGGGAGATGAGCAACCGTATGGAGGAGCTGCCCGGAGCCGACGCCTTCCCCGTGGACCTCTCGTCCATCATATCCAACTTCTACGCCCGTGCCGGAGCTGTGGTGCTCAACAACGGACAGACCGGCTCCGTAACATTCATCGGCACCGTGTCCCCCGCCGGAGGTAACCTCAAGGAGCCCGTGACCGAGTCCACCAAGAAGGCTGCCCGCTGCTTCTACGCCCTCTCGCAGAACCGCGCCGACAAGAAGCGCTACCCCGCCGTAGACCCCATAGACTCCTATTCGAAATACCTCGAATATCCCGAGATCGTCACCTTCCTCAAGGAGAAGATCTCCCCCAGATGGGTGGACATGGTCCTCGAGGCCAAGAACTTAGTGCTCAGAGGAAAGGAAGCCTTCGAGCAGATCAACATCCTCGGAGACGACGGAGTGCCCGTCAGCTACCACGAGCGCTACTGGAAGTCGGAGCTGATCGACTACATCATCCTGCAGCAGGATGCATTTGACCGCATAGACGCCTCCACTCCCCTCGAGAGGCAGGAGTTCATGTTAGAGAAGGTCTTAGACGTATGCCACGCAGAGCATGACTTCGAGACCTTCGAAGAATGCTCCACCTGGTACAAGGAGGTGATCAACCTCTTCCGCCAGATGAACTACTCGGAGTTCCGCAGTGACGATTTCAACAGATACCTCGAACAGATCAACAAATACATCAGCCATGACAAATAAAGCATTTCAAAGGATATACACTCAGCTCGAGGCCATCACCAAAGCTACCGTGTCGCTCAGGGCACAGGGAGTCCCCAACGACGAATTAGCCACAGTAGCCGGACGTCTGGCCCAGGTGGTGAAGATCAAGGACGACTTAGTCACCCTCCAGGTCTATGAGGGCACCGAGGGCATCCCGACCGACGCCGAGGTGACATTCTTCGGCGAGCCGCCCGCCCTCAACGTCAGCGACGAGCTGGCAGGACGCTTTTTCGATGCCTACGGCCACCCTATCGACGGAGGCCCGGAGGTCGAGGGAGAGCGCCGCTACATCGGAGGCCCGTCGGTCAACCCCTACAAGAGGAAGCAGCCCTCGCAGCTGATTCCCACCGGTATCGCCGGCATTGACCTGAACAATACCCTCGTATCGGGGCAGAAGATACCTTTCTTCGCCGACCCGGACCAGCCTTACAACCAGGTAATGGCCATGGTGGCCCTCCGCGCCGATGTGGACAAGATTATCCTCGGCGGCATGGGACTTTCGAATGACGACTACCTGTATTTCAAGAACATGTTCGAGAATGCCGGAGCCCTGAACAAGATTATCAGCTTCGTCAACACCACCGAGCAGCCCCCCGTGGAGCGTCTGCTGATACCGGACATGGCCCTGACGGCAGCAGAGTATTTTGCCGTGGACAAGAATGAGAAGGTGCTCGTGCTGCTGACCGACATGACCCTGTATGCCGATGCCCTGTCGATTGTATCCAACCGTATGGACCAGATACCGTCGAAGGACTCGATGCCCGGTTCATTGTACTCTGACTTAGCCAAGATATACGAGAAGGCCGTGCAGCTGCCCGCCGGAGGCTCCATCACCATCATCGCCGTGACCACCCTCAACGACGGGGACATAACCCACGCCATACCCGACAACACCGGATACATCACCGAGGGTCAGCTCTTCCTGCGTCAGGACAGCGACACAGGCAAGGTCATCGTGGACCCGTTCCGTTCCCTGTCCCGTCTGAAACAGTTAGTTATCGGCAAGAAGACCCGCGAAGACCACAACCAGGTGATGAACACCGCCGTCCGCCTCTACGCCGACGCCGCCAACGCCAAGACCAAGCTCGAGAACGGCTTCGACTTGAGCGACTACGACAACCGCTGCCTCGCCTTCGCCAAGGACTACTCCACCCGGCTCCTGGCCATCGACGTCAACATTCCCATCAACGAGATGCTCGACACCGCATGGGAGCTCTTCGGCAAGTATTTCACCAAGGCGGAGACAGGTATCAAGGATGCACTCATAGAGAAATACTGGAAAGAAAATGATTAAATTCCAATATAACAAGACGTCGCTCGGCGAGCTGGGCAAGCAGCTGAAGATCCGCACCCGGGCCCTGCCTACCCTGAAGAACAAGGAGGCGGCCCTGCGCTTAGAGGTCAAGAAGGCCAAAAGGCGCTCGGACGAGCTGTTGGAGGAGCTCTCGGCCGCATTAGAGAGGTACAGCTACCTGTCCGGACTCTGGAACGAGTTCGAGCCGGGGCTTATCTCGGTGCGGGACGTGGAGCTGGTCACGGCCAAGTTCGCGGGGGTGAGGATACCAGAGCTCAAGGATGTCATCTACGACGTCCGGGAGTTCAACCTCTTCCAGAAGCCCCTGTGGTACAGCGACGGAGTGCAGATACTCAAGGATCTCGCCCGCCTCGGGATAGAGTCCGAGATCTGCTCCGAGAAGAGCCGCATCCTGGACTTCTCCCGCAAGAAGACCACCCAGAAGGTCAATCTGTACGAGAAGGTGCAGATACCCGGGTACAATGAGGCTATCCTCAAGATCAAGCGCTATTTAGAAGACGAGGAGAACCTCTCCAAGGCCTCCCAGAAGATAGTCAAGAACCGTCACGACTTAGAAGCAGAGGAGGAAGTACTATGATAACTAAAATGACCAAATACTCCATGATCCTCCTGTCGGGGGACCTGGAACGGTTTCTGTCAGGGGTGCAGGAGCTCGGGATGGTGGACATCACCCGCTCCGTCACCGGCACCGATGAGGCATCCAGAGAGATGACTTCCCTTATAGAGCGGTGCAAGGCCGCAGCAGCATCCATGCATGCTCTGGCAAAGGAGCATCCCGAGACATCCGCATCCGCCGGGGACAGCGCAGTCCCTCCGGCCGCGGCTCTGTCCGCCGAGGAACTTCTCAATGCCTTCGAGGGCAATGCAGCCCGCAGGGAAGAGATCGCCTCGGAACTGGATGCCCTGGACAAAGAATACCGGAGGGCCCTGCCCTGGGGAGAATTCTCGCCCTCGGATGTGGACAGACTGCGGGCTGCAGGACTGACTCCCCATTTTTACTGCGTAGGCAACAAGCAGTATTCCCCAGCGTGGGAGCAGCAGTACCCGATGAGCGTACTCGCGCGCTCGGCAGGCAACACTTACTTCGTCGTAATCGGCGGAGAGGAGACTGAATACACCTTTCCTGTATCCGACGAGGCGGCATTTCCGGCCCGTCCTGCCTCACAGGTAATGAAGGATATCTCCGCCCTTAAGGCAGAGGACGGGAAACTGCTGGAGGAGACAGCCGGATACGCCCCCCTCTCCGGCCTTCTGCAGGAACTATCCGGACAGACATTCGCACGGCTGGACCTGCATCTGGCCGAGACATCTTCCCTGCTTGAAGGAGAAGGGGCCATCAGCGTGGTGGAAGGCTTCGCCCCTACCGCCGACGATGCCCGCGTGCAGGAGTATCTGAACAACGGCCCGTGCACCGTGTACTGGCAGTCCGAGGCGGCCAAGGGCTCCGACAACCCTCCGGTAAAACTGCGCAACAACTGGTTTGCCCGCCTCTTCGAGCCGGTCGGAAGCCTATACGAGCTGCCCAACTACGACGAGCTGGACCTCACACCCTATTTCGCTCCTTTCTATATGCTCTTCTTCGGCTTCTGCCTGGGAGACATGGGATACGGACTGATACTTGTGATTGCCGGCATCGCCACCGCACTGGCCCTGCCCAGATTCAAGGTCTATGGCAAACTGATTGCCTGGCTGGGGGTCGGCTCGCTCATCATGCCGCTGTTCTCAGGTACGTTCTTCGGCATGAAACTGGCTGATATACTGCCTATGCCGGACAACATCAAGGCCCTGTTCTTCTCTGACCTGAAGATGTTCTGGTTCGCCATTATCTTCGGACTGTTCCAGATAGTGTTCGCAAGGATGCTCAAGGCGATATTCGCTTTCTCCAAGCGGCGCTGGGACGAGGCGCTGACAGAGGTCGGCTGGAGCCTGCTGATCGTGTGGGCCGCATGCGCCTACGCCGGTTCGCAGATGGGGACCAAGCTGCTGCCCAACGTAGTGGCGCAGGTACTGGTCTTCGGAGGACTGGTGCTGGTGCTGTTCTGCAGCAAGCCGGCCAAGTTCTTCCTGCTGCGTCCGCTCAAAGGTATCGTCTCCCTCTACGACATCACCAGCATCTTCGGTGACATGCTCTCGTACATCCGTCTGTTCGGACTGGGTACGACCGGCGGCATCCTCGCACTGGTGATCAACTCGATAGCCATGACCCTCTCGGGCATCCCCTACGTGGGCTGGCCGGTCACTGTCATATTCCTCATCTTCGGGCATCTGGCCGTCATGGGCCTGTCGTGCCTCGGAGCATTCGTACACCCGGTCCGTCTGACCTTCGTGGAGTTCTACAAGAATGTGGGCTTCGAGGGAGGCGGCAGGGCCTACAGACCGTTGAAATCATATAGTAATAACAAATAAAAACAATTTTATCGTATGTCAACACCTTTAATCTTAGCTTACGTCGGAATGGCAGTGATGCTCACATTGTCCTGCATCGGCAGTGCCATAGGCGTGACAATGGGCGGCAACACCACCGTCGCCGGCCTCAAGAAGAAACCGGAAATCTTCGGTAAATCCATGCTCCTCTGCGTGCTTCCTTCTACTCAGGGACTGTACGGATTCGCAGGATTCTTCCTCATGCTCAGCCGACTGGGAGCCATGGAGGACGCCTCTCAGGTGCTCACCATGAACCAGGGTCTGGCAATGGCCGCTGCCGGTCTGGCCCTCGGCTTCGTAGGCCTGTGGTCCGCCATCAAGCAGGCCAGCCTGGTCAGCAACGGTATCAACGAGATGTCCAACGGACACGACGTCTTCTCCCGCACCATGATCCTCGCCGTGTTCCCCGAGCTCTACGCCATCCTGGCATTTGCCTGCGCGTTCCTCGCTCTGCCGTAGACGTTTCCGCTTCAGCCCATTACTGCCCATATAAGCGGCAGGATATATAGAACCCTCTGAGATCCTCCCCACCTACGGTGGGTCCCCTCCCTTTTCGGGAGCCAATGTCTCAGAGGGTTCTATATATCCTGCCGCCTCGTATGCCGTGCCAACATGCACGGTTGTCCGGACTTTTTTCTTTTCTGATTTCTTCACCACCTCCTTCCCGTCGGTATTCCTGATTTTAGTTGACTGGCATGTGCCGGGGAAAATGGCATTTCTCCACCACCTTCTCGACTCCGTTATAAGCCGACCCACCCCAGAAACCTCTCTCGCCGGCCCCGATCCGGATTCCTGTCCGGAAGGTGCCGGGGAAAGCGGCATTTCTCCGTCACCTGCTTGCCATGCCATTTACGGCCACATTCTCTTCCGCACGCTTTCCACATCTATTGCCAGGCACCTGGCAATCTGTTTGTCGGGAAGAAGATAATGCAGGTCGTCTCTGAGTATGTCACAGATTTCTAGTTTCTGCCCCCGGGTCAGATGAGCATAACTGCTTACGTGGAACTGCCTTATAAGTTCGTTGTCGATAATCCGGCAAAGCTCGAGATCGGAAACAGGTACATCGGAAACCCATCCCGGGCTTTTTTTCAGCACGGCCGCTATCTGGTCCGGTGACATAAGCGGCTCGACAGTCTGTAGGTCAATGTGCGGAACGTCGGGATTTTCAGAAAGCTGCTCTTCTTTCCACTTATCGTAGTTGACTCTATGAAGATTGAAGTCAAACGCCCTGTATGATCCGAAGTATCCCTCAACGATGTCAGTCTCCACGATGTCGGCGGGAGATATCTGGCCGAACCGGTCGAATGACAAGCTTTTCGGGATGACGTTGTTCTCTCTTACCAGTCTGGCTCTTCGGGCGGCATCCTGCGTAAGTTCCGTACACGGCAGGATGGAGGTACTCTTCTTGAAGTACAGATTGGCAGATGAGAAAGGGTAATCGAAAGGATTGGCGCATACCCCGTGATGCCAGGCATTGCGCGAGATGTAGCTCAGACAGGCGGCGATATGGAGGCGCCCTTCGAGGTTCAGCTGGAAATACGACGGGTCGCCGAGCTGTCCTTTCCGTCCGTATTTGTGATTGAACATCTGGGTGTAGGACGAGCGGATGCGCTGGATTAGGCCGGATGACTTGTCTGTAATTGCTCCCAAATGCACATGGTTGGACATAATGCTGTAGGACAGGAGCTTGCTGTTGGTGTTAATGATACCCTGCGCGATGCAGTTGAACAGTGTTGCGTAGTCAGAGTAGTCTCTGCAGAGTACTTCCTTGTGTGAAGTAAAACATAGATGTTGATTTCTTCCCTTCATGGCTTTATGTATTTTCCCGTAAAGCTACGCATGATAATCGGAATAAAGGTGTCGCAAACGTAAAAATATTTTGAAGGTAAAATTTTCAGTATATTTGGCCGCAAATTTTCCGTAGATGACGACCCGTACCGGAGACCTCACTGTTGGCGGCATCACTTCCACGCTGCTGCGATTCACCCTGCCGATGATGCTCGGCTCGCTGATGCAGCAGTGCTATAATATCGCTGATACCCTGATAGTAGGACGGTGCATAGGCTCCGATGCGCTGGCAGCTGTCGGGTCTGCCTACAGCCTGATGACGTTTCTGATATCGGTGCTGCTGGGCTTGGCGATGGGCAGCGGGACGGTGTTCTCGCTGCAGTTCGGAGCGGGGAACATGTCCGGCTTGCGGCGCAGTATCTACGTGTCGCTGGTGCTGATCGGGTGTGTGACGGCGGCCCTCACTGTGGCGTCGTTTGCCCTCATTGACCCGATTCTGAGGCTGCTCCAGGTGCCGGCGGAGATATACGGTATGCTGCGGCTGTACCTGCTGATTATCTTCGGCGGTATCCCGCTAACTTTCCTGTACAATTTCTATGCGGCCCTGCTCCGGGCGGTCGGGGACTCGGTCACTCCGCTGTGGTTCCTCGGGGTCTCGGTGGTGCTCAATATCGCTCTGGACCTGCTGTTCATCCTCGGCTTCGGCATGGGGGTAGGCGGTGCGGCTATAGCGACGGTGGCGGCTCAGGGGGTATCGGCGCTCGGGCTGATGGTCTATGTGCTGTGCAGGCGGCCGGAACTGCGGTTACGGAGGGAGGATATGCGGCTGGACGGTGCCTCGGTGAGGGAAATAGCCTCGTTCTCGACGCTGACCTGTGTGCAGCAGTCGGTGATGAATTTCGGCATACTGATGGTGCAGGGTCTGGTCAATACCTTCGGTACGGCGGTGATGGCGGCTTTTGCAGCGGCGGTGAAGATCGACTCGTTTGCATATATGCCGGTGCAGGAGTTCGGCAATGCGTTCTCCACGTTTACGGCACAGAACTACGGTGCAGGCAAGTCGGGGCGTATACGGAATGGAGTCCGGAGCGCATTCCTGATATCGGTGCTGTTTTCGCTGGCTGTCTCGCTCCTGGTCTTTCTGCTGGCACGGCCGCTGATGCTCATCTTCGTGCGGGCGGAAGAGGCGGAAATCATCCGTCTCGGAGTGCAGTACCTGCGGGTCGAAGGTTCTTTCTACTTCGGCATCGGCATCCTCTTCCTGCTGTACGGCTACTACCGCGCCATCCGCATGCCGGCTATGTCCGTAGTGCTGACCGTCCTCTCGCTCGGAACCCGCGTCGCGCTGGCCTACATCCTCGCGGCCATTCCTTCCGTCGGCGTCATCGGTATCTGGTGGTCCATACCCATCGGATGGGCCCTGGCTGACGGAGTCGGCATAGCGTACTATTTCTATTTACGGCGGAAAAATGTAAATTTGCAGAAACATCAACACTATCTGCCATGAAACGAATTATCTTGATCACCGCCGCCGCTGCGATGCTGCTTGCTGGCGGATGCTCTTCCGGCAAATCTGAAACTGAGATCATCTGGCTGTGCGACAGGGCCGCCGGTCAGTCACTCTCCATCTTCCCCGATGCTTCTCCCGAATTAGTGGCATCCCTCGGGATTGAGGATGCTGTACCTTCTTCGATGAGCGCCTTCTTAGTGCGCAAGGACGGCAAGGTCCTGCTCTTCGACACCGGCCTCGGACTGCCTGACGGAGGGATACGCCGCGGTCTTGATTCGCTGGGGCTGACTCCTGCGGATGTGGATTACCTGTTTCTCACCCATTTTCACGGAGACCATATCGGCGGGATGCTGGATGCCGAAGGTGCTCCCGTGTACACCGACGCCCAGGTCTACGCCTCCCAGCCCGAGTACTACGCATGGATGAATATGCCCGCCGACCGGAACGCCCAGGCAGTGCAGACCATGAACGCCTACAGCGACCACCTGCATCTCTTCCAGTTCGGAGACATCCTGCCGTGCGGTGTGGAGGCTCTCTACGCCGTCGGGCACACTCCCGGCCATACGGTATTCCGCATCGATGACATCCTCATCTGGGGCGACATCATCCACGGCCTGGCCCTCCAGCTCGACCATCCCGAGATCTGCGCCACCTACGACATGGACCAGGAGGCCGCCGTCGCCGCCCGCAAGCACATGTTACGCATCGCCCGCGAACAGCACCTGCTCGTAGCCGGCATGCATCTCCCCGAGGGCTTCCTCGACTTCCGTACCCCCGCCGCCGAATAGCAGGTGCCGGGGAAATAACACTTTTGTCGGCACCTTCCGGACAGGGATCCGGATCAGGGCCTGCGAGAGAGGCCTCTGAGGCCGGTCGGTTTATAACGAAATCGAGAAGGTGGTGGAGAAAAGGCGATTTCTCCGGCACCTTCCAGTCAACCGGAAACAGGAATACCGGCGGGAAGGGGCC
>CALUPK010000040.1 GCA_944322575.1 uncultured Bacteroidales bacterium | reverse complement strand
GGGGGACTCGAACCCCCACGCCTTGCGGCACCAGATCCTAAGTCTGGCTTGGCTACCAATTACAACACGCCCGCAGTTTTTCGGACTGCGGGCGCAAAGATAGTATTTTTCTTTAATATTTTAATATTACCAGCGGTCCTTGTCAGCGTCAATCTGCCTGAGCAGCTCGCGTACAGCCACCTCTAACTGCTCGTCGCGGCCCTGAACGGCTTCCTCGGGCTTGTTGCGCACTAAGAAGTCAGGCTCGAGCTGCGAGTTCTCGAGGTAGTGGCCGTCACGGGTGCGGTAGCCGATGACGGGGATGCCGAAGTACATCGTGGGGTCCTGGAGGGTCTCCCAGTTGACCGAGGTCATGGTGCCGGGCACGGGCATGCCGACGATGGAGCCGATGCCCTGGTGCTTGTAGATCCAGGGTGTGCCGTGGGCGTTGGAGTAGTTATCCTCGGCCACGAGCATGATGGAGTGCTTGTTGTAGCGGCGCGAGGGCATGTCGCAGACTACTGTACCCTGGATGACCTGCTCGAGGTATTTCTCTCCGCTGAAAAGGATCTCGATGTCCTCGTGGAGGCGGCCGCCGCCGTTGTGGCGGGTGTCGATGACGATACCGTCGCAGAGGTTGTATTTGCCGAGGATGTCGGCGTAGACGTCGCGGTAGCTGCCGTCAGCCATGGAGCGGATGTGTACGTAGCCGAGGCGTCCGCCGGAGAGGCTGTCTACTTCCGCGGCACGGCTCTTGACCCAGCGCTGATAGAGCAGTTCGTTCTGCTGGCCGCTCGAGATAGGCTTGGCGACCATCTCCCAGCGCTCCTTGGTGGCGGGATCGTAGAAGGAGAAGAGCACCTGCATGCCGCGCTTGCCGTTGATCAGAGGGAACCAGTCCTCTCCTGCGAGTACGGGTTCTCCGTCTATCTTCTCGAGGATGATGCCGGCCTTGACCTTGGAACCGGTGATGGAGAACGGACCCGGGTCGAGGACTTCGTCAATCTTCAGGCCGTCGCCCTGGTACTTCAGGTCGAAGAGCAGGCCCAGTGCGGGAGTCGCCTTCTCGGCACCCACTCCGCTGTATCCGGAGCCGGTGTGGGAGACGTTGAGCTCGCCGAGGATCTCAGAAAGCATCTCGGAGAAGTCGTAGTTGTTGTTGATGTGGGCTAAGAACGGCTCATAGTCTTTCTGGAGCCGGGCGAGGTCGACACCGTGGTAATTGGCGTTGTAGAACTTGCGCTCTTCCTGCTTGAAGACGTGTTCGAACATGTAGGCCCGCTCGGCTGCGCGGTCAAGCTCCATACGCATGTTGAAGTCGATGGGCTTTACCTGTTTTCCGGCGAGGGTCATGACCTGAGGACGGGAACCGAGGATGTAGAGCTTCTTGCCGTCCTTGTCCAGATGCAAGGCACCGGGGGAGATGCCCTTGCGCACCTGTGAGATCTCGCCTGTACGGGTCTTGAGCTCCCAGAGGTCGAAGCCCCTCTCGAAGGAGCTGAGGAAGTAGAGGCTCTCTCCGTCCTCGGTCATAGCGGCCGAAAGCAGGGTGGAGGACATGGGGGTGAGGCGCTGTACGCGGTCCTCGAGGCCGTCTATCTCGATGACGATGTCCTTACTCTCCTCCTTGTCTGAGTCGGCGCTGTCCTTTTTGCCTTTCTTGTCCTTGGAGTCCTTGTCCTTCTTGTCCTTTTCGGCCTCCTCAGCTTCCTTGGCCTTCTTCTCGGCGGCCTTTTCCTGCTCCTTGTACAGGTCGTAGTCCTCCTCGCTCATGTTGAACTCCTCCCATGCCTTGCGGTTCATGAAGGCGATGAATACGTCGTCCTGGCTGCCCCAAGAGGCGTGCGAGCGCATACCGAGGCGGTTGGAGATGAAGATGACAGCGTTGCCGTCCATCACCCACTGGGGAGAGCCGTCGATGTAGCCGCTGTTGGTGATGTTGTGGATCTTCATGTCGCCGGAGGCGGAGACGATGCCTATGTCGCTGTAGGGGTCGCGGCGGTTGGTTATCAGTGTGAGCGCAAACCATTTGCCGTCAGGAGACCAGTCGTAGGAGAACTCTCCGTAATGCTGGGTGCCGTCGGTGATCTGGCGCACCTTGCCGCTCTCGAGGTTGAGGACCTTGAGGATGTTGCGGTTCTCGATGAAGGCTACTTCCTTGCCGTCGGGCGAGAATGTGGGCCATGTGCGCTCGGCCTTCTCATCCTTGAAGAGGGGATCCTCGTCGATGAGGGTGGCGTAGGCAAAATGCAGCTCGTCCTCCCGGGTCATCGTAGCCTTGTAGAGGTTCCATCGTCCGGTGCGCTCGGAGGCGTAGATGACGGTCTTGCCGTCGGGGGATACGGTGATGCCCTCTTCGGCGGCTGCGGTGCGGGTTATCTGCTTGGTGGTGCTGTACTCGCCGGTGGTGGCGAATACCTCGCCGCGGCTCTGGAGGATAATCTCCTCGCCGTCATCGGAGATGGCTATCTCGGAGACACCGCCAAGACGGATGGCCGAGGGGTGGTTGATGTTGTCGTTGAGGATGCTGACGGACACTTTCTGAGGCTTGCCGCCCTGGGCTAAGGTGTAGATCTCGCCCTGCCATCCGAAGCAGAGGGTGCCGTCGGCGGCGCGGCTGAGGAAGCGTACGGGATGTTTGGTAAAATGGGTGAGGGCGGTGGCGTTCTCAGCGTCGTCCACAGGTGCGGAGTAGACGTTGAACGAGCCTCCGTCCCGCTCGCTGAGGAATACCATCTGGCCGTCACCGGTGAAGATAGGGTCGCGGTCCTCGCCGGGATTGGTGGTAATCTGGGTGTGGGTGCCCTCGGCGGCGTCATAGTAGAATATGTTGCGGGCTACCGACGAGGTGTGGTGCTTGCGCCAGATATTCTCGCTGCCGGTGCGGTCGTAGTAGAGGAAGGACTCTCCGTCGGAGTCAAAGCTGATGCTGCACACGGGGGTGGCGGTGATCTGCTCGGGACGGCCGCCGGTGGCCTTGACGCGGTAGAGCTCGGTAATCCACGATGCGGACCACATCACGCTGGAGGCGGGGTCCTGAATCGCGGCTGAGAAGTAGATGTACTCGTCGTCCGGGGAGAATGCCAAAGGCGTCTCTGTGCCGGAGTGGGTGGTGATTCTCAAGGCTTTGCCGCCTTCGATGCTCACCGTGAAGATGTCCATCCCGCCGAAGCGGTCGGAGACGAATGCGATGGTCCGTCCGTCGTTGGACCAGATGGGCTGGGACTCGTAGGAGTCTGTGGCGGTGAGCCTTACGGCTTCACCTCCGGCTGTAGGGACATAGTAGATGTCGCCCTGATAGGAAAATGCTATTTTGCTGCCGTCCGGGGAGATCTTAGGGTATCTCATCCAGAGGGGGGCGCCGTCCTTGGCCGCAGGCGGGACGGCGGATGCTGCTGCATGACCGCCGAGCAGGAGGGCGGCCGAGAGCATGAGGTAGAATATTCTCTTCATTGTAATAAATTATTGGTTGAGTGGTAATTTGCGGAAGGTGACGGTGGCCCAGCGTTCCAGGCTGTCCGAGCCTAGGGGTTCCAGCCCATGGCGGACGGCCTCCGCCTCTATCATGGCGCAGTCCTCCTCATAGAACCCGCTGGTTATCAGCAGCGCTCCGGGCTTCATGCCCCGGGCGTAGGTGGAGAGGTCCTCGAGGATGATGTTGCGGTTGATGTTGGCTATGATCAGGTCGTATTTGCCCGCCTGGATGAGGGAGGCGTCGCCGCAGAGGGTGTGGATCCGGTCCGGGACGCGGTTGCGGCGGGCATTTTCCCTTGCGGAGCGCACTGCCACCGGGTCGATGTCTATGGCATGGACGGGGACCGCAGCCTTCATCTTTGCCGCCAGGATGGAGAGGATGCCGGTGCCGCAGCCCATGTCGAGGACCTGAAGGCCGCGGATGGCCTTCTCGTGGGCGAGCATTGTCTTGATGATCAGAGTGGTGGTCTGGTGATGTCCGGTGCCGAAGGCCATCTTGGGGTCGATGACTATCGTGTACTTGGTCCGGGGCAGGCCCTTGTGGAAGGAGGCCTTTATGGTGCAGCGGCCGTCGATGACCACGGGCTCGAAGGAGGACTCCCAGAGGGCGTTCCAGTTCTGCTCGGGAATCAGGGATAAAGAATACCTCACCGTGAACCCGTCCTGAGGTATGAGGCTCAGGACGGTCTTCAGGTGAGGTTCATGGAACTGTTCCCTGGGAATATACGCTTTCAGGTAAGGCTCTTCGGTGAGGTAGCTCTCGAATCCGAGTTCGGATATCTCGGCGGTGACTATCTCGGCGTGCTCATCGCTGAAAGGGGTGATCTCGATGGATACTTCGATATATTCCATAGGGTGCCGGCTTAGTAGCTCTGTGCTATGGCGATGAAGTCATCGGCCTTGAGGGATGCGCCTCCGATCAGGCCGCCGTCGATGTCCTTCTGTGCGAAGAGCTCGCGGGCGTTGGAGGGCTTGCAGCTGCCGCCGTAGAGGATGGATATCTCCTCGGAAAGCTCTCCGTATCGCTCCGCTAAGGTCTTGCGGATGAAGGCGTGAATCTCCTGGGCCTGGTCCGATGTGGCGGTCTTGCCGGTGCCGATGGCCCATACGGGCTCATAGGCGATGACCACCTGTGCGAGCTGCTCGGGGCTGAGGTTGAAGAGCACCTCGCGGATCTGGGCTCCGACTACGTCAAAATGCCTGCCGGCCTCGCGCTCCTCGAGTTTCTCACCGACGCAGAAGATGGGCCTGAGGCCGTTGGCAAGGGCGAGGACGATCTTTTCATTGAGGGTGGCGGAGGTCTCGTGGTAGTACTCCCTGCGCTCTGAGTGGCCGAGGATTACATACTGACAGCCGGCCGAGGCGAGCATTGCAGCAGATACCTCGCCGGTGTAGGCTCCCTTGTCCTTGTCAGCGCAGTTCTGTGCCGAGAGGGCTGCGGGAGTGCCCTTGATGATGCCGCCTACGCGGTCGAGATGTGTGAAGGGGGGAGCGAGTATCAGCTGTACGTCCGAGGGGACTTCATTGATTCTGTCTGCGATGTTCTTTGCAAGTGCGGCTCCCTCATCGATGAGGGTGTTCATTTTCCAGTTGCCGGCTACGATTTTCTTTCTCATAAAACAACTACTTAGAATTTATTGTTATCAGTAGGCAAATATAGTTCATTCTTTTGTAAAATAAAGGATTTTATTTACTTTTGCGCACTTATCCCGAAAGGACAATAATTTATAAAACGATATGGAAGTAAAAGAATTAGTAAATGACGGACTGACGATAAGACTGTCATTCCACTTTGTCAAGGACGATTACGCAGACAGCAGGAAAAAGATTCTCAACAAGTTCCGCCGCAATGCGGAGATCCGCGGATTCAGAAAGGGCATGGCTCCCATGGCCCTGATAGAGAGGATACATGGCGGACAGGCTCTTGTAGAAGCTATCAATGAGCTGATTTCCAACAGTCTCAACAACTACATCGAGGAGCACAAGCTTACGGTCATCGGCGAGCCCCTTCCCGTGGAGGACGCTGAGGACAAGAACAATTTCGACGGCGGCGAGGAGTTCGACTTCACCTTCGATATCGCCCTGGCCCCGAAGTTTGAGCTCAGCCTGAGCACTGAGGACCACATACCTTATTATAATGTTACTCTGACCGACGCCGAGAAGGAGGAGTACAAGAAGAACATCTACAAGCAGTACGCACGTCTGGAGAACTGCGACGAGGTAAAGGACGGCGACTTCGTGGTGGCCGACATGGTTCAGGGCGACAGGAAGGTGGAGGCCTCCTACATCGCTATGAACGTACTGGGCGATGAGGCCAAGGCTCTCTTCCTCGGCAAGAAGGCCGGCGACGAGCTGGATGTGGATGTGGTCAAGACCTTCCCCAACGAGGCCGACCGCGCTGCCATGCTCCGCGTGAAGAAAGAGGAGCTCGCAGGTCTGGAACCTGTATGGCATCTGACCGTCAAGGAGGTGAAGAACTATGTGGACGCAGTGCCCGGCAAGGAGCTCTACGACATGCTCTTCGGTCCCGACAAGGTACACGATGAGGCAGAGTTCGACGCAGCCCTGACAGAGAAGATGACCGAGGAGTTCAGGCAGGAGAGCGACTACCGCTTCATGCTCGACGCCCGCGAGTATCTGATGAACAAGGCTGACATCAAGGTGTCCGAGGACTTCCTCAAGAGATGGCTGTATCAGGTCAACGAGGGCAAGTTCTCCAAGGAAGACATCGACAAGGACTTCCCCGCCTTCATCAAGGACTTCAAGTGGCAGACCGTCGAGGGCCGCATCATGAGCGACCACAAGCTCGAGGTCACCAAGGAGGATCTTAACGCAGAGGCCCGTAAGCTGGCCCGCTACCAGTTTGCCATGTACGGCCTGAACAACGTGCCCGAGGAGCATCTCAACGGCTACGCCGCCAACATCCTCGCCGACGACAAGCAGGGCCGCCGCATCGCAGAGAAGGCTCAGGAGAACGTCGTGCTGGCATTTGTCCGCAAGACCGTCACCATAGACAACAAGGAGATCAGCTCAGCCGACCTCCGCAAGATGAACGAGTAATCCTGCGGCATGGCATCTTCAGAATTCGAAAAATACGCAGTAAAGCACCTTGGTATGAGCTCAGCCCGTCTGAGCTCATATTCCAATGTGTGCTCCGGTTACATCAACCCCACCATCATCGAGGAGCGCCAGCTCAATGTCGCCCAGATGGACGTGTTCTCCCGCCTGATGATGGACCGTATCATCTTCCTCGGGGTGGGTATAGACAACGACGTGGCCAATATCATCCAGGCCCAGCTCCTGTTCTTAGAGTCCACCGACTCTTCGGCCGATATCCAGATCTACATCAACTCTCCCGGAGGCATGGTCTATGCCGGTCTGGGCATCTACGACACCATGCAGCTGGTCGGTCCAGACGTGGCCACCATCTGCACCGGCATGGCCGCCTCGATGGCCGCCGTGCTGCTGACCGCCGGCGCTCACGGCAAGCGCTCGGTGCTGCCTCACTCCCGCGTGCTGATTCACCAGCCCATGGGCGGAGCCGAGGGACAGGCCTCCGACATCGAGATAGCCGCCGCCGAGATCAAGAAGCTCAAGGGCGAGCTCTACGAGATTATTTCCAAACATTCTGGCCAGAGCTTAGAGAAGATAGCCAAGGACGCAGACCGCGACTACTGGATGACCGCTTCCGAGGCAGTGGCCTACGGCATGGCCGACAATATCCTTCAGAAGAACAATGGCGGGCGATAGGAAGAAAGTAGACAGGTGCGCCTTCTGCGGCCGTACCTCCAACGAGGTGGAGATGCTGCTTCAGGGAGGCGGCAGCTCTATCTGTGTGGACTGCGCCATCCGGGTGTCGGAGTATGTACATTCGATTTTCGGAGACGACATATTCGCTGACGCAGCTTCTGGTTCGGCTCTTCATGAGGCCGGCAAGACACCCTCGTGCGAGGCCTTAGAAGTAACTCCGCGTCAGATTACTGCATTCTTAGACCAGTATGTGATAGGGCAGGAGGATGCGAAAAAATCTTTGGCGGTAGCAGTCTACAACCATTACAAGCGTATCAACGAGGCGTTTGCCCGTAAGGCTGCGGAGGCCTCTGCTTCCGGCAAAGCCAGGACGGGTGCCGTTTCCGCAGCGGCTGCAACCGGTGCCGGATCCTCGAAGGGACGTGGCAAAAGCGAGGCCGAGAAGGTGCTCGATGCCGAGAAAGCGGCCCTTGAGAACCTGGAGCTGGAGAAGTCCAATATCCTGCTGGTAGGTCCTACCGGTACAGGAAAGACTCTGTTGGCCAGGACTATTGCCCGGATGCTCAATGTGCCTTTCGCTATCGTGGACGCCACCGTGCTTACGGAGGCCGGCTATGTGGGCGAGGATGTCGAGAGCATCCTCTCGCGTCTGCTGCAGGCTGCTGATTACGATGTGGCCCGGGCCGAGAGAGGCATTGTCTTCATCGACGAGATCGACAAGATCGCCCGCAAGAGCGACAACCCTTCCATCACCCGTGACGTGTCCGGAGAAGGAGTGCAGCAGGCCATGCTGAAACTTCTGGAAGGCAGCATCGTCAACGTGCCCCCCGCAGGAGGCCGCAAGCATCCGGAGCAGAAGATGATACCGGTCAACACGACCAACATCCTCTTTATCTGCGGAGGTGCTTTCGAGGGAATAGAGAAGAAGATCGCCCAGAGGCTCAACACCCGCGTCGTCGGCTACGGTGCCCAGGAGAAGAAGAGCCACATCGACCGCGACAACCTATTGCGCTACATCGCACCCCAGGACCTCCGCGCCTACGGCCTGATACCCGAGATTGTGGGCCGTCTGCCCATCGTCACATATCTCAACCCGCTGGACCGCGATGCCCTGCGCCGTATCCTCACCGAGCCCAAGAACGCCTTAGTGCGCCAGTATGTCCACCTCTTCGAGCTCGACGGAGTCAAGCTCACCATCGAGCCAGCCGTCTTAGACATGATAGTGGATACCGCCCTCAAGTACAAGTTAGGTGCCCGCGGCCTCCGCTCCATCTGCGAGGCCATCATGATGGACCCGATGTACGACCTCCCCGGCAGCGGCCGCAAGACCTTCAAGATAACGGCCGACTATGCCCGCGAGCGGATAGAGCGGTTTGCGGGGACGCTGCAGTAGGGGCGGCTGTCTTCTGCAGCTCCTCCGCCAGTTCTCCGGCTGTTTAGCATCAGTTCCATGACGCCAATCGGATAACGAAATCTTATCGTGGAGCGCTAATTTAAAGGAAGTCTTTGATTATCAGTACATATTGCTTTTTCTCTGCTCCCGAAACGAGGTTTTATGGGCGTTTTGGGAGCGTGTGTTTTGTGTAAGTGCCTGTTAGTCAGTCGCTATGCTTTCTCGTTCGCTCCCGTGTTCTTCCCGGCCACCTCGAATGATGCCATTGAGAACCTTCGGATCCGTCTGCGTAAGGCGGGCCAGTTGCTTAATCCCCAGGCCAAGACTCTTCCGCAGGATGTCGGCGAGGCGGTAACGCTGGGTGACGCTCAGTTCCTGTGGGGAGGTGCAGTCAAATTCCTGCTTGCAGACTTCCGCGACCGTCCCTGTCAGTTCTGAATCCATGTAACTGCTCTTCTTGAGTATCTTCGGAGACAGATTCAGTTCCAGTTCCGCATCATCGTTGCGCGAAAGCCGGTACAGCAACCGGCCAGGTGCTCCGAACAGATTTTCGACAGCCTCGTAGTCCACGTAGCATGCCGGGCGGATCAGGCCGTCAGAAGATACGCAGAAGTGTCCGGGGATTTCCGCGTGCGACTTGATGAGCTTGCGCTGTTCCTTGAAAGTCAGCGTACTGTAGAGACGGTCTCCGGGTATGGACGGATTCCCGCCGCTGAAGTACAGGCTGGCTGAGGACCATTCGTAGAATATCGGCAGGACTTTCAGACCGGCTGGAAGCGGATTCCGCAGAACGTAACCGATTACCCGCATCAGATACTCCTCCTCGTCAATACGCTTCATGCATATATCCGCGGCACTTACATCAGCGATGGCGGAAAGCCTCCGCCGGTAAGCCTTGATGAATCTTAGGGACAGTTCCTCAGTGCCCCGCACCACGAAATGCACGTGATTGCTCATGAGACAAAACGCCAGTATGGTAACTCCATGAGTCAGCGTACACACCGGAATACTGTTCATCCCGAAAACGTAATCGGCCCTGTTCTTGAAAATCACATTCTTCGCGAGCCCGTCAGTACAGATATGCCAGTAGTTTTCCATATCTAAAGTCATTGTGAATCAGCTTGTGTCTGTTTCCATTCGCTTCCACGCATCATGCGTTGCTCTTGCGAAGGTATGAATCTCCCGGGCGGCAATCTGCAGAATGTAAAAAACGTGTGAAGAAATACACGATAATAAAATTCCTCTACTCCGGGATAATCTCACGCGCTCTACTTAAACTACATTTAATCGCGGAGCGCTGTCGAAAGATATTCGCCTTATTGTCAACAGATTACTTCAAGCGCCCGCTCCCGAAAGCCTCACATAAAAGCGCTTCGGGAGCCTGACGCGAAGATAATCGCCTGTGAATCAGCTGTTGTGTGTTTTTATGCGCTCCCGTTGAATATGCAGGTGCGACAATGGTTTTCAGCCGGTGACAGTAGTATGGCGAATATGGCGCACGGTGCTCACCTTACAGGATGGTGATGCTGACCCGCTTTCCAAGCCCCTGAAAAATCTTGAAGAGGGTGGAGAGCTGCACGTCCGTCTTCCCGTTCTCGATGCGCGAGATGTACGACTTCTTCGTGCCGATCTTCGCGGCCAGCTGCTCCTGCGTCAGTCCGGCATTGAGGCGCTCCTGTTTCAGACGTTCGGCGAGGATGAATGCTTCGGCGTCGCGGTCGAAGGCGTCGCGTCCGGGGGTTCCTTTCTTTCCATACTGGATGTCAAGTATCTCTTCGTAGTCATCCCCGGAGTTTAGTATTGCGTTGTTCTTTTCTTCAGTAGTCATATTCATATGCCTTTAGATTCAAAATATTCCATACTCTGATCTCATAAAGTCCGGAGACATTGGAAATTTTCCTGAAGTATACTGCAGGAATGCGTTTCGAGCACCTTACCAATTCTATAACTTGATCGATCTTCTTCCTTACCGTATCTGTTTGAGCTATATAGAACTCTTTGTAGTAAGACTTGAACACCTTTATTCTTCTGACAGCCTCCATTCAATATTTCACTTTGCAAAGTTAATCAATCCGTTAACAATGCCAAAATTTTCTTCCGGCCCAGCTAAGGTACGGAGGTTATTTCCGGCTGGAGGAGAAATCAAAAAACTTGTGCAGGTTTATGCGTTTTTAAATTTATCGGGAGCAGTTTGAGTGGGGAGCTGCTGCTTCTCTCGTATGTTAATTGCCGGGATGTATTCAGAAGTGGGATGGAGCAATATATTGTGCCGGATGTTCGCACTATGGTGGCGGCGTTTAACGTGTTTCATTGCCGGGGTGGTGTGCTGCCGGGAGTAGTACGGTTTTGTGATAGCCTTTGTGATTATCCTTGCGCTCGTGGGCTGCCGCTTTTACAGTGTCCAGCATGTGGTGAAAATATATTTTCCTTGTTATCAAGTACATACGTTTTGAGGATTTGCTGGACTACGTGCATTTTGTCGCAAAACCGCTATTTTACCGTCATTTTGCCGGGGTCCAGCAGGAGCCTCTTTTTCAAGTGTTTGTAAACCAGGTGTTTCTGTATGTCTTTTATGCTGGACATCTCCTGGAGGGAAGATTTTCTCATGATGAAGTGCGTATGTGCGGGAGTTGCCGTAGCAGGTGAACCGGACAGGTGTGTTTTGGGTACGTTTAGTTTTGCATATATAAAAGGATTAAATTTGATGAAGAAGGAGTTGTAGTGAACTAACTTTGGGTATAGATTGTATCTAACAGGTGAATTAGACTACAACTCCTGTTTTTCGGAGAATAGCCAGTTAGAATATTAGGCATGAAGGCCTGTTAAACGTGTTAGCTTATCTCCAATTTGTATAATCGTTAAATGCAAAATTATGAATTATTCTCATTTTGTTGGCATTGATGTGTCAAAACAAACATTAGATGCATCAATATTGGATTCTGAAGAGAATGAGCTGTCTCACATGAAATTCAAGAACAGCCCTTCCGGGCAGATATCAGCAGTACATTGTTTTGCGCTGAAAACATGGTGGACTTTCTTTATATAACGATATAATCAACTGTATTACAGTAAATAGCACTTATTACTATTTCTTGAAGTAAC
>CALUPK010000039.1 GCA_944322575.1 uncultured Bacteroidales bacterium | reverse complement strand
TCTCCACCACTTCCGCGGTGCAGGCGTCCACCCGGCTCATCAGCGGATGGCGGGTGCGGCTCTCCCGGTCGCCGAGGGAGAAATAGGCCTTTTCCAGGCCGGGCCCTTCCTTCAAGCCGGTCCTAGGGGTATTGTCCTTTATAAAATCCGTAAAACCGGGATACCAGAGCGAGCCGGAGACACTTGCCACCCTGCGGAAATACCCTGAGTTCCAGGCGGCCCAGAGGGCGAAGAGGCCTGCGAGGGAGTAGCCGGCGATGACAGGCAGGATGTCCTTTCCACCGAATTGTGCCTCCACCTGCGGAACGCACTCCTCCATCATCCAGCGCAGATGCTCCGCCGCCAGCCCCTTGTAAGGCGCCTGGCCCTTCCACACCCCCTCCGCCGGCCAGGGCGACAGCTCGTCATCCAGCCCCGTACCCGGATTGTTGACCGACACCAGCACCATCGGCGGGCAGTCCTTCAGCCCGTGGCAGGCATTCCAGACGTCCTCGCCGTTGCCGCGGAAGGAGTGGAGGTAGACTATGGGAATTACGTCGGTCTGATATCCATTTTCGTATTTCCAAATCGTAAAGTCCATGGTAAAAATAGATTATGATTGGAAATTAGTAGGTTAGGGTACAAGCAATGTCTCTGCGAGAGTCCGCAAATAGTCCTCAGGCAATCTGTTGGCTCCAATTGAACTTATTTCCGAATACAGATTCGTGCCTTTACGGATGATGTATTTGCGTTCATGGCCGTTGATGTCGGCGAGAAGGTGATAATTTCCATGATAGGCCTGTTCGATTCTGATATTGGAAATGGTATTTCCTTTTGTGTCCTCGAATGTGACCTTACTGGATGGAACCGTCATGCAGCCGCATTCGATCATGTGACGGTGGATACTGGATTCTATACGCGGGATCCATTCTTGCTTAACACCGTATCCGGTGGCG
This sequence comes from uncultured Bacteroidales bacterium, assembly GCA_944322575.1. GTDB lineage: Bacteria > Bacteroidota > Bacteroidia > Bacteroidales > UBA932 > Coprenecus. The sequence goes on along the minus strand of CALUPK010000039.1, from coordinate 10,801 downwards.
ATGGCTCTGAAACGGCTGAGTGAGGCGGCAACTTTATCAATTATGGATGCCGGTCGTCTTATGCCGTTCGCAGCTGCGAAAGCCAGAATATCCTCTTTTGTAAAATCACGCAGTTTGCCGCCGGCCGACAGACAGTGCTCCTCCTGCGCCTGATAGCCTCCTGCGTTGAATATGAAGGTCATGTCGTATGCGGGAGCCAGTCTCCATTGCCCGTGAGGATTCATGATGAACGAGAAGTTCTTGTTGTGGTCGTCGGTGTTGTTGGACAGGATATTGAAGACCATTCTGCGGAAGACCTCCTCGGAGTCGGTTTCAGGCAGCTGCAGTTTCCGGCACACCAGCAGCATGTCCTCATAGCTTGCAGCGTCCGGATACATCGCCGCGAGAGTCTGTATGTGCAGTTTCCCGCCGTTTTCCCGGTCGAAACGTTCAGTCAGGAAATGCATTGTGCCCTCTATCTCCATAAGCCTCGAATCAGTCATACGTATGCCGGCGTCTACAGCCATACGCCAGTAGCTCATCTCCAGTTCGGCGGAAGACCGGGCCGGGTCACCGAACTTCAGAATGCAGTAGTCGTAGCCTTCCAGACCGTATATCTGTCCGGAACGTATTTCTCCGGTTTCCTTTGAAACAGCGACTACGGCCTTGGGCTGACGTCCGCCTGCCGATGTACCTACGGCGATAAGGGACTGCATGGTCAGGGACTCTTCCGGAAGGATGCGTGCATTCTCCCTATCGGAGAATATCTTCTGAGCTAGGGCTGTCAGCGACTGGATATCTATCTTCCCTCTGCTTATATAACTCTCGGTCTCGGGAATGAATTCTAGAGCGCCCATGCCTCTGCTTCCGATGAATGACAATTTCTCGAGAGGGGTAATTTCCGCCGCCGGAATCCGGTGCTCCTGTCTCCAGTAATCAAAAAGCCTGTTTCCCCAGTCATCCGGCAGAGAATCCGCTATGAAAGGGGGAAGTTTCTGATATATGCGTTCTGGTGCTCCATAAATAGGCATCCTGCTCCCAATACCTCCAATAGGAGCGGTAAGCGGGGCAATATCAATACCCTTACTCTTAAAATCCGGATTGAAAGTGAAATAAGAGAGGTGTCTCCGTTCATCCCACAGCAGTCGGCCGACCTCCTCGCCCCACAGTATCACTTTGATCATTCTACTCATAACACCTTGATTTTAAGTTTGCTCGTCTTTTCCTGCTTGTGACGTATCCGCTGTACCTTTCTGTCATTGTCTTTCATAAGATAGGGGGACGGCGGAAGCTCAGGCATCAGCTCATCCAGCGCTTCTATCCATCCTACTGCCTTCAGCAGCAGAAGAAACGTTCCGAGAGACAGATTGTTGGCCGTCCCGCTCTCGAACTTGTAGACAGTCACGACAGAGAGCCCGGCCCGCTCGGCCACCTCTTTCTGAGTCATATTGGCCCTCTGACGGTAATCCCTGTAACGGCTTCCGAGCAGGTGAATCAGCTCGGGGATGGAGTAATCTTTCAGCTGTGCCATATTAACTATAATTTAGTTTATATTTAATACCTGATTTTGGGGTTAAGTATAAAGTTATTTATTGCTAATGCAAAGATATGAAAATTTTGGGGAGGTTGGTTGGGTTTGTCGTATTAATTGCAATGATTTAATATGATTTCAAGTGGAATGTTTGTAGATAATCTTTCAATTTAATTGGGGAAATCATTAGTGTCCACTAAAAAAATCATAAAGGTTCTTTGAAAATATTGTGAGTTAGGCAATTACAAGGACAAAATGAGCGCAACGATTTGAATTTATCTTTGCCAGACTATTGTAGAATGGCACATGAATAAAGGAAAATACGTGTTCTCACAGCTTTTATCTTTTTTGGATCCGTATGTATTTCTAAGAATATCAAAGAAATATGGTGGAGACAAGTATGTCAAGTCCTTTTCCTGCTGGAATCAGCTGGCAGTCATGATGTTCGGACAGCTGTCCAACCGTGAGAGTCTCAGGGATCTGGTTCTTGCGGCACAGGCGCACGCAAGCAAGGCTTTTCACTTGGGCTTCGGCAAGGCTGCCACAAGAAGCAACCTGTCGAAAGCGAACAATAACCGGGACTGCCGCATATTCGAGGATTTCGCCTATCGCGTTATGGCAGACGCCCAGGAGTGTCGGGCGGTCGAGATATTCAAGCTCGGAGGCAAGGTGCATGCTTTTGACTCCACTACGATTGACCTTTGTCTCAACGTATTTGAGTGGGCCTTGTTCCGGAAGAAGAAAGGCGGGATCAAACTTCATACACTGTATGATATTGAGACCCGGATCCCGACGTTCTTCCATATCACGCCCGCCAGGCAGCACGATACAAAAGCGATGGATGTCATCCCGTACGAGGAGAACTCGTTCTACATCTTCGACCGTGCCTACAATGACTTCGGACGGCTCTTCACCATAAACGGTGTCGGGGCATACTTCGTGGTCAGAGGCAGGAAGTTCATCTTCTTTACCAATGCCTTGGACATCAGCTCGCTGAAAGTGGCAGAGCTGTATCACAACCGGTGGCAGATCGAATTGTTCTTCAAGTGGCTGAAGCAGCATCTGAAGATTAAAAAATTCTGGGGTGAGACCGAGAATGCCGTAAGAATCCAGATTTATACTGCCATAACCGCCTATTGCATGATGGTGATTGTGCAGAGAAAGATGGGAGTCGAACGGTCAATCTACGAGATGCTTCAGCTTGTAAGTATTTCACTTACAGAAACTACCAGTCTCAAAGACCTCTTTGCAAAACCTAACTGCAATATTGTCAATGAACTCAATGATTCGAGTGAACCTACATTGTTTTAATTGTTAAACTTTATAACTATCGTCCACAATTTTTAGTGGACACAAGTGGCTCTGAGTATAAAATCGACTTTGTCTTCTGCTGACATTACAGTTTCGAATACGAAACTTTTGTGTTCTTGCAGGCATTTCTCACGAAGTTCTGCGCAATAGTTTGCTGCTTTCAGGACTGCATCATTTGAATTCCAGTCTCCGAATAACTCCTGTGCAATCTCGTCGGGATTGATATACAGAGTTCCTTCCGCCCATTCGTGGTGCAGAAATTTATGAGTTACAGAAGTTTTGCCGGATCCATTGGGACCGGCAATGACAATCATTTCTGGTAAACGTCTATTTTCCATTTAGCGCCAGTTCTATTGCATGAGCCCACTTAGCCTGCTTCGCCAATGCGTTTCTGCGCATGGTCTCGAAGTAGCGTTCTGTTGCCTTCCGATTGCTTTCCTTTGCCTCTTCGGCGACTTCCCGCATGATCTGCTCCAGCATCTCGTCTGTTGGCTCTTGTTCTGGAGAGAAACGGTATGAGTTCAATTCTTTATTGGACATGGTTATTTAATTTACAATCCAAAGATAGCAATTATTTTGGCATTTGATCTTATCCCTCGAAGGTCCCGCCCTCAGCATCCTGAGCCATCAACCCCGCAGGAGGCACCTTCGGCGACGGGGCGGGAGCGGAGCCCGGCTTCTTCCGGGACGAGGGAGACGGTGCCGTTAAGTATGTGCAGTCGGGGCATGTGGGCATTCCGTAGATTTTGATCATGTGCGTGCTGTGTTGAATTCGATGTACAAAGTTAGTATTTCTTGCTTGAGATTTATTGAAATAATTTTGATTTTTCGTGGACATTAGTGATATAATTGCTACCTTTGCTACGGATAATATCTTATTTGTTAATTCGAATATTTAGAGGTTATGGACAATATATTAGCAGTTGGTATGTCAAATCCTCATGGGATTGCCCGTCAGATTGCGGCAAGGGTCAGGGAAAGGCGTCTGGAATTGGATTTGACTCAGGAAGGAATGGCCGCAAGGTCCGGGGTGAAATTTGCGACATACCGTCGGTTTGAGCAGACAGGGGAGATATCCTTGAAGGGTTTGCTGCAAATTGGATTTGCCTTGAATGCACTTTCAGATTTTGATGCTCTTTTTTCGCACAGGCAGTATCAGTCACTGAATGATGTCTTGAATGAGCAGAATGTTGTCCGTAAAAGAAGAGGAAAGAAAAATGAATAGCATTAAACAGGTAGAAGTGTTTTGTAACGGTAGGCCGGTAGGTCGTCTGGCTCTGACCAAAGAACGGTTGTGTGCGTTTGAGTACTCTGCCGACTGGCTGAGTTCCGGATTCTCAATATCTCCCTTTGAATTGCCATTGAGAAGCGGAGTTTTCATTGCAAAACCTCGTCCGTTTGAAGGTGGTTTCGGCGTTTTTGACGATTGTCTGCCGGATGGGTGGGGGTTGCTCATTCTCGACAGATATTTGCAGCAAAAAGGTGTTAATCCACGTACATTGACCTTATTGGACCGCCTTACGCTGGTTGGTTCGACGGGGCGCGGAGCGTTGGAGTTCCGTCCGGACTACAGCGTAGGAACGAGGCAGGACTATGCAGATTTTGAGAAACTGGCTTTGGAGGCCGAGCGGATCCTGGACAGTGACAATTACACTGGTGAAGGCATCCGGGAATTTCAGGATCGTGGAGGCTCTCCTGGAGGAGCGCGACCTAAAATCTTCGTCCGCTACAACGATAAGGAGTGGCTGGTGAAGTTCCGTGCAAAGCGGGATCCGCAAAGTATCGGCATGGATGAATACCGTTACTCGCTTCTTGCTAAGCAATGCGGAATTGAAATGCCGGAAACGCGGCTGTTTGAAGATAAATATTTCGGAGTAGGGCGCTTTGACAGAACGCCAAATGGGAAGTTGCATGTTATCAGTATGGCCGGTCTTACCGGTACTGATTATCGTTTGCCGAGTATAGATTATGCGTATATTTTCCAAGTATGTGCTGCATTGACTCACAGTGTGGCCGAGATGTGGAAAGTATATCGCTTGATGGTGTTCAATTTCCTGATAGACAACAAGGATGACCATGCCAAGAACTTCTCTTTTATTTATCGCAATGAAGATTGGCATTTTGCTCCGGCATACGATCTGTTGCCAAGTGACGGTATAAATGGATTCCGGACGACCTCAATCAATGACAGTATAGAGCCGACTAAGAATGATCTTTTTGCTGTGGCGGTAAAGGCGGGATTGAATGAGAAGGAAGCTGTACGGATTTTTGATGAGATGAGGAAACTTGTTTAATTTTGCACAGCTTATAGAAACGACCATGAACTCAACCGCCAAAGACGCTCTCACCGGTAACCTCGCCTGTCTTGCAGCCTACCTGATTTTCGGGTTCAATATCGTGTGCTGCAAGAACATAGCCAATGACGGCCATGTGCCTCCGATGTCGCGGTTCCTGATGCGGTCTGCGGGGGCATTGTCAATTTTTCCCCGCATGCGCATCATCATGCGAAAGCTCTGCTTCATAGTGAGATCTGCCAAATACCTTACCGTGATGCTGCTGACAGCACTGTGGACCATGTCTGAACCGGCCGCGGCTTCCGCTCCTGACCGCATGGAGATATGGTTTGACCGGCCGGCCGCCCTGAAAGGGGCGCGGATATGGTCGGAGCCGCAGTCCGGGATGATGAACCCGGATCCGGAGTGGGAGTCCTCCACGCTGCCGATAGGAAATGGCTTTTTCGGGGCAAATATCGGCGGTGGGGTGGCTCTCGAGCGCATTACCCTCAATGAGAAATCGCTGTGGCGGGGCGGTCCGGGAGTTCCGGGCGGTGCTTCGTACTACTGGGACGTGAACCGGCAGTCTGCGGATGCTTTCCGCCGCATACGCAAGGCATTCGCCGAGGGTGACCTGACCGTGGCTGACTCTCTTACACGCCACTGTCTCAGGGGCACAGCCTCATACGAGACCGGGGAAGAGACTCCTTTCCGTTTCGGCTCGTTTACGACAATGGGGGAGCTGACGGTAGAGACGGATGCCGGCTCAGGGGATGTGTCGGATTATCGGAGAAGCCTTTCGTTAGACGACGCGGTGGTATCGGTCCATTTCAAGAGCGGAGGCGTGCGGTACGGCAGGGAGTATTTCGTCTCCTATCCCGACCGGGTGATGGTGATGAGGTTCTGCTCCGATACCCTTCAGCGGCTGAAATTGGCCTACACTCCGAATCCTGAGGCGGATGTCAGCATCAATGCGGCTGACGGCCCTTCCGTCCTGTACCGCGGAAAGCTGAGGAGCAATGGGATGAGGTTCGCGGTCCGTATTACGGCTCTGACCGTGGGCGGCCGGGCGACCGCTGCAGATGACGGCAGCATCAGCGTGTCGGAAAGCGGGGAGGTGGTGTTCGTCATAGCGGCGGCTACGGATTACAGGATGAATTTTGATCCGGATTTCACGGACTCGGAAGCATACGTGGGGGAGGATCCGGCCACGGCGACCGGAAGGATGACGGCCTCTGCGGTGAAAAGGGACTATGACTCTCTGTTGTCGCGGCATAAGGAGGACTACCGCTCCCTTTTCGGGAGGGTGAGGCTCAGTCTCGGGCCGGAGCCGGAGGAGGCTGGCGGAGATCCGGCGTCAATGCCGCTTCCCGAGCGCTTGGAACGCTACCGGAGGGGATGTCCCGACCCGGGATTGGAGGAGCTCTATTTCCAGTACGGACGCTACCTGCTCATAGCCTCGTCCCGCCCCGGGGCCATGCCGGCCAACCTCCAGGGGCTCTGGCACAACGGTGTGGACGGTCCCTGGCATGTAGATTACCACAACAACATCAATATCCAGATGAACTACTGGCCGGCCCTTGTCACCGGATTGGAGGAGTGCTGCCGGCCGCTGACGGACTATATCCGCACCCTCGAGAAACCGGGAGAGCGGGTCGCCTCGGATTTTTTCGGAGCCGACGGATGGACTGCCTCCATCTCGGGCAATATTTTCGGATTCGCCTCTCCTCTGAACAGCACCGACATGAGCTGGAACCTCATCCCTGTAGCCGGCCCCTGGCTCGCTACGCATCTGTGGGAGTATTACCAGTTCACTCAGGACCGGAAATGGCTGAAGGAGACGGGCTATCCTCTTATCAAAGGCAGCGCTGAGTTCCTTGAGGACTATCTTTGGAAATCCCCAGACGGGACATATACAGCCTGTCCCTCCACCTCGCCTGAGCACGGGCCGGTGGACGTGGGCGTCACATTTGCACATGCCGTTGCCCGCGAGCTGCTGGAGGCCGCCGTTTCAGCCTCCGCCGAATTGGACCGCGATGCCGGCGAAAGGGAGCGCTGGACCGGCATTTTGGACAGTATCGCCCCGTACCGCATCGGAAGATACGGGCAGCTCATGGAATGGAGCAGGGACATCGATGACCCCGGGGACCGTCACCGCCATGTCAATCACCTGTTCGGCCTGCATCCCGGACATACCGTCTCGCCTGTGACGACTCCCGCGCTGGCGGAGGCTTGCCGGGTGACCCTCGAGCACCGCGGGGACCTCGCTACGGGCTGGAGCATGGCCTGGAAGCTGAACCAATGGGCGAGGCTGCACGACGGAGACCGGGCCTACAGGCTCCTAAGGAACCTTCTGAGCGAGGGAACGACGGACAATCTCTGGTGCATTCACCCTCCATTCCAGATTGACGGCAATTTCGGAGGCTGCGCCGGTATCGCCGAGATGCTGCTGCAGAGCCAGATGGGCTTCATTCACCTGCTGCCGGCCCTGCCTGAGGTCTGGAGCTCCGGAGCGGTGGAAGGACTCAGGGCAAGGGGTGGTTTCATCCTGTCTTTCAGGTGGAAGGACGGCGCCATTACAGAGTGCTGCGTATATTCTGCCTCGGGAAAGCCCTGCCGGATATTGTACCGGGGTCAATATCTCGACCTTCCGGCCGAAAAGGGGAGGACCTTCCGGCTCATTCCGTCCGATGACGGTATTTCATTGAAAATAAGTAACAAATGACGATATGAAAGAATTTGCCACTATCCTGCTCGGCGCCATGCTGCTGTCCGCATGCGCCACTCCCGCGACCCGGGAGGAGGGTGACAGCATTCCCTACAGCAACACTATCCTGATAGATTCGTCCGACAGTCAGGAGGACATCATCGCGAAGGCGGCACATGTGGTGCCTTCACCCAATCAGCTCGCGGCGCTGCGCAACGAGTTCATCGCATTCGTGCATTTCGGCCCGAACACGTTCACGGGCAGGGAGTGGGGAAGCGGCATGGAATCTCCGTCGGTATTTGCTCTCGAGGAACTGGATACAGACCAGTGGTGCAGGGCAATGAAGGCGGCGGGGATGAAGATGGTGCTGCTGACCGTGAAGCATCACGACGGTTTCGTGCTGTGGCAGAGCCGCTACACCGACCACGGCATCATGTCGACCGGATTCAGGGACGGGAAGGGCGATATATTGGCAGACCTGTCGGCCTCGTGCCGGAAGTACGGGCTGAAGCTCGGCATATACCTCTCGCCGGCGGATCTCTTCCAGATCGAGAGTCCCGACGGTCTCTACGGCAACCTGAGCGGATACAGTCTCAGGACCATTCCCCGCGAGGTGCCCGGCCGGCCGTTCAAGGACACCCGGAAGTTTGAGTTCTACGTGGACGACTACAACGAGTACTTCCTCAATCAGCTGTTCGAACTGCTGACCGAGTACGGCCCCGTACACGAAGTCTGGTTCGACGGAGCCCATCCCAAGCGCAAGGGCGGGCAGAAGTACAACTACAAGGCATGGAAGGAGCTGATACACACCCTCGCCCCTGAAGCCGTAATCTTCGGCCGGGAGGATGTACGCTGGTGCGGCAACGAGGCAGGAGCCACCCGCCCCACCGAGTGGAACGTCATCCCTTATCCCGATGACCCTGACACTACGACCGTCTTCCCCGACCGTACGGCGCCTGACCTCGGGAGCCGCGAAAAGCTCTACGCGGGCCGCTATCTGCATTACCAGCAGGCCGAGACCAATACCTCCATCCGCGAGGGCTGGTTCTGGAGGGACGACACCCGGCAGGGAGTGCGGAGCGCGGACGACGTGTTTGACATCTACGAGCGCTCGGTAGGAGGCAATTCCACATTTCTGCTGAATATTCCGCCCAACACCTCCGGCCGTTTCTCCGACCGCGATGTGGCGGTGCTCGAGGAGGTGGGCCGCAGGATAGAGGCCACCTACGGGCCGGGAACGGACCTGCTGGCCAAGGCAAAGGGGCCCAAGGCCGTTTTAGACGATGATCCTGATACATTCTATACAATGGAAGGACCCGGCAGTGAGTTTGTAGTGACAATGAAAAAGCCTGTGACCATCAACAGGATAATGATTCAGGAAGCAGTCGCCGAGCGGGGCGAGAGGGTAGAGGCCCACGCAGTGGACGCCTGGCTCGACGGTCAGTGGCAGGAGATAGCCTCGGCCACCAACATCGGCTACAAGCGCATCCTCCGTTTCGGGGATGTCACCACGGACCGGCTCCGCTTCAGGCTCCTCGGCTCGCGGCATTCCCCGGCTATCAGCAGTTTCTCTGCGCATTACTACCGGGCAGGAGCGCCGCAGCTGACCATCTCCCAGGCTGCGGACGGAACGGTGACCATCGCACCGCGCCGCCAGGAGTTCAACTGGAAAAGTCATGGAGAGAATGCCTCTGCCAATCTCTCCGCAGGCTGCAGGATATACTACACCGTAGACGGATCGGAGCCCACGGAGGCTTCTGCCGAATACACAGCTCCGCTGCAGCTGCAGCCGTGTGAGGTCAAGGCCATTGCCGTCCTGCACGGTGATGCGGGTGCCGTGGCCTCCGAAAGGACAGGCTACGCCAAGGCCGGATGGAGCCTTCTGGGGTGCAGCAGCCAGATGGACAGCTATCCCGCATCCGCGGCCTTCGATGCAGACCCGGATACCTTCTGGTGTACAGAGAAGGGGGCAATGCCGCAGTATATCGCATTGGACCTCGGAGCTGTCGTGGAGCTGCGCGGATTTGCCTATATGCCCCAGAGGGTCAGCCCCGAAGGCATGATGGCGGCAGGCAGGATCAAGGTGAGCTCCGACGGCAGGTCCTGGAAAGAGGCCGCTGCCTTCGAATTCGGAAATTTAGTCAACGACCCTTCGAAGCGCTACTGCTATATCGATGCTCCGGTAACCGCCCGCTACGTCAGGATAGAGGCAACAGCCACGGAGGGCGGCAGCAGGAGGGTTGCGGCGGCGGAGCTGGATATTTTCTAAGTATGGAAAACGAATGTGTTATCAGGCTTTACAGCAGCTACAGCGACAGAGGCTCGGTCAGCAGTACTCTCAAGAGGGAGGTGCCGGTTGACGCATCGGCGATTGTTCCCGGAAGGGCTTTGCCGGACTGGCCTTTCAGCGCGGAGCCGCCGGTGGTGGATTACTATGACGGCGAGTACATGGAACTTAGCTTCGAGGGCAAGCACTTGAAGGTCACGGTAGGAGGGGAAATGCCTGAACTGTTCAGCGCTGAGGTGCCCGAGAATATCCACGTCCGTGAGTCGGTGGTCGGATATCTCTCGATAGAGGCGGTGCGGCCCTGCGTGTCCCGGGATTTCCCCGGTATGTTCCGGCGCGGGTCCTTCAACGCTCTGGTACAGACATTCCTGTCGGACAAGGCATTTGCGGAGGACCCGACGGCAGTCAAGCGCTTTATGTGGACTTTTCTGGCCGGTGAAAATCTGTTTTTCCTCCATGACAGCACTTTGGCGAAGCTGCGCCGGTCCGCGGATACGGGCAACAGGTATGCACTTTACGGTCTGGGCCGCTACCATTATTACGTGCGTCCTGATGAGACGTCCGACAGCATCGCAGAGCGTTGTTTCAGAAAGGCTTATGAGAAAGGATACCCTGAGGGGGCGGCGGGCCTGGCCATGATGTACCGTTGCGGGGACATAGGACTGGTGGACAGGCTGCGGGCGAAGACCTTGTTGGCCGAGGCGATGGAACAG
>CALUPK010000038.1 GCA_944322575.1 uncultured Bacteroidales bacterium | reverse complement strand
ACTTATTTTTAATATTTCTTTCTGTATCCACTATTGGCAAATCTAATGATATGCGACGCATGGAATAGACATCTTCTCCGATACAGCGAATACCGGATCATGCGCTTCTAAGATTACCATTGCCGCCTGGACAAAGGCGCCCCATGCCATGCTGCATTACTATTTTCAGACGAAAGATAGTTTGAGTATATTTGCATCTATTAACTGACAAACCCGCATGGCATAATATGAGGTTCGTAGACGTGATAATACCGCTGAAGTTCAGGGACTCCGTGACCTATTCGGTTCCGGAGGAGCTGGAGGGGAGCATAGTGCCCGGCAGTCTCGTGAGGGTGACGGTGGTGGGCAGGGCCTACACGGCGGTGGTGCTGAGGGTGAAGGATGAGCCGGAGTTCGACATCTCGAAGATAAAGCCGGTCAAGGAGGCGGTCAATTTTCCGCCGGTGACACAGGCCAATATGGACTTCCTGCGGCAGGTGGCGTCCTACTACATGTGCTCGCTGGGGGAGGCTTTCCGCTTCGCTGCCCCGTCTACGGTCAAGGCTCTCAAGCGGCCGAAACAGCAGACCGCATCCGGTGATGGTGGGGCAGCTGACGGATCATCAGACAGCGGCGCAGGCATCAGGCCGGCATCCCCGGCAAACATCAGCCGGGCAGAGCTGCCGGTCCTATCGCCGGAACAGGAAACAGCGGCGGCTGATATCAGAAAGCACTTTGCAGCCGGCCGGAACGTCCTCCTGCACGGAGTAACCGGCTCGGGCAAGACGGAGATCTACATCACTCTGGCGGCCGAATGTCTAAAAAAGGGGCTGAACGTACTCTACCTCGTCCCGGAGATAGCCGTCAGCCGTCAGATTCAGAGCCGTCTGGCCGGGTATTTCCCCGACCGTCTCCTGGTATACCACTCCAAGCAGACAGCCCCGCACAGGCGGGAGGTCTACAGCAGGGTGGCCTCCGACACAGAACCGCACATCGTCCTGGGCCTCCGCTCCGCCCTCTTCCTGCCCCACAGCCGCCTGGGCCTCATCATAGTGGACGAAGAGCACGACCAGTCCTACAAACAGACCGACCAGGCTCCCCGCTACCACGGCCGGGACACCGCCCTGATGCTGGGCCGGCTCCAGGGCTGCCCGGTACTCCTGGGTTCCGCGACCCCTTCCTTCGAGAGCCTGTACAACGTACGCACCGGCAGGTTAGAATACGTTCCCCTCTCCCACCGCTATTTCGAAGGCGGCGGCAGCACCGTCACTATCGTGGACATGCCCCTGCAGAGACGCAGGAATGCCGTGAAAGGAGCATTTTCCCTGACTCTGCTCAAGGCCATAACCGCCCGGATAGAACGGCATGAGCAGGTGCTCGTCTTCCGCTCCCGGAGGGCCTACGCCTCGGCCATGGAATGCCCTGACTGCGGCTTCATACCCCGCTGCCCTTCCTGCAACATTCCCATGAGCTACCACAAGTTCAGCCACAGTCTGAGCTGCCACTGGTGCGGACATTCGGAGCCGGTCCCCGCCGCCTGTCCCCAATGCGGGAAGGCACCTATGAAGTTCTTAGGAGACGGCACCGAGAAGATAGAGGAAGAGCTGCGGACATTCTTCCCCGATGCCCGCATAGAACGCTTCGACGCGGACACTACCAAGGACAAAAAAGAGGAAACGAGGATTCTGAGACAGTTCTCCGAAGGGAAAATAGATATTCTGGTCGGCACCCAGATGATATCCAAGGGGTTCGATTTCAAGCACCTGACTCTGACGGCAGTGCTCAAGGCCGAGGCCGTGACCTCGGTATTCGACTTCCGGGCGGACGAGAGGGCCCTCCAGCTGCTCCTGCAGTTCATGGGCAGGGCAGGCCGCAGGGACACTCCGGGGGAAATGATCATCCAAACCAGCCGGGCGGACCACCCGGTATTCCGTATGCTCCGGCTTCCGGAGGAGGGAGACCTCGAGTCCCTAATGGAGGAAAGGCGGGAATTCGGATATCCTCCCTTCTCCAGGATCATCCGGCTGCTGCTCAAATCCCCTGATAAGGAAAAACTGGACAGCCTGGCAAAGGAGGTTTCAGACATTCTGGGGAAAAGCGGCTTCAGGGACATCTGCGGTCCCGCCGCCCCTCCGGTCGAGAAAAGTTCCGGGGAATTCCTGCTGCAGTTCCTTATAAAGACCGACCGCAGCCGCAGCTGGACTCAAGCAAAGGCACGGCTCTACAGCCGGCTCCGCGGTTTTCCGGCAGCCTCCCTCGCCATAGACGTGGATCCGGTGTTCTGACAGGACAAAAAGGGGGTGACCCAAAAGGAGGAATTTCAAGGCTTGCGCAGATGAGAAAACCGGAGTGTACTGCCGTACATGAGGATTTTCGAATCAAGCGTAACGCAGAAATTACCCTTTTGGGCCACCCGCCCTCAGAGTTTTTCATAGTCAGTACTCATCAGTCTTTCTTAGCCTTCGATGCGGCCGAAGAAGCGGCCACCTTGGCCTTGGCCAGCAGGGGCGCCCAGTTGTAGTTGCGCCTGAGACCCTGGATGGTCATGTAGAGCATCAGAATGCATGACACTATGCAGACCAAAGCGAACGCGGCGATATACAGGCATGCCTTCATTATCATCACAGGTGCATTGGTTCCTGCATCGTAAGATCTTTCGGTATGTCCGTCACTGTACTTCCTCACGGTCTGAATCCAGCTTATCGAGGCGGCGCTGCCCAGCATCATCGCCGACAGGGCGTAGGTAAACTTGCTGATGCCCCTCAGAGTGCTGGACTCGGCCCTGGTGCGGGTGATGGTGTAACCGTACGGACGCTCGGCGAAGATATACACCGGTATCAGAATGATGAAGAATATGTTCCAGGCCCTGACCGCCCGTTTCTCGGCCTTGGCGCTCTTGACCCACGAACCATACTCATCCAGCGCCATCTTCTTTATATCCTTGAAATCCATCTTATTGATCCTGTCGAACTCTTTCCTGCACTCCTTTGCACGGGCAAGGGACTTGTCCTGCTGCTCCTCCAGTCTTTTCCTGACATCCCTCGACTGGGCGGTATCGGCCTTGGCGGCATATTCGTCAGCAGCCTCCATCGCCCTGGCATAAGAGGACTTCTGCTCATAAAGAGACAACAGCTTATAATTTTTAGCACTCAGATTAGCATATTTGACAAAACCGGCCGGACTGTAGAGATCATCGGGAGTAGTATCCCAGTTGAGAACAGTATCAGTTTCCTCCCAGTTCTCGACTGCTGCAACATTCTCCTGCCTGTTCTCCACGCTTTCCTGCTTCTGGTCCACTCTCCAGGAAAGGAAGGCCACCGTAAGTATCACACCGAGTATCACCTGCCACTGGAAGTTCCAGTGCCTTGTGGATGACCAGTCCAGAATCATCTCCAGATCCACGGTGCAGAACTTGAAATACTGGTCGTCCTTGTCCACCAGTGCCTTCTTGGCCATATTCAGCAGTTCCAGCATCCGGGCGGTCTCCTCTGCCGTCTCGGGATATGCGTCATCGATGCCTTTGGCAGTACCGGCCTGGGTTGTCACTGCCTGATAGAGGTAGCCGTAGGCCTCGGCATTGGGGCTGTCGCTCTCCGACAGACGCTTCACTTCATCGATGTCGAACGACAGATAGCCTTCGCGCATCGCCTTCTTCCTGTTCTTGGGACTTCTCTTCTTTTTGTTGTCTTCTTTCTGTGCCATAACGGTAGTTTTAGGTTTATTAATTCCTTTCAAAGTTAGCCGCTGCGCACAGAAAGGGCGTATCAATACGTCAAAAACGCAGTGTCATTAAGTAAATAACTTGGTACGGTACTGCTGCGGAGACAGTCCGTGTTTCTTGAAAAATGCACGCCGGAACGTAGAAAGGGAATTGAATCCTGACAGTTCTGCAAGATGCTCAGTCGAATAATGCACTGAGCGGTCTGAAAGCAGGTGCTCGGCTTCCAACAGCCGCCGGCTGTTTACATAATCGTAGAATGTGGTTCCGAGTTCCTGGTTGAGATAGTTGGAAAGTGTTGTCCGGTTGGTTCCGAGTTCTGCAGCAAGATCCGTCAGAGTCAGATGGGCAGAGCGGATGAAATACTCTCCGGCAGTGAGTTCCTTGAGCTTTCCGGCAAAATGCCATGGTCCGTCAGCACCGGAACCATCCGGCTTCAGCTCGCCTTGGGTAAGCGGAATATAATAATAGGTATTGTATGCAACTATGCTCCAGGACACAGTCAGTGTCAGATAATACACGGAGTCCATCACATAGTCTATACGTGTGGATAGGAAAGTCCATAGAAGCAGATTGGGAAGAAACAGAGCGATGCTCACCCACACCCACCTGATGTCCATGTGAGTGATATCCGAGCGGTTCTCCTTCAGACAGCGCCGGTACCGGACTGTCATCCATAGCACCACACACATACAGACTCCGGAAAATACCGAGGAAAACGCCACCTGCATACGGAATATCCAGTCCTCCGGCCAGCATGCATACAGTACGGTCATCAGAGGAAAAGGTAAAAACAGGAGCAGCATCCTCAGAAGAGTAGTCCTGCCAGGAGTCAGCACCTCGAAAGCATAGATAACATACAGAGGCACAGCCCAGTTATCTATTGAGAGCAGCATCCTGTACAGATACTCGTGCGATGCGACATAAGTGGACATATACAGAATGTCCTTAAGAAAGTACACAGTGTAGACCGCTAAGATGACTCCAAGCACGACCCGGAGCCTGTTGCGCCGGAACATAAAGAGAAACAGCACGGAGGCCAGTCCGAAAAGACCGGCCGTGATACCGTTCATCATTATGGTTATCTCACGCAGCATTTCCTCCCCGCATTTTATTTGAAATCCCTGCCGACCACCACCCTGAGCGCCTTAGGAAGCACCTCGAGAGTAATCGGTGTCGTTCCCACCACCTCTCCGTCGATCTCCACCCTGTCCGGTCTACGCGAGATTACCCTGACCTTTGAAGCCGAGCAGTGAGAGACCTCCTTTATTCCATATATTGTACCCTTGAAAAGCTGTCTGAAAAGCAGGAGGAACTTCAGTTTGGAGACCTTCCTTGCCACCATCACATTGACCAACCCGTCATCCGGAACCGCATCAGGGACCTGCATCATCCCTCCCCCGCTGTATTTGCCTATTCCGAATGCTATAGAGAACATTTTTCCAGAAAAAAAGCTCCTGCCGTCCACTACCACTTTTGTCGGATTGCTGGTACGCCCGACAAGAGCCTTGAACGCAGCCTTCACATAAGCCAGATCCCCTGATTTTCCCTTATTCTTTGCAGTATTGCACCTCTGGCAGATATTGGCATCAAGCCCTACCCCAGCGGCATTGACCATATACCTCGAATTGCGTACACCGGCCTGAGAATACTCGATACGGGCGACATCCTGACAGACCGTACGGCCCTCGAGAATCGTCTCTATCGCTTTGTCATAATCCTTTGGGATTCTGTACATTCTCGTCCAGTCATTGGCTGACCCTGCAGGCAGCACGGCAAGAGTAACTTCCTCCACCGGCACCTCCTTCTGATAGAAGATACCGTTGACTATTTCATGGAGCGTCCCGTCACCTCCGACAGAGATAAAACTGCGGAAACCCCGCTTCAAGGCATATATGACCAACTCCACTGCATGGTACCTGTGAGTAGTAAACATTTCTTCGAAGGAGAAACCTCTGTCTTTAAGCATATTTGACAATATAGGCCACTCCCTGGCCACCCTTCCGCCACCGGCATTGGGATTTATTACTGCTATCCAAGAACTGTCACTCATCTGTTTTGAAAAAATTTCCGCGAAAATAATATTAAATATCGGTTAGATGAAAAGAATTTCTAATTTTGCGGATTAGCTTAAAATAACAATATGGGTAAAATCATTGCTATTGCAAATCAGAAAGGAGGAGTCGGGAAGACTACCACTGCTATCAATCTCGCTGCATCTCTCGCTGTTTTAGAGAAAAAGACACTGCTGATCGATGCAGACCCTCAGGCCAACACTACATCCGGAATGGACTTTGATCCGGATTCCGACAGCGGAAGCACACTGTACGAAGTGCTTATAGGCCAGAAGAGAATCTCAGAGGTAGCCCTCGACACGGAGATCAAGGACCTTAAAATCGTTCCCTCGCACATCAACTTAGTAGGAGCCGAGATAGAACTGATCAATGTAGAGAACAAGGAACTGGCCATGAAAGAGGCCCTCAGTGAGGTAATCGGGGAATACGAGTACATCATCATCGACTGTCCGCCTTCCCTCGGACTCATAACCGTCAACGGGCTTACAGCCGCAGACTCAGTAATCATACCGGTGCAGACAGAATTTTTTGCCCTTGAAGGGTTGGGCAAACTGCTCAATACCATCAAACTTATTCAGACCAGACTCAATCCCGGACTCAAGATAGAGGGCTTCCTGCTCACCATGTTCGACGGCCGCCTGAGACTGGCCAACCAGGTAGTGGAGGACGTCCGCCATCATTTCGGCAATATGGTTTTCAACACTGTAATCCAGCGCAATGTCCGTCTCAGCGAGGCTCCCTCGCACGGCAAGCCCGTCATCCTCTACGATGCCATCTCCGCAGGTACCAACAACTACCTCAATCTTGCCAAGGAGATTATCGCCAAGAACGCTTAATACCCCTAAGATATAAGAGATATGTCTACAAAAAGAGCAGCATTGGGAAAAGGACTCGGAGCTCTGATATCCGGAATGGACGGCCTCGGCACACCGTCGGCACATACACCTGCCCCGGTCACACCGTCTGTCCCCGGCCCCGCATCCATCTGTGAGATACCGGTGGAAAAGATCTCTGCAAATCCTTACCAGCCCAGAAGCAACTTCGACGAGCAGGCCCTCGAGGAGCTTGCGGACTCCATACGGCAGCTCGGCATCATCCAGCCCATCACCGTCAGGAAAATAGGCCTCAAGTATCAGATCATCAGCGGAGAGCGTCGCTTCAAAGCTGCACAGGCAGCCGGTCTCGGGACCATTCCGGCATACATAAAGGATACAGATGACCAGGGAATGCTCGAAATGGCCATCGTGGAGAATATCCAGAGAGAGGACCTCGATGCCATAGAAGTGGCGCTCAGCTTTCAGAGGCTCATAGACGAATGCCATCTGACTCAGGAGAGCATGGCTGACAAAGTAGGCAAGAAACGCGCCACTGTCACCAACTACCTCCGGCTCCTGAAACTTCCCGCAGAAATTCAGGTCTGCATCCGTGACAAAAAGATATCCATGGGACACGCAAAGGCTATCCTCTCGCTCACCGACCCCGTATCCCAGGTAAGTCTGTGCGATGAGATTCTTAAAAAAGGACTTTCTGTAAGACAGGCAGAAGCCAAGGCACAGGCCATGCTTAAAAAAAGTGAAGAAGGACAGGCGCAGGAGGATAAAAAGGCCGCAAGCGATCTTCCCGACTCCTATTACAGGGTTCTGGAGATTATTGGAAAATATTTCGGAAACAACATAAGTCTCAAGAGATCAGAGCAAGGAAAAGGCAGCATCACCATACAGTTCTCTTCGGACACCGAAGTGGAATCATTTTTGAAAGCGATAGAGAACATTAACTAAATCATACAAGGGAAACAGGTGCGGAAGACAGTTTTAATCGCTTTAATCTTAGTATTGATACCCGCAGGACACCTGTCGGCACAGTTCGCCACAGGCAGTTCCGGCGGTATGACTTCGTCTTCCGGCAGCCCGTCCGACAGCTCAGGCTCCGCTGTTGAGTCCTACACACTAAAACGTTACTTCAAATCCCTGTCCCACCGCGACACCATGTCCATAGGATGGGCTTTCGGAGGCTCTGTCCTACTGCCGGGCACAGCCCAGATATACAACAAGGACTATTGGAAGCTGCCCATTTTCTACGCCGGAATAGGAGGCATGGTCGGTGGAGGCGTCTACTACCACACGCAGTTCAAAAAATCCGGCAGTGACTCTGACAAGCTGGCCCGGAATCTGTTCTTCATAGGTGCCGCAGCCGTCTACTGGGCACAGCTTCTCGACGGAGCCGCATGCTATGAGTCTTCGAGAGACCACCTGCCGGGAAGAGCCACTGTCTATTCCATACTCTTTCCAGGCTTAGGACAGATCTACAACAGGGAGTACTGGAAACTGCCCATCTACTACGGAGGGCTGGCCGTCGCAGGATACTTCTGGTACTACAACGACATCCAGTACCACCGCTTCCAGAACGACTACAACGCCGCCACCACCCCGGGCGGCAACTACCAAGGCACCATCTCCACCGAGAACCTCAAGTACTACAGAGACTACTACCGCAGGTTCCGGGACTATTCGATAGTGGCGACAGTACTCATCTACCTGCTGCAGGTAATCGACGCCGATGTCTTCGCAACCATGAGTTCCTTCGACGTCAACCAGAGTCTTAGCATGGACATACAGCCGGCGGTTATCGAACCGCTCAACTACGACTTCACTACCAACTATACATCTGTCATGCCGGCCGGCAGTGCCATCGGAGTACAGATGAACTTTAAATTTTAAAACACAGCGATGAAGAGAAAACTGATACTTATCCTCACAGCCGTACTCGCAAGCACCCTCACAGCTGCCTCCGCTCCGGACAAGGACAAAGACAGGCCAGTCCAGGACAGGCAGAAAAGGACCATTACGATGGGCGCCAGCACCGTCACCAAAAAGAGCCTTATGAAGCAGAGAGACTCCCTCATGCAGGCCAACAGACGGCTGCATCTCCTTTTGGACAGCCTCTACATGGTCAATGAGAGTCTTCTTACAGCAGAAGAGCAGCAGCAGGAAAACGACTCCATCAACCCCGGCTTCATGGAGATGACCGGCTTAGAACAGCCTGTCTACACTGACTCCGTCTATACTGTCTCAAGAGATTCACTGCTGAGCCTGTGGTACCAGAAGCGCAACCTCAACCTGATGGAGATAGAGCCATCCGACATCGACACCATCGAGATGGCCTCCGACATCCCCGACTCAGTCTACATCGAACGGCTGCAGAAACTCAACTCATTCATCTCCGTCCCCTACAACCGCATCATCCGCAACCACATCATATACTACACCCAACGCATGCCGGAGAAGATGGAGCGCATCCTCGGATTAGCCACATACTACATCCCCATATTCGAAGAGATATTTGACAAATACGACATGCCCCTCGAACTGACCGCAATGGCCGTCATCGAGTCAGCCCTCAACGCCAAGGCCGTCTCCCGCGCCAGGGCCAAGGGCATGTGGCAGTTCATGTACTCCACAGCCAGGCGCTACGGACTTACCATCAACTCCTACGTCGACGAGCGCTTCGACCCCATCGCCTCCGCCGATGCAGCCGCACGCTACCTGCGTGACTCATACCTCATCTTCGGGGACTGGAACCTGGCCATAGCATCCTACAACTGCGGGGCCGGCAACGTCAACAAGGCCATCCGCCGCTCGGGAGGCTCCAAAGACTTCTGGGAGATCTACCCCTACCTTCCCCGCGAGACCCGCGGCTACGTTCCCTCATTCTTCGCGGCCCTCTACGCCATGAAGTACTACAAGGAGCACAACCTGACTCCCGACTACATCCCCATGCCTCCGCATACCGATACCTTGAAGATCAACAGGATGCTCCACTTCGAGCAGATTGCCCACTACACCGGCGCCAGCATTGAGGAGCTGAGGACCCACAATCCCCAGTACCTCCACGACATAATCCCCGGCACCGAGCACGAGTACATACTCCAGCTGCCCTACCAGTACACCAACTCCTTCATCGACCACGAGGACGAGATCTACGCCTGGAAAGACTCCGTGTACTTCAGCCCCGCCGCTATGAAAAAGATCGAGCAGGGAGTCTCCGCTGATGCCACCCGCATCGTACACAGGGTCAAGAGCGGCGAGACACTCAGCCACATCGCCCTCCGCTACGGCGTCTCAGTGCGCAACATACAGAGATGGAACGGCATAGGCACCCGCATCCGGGTAGGCCAACGCCTCGCCATATACCTCAACGGCAGCGGTCCGGCAGCCTCTTCCTCCTCCCGCAGTTCCTCATCATCAGGCAGCAAACCGGCCACCACGGTATCCGACGGCTACGTTATCTACACCGTCCGCTCCGGAGACAATCTCTGGGATATCTCCCGCAAATTCAGCGGAGTGACCATGAACGACCTCATGGAGCTCAACGGTCTTACCAAGAACAGCAAGATACATCCAGGAAAGAAACTGCGCATCAAAAAGGCAGAGTAAGCTGCAGCCGCACCCCGAGCTCATCCTTGTCCGGGGCGTCAAAGCGCTTGAGAGCCGAACACTTAAGGCTCAGATTGAACCACCTGACGGGCTTGTACGTCACAACAGCGTACAGGCCCGCTCCTTTTCCGTAGTACGCCGGCACCGAGAACGCTCCCGGCACATCCCTCTCGTAGCAGTATATCCTCGCATCCCAGTCCTCCGCACTGAAAGCCGTTGCTCTGACACTGCATCTGATACGTCCCGACGGAGCCCGATAATTCAATTCATAGAAGAAGAGGGCTCCGAATGCACCCCCGCCGCCCCAGCTACCTTCTCCCCTCGCAGACAGCTCAATACCGTTCCCGAACACATACGTATACTCGCCGCGCAGCCGGAGCAGACGGGTATCCCGTCCATTGTCCCAAGTGCCGCTCAACTTGCCGTACACCAAGTGGCTATCGCCCACCTCCCACTGACAGTCCACATACGCCTTCAGACAGTCCGAAGGCTCCCTCACCCCGAACCGGGCCCATGGGAAATGCGTGTACTCCGCACTTGCCGAGACTGCCAGGCCGCTGCCGCAGGACCACCTGAGAGCCGCCGAGACACCGTGCTCATTATTGACATTGCTCCGGCAGTAGGCACCTGCATGAGTCGCGATGTATCGGGGAGAATAATACCGGTATACTATAGATGTCTCCACCGATGAGGGCAGCGGCCACACCGCTCCGCCAATGACCGCAAAGGCTCCGCCAAAATCCGCAGCCGCCTCCCCGAACACCCGCACACCCTTGAGCGAGAGGAGAAAATCCGCAGAGACATTGCCCCACCACCCGTCGTAGCGCAGATGCTCATTATAATAAGAGGTGCGGCGCCCGTCAAGCCGGTCGTAGCGGTATGCCGCGGCCGTAACTCCCACCTTGAGCCAGGCATTGCGCCAGGAGACATTGCCTCCGGCAACCTCCTCTCTCAGGGCATCGCGCCCCTGTCGCCTCGCGTCAGTATCATGCAGGCCGTCATCCGGCATAGAGGTAAAATATTCCCCTTCCACAGCGGCATCCACCCCATTGTTGGAATAAAATACAGAAGCCCTCACCCCCCGGGGGAAGCCGAATGTCATGGCCGCGCCGTGGAAATAATTGTTCTCGTCCGACGATGTATATGGCCGTACAGCTCCCTCCCGGCGCACTGCTGCCGAAGGAGAGGACAGTCCGGACATGGAGAAAGAGTTCCAAAGCGCCAGTCCCTGACCGAAGCGCAGGGAAAAATCCCCGGCTACCGCTGACTCGAGCCTGAAACGGCCGTCCCTTGTCAACGGCTGGTCCTGGACAGAAACAAAAAAAGAGTAGAAATCCGGGAAGTCCCTCTCTCCACGGTCATTCTCAAGGGTAAATCCGGCGGAGCAGCGGTCTCCGAGATTCACCCGCAACCGGGAATAAAGCGGTACCGGAAAGCCCTCATCGGGAAAGCCGCCGCTCCTTTCGAGGCCCATCTTCGAACGCAGTGTCCATTGGCCCGAGAATTCCTCATACCATCTCCGTTCATGCGACAGTCCGACATCGTCTTCCATGCGCCCGAAAGTCACAAAAGGCATCAGCAGCTCCACTACTGCCGGAGAGAATCCGTCGACCAAAGCCAGCTCCGCAGCAGAAGCCACGGGACCGTACTCACAGCGGTATTCCATAAGGCTGACAACCATGAACGGGGTCAGCAGCGGGCACGCCTCCATAGCCTGACGGCCGGCACTGCTCAGATCAAGAGGCCGCCTGCGCAGCTCCATGAAATACTCCATCATGGCCTCCGGATCCCCGGCCCCCTCCTCGGCCTGAGTTTCTATCAGCCGTACTATCTCCTGCGGAAGGTCCTGCGCCCTGAGCACCTCACCGCCGCATGCACATAACAAAAAAGCCGCCCCGAGAAGGGCGGCCCTGTATCCTGTCGTCTTCCCCTCTGTTCTCCAACACATACCCGACTTGTTTAATGAATTATGTCTATCGTCTACTCATCTACTTTGAACTTGTATTTTATCTCTTTAAGTTCCCGGTTGGCCTTCTCGATCTTCGATGCGAGGTCGTTCTTGAATGCCACCACCTTCTCCATAACTGCCGGATCACCTGCTGCCAGAATCTGTGCGGCGAGGATGGCTGCATTCTTGGCTCCGTCAAGGGCTACCGTGGCCACGGGTATGCCTGAAGGCATCTGCAGGATAGAGAGTATCGAGTCCCAGCCGTCGATGGAGTTCGAGGACTTGATGGGCACTCCGATTACCGGTACCGGCGTATACGCTGCGATCACACCGGGCAGATGAGCTGCTCCGCCGGCTCCGGCGATGATTACCTTAATGCCTCTGTCGTGCGCGGCCGTAGCGAACTTCATCACCTGCACCGGCACTCTGTGAGCCGAAAGGGCGTTGATCTCAAAAGGTATTTCCATAGAATCGAGGAACTCTGCGGCAGCCTTCATCACCGGCATGTCCGAGGTACTTCCCATGATAATAGATACGAGCGGTTTCATCTTGTTTCTGATTTATTTTGTCCAACGCAAATTTACGTTAAAAAAACATTAATTCTCCTTTTTTTGACGTACTTTTGCGTCATGGACAGGATAAAACTTCACGACAAGTATTTCAAGCTTTTCATTCCCAATGAGAAGATAGAGGCGGCCATCCGTCAGACCGC
>CALUPK010000037.1 GCA_944322575.1 uncultured Bacteroidales bacterium | reverse complement strand
TGGTGGATGTAGCTCAGTTGGTTAGAGCATTGGTTTGTGGCACCAAGGGTCGTGGGTTCGAGTCCCATCTTCCACCCGAAAGCAGGCCGTCTCAGTTGTTGGGACGGTTTTTTTATATTTAGGTATATGCAGAAAAAAGAAATATTTCCGGTTACGGGCTTAGGCTGTGCGGCATGCGCGGCCAGGGTAAACAAGGTGCTCAACTCATGCGAGGGGGTGGAGGAGGCCAATGTTAACTATGCCTCGGCCACTGCCTTAGTGAGCTACGATGACAGCAAGTGCTCTCCCGAGGCTCTGAGAAAGGCCGTCGAGGAGGCAGGTTACGGTCTGATAACGGACGTGGAGAATGAGGAGGAGGCAGCGGAGGCGGAGCGTCTCAGGCAGTACCGCGCTCTCAGGCGTCAGACCGCAGGTGCTGTCATAGGAGCCCTGCCCGTCTTTGTCCTCAGTATGTTCTTCATGGACCTGCGCTGGGGACAGTGGGTGACTTTCGTCCTGGCCACAGTGGTGGTATTCGTCTTCGGCCGCCGCTTCTTCGTAAACACGGTCAGGCAGCTGCGGCACGGGGCCGTCAACATGGATACCCTCGTGGCCAGCAGTACCGGAGTGGCCTGGCTGTTCAGTACGTTCAATCTGCTCTTTCCGGAGTTCTGGCTCTCCCGCGGCATCGAACCGCATCTGTACTTCGAGGCGGCCAGTGTCATCATAGCCTTCATCCTCATCGGCCGCCTGCTGGAGGCCCGCGCCAAGCAGAAGACTACCGGAGCCATCCGCGGCCTCATGGGACTTCAGCCCAAGACGGTGACAGTGCTCGCGGAGGACGGCAGCGGGAAGGAGGTGCCCATACAGTGGGCCCGCCCCGGCGACACCATCATAGTCAGGCCCGGCGAACGGGTGGCAGTGGACGGAACGGTGCTCAGCGGCGAGTCCTACGTGGACGAGAGCATGCTCAGCGGTGAGCCGGTGCCGGTGCTGAAGCAGCCGGAGTCCAAGGTCTACGCCGGTACCATCAACCAGAAAGGCTCCTTCCGCTTCAGGGCTGACAAGACCGGCAGCGATACCATGCTCTCGCAGATTATCCGCATGGTGCAGGACGCCCAGGGCAGCAAGGCCCCGGTGCAGAATCTCGTGGACCGGGTGGCCGCAGTCTTCGTACCTATTATAATAAGCATCGCCGTACTCGTCTTCGCCGCCTGGTGGATATTCGCGCCTCAGGACGGCTTCATCCACGGTCTCCTGTGCATGGTGACCGTGCTGATCATCGCCTGTCCCTGCGCCCTCGGCCTGGCAACGCCTACAGCCATCATCGTGGGAATAGGCAAGGGAGCTAAGAGCGGAATCCTGATCAAGGACGCCGCCAGCCTCGAGGTGGCCCGCAAGGTGGATACAGTGGTGATGGACAAGACCGGCACTCTCACGGAGGGCCGTCCGGAGGTGGTGGACCAGTACTGGGCTCCGGGGGCCGAAGCCATGCGTCCGGTACTTTCCGCCCTTGAGTCCCTCTCGGAGCATCCTTTAGCCGAGGCTGTGGTCAATGCATTGAAATCAGGGGACAATACCGCCCCGCCGGAGATATCCTCCTTCGAAAATATCCCCGGCAGCGGAGTCTGCGGAGAATACAATGGCTCGGTCTATATGGCCGGGAATATAGAATTCCTTAAGGACAATGGGATAGAACCCTCCGGACAGATGCTCTCCCTCTCCGGGGACTGGCTCCGGGAGGCCCGCACGGTAATCTGGTTCGCGGCTCCGGACGGGGTGCTGGCCGTACTGGCTCTCGCCGACCGCATCAAGCCTACCTCCGCGGAGGCCGTGGCCCGTCTGCACCGGATGGGCATCCGTACCGTCATGCTGACCGGGGACAATGAGGCCTCGGCAGCGGCTTTAGCCCGGGAGGCCGGTATCGACGATTTCCGCGCCGGGCTCCTGCCTCAGGACAAGGCCGGTTACATCAGGCAGCTGCAGGCAGAAGGGCACAAGGTGGCAATGACAGGGGACGGCATCAACGACAGCGCTGCCCTCGCTCAGGCCGACCTGAGCATAGCGATGGGCCGCGGCAGCGACATCGCTATGGATACCGCGATGGTGACCATACTCTCCTCCGACCTGCTCCGCATCCCCGAGGCTATCCGTCTTTCTCAGCAGACCATCCGCACCATACGTGAGAACCTTTTCTGGGCATTTATCTACAACATCATAGCGGTGCCTGTCGCTGCCGGAGTGCTGTTCCCTATTAACGGATTCCTCCTCAATCCTATGATAGGAGGAGCCGCCATGGCCCTGAGCAGCGTGAGTGTGGTGACCAACAGCCTGCGGCTGAGAGGTAAGAAATTGAAATAAAGCAGAACAAGATGGATATCGATTTAGTTTATCTGTGGGTGGACGGAAGCGACCCCGAATGGCAGGCTCGGCGCTGTGCTTTCACCGGACAGAAATTTGACAATACAGAAGCCAACTGTAAAGGACGCTATGCGGACAACGATGAACTGAGATATAACCTCCGTGCAGTGGAGACGTACGCACCTTGGATACGCCATGTTTTTATTGTTACAGACGGCCAGACTCCTGCATGGATGGACACTTCCAGTCCGAGAGTAACCTTGGTCAACCAGAATGACCTCATTCCGGAGGTCAGCCGTCCGTGCTATAACTCTTCCCTTATTGAGCATTTTCTTTACAGAATACCCGGACTGTCGGAGCATTTTCTATATGCCAACGACGATATGTTCCTGAACAAGCCGGTTACCCCGGAGACATTCTTTACCCCGGACGGCCTTCCGATAGTCAGGCTCATACATGCCCGGCTCAGAGACTGGTATCTGGCATTCAGAAAGCATGTCATAGGAGTGCCGTACAAATATTATATCCGTACCCTGCACAACTCAGCAGGGTTAGTGCAGAAATACTACGGCACCTATTATAACGGAAAGCCCCATCACAATATTGACGCCTATGTCAAGAGTGACAACCGTCTTACCGGGGAAGAACTCAAGTCCGAGATAGCGGAAGTGTTGACCAATCATCTGCGTAAGGACAACGACCTTCAGCGGGTCCTGTATTCTTATGCGGCCTTGGCTAAGAAGCGTGCTGTCCTGAAGTATGTGACGCAGAGGACATCGTTCAGATTCCATATCCAGAAGCAGAGCCATTATGCGAAACTCAGGAGGTACAATCCGGTGTTTTTCTGCATGAATGATTCTGAATATGCTGCGGATGATGACCGGAGGCGGGTCACCCGGTATCTTGCGGAGCGCTTTCCTGCTAAGTCTCAGTTCGAGAAATAGGGGCTGCCGGCAGGTTAGAGCTCAAAGCTCGATTTTTCAGGCAGTATGTGCTCGAATGCTTCGCGGAGGCTTTCCATCACACCGGAGTAGTTGCGGATATGCGCGTTGTCATTGAGGCAGATGAGCGAATAGGACTGGTCGTGGATGGCTTTTACGGCCTGCTTTGAGCGGATAAGCAGAGGAAACATCTTAGTGTCGCGGTAAGTGTTGTATGGCTCGAAGTTTCCCTTACAGATCTGCCATGTGCGGAAAAGTTCCGGGGAGTAGTCGCTCGGAGCCCTGAATCTGTTGACTGACGCTTCTGTCAGCTTGTCGCCGACAGCGGACCATACTTCTTCGAAGGTGCTTTTCAAGTAGGGCTGTGCGTTGTGCGGTGTCCTCAGGGTGATGAATTTACCGTAGGGCTTGAGAATATAGTTCCATCGGGCTTTTGAGCCGTATCCCGGGTAGAACCACTTTTCGCGGTCGCGGGCCGTCACTTCTTTTTTGTCAAAGTACCTGTTGATGATGTCAATGTTGTTTCTCAGTGTCTTGTACCATTGCGACCAGGACGGGTTGTAGAGAAAGGCCGCGATATCGCAGGGCAGGCCGTCATTGAAAAACCGTTCTTCCCGGAGAGTATTTGTAATGAAAAAGTCATCATTGAAGTAGACGAAATGCTCTGCCAGATCAGGAATCTTATGCATATAGTATTCAATCACTACAGAGTTGAAAGTGGGAAGGAACTCTTCCGGGATGTAGTCCCTGTGGCTGACTAAGTGGATTTTCGGATTGCTCTCATCCAGCCATTCCGGTTTCTGCCCGCAAGTCACGAAGTGTATTCTGCGTACCCAGGGGGCAAACTTCTCCACTCCGCGGAACCAGTATTTCAGAAAACCGTAATCGCGGAAGCGGGCTTCACACACGCCGTTCTCAGTATTTTTCCGGCTGCCGGCGTACTTGGCAAAGTCTGCCTGCCATTCCGCATCATTCATGTCCACCCATGTGACTACAAAATCGATGTCCATACCATGCTGTCTATGATAATTCCTTAATTCGAACGACAAAGTTAAACTTTTCCTCTGAAGCGCTCGGAAATTTTTAGTATATTTGGAAAAATAATTGATTTTACGGCTATGAAAAGATTTCTACTGATTATTTCGTTTCCTTTTTGTACTTGTTTCGCGCTGACAGCGCAAAACAATGAGTCGGCTCTTGAGCAGTTCAAACAGCAGAGAAATGAAATGTTTTCCGACTTCGCGGAACAGCGGGCCAAGGAGTTCGAGGAGTTCAAGGCCAGATACTACTCGGCATTCGAGGAGTTCAAAAGATGCTATCAGCGTTCCCTCGAAGAAGAGGAGGCTGTGGTGGACCTGATGTCCTCTGATGACGGTATAGCGATCACTCCGGTGCAGATGGCCCCGGCACCTCCGGTGGTGGCCTCTACCGCGTCAGAACAGAAGAAGATTCTGCGGGAGAGCATCCGCTCTATAGCAGCTATGAAGCCGGAGGATCTTGTGCCGGCGCTTTCTTCGGCGGAGGATTCTGTAAAGCAGATGGAACAGGCGGCGGAGGTCATGGAGGCGATAGTCGCCGGCATGAATACTGACGCTCAGGAGAATGAAAAACCGGCAGCACCTGTATCCATGACTGTGGTTCTGGAACCGTACGACCCGGAGTATTTTTCTAATCTGCCTGATCCGGAAGAGGCAGCCGGAGAGTCAGTTCCGTCTATATCGCCGGTTATAGCAGCATGGGAAGTGAACGAGAAAGGGGAGGTGAGGACTATAATAGAAGATGGTTCGGAGGAGGAAGCGGATGTGCCCTCGGACATGACCATTCCTCACGGCACTCCTACCGACTATGTCAGGATATCCTCGCCCTTCGGCTCAAGGATTCACCCGATTACACACAAAAGGCACGGCCATAAGGGTATCGACCTTGCGGCTACGCGCAACACTCCTATCTATGCTACGGCAGACGGTGTAGTTACATTCTCAGGCCGCAACGGTGGCTACGGCAACTTCGTCAAGCTCAATCACCAGAACGGCTACAAGACCGCCTATGCCCATATGAACCGCATAGCTGTCCGGAAGGGCAAGGCTGTCCGCAAAGGCGACCTCATCGGTTATGTAGGCTCTACGGGGGCCAGCACAGGCAATCATCTCCATTATGAGGTGTACTATCAGGATAAGCTGATAGATCCTGCAACGACATTGTAACCTTATTGTCACCATGTTTCACTGTGTGCGTTTTTTTTGGCACGCAGTTTGCTATTGATTATAGCGGATAGTTTTTTCATAGGTTAAGTATTAGGTTAAGTAATAAAGGCTGCCGGTTCTCGGCAGCCTTTATTATTTTTATGCATTCAGCTTGAAGATTATCGTCCGGGAATATGTCTCGCCTGGCCGGAGGACGCAGGACGGGAAGTCCGGATGGTGGGGTGCGTCGGGGAATCCCTGGCACTCTATCGCCACACCGTCGTAGTCGCGGTAGGGGCGGCCGGACTTGCTCAGGGGCGAGCCGTCGAGCCAGTTGCCGGTGTAGACCTGAGCTGCCGGCTGGTCAGTCCAGATCTCGAGGCGGCGGCCGGAGACTGCAGAACTGAGCTCTGCGGCTATTTTCAGACCCGGGGTACCGTCGAGTACCCAGCAGTTGTCATAGCCTTTTCCGTATTTCAGGGCCGGGAAGTCAGCCTTGATGTCGCGGCCGATGGGCTTTGCGGTGCGGAAGTCCATGGGGGTGCCCTCCACGGGGGCGAGCTCACCGGTGGGGATGAGGGCCTCGGAGGTGGCAAGCCAGCGGGAAGCGTTGAGTTTCAGCACGTGGTCGAGGATGGAACCGCTGTCCTCGCCGTCGAGGTTCCAGTAGGTGTGGTTGGTCAGATTGATGATGGTGGGGGCGTCGGTGGTGGCCTTGATAGAGAGGGTCAGGGAGTTGTCGTCGCTCCAGGTGTAGGTGGCTTCCACGTGCATGTTTCCGGGATAGCCCTGGTCGCCGTCGGGACTGTCGAGGGTTAGAACGGCCTCGGTGTCCGATATCCGGGATGCTTTCCACAGCCGGTTGGAGAATCCGTCGGGTCCGCCGTGAAGCTGGTAGCCGGGGTTGTTCTTTACGAGCTGATATTCCTTGCCGTCAAGGGTGAAGCGTCCGCCGTCTATGCGGTTGGCGAAGCGGCCGGGTATCTTGCCGGCGCAGGGACCGTCGGCAAGGTAGCTTTCCTCGTCACGGTATCCCAGTACCACGTCTCCCATCACGCCGTTGCGGTCGGGGACCACTATCGAAACTATTCCGGCGCCTCTTTCGGTCAGCATTACCGATGCGCCGCTCTTGTTGGTCAGATGTATCATGATTCAGATATTATTGCTGTTATTCAAGTTTACGCGCTCCGTCACTGATTACCACCGGATATATCTTGGGCTCGTGTCCGAACTTAGCCGCATACTCTTTCTTCGCACGTGCGATGAAGGCATCGTAGAGCTCATCCTTGACTAAGTTGATGGTGCAGCCGCCGAAGCCGCCGCCCATGACCCTGGAGCCGGTCACGCCGCACTCGCGGGCAATGTCGTTGAGGAAGTCCAGTTCCTCGCAGCTCACTTCATAAAGCTTGCTCATGCCGTGGTGGGTCTCGTACATCTTCTGTCCTACAGTCTCGTAATCATCGCGTTCCAAGGCATCGCAGACATCCAGTACCCTCTGGATCTCCTCGATTACATATTCGGCCCTCATGTAGTCCTCATCGGATACCTTGCCCTTGACCTCGGAAAGCATCTGCATATCCACGTCGCGCAGATATTCTACTACCGGATATCCGGCAGCCTTGACGGCAGCCACTACGTGCTCGCAGGATGCGCGGCGCTTGTTGTAGGCCGAGGAGGCCAGCTCATGCTTTACCACCGAGTCGAGCAGCACCAGGCGGTAGCCCTTGGGATGGAACGGATAGTACTTGTACTCCATCGAGCGGCAGTCTAAGCGCATCAGGCTGCCGGCCTTGCCGAAGATGGAGGCGAACTGGTCCATGATGCCGCAGTTGACCCCGCAGTAGTTGTGCTCGGTGCTCTGACCGATGCGGGCCAGTTCGAACTTGTCGATGCCGAGGCCGAACATATCGTTAAGGGCAAACGCGAAGGTGCTTTCGAGGGCTGCGGAGGAGGACATGCCCGCTCCGAGAGGCACGTCGCCTGCGAAGGCGGCGTCAAAGCCCTTGAGCACGTCGCCGCACCTCTTGATGGTCTCCCTGCATACTCCGAATACGTAGCGGGCCCAGGATGCAGCGGGGGCGTCGGTCTCGGCGAAGCCGAACTCTGCGTAGTCATCCAGGTCCACTGAGTAGACCCGTACCTTGTCCGTGCCGTTGAGGCGGATCTCCGCCATCATGCCCTTGTCGATGGCACCGGGGAATACGAAGCCTCCGTTGTAGTCGGTGTGCTCGCCGATAAGGTTGATTCTGCCGGCGGAGGCGTAGAATGTGCCGTTTGCGCCGAAGCGCTTTACGAACTGTGCGTGAATTTTCTCTTTCATAAGTCAGTGTGTATTTTTTAATTATTGTTTTTTACGGATTTGATCTTCAGGACTCCGTCACGGAGGCCGTCGGCGGAGGCTTTGAGGGTGATGCGTCCGGCCTTCTCCTTGCTCTGTACGATGACAGTGAGCATGCCGCCGAAGGCGCTCATCTCCGGGATGTGGAAGAGCTCGAGGCAGGTAGGGTCGCCGTTGGCCACTGCCCTGAACTCACCGGCACCGGAGACTTCGAAACGCACCTTGCGCGAGTCGAGCGGGCAGAGATTGCCGTCCTGGTCCACTATGCGGACGGTCACGTAGAGCAGGTCCTTGCCGTCGGCGGTGATGCTCTCCCTTGCCGGAATCAGCTCAAGGGCGTAGGGCTCACCGGCTGTGCGGACGCTCTTCTGCATTGCCTTATTGCCCTCGGAGTCGTAGGCCACTACGGTGAGCTCTCCCGGTTCATAGCGGACATCATTCCACATCAGGCGGAATCGGTGCTGGAGGGTGCTGTCGCATTTTTCCCGGATACCTAAGCTCCTGCCGTTGAGGAAGAGCTCGGCCCTGGGGTAGGAGGTGTAGACAAATACAGGAGTGACCTCTCCCTCGCGGCCCTCCCAGTTCCAGTGCGGGAGGATGTGGAGGGTGGCGCTGTCCCGGTTCCAGACGCTGCGGTAGAGCCAGTAGCGGTCCTTGGGGATGGATGCCAGGTCTATGATGCCGAACATCGAACTGTGGTTGGGCCAGGCGTCGGTGTCGTAGGGCGAGGGCTCGCCGAGGTAGTCGAAGCCGGTCCAGACGAACTGTCCCATGGTCCAGGGGTAGTCCTCTGCCAGGGCGAGGTCATCGTCGGGCACGTTGGACCAGGAGCAGTACTCGAGGTCGTAGGATGAGCTCTGGTGGTCGTCGTAGAGGGCGTCGTACTTCTTCTCCACGGGGAACTTGTACACGCCCCTGGAGCTGACGGTCGAGGAGGTCTCGCTGCCGAGGAGCACTTTCTGGGGCAGGGTCTCGTAACCTTCTATGTAGCGGTGGGCGCGGTAGTTGAATCCTGGTACGTCCAGCACGGCTCCGAACCCGTTGTGCAGTATCGCATCTATCTGGTCCATGCCGCAGGTGACGGGACGGGTGGGGTCCTCGCGGTGGCAGATGTCCTGCAGGAAGGTGGCCACCTCATAGCCGCCGGGAGTCCACTGCGTGGGCACCTCGTTGCCGATGCTCCACATCACGACGGAAGGGTTGTTGCGGTAGTGGCGGAGCATGTTGACCATGTCGCGCTCGGCCCACTCGTCGAAGTAGCGGTGGTAACCGTTGAGGCACTTGGCCACGTCCCATTCATCGAAGTTCTCGATCATCACCATGAAGCCCATCTCGTCGCAGAGCTGGATAAGCTCGGGCGCGGGCATGTTGTGGGTGGTGCGGATGGCGTCGCAGCCCATGTCCTTGAGCATGGTCAGCTGGTGGCGCAGGGCCGAGGTGTTGACGGCGGCGCCGAGGGGTCCGAGGTCATGATGCAGGCACACTCCGCGGAACTTGCGGTTCACCCCGTTGAGGTAGAATCCGGTTTCGGGACGCACCTCTATGCTGCGGATGCCGAAGGTGGTGGCGTGGATGTCGGAGAGGGTGCGGTTCCCATCATTGTCCTGGACATATATCCTGGAATAAGCGGTGTAAAGCTCCGGGGTCTCGGGGAACCACAGGCGGGGCTGGTCTACGGTGACTTTCTGGTTGAGGACGGCAATTCCTCCTTCTGCTGCGGCCTGTTCCGCTCCGGTAAGGCTTTCGATGGAGGTGATAAACCGTCCGTTGGCATCGCGGATAACTGTGATAAGGGCTACGGTCTGTTCAGTGGTTATGCCCTCAATCTCGGTGTGGATGTTGACAGAGGCCTCGAGCAGGGACGGATCAAGCTCTGTGGTTATGTAGGTGCCCCATACGGGGATATGGACTTTTTCGGTCTCGATCAGCCATACATTGCGGTAAAGGCCGGCTCCGGGATACCAGCGGGAAGACTGAGGGCGGTTCTCGAGGCGGACGCGGATCTCATTGTTCTTGCCGTCGGCGGTCAGGAAGGGGGTGATGTCGCAGTGGAAGGAGTTGTAGCCGTAGGGCCAGAATATGACTTCCTCTCCGTTGACGTAGACCCTCGCCTCGCTCATGGCGCCGTCGAAGAGCAGGGTCGCCTTCTTGCCCGGAGTCACGTCGATTGTCCTCTTGTACCAGCCGACCCCAACGTATGGCAGGCCTCCCGTGCGTCCGGTCTTGACGGTGGCGGTCTCCTCGCCATTCTGGACTACAGCGACGGTCTGCAGGTCATTGTCCCTGCTGAAAGGACCGTAGATGGCCCAGTCGTGGGGAATGGTGACGTCCTCCCATACTTCGGAGGAGTCTCCCTTGTGGAACTGCCAGCCCTTGTCTAAGAGAGTGACAGTACGTACCGTATCTTCCGGTGCATTTTCTTTTTGCGATGGCTTTTTATCATTCCAGATTACGAAGATTACGACAGCGAGGGCTGCTGCGGTGAGAACCTGCAGAGCATGGCTTAAAGTCCTTTTCCGGTTATTCATATCGTAAGGTGTTTCAAAGGTTAGTTTTTGAATGCGTCTAAGGCCTTGGTCGGACGGAAGTTTTCATCGAAGGCTCCCTTGGCGTATCCGCTCCATGCAGGGTTGGACTCCGGTTCCCAGTAGAATACTCCCGCGCAGGCCTTTCCGTCTCCGAGGGCGCGGGCTTTGGTGATGAGCTCACTGAGGAAGGCATAGCTCTCGTCCACCTTGTTCCATGTCATGCCGACCTCGGCGATCATGACTGGAGTTCCGTATTTCTGCCACAGCGCAAGTGCGTTGGCAAGGGCAGCATCCGTGACATTCCGGTATTCTCCCTCCTGATAGTCCTCCTCCTTCTCGTGGGCGTAGTATTCAGGGTAGAGGGACATTCCTATCATGTCCCATCCGGCCCCATTGGCCTTCAGTCCGTCGAAGATCCAGTTGTACAGGTCCGGACGGTCACCGTGGTCTAAGTGAACGATCACTTTTGCATCGGGAAATATTTCCTTGACGGCCTTGTATCCGGCGGCTGTCATCATGGCGTAGCCGGCCATGTTGGAATCCGCCTTGCCGGTGTCCCAGAGCATTCCGTTGGATGTCTCATTGCCCACCTGCACCCATTCAGGGGAGATGCCCTCGTCCTTCAGGGCGGTCAGCACGTCGCGGGTATGGTCCATAATGGCCTGGCAGAGCTGCTCGAGGCTGTAGTCTTTCCATGCCTCCGGTTTATTCTGCTTGCCTGGATCCGCCCACCAGTCGCTGTAGTGGAAATTGATCATGATTCTCATACCTAAGTCCCGGGCTGTCATAGCCTTGGCCACTACGTCCTCCTTGCCGCACCAGCCTTCTTCCGGATCTACCCATACCCTGTAGCGGACGGCATCGAATCCGAGTTCCTTCATCAGGGCAGTACATTCGCGCTCCTCTCCGGCGGTGTTGTAGAACCGGATGCCGTCGGCGGCCATTTCAGTGGCCCATCCTATGTCGGCGCCTTTGGCAAAGGCAGCTGCGGGGGCCTCAGGCTCTGTGACCTCAGGTTCGTTCCCGTTCCTGTTTTGGCAGGAAATGGCAAACAGGGTAGATGCAGCTATTGTCGCAAAAAGAAGAATCTTCCTCATACTGTCGTATTGTCTTTGAATGGAAAAATCATTCAAAGTTACGGACAATATTTGAGAAGTCCTACAATTATCCGGCTGTTTTATAGGCCGTAAATCAGGTATCCCGCTCCACCTGCAGCGATGATTACCCAGATGGGGTTGGCCTTGAGAAAAAACAGGGCCGCGAAGGCTCCGGCAAAGAGGGCCCAGCTCCACCAGTCGATGAAGTTGTAGGGGGTTATCAGGACAATAGCGGCTGCGGCGATCATCCCTATCGTCACCGGCCGCATGACTTTCAGGACGGAGGCAAAATACCGGTTGCTCCGGAATTTCTCGAAGAGGATGCAGATCCACAGCACCAGCAGGTAGGAGGGGAGGACTACTGCAAAGGTAGCTGTAATCGAGCCCAGTACGCTGACTGCTGGGCTGAAGCCCATGGCGTGGGGCACCGAGTAGCCGATGTAGGTCGCGCTGTTGATGCCTATCGGGCCGGGGGACATCTGGGAGATGGCTACGATGTCGGTGAATTCTTCTGGGGTGAGCCACTGATGGACCGTCACTACCTGATTCTGTATCAGGGAGAGCATGGCGTAGCCTCCGCCGAAAGTGAACGCACCTATAATAAAGAAAGTGATGAACAGCTCGAGGAAAATCATCGTCCGGCCTCCTTCTTGTCGTTATGCCCGTTCTGCCGGCTGTAGGCTATGATGAGGCCTCCGGCGATGGCGGTGATGATAATCCAGATGGGGGATATCTTCAGGAATGCGATGAGAACCGTAGTCGCCACTGCGATGCCGCCAGTAATCCAGTTGAGCCGGTTCTGGACGGCCATGCGGAAGACCGGGGCGGCAATCAGGGCGACCACTGCCGGGCGGATGCCCTTGAAGACGGCCTGGACGGTGGGGTCGTTCTGGAAGGTGGTGAAGACAGCGGCGACCAGTAGTATTATTATAAAGGGAGGCATCACGCTGCCGAGGGTGGCGATGATGCTGCCTTTTATCCCGGCGAGCCGGTGTCCTACGAAAATCGACACGTTTACGGCGATCAATCCGGGGGCTGACTGGGCAATGGAGATGATATCGAGGAAATCCTCGGGGGCAATCCACTTGTTTTTATGGACTACCTCCCTCTCTATCAGCGGGATCATGGCTACGCCGCCACCTATGGTGAAGGCTCCGATCTTGGCGAATATGACGAACAGTTTCCAATACATGATGCAAAGATTGAAAAATTTTTTCAAAAAAATTGCAAAAAAATTTGGTGGTTAAAAAATAGTCCGTATATTTGCAGCCCGTTTGAGAAAAACGGATACCAAATGAAAGTTCTTTGATAGCATTGTACGAGTGAAAAAGGTAGAGGTTTATTAATATTAATAATCTCGTCAATAAACCGGTCAGGACAAGCTAAGCATTAAAAATATATACAATGAAGAGTTTGATCCTGGCTCAGGATGAACGCTAGCGGCAGGCT
>CALUPK010000036.1 GCA_944322575.1 uncultured Bacteroidales bacterium | reverse complement strand
CCCGTCACCACAACCTCATCCCGATGAACGAGCAGGCCATCAAGGTCGGCATGGAAGCCGCCGTTAAGGTCCGCTAACCGCCCCTCCCGCGCAAACATTGAAGAATCCGGCAGAGATACCGCTCTCCGCCGGATTTTTCATTTCCGTCTCCTCCGACTGCTCGCGATCAAAAATTTTGACCACCTCCTGCGGTTTCCTACCAGTCATACTGCGCGAATCATGAATATATCTACCTGCTTTACAGCGACATACCTGATAACAATACCGAAATCCGCAGGAGCAACGGCAGCATGACCTGACCTCATCAGTTCCCGATGCTGAGTCCAAAGATCTTCTCCTGCGTGTCCTGGACTGGGACGGCAATCTCATCAAGGCATTCAGACCTGCCGGCCTAACCTCATATTCAGAAATCAGCTGCAGTCCGGCTCCAGGTATCATATACGCCACCACTCATGACAGCGATATGACGCGCCTCTCCATTCTGCGCTTCCGTCTCTTCTGATTGCAAGCTGACAGAACTCTCTCTCCGGATATCTCGCTCTATCGGCATCTTTCTTTTTCCACAACGGCAGTGTTTTCCGCGATTAGGTGCCGTTGTGGCATCACCGTCTATGCTGCACCCTGTCTATAGGCCCTCTGGGAGGCATTGCTCTTCTACCTCCTTTCCGTAACGGCAGGGAATTGCGGGTTTTGCTGCCGTTGTGGTAGGAGGACGGAGAAGGGATGCCGCTCAGAATGGCTGTGGCAGGGGCGCCGGGGAAGAGGCCGTTCCGCAACGGCACCGAATTGCGGGTTTTGCTGCCGTTGTGGTATCGGGGGTGATGTTTTTTTATAAATTTGCGCACACTTTAAAATTAAACGTATATGGCAACAGAAGATATCAAAGTAGGAATTTCCGCGACATCGACCACCAAGGTCTGCAAGGAGAACTGCGCCTCCCTCATGGGTTCGGGCGTACTGGACGTATTCGCAACACCGGCCGTAGTGGCCTACATGGAGATGGCCGCCTGCTATGCGGTCAACGGGCTGCTCGAAGAGGGGCTCTCGACTGTAGGCACTAGGATAGACATCGCCCACATCAAGGCATCCCCTATCGGAGAGACCATCACCGCAACAGCCACACTCAAGGAAATCGACGGCCGCCGTCTAGTCTTCGACGTGACCGCCCGGGACTCCAAGGGCGAGATAGCGAACGGCACCCACGAGCGCTTCATCATCAAGGTGGACAAGTTTCTGGCTAAGATTCAGTAGCACATCCAGAGGACAGATTCCCGACCGAACTCCAGTTACATATCACTGTGAACAAGTTCAGTCCAGGATAAAGCAACACATCTCAGACAGAGCAATGAGCAGCACACCAGACAGCCCCAAACCCAAGGAAAGACCGGAGATCAAGCTCTTCGAGTCCATCCACGCCGGCTTCCCCTCCCCAGCGGAGGATATTCCCGGCACGGCCCTGGACATCAACAGGTTGGTCGTCAAGAACCCGGCCTCGACCTTCTTTGCCCGCGTCAGCGGAGACAGCATGGAGGGCGACGGCATCCGGGACGGGGACATCCTGGTCATCGACAAATCTGAGGAGCCGCGCGACGGAGCCATCGCCGTATGCTTCATCAACGGAGAATTTACCGTCAAGCGGCTCTCCATCCATGACGACGGAAGCGTCACCCTGCTGCCCTCCAACCCTAAATACCGGGCCATCACCATCCGCGAGGGAGACGACCTGACAGTCTGGGGAATAGTCCGGTACGTCATCAAGAAAGTCTGACGGCCATGTACGCCCTGGCCGACTGCAACAACTTCTTCGTCAGTTGCGAGCGGGTCTTCCGGCCCGACCTCGAAGGCAGGCCCGTAGTCGTACTCTCCAACAACGACGGCTGTGCCATAGCCCGTTCCAACGAGGCCAAGCGCCTCGGCATCAAGATGGGCCAGCCGATGTTCGAGTTCCGCCCCCTCATAGAGTCCGGAGCCGTCACCGTATTTTCCTCCAACTTCGCCCTCTACGGCGACATGTCCCGCCGCGTCCAGCAGACCCTCTCCCGCTTCGCCCCGGCCATCGAAGTCTACTCCATAGACGAGTCCTTCATCGACCTGACCGGCCTGAGTCCGGACACAGACTTCGACCTCTGGGCCAAGACAGTGTCCAGAGAATGCCGCCGCTGCACCGGCATCCCCGTAAGCGTAGGCGTCTCCCCCACCAAGACCCTGGCGAAGATAGCCTCGAAGCTCTGCAAGCAGTACCCGGCTACAAGAGGCGGATGCTGGATGCACCGGCAGCAGGATGTGGAGAAGGTCCTGAAAAAATTCCCGATAGAGGACATCTGGGGCATCGGCCGCCGCTATACCAAGCGGTTCAAGGGCTATTTCGGGATGAGCACTGCCTGGGACTTCTACACTAGGGACGAGTCCTGGGTCAATGCGGAGATGGGCATCGGCGGAGTCCGGACATGGCAGGAACTCCACGGCATCCCCTGCATCAGCTTCGAGGACACCGCCCAGGCAAAAAAACAGATAATGATCTCCAGGACATTCGCCAAGGAGATTACAGACCTGGACGAACTCTCCGCCCAGGTATCCATGTTCTGCTCCATGGCCGTGGAAAAACTGCGGAAACAGAATTCCTGCTGCGGCAATGTCACCGTATTCATCATGACCAACCGCTTCCACCGCGACAGCGGGCGTGAACAGTTCGAAAGCCGCATCGTCCAGTTCCCGACAGACACCGACAGCACGCTGGAAATCAATACCGCCGTAATGCGCACCACCCGGGAAATGTACAGGGACGGATACGGCTACAAACGGGCAGGAGTCATGCTGGGAGATATCATCCCCGCGGGCAAAGTCCAACTCTCATTCTTCGATGACGTGGACCGCGAGCGGCACTCCCGCCTGATGAGCGTCATGGACAGCATCAACCGGAAGGAGGGGCGCAACACCATAGGGGTGGCCTCCCAATCCTTAGAGGGTATAAAAATGAACAGGGAGCACCTGTCTCCCTGTTACACTACTGACTGGAACGATATTATTTCCGTAAACTGTCGATGACAGACATATCTCCTGTGTACTCCGCTACCGGATAGGCATAGACGGTACCTCCAAGCACCATCTCTAAATAAAAATGCGAATCAGAATGCTTCATTGTTGCTTTTGACGGATCAAAAAACTCACCTGTCTCCATATTCTGGATATTCAAGTAGACATATCCATACATCTCCTTCACGTATACTGCCGGATACTGTACGTAATTATATGTTCCGACGTATTTGACAGTATCTGAAGGAGACGTAAAATACATCTCAAGATGTCCATTTTCCTGAGTTCCGTCAACCCCAGTCTCCTCATGGAAATATGGCAGGACCTCTGAGCTCCCATAACAGAAATACAGTTTTTCTCCTCTGGCATCATTAGTTCCCATCCAGACAGTTCCACTGAGTAACTCAGGGGGATCTATCCTCCATATCTCACTGCAGGAGACTGACAAGACAGCAGCAAGAATCAATAATCCGGTAAAGTATGCAGTCCGCCTCATTATTATTTCGCAAAAGCCACAGAACGGGTCTCACGGATAACAGTTATCTTAACCTGACCGGGATATACCATCTCGTTCTGTATCTTCTTTGCTATTTCATTGGAAAGCATCTCCGACTCGGCGTCAGACACCTGATCTGCGCCAACGATAACCCTCAGCTCACGTCCGGCCTGAATAGCATATGTCTTAGTCACGCCGGGATAGGACAGGGCTATGGCCTCCATATCCTTGAGTCTCTTGATATAAGACTCTATAACCTCACGGCGGGCACCTGGACGTGCTCCGGAAATGGCATCTCCCACGAGGACTATAGGAGAGATGAGCGACAGCATCTCCACTTCTTCATGATGAGCGCCGATAGCATTGCATATTTCCGGTTTCTCCTTATATTTTTCAGCGATCTTCATACCGAGAATTGCGTGAGGAAGCTCTGAATCCTCCTCTGAGACCTTTCCTATATCGTGAAGCAGACCGGCACGCTTGGCCACTTTGGGATTAAGCCCGAGCTCAGCAGCCATCGTAGCACATATATTGGCCACCTCACGGGAGTGCTGCAGCAGGTTCTGACCGTATGAAGAACGGTATTTCATCCTGCCGACGAGCTTGACCAACTCTGCGTGCAGACCATGGATACCAAGATCTATACAGGTTCTCTTTCCTGTTTCCATTATCTCATCCTCAAGCTGCTTACGCACCTTTTCCACCACTTCCTCAATACGGGCAGGATGGATTCGTCCGTCTGTCACTAACTGGTGCAGTGCCAGACGGGCCACTTCCCTGCGGACGGGATCAAAAGCCGAAAGAAGTATGGCCTCAGGCGTATCATCCACTACTATCTCAACACCTGTAGCAGCCTCGAGAGCCCTGATATTCCGGCCCTCACGTCCGATAATACGGCCTTTCATCTCGTCATTCTCGATATTGAAGACAGTCACGGCATTCTCTATTGCAGTCTCGGGAGCTATACGCTGAATAGTATTTATCACTATTCTTTTCGCTTCTTTACTTGCCGTCATGCGGGCCTCATCCATAACATCATTGATATAGGACATCGCCTGAGTCTTGGCCTCTTCCTTCATCGTCTCCATCAGCATGTCCTTAGCTTCTGCCGCAGACATACCTGCAATATTCTCTATCTTTTCAACAGCTTCCTTGTGAAGCTTATCATACTCCTCAGCCTTACGGTTTACAACCTCCACCTGAGCCTTCAGGTTCTCACGGATACTGTCTGCCTCCGCCTGTTTCCTCTGCAAGTCAGAGAACTGCTGCTTCATCTGCATTTCTTTCTGCTTGAGCTTGTTCTCGGCCTGCTGAATCTGAGAATTCTTTTCATTGATGTAACGCTCATGTTCTCCTTTGAGCTGGAGGAACTTTTCTTTTGCCTGGAAAATCTTTTCCTTTTTAATGTTCTCTCCTTCCTGCTGAGCGTCTCTTATAATCTTGTCCGCCTGTTTTTTCTTAGCTGAGTTGATGACAATAACTGTCAATCCCGCAGCCGCAACGGCTACGACGACCAATAGAATAATAACTAATGTAAGGTTCATATCTGTGTTTTATATATTGAGTTAATTATTTCCCAATTATATAAAAGAACTACAACACAAAGACTGTATTAAAGAAAAAGCCGTTAGAACACTGTTTATCAGAAAAACCTGAAAAAATAGGATTTGAGCTCCGATTGCGGACTCAGACTTCCAACGTCCGGTAATACCGAATCCCCTTGCGGGTCACCCAGGCCTGTCTTCATCCATCGAGTTGGCTCAGTATTGTAAAAAATGTTGATTTTCGCAAAGAGCGATCTAACGGCTAAATTATAAGCTATCCGACATTGTTTTCAATATACTCGTCCAACTGTCTGTCCAATTGCTGAATTTCTCTTGCCATCATCCCCGGCGCGTCTTCCATTCTTGTCTTCTCCAACAGCACGGCAAACTGTATCAGAACCACGGTCAATGCCTCCTGATTATCCCTGAGACTATGTCTCTGCTTGAGTTCCGCAAGCTTGTCCGAAATATTCCTGACTGCATTGCGGATCATGCTCTCCTCCTCAGGAAGAACCTTATACGTAAACTTGCGGTCAAGTATCGTAAAGTTGCACAATATCTTTCCGTCTTCCATATCAGTCATTCAACAATGAAATACATTTGTCTATCTCGCGCACCAACCTGCCTATATTCTGCTTAGCTTCTTTAACATCTGCGGCTGAAGCTTCAAAAGCTCCGGCCAATTGCAATTTATCTATCTTCTGTTCTAATTCTTTAATTTTATTATTACTGTTATCCAATTTGTCCCTATAGGCCTTTATCTCAGTCTCTCTCTGAGCAAGTACATCCTCCAGTTCCCTGTTGACAGCAAGGAGGTGCTCATATTTTGAGATAAAATGCTCTATCCTTTTCTTATGAGCATCAAGTACTATTTTATAACTTTCGTTCATAATAAAAGCCTAACGGGGCGGCACAAAGTTACAAAAATTATTTTATAAAGCGCCATGAACCTGTTTTTTTCATTCCGGCGATTTTAGAAGGATTGACGTCTCCCTGATTCTCAATAAAATCACAGAGCATCATACGTATTTCAGGATATATTTTAACTATCCTGCCGTCCATTGTCTCACGGTCCAGACCAGCCTCAGCAAGCAGCCCGCCGGCCCCGCTGGCCCGGTATGAAGTCATAGCTACATCATACATCCGCTCCTCTTCAAACGGAGTACCGTCTGCCATGGATACAATTCTTATCCTGCTGCCTTTTTCCGCAGCAGGGTCGACAGTGTAGACAAGTCCTCCGGCCGTATCGTAGTTGTAAAGAAAATCCGTCCTGTTGATACGCTTGTCATAAGCCCCCTCCAAATAATCGCGGACCTCCTTACCGCTCATCCTCACCACATAGAGCAGATTCTCAAACCGATATAATGTAAACAGGTCGTTGAAGCGTACCGGCCCCGCAGGCATAATTCCTTCGGAGACCAGAGGAGCTGTAAAGGAGATATCAACTCCCGGACATGACAGCTGCACATAATGTATAAGGGCTAAATAATCCGAGCGCCTGTCCTCTCTGTAACTCATATCCAGCGATGTGGTAAAACGTCCTATCACCCTGTTGGAAAAGTCCCGCACAGTCTCCCAGTCCTCACCGAACTGTTCCATATACCTCTGTGAGGGTTCAATCGATGACACCTCTTCAACAGAAGGCTCTATCTTTTTTGAGACCACGCGTCTGCCCTTTTTCACCACTTCTATGTCAAGCTGAGAGACAGCTTTTGCCTTGGACCCTGACTCAACAACACAGACACTGTCTCCATCGGCACCAGCCACTTTAACAGCAATACGCCTATGGTCATGGGATGCTATTACCGCATCAATCCCGGGGACATGAGAAGCTAAATACATAGCATTACTCTCAATATCAGGCACATCAGCATCTCCAAGTCCACAGTGTACAGCAAGGATTACCACATCCGGCTTCTCTTTACGGCGTACCTCCCTGACAAGATTTCCGGCAATAGAATCCACCGGAATAAAGTCCATGCCCTCATACTTGTCCTTCGATATCCAGGATTTGACATTCGGGTTGGTAAAGCCGACAAAGGCCACCTTAAGGCCTCCGCGCTCAACTACAGTATAACTGTCGAAATAGGCTTCCCCGTCTGCTTCCCTAACTGCATTTGCAGCCAGATAAGGACAGTCCAGTTCACGCACTAACCTGTCATAGACCGGATGTCCGGCCTCAAGGTCATGATTTCCCACAACAACAGCGTCATAATCCATAAAATTGAAGATACGGCTGAGCAGGTGCTTTTCTCCAGTGGAATCCACATAGTTGAAATAATAAGTCGCATTGTCCCCCTGCAAATGGTCACCGCAGTCAAGCAGAATCACACCTTCTGTTCCGTCTGCTGTACGCACACTGTCGAGATAGGCACATACCGAAGCCAATGAGGAATGCGTCGTTTCCTCACCGTCATACCCATAAGGGAACACCGCTCCATGAGTGTCATTGGTGGCAATCACCTTCGTACTGTATGTAGTCCCGCTGCAGGCCATGATGACCGGCAGGG
This sequence comes from uncultured Bacteroidales bacterium, assembly GCA_944322575.1. Classification (GTDB taxonomy): domain Bacteria; phylum Bacteroidota; class Bacteroidia; order Bacteroidales; family UBA932; genus Coprenecus. Next base: position 5,340 of record CALUPK010000036.1, on the reverse strand, counting down.
CTGCCATAACAGCAATGGCATTTTTAATTAAGATTTCCATTGTATATCTGTCAAATTATAGTTTCAAACTCATCCGCATCCATCCAAGCCGGAAACTTCTTGCGGAAACGCATAAGACTGCTCCTCTCTATCCTTGCACTCAGGAATCCGGCTCCGTCATCCTCCACTGACGTATCTGTATGGAATTTGCCAAGACTACGTCCTTTATAATCCACTATAAGCGAGCCTCCTCCGTATCTGTTTTCAGGACTCTCGCCTACACGGTTGCAGAAAACAAACCACGCCTCGTTCTCCACAGCCCTGGCATAGGACAGAATAGAGGCTGCAGCCGCTCTCGACGAAGGCCATGATGCAACATTAAGCATCACTTCATAGTCGTTGTCAGGAGTACGGCGCGTCCATACCGGGAAACGCAGGTCGTAACACACATTGAGCCCTATTCGCCACCCGAGATACTCTACCACTTTCCGCCTGCTGCCCGATGAAAATACTTCATTCTCTCCGCTCATCCGGAAAAGATGCCGCTTGTCATACCACTCCGTACGGCCGTCCGGATGCACGAAATAAAACCGGTTATATAATCTTCCCGCATCTGAGACAGGCACGGACCCGGCAACAGCCGTTCCATACTCCGACGCAGTCTGCCTCAGCCAGTTCAAAGCAGGGCCGTCTACAGGTTCGGCCATAGCTGCATTGGATGTAAAACCCGTCGGGAAGAACTCCGGCAGCACAATCAGATCAGGATACTCAGCCCACGCAGGGCACTGTCCTACGTAACGGCGGATCATCGCCCCTATCCTAATAAAATTCTCCTGAGGCGCCTCCCATACCACGCCGCACTGGCACAAAGCTATATTAAGGTCTTCTTTCTTCATGCCTTCTTGAAAATCCTGTCTACGATAAGCGCTATCGCACCGTCTCCTGTCACATTGCAAGCCGTACCGAAACTGTCCATCGCAATGTAAAGTGCTATCATCAGCCCCTGCATATCCTCATCGAAACCGAGAATAGAGCCTATGATTCCTATCGACGCCATGATTGCTCCTCCAGGGACACCCGGTGCTGCCACCATTGCGATTCCGAGCATGAATATAAACTCTGTATACAGACCGATATTGGTAGGCATTCCGGTCATGAATGATATGGCAAAGGCACACGCTACTATCTTCAAAGTACTTCCTGAGAGATGAATCGTACCGCAGAGCGGTATCACAAAATCCGCAACCTCAGCCCTGACTCCGTTTTTCTTGGCTTGAGCCAAGGTAACAGGAATCGTAGCTGCCGAAGACTGCGTTCCAAGAGCAGTCATATAGGCTGGAAGCATGTTTTTCAGACACGTGAGAGGATTTTTCCCAGCCACAGCCCCGGCAATACAGAACTGCAGCAGAAGAAGCACCACATGCAGCACGAATATCACGACAATCACCTTGAGGAACAGCCCTATTATCATCATTACCGTACCTTCAACTCCCATCTTCAGAAATATTCCGTAAATATAAAGAGGCAACAGAGGTATGATGACCTTCCGTATAACCAGCATGATGACCTCTCTGAACTCATTGAGCACAGTACGGAACACATTGCCCCTGACTGATGCAAGCGCCAGACCGAGGACAAATGACAGAATCAGGGCGGACATCACCCCGAAAAGCGGAGGCATGTCTATAACGAAATAGGGTTCAAGCCCCTCTGCCGCCGTAAGAGCCTCGCTTGAAGCGAAGGAACCCCGCTCAAGGATAAATGGATAGGTAAAATTGCATACTCCGTATGAGAAATATCCGGACAGCACAGTCGACCCATAAGCCAGCAGTGTAGTCACGCCAAGCATCTTGCCGGCCCCTTTGCCAAGTTCCGCTATACCGGGAGCCACAAGTCCGAGAATAAGCAGAGGTATGATGAAATTCAGGAAGTTACCGAAAAGGGAATTGAATGTCACGAATACACGTGCGAGCGCCTCGGGGAAGAAATAAGAGCAGCCGATACCAAGCAGAATGGCTATCACTATCTTCAGCAGGAGCGACATCTTGATGCGTTTCATATAAATTATAGGTGATTTAGGAATTTTGGCCGAAGATACTAATATTTTTTTATCTTTGTAGGAGTGTAAACAAAATGTGTATTATGGAACACCGCAAGATCGTAATCATACCTACTTATAACGAAAAGGAAAACATTGAGAAGATGATCCGCAAAGTCCGCTCTCTCGAAGGAGACTTTCACATCCTCGTCGTCGACGACGGATCGCCGGACGGCACCGGAGCCATCGTCAAAGGCCTCCAAAGCGAGTTCAACGAATCGCTTTTCATCCTCGAAAGGTCAGGCAAACAAGGTCTCGGCACTGCCTACAAAGCCGGCTTCCGCTGGTGCCTCGGACATGGATACGATTACATCTTTGAGATGGACGCCGACTTCTCGCACAATCCCGAGGACCTCATCCGCCTCTACAACGCCTGTGCTCAGGGCGGCGCCGACATGTCCATCGGCTCCCGCTATATCAAGGGCATAGCTGTACGTGACTGGCCACTGAGCCGCATCATGATTTCATACGGAGCATCCTTCTACGTCCGGACAGTGCTCGGCATGAGGGTCTACGACTCCACCGCCGGTTTCGTGTGCTACAGCAGCAAGGTTCTCAGAGCCATCGACCTCGACAGGGTACAGATGAAAGGATACGGCTTCCAGATCGAGATGAAGTACAATGCATGGAAGCTCGGCTTCAAGATCAAGGAAGTTCCCATCATCTTCACCGACCGCAAGGAGGGCAAATCCAAAATGAGCAGCTCCATCTTCGGAGAGGCATTCCGCGGAGTCATCGCCCTGCGGTTCAGGAAGATTACCCCCAATCCCGAAACAAAATAAACGGCAATGGCAGGCAGTACTCTCATCCGGGACATCCGGATAGTCAACGAAGGCAGCATCCGCGAGGGCAGCGTCCTGATAGAGAACGGAATCATCTCCAAGGTGATGCTTCGGTCCGACCCGGGATATGAGGCGGCGGTACGGCAGGCCGGAGCCTCCGCAGAGGAGATCCTGGGGAACAATGCCGATGCCCTCCTCCTCCCCGGAGTCATCGACGACCAGGTGCATTTCCGCGAGCCGGGAGCCACCGCCAAGGGCTGCATCGCCTCCGAAAGCGCCGCGGCCGTCCTCGGAGGCACCACCTCCTTCATGGACATGCCCAACAACAACCCTCCGGCCACCACACTCGTATCCCTCGAGGAGAAATACTCCACAGCCGCCCGGGACTCCTACGCCAACTACTCTTTTTATATAGGAGCCACCAATGACAACATCGAGGAGCTGCGCAGCGCCGACCCCCGCCGCATCTGCGGCATCAAGGTCTTCATGGGCTCCTCCACCGGCAACATGCTCGTGGACTCACAGCAGGCCCTTGAGGCAATATTCTCCCTCCCCGGCCGGCTGATAGCCACCCACTGCGAGGACGAGGCCACGATATGCCGCAACTTAGCCGACGCCCGCGCCCGCTACGGCGACGACTCCATTCCCTTCAGCGCCCATCCCCTGATCCGCAGCCGCGAGGCCTGTATCCTTTCCTCATCCAAGGCAGTGGAAATGGCCCGGAAACACGGCACCCGCCTGCACGTGCTCCACGTCAGCACCGCCGACGAGATAGAAATGATCTCCGAGGCCCGCAGGACCTGTCCCGGCATCAGCGCCGAGGTCTGCGTACACTATATGTGGTTCGACGACAGGGATTATGACAGATACGGCTCACTGATGAAATGCAACCCGGCCGTCAAGACACCCACCGACCGCGAGGCCATCACCGCCGCCGTCCGCGAGGGCCGTGTCCAGGCCGTGGCCACCGACCATGCCCCCCACCTCTATGCCGAGAAGATGCAGGACTACCTGCACGCCCCCTCCGGCCTGCCCACCGTCCAGCATTCCCTCGTAATGATGCTCCAGCTCGCCGAGCGCGGCTGTTTCCCCATAGAGCAGGTGGTCCGGATGATGTCCCACTCCCCCGCCGACCTTTTCCGCATCGACCGCCGCGGCTACATCCGCGAAGGCTGGTGGGCCGACTTAGTCATCGTCCGCCGCCGCCCCTGGACCGTCTCCAAGGCCAACATCGCCTACCGCTGCGGCTGGTCCCCCCTCGAAGGACAGACCTTCGACTGGGCCGTCACCGACACCTTCACCAGCGGCACCCCCGTTGTCCGCGACGGACGCCTCACCAACCTCCGCACCCCCGCCCGGCTGGAGTTTGCCCCTTCTGCCTCATAACAGGTGACCATGCAAAATTGTCACCCCTGTCCGCATGGCATGATAGTTGCCATTTTCGATGCGTTTAATAAATCAATTAAATACCGAATAAATGGCAGTACAGCAAGACAGCCGCGGCAACGGCGGCAACAAACCCCAGGACCAGGGACCCCGCACCAGCTCATTTGTAGGCATGCTGGTGGTCATCGTCGTGGTCCTGATACTCAACTGGCTGGTCTTTCCCAAGATGAACGGCCAGCGCATCATTCCCACCGACTACGGCACCTTCATCAACAAGGTGGACAGCGGTCTAGTGGAGAAGGTAATGATCAAGAACGACTACATCTACTTCCTGACCGACGAGGGCGAGGACGGCAAGACCACCTACTCCACCGGCTCTGTCGGAGACCCCGGCCTGGTGGACCGGCTGCTGGCGGCTAAAAGCCCCAATGAGGACGGCCGCATAGCGTTTACACGCGAGATACCCAGGGAGAACTCCCCGATTATGAATTTCATCCTGCTGTGGGTCCTACCCTTCCTGATATTTTACCTGATATGGAGACAGGCCGGAAAGTCGATTCAGTCCCGCCTCGGAGCAGGGGGAGGCAACTTCATGTCCTTCGGAGGCAGCGGGGCCAAGATCTACGCTGACTCGGATGTCCGCACCACCTTCGCTGACGTGGCCGGGCAGGACGAGGCAAAGGAAGCCCTGCGTGAGATAGTGGACTTCCTGCACAATCCGGACAAATACACGCGTATCGGAGCATCCCTGCCCAAGGGTGCCCTGCTCGTAGGTCCTCCGGGTACGGGCAAGACCCTCATCGCCAGGGCCGTGGCTGGAGAAGCCAAAGTGCCGTTCTTCAGCATGTCCGGCTCGGAGTTCGTACAGATGTTCGTCGGCATGGGAGCCGCCAAGGTCCGGGACCTCTTCAAGCAGGCCAACGAAAAGGCCCCCTGCATCATCTTCATCGACGAGATAGACGCCATCGGCAAGAAGCGCGACGCCACCCTCGGCGGAGGCAATGACGAGAGGGAGCAGACCCTCAACCAGCTGCTGACCGAGATGGACGGCTTCGACGCCCGCAAGGGAGTGGTCATCCTGGCCGCCACCAACCG
>CALUPK010000035.1 GCA_944322575.1 uncultured Bacteroidales bacterium | reverse complement strand
GACAGGCTCAAGGTTGTAGTGCCAGATATATGGGCCAATGAAAAGGCTGAAAACGGCAACTTCTCCTACAGCCTGGCCCACATCTACGAGGAGGAGGTCCCGGCCCTGGAGTGGGAGATGACCGGAGAGCACGGCACTGTGGCGTCGTTCGACTGTCAGAAGGCCGAGTGCGACTTCCGTGGCCGGAGGTGGGAGGCGTGGTTCACCCCTGAGATACCGGTAAGCGAGGGTCCGTGGAAGCTCAAGGGCCTGCCTGGGCTGATACTGTACGCCAGAGACACCACGGGACAGTACAGCTTCGAGGCTGTGTCCGTGACCGACAGTCCCGAGCCTTTCTACGACTATGTTTACGAGCACGAGGACAGGACGACCTACCGCAGGTTCAAGCGTTACGAGCGCAGCTGCTTCCGCTGGCCGAAGTCCTTCAACGAGGAGACGACGGTCTACATCGTGACCGGCAAAGGCATCGAGGAGGCCGACTACCGGAACTGGCGGATGCCCTACTATCCCATGGAATGGCCATAGACAACAGCCTTGCAGAATTTATTGCCACTATACATTTTCGTTAATATAAGAACCTGTGATAATCAATATGTTGAGGGAACGGCAAAATGTAGGGAGGACTGAAATTGACTGTTTTTCCCTTGAATTGGAACCTCCTGACATTTTGAGGAAAGACTATCACTCTGGCAGACAGATTGTTGTAATATAACGAAGATGTATAGTGGCAATGACTGGGATAAAGAGACAATAATTAAAAGTGTACCATGAGACGAATTCTGACCGTACTCACACTTCTGGCGCAAGCCTTGATGTCGCAGGCAACTACCATGTCACATGCGGCCACGGCACAGACAACCATGTCACAACCGACAGTGACACAGGCAACCATGAGCCGGGCAAGCCTGCCGCAGGCACATTCGCAGGAGAAAATGACCGTGGAGAAAGTCACTGTGACCGTGCGCGGCCGTGTCACCCGCAGCGACAGCGGTGCTCCCGTCGAGGATGCCAATGTGATGCTGTGCCGCAGCGACGGCCGTTCGGTGTACCGTTTCGCCATGACCTCCTCTGACGGGACCTACAGTATTGAGTATTCCGGAGATGACGACAGTCTGGCCGTCAGGGTCACGGGCTTCAACCTCAGGGCCCAGACCAGGGTCATCCCAGCCCGTAGCATGACGGTGGACTTCTCTATGGAATGGGCTGCGATGTCCCTTGGAGAGGTGACCGTCAGGGCCGAGCCGGTGGAGAGAAGGACGGACACTGTGGTCTATCATGTGGAGAGCTTCAGGGAGAGCGGCGACCGCACCATAGGGGAGGTGATGAGCAGGATGCCGGGCATCGAGGTGTCCCGTTCCGGAAGACTGAGGTACAACGGGAAGGATATAGGCCGGATGTACGTGGAGGGTTTGGACATGCTTGAGTCGCGCTATGGTCTGGCCACCAACACCATCAGGGCCGAGGACATAGCGTCCGTGGAGGTCCTGGAGGACCACCAGCATATCAAGATCTACGAGGATCAGGGTCTGCCGGGAGCTCCGGCCGTCAATCTCCGTCTGAAGAAGGGGGCCAGGGGCACCTGGGGCGGATACATAGCGGCAGGCGGAGGCTACAGGCCCGCGATGTGGTACGGAGAGGCGGCGGCCATGTACTTCGGCCGCAGGTTCCAGACCATGGACACCTACAAGACCAACAACACCGGCGACGACGTATCCGAGGAGATATTCGGAGGTCTCATGGGCTTCTCCGACGGGGCGTCCTCGGTGCTCGGGGTCAAGCGTCCGAGTGTCCCTCCGTTCGGAAAGAACCGCTATTTAGACAATCAGACGCACATGGTCTCCGCCAACAGCATAGTCCGTCTGCGCGGGGACCTGAACCTGAGGGCGAACGTGCAGTACCAGCACGACCTGCGCGAGGACGAGGGGACTTCGGTCACGACATACCATCTGGCTGATCCAGCACAGCAGATAGTCATCGGAGAGAGCATCCTCTCCCGCTCGCGCTTAGACCGGCTCACGGCGGACATCGACGTGGAGAGCAACACAAAGGAGCGGTACATCACCGACAAGCTGTCCTTCAGCGGCTCGTGGAGCACGGACTACGGCGGCGTGGACAACAACGGCTCCTCCGTGGAGCAGTCCTTCCGCCATCCTGGTCTGAGTCTGAGCAACCGTTTCCGCTACATGCGCAGCAGCGGTCCCCTTATGTGGGACGCCTCCTCAGACATCTCGTACAGCGACCGGCCCGAGACCCTCACCGTCAGGCCGCTGATCTATGATGGCATCTTCGGGGACAGCGCGGGATCTGATGGAGCCGTGCAGTCCATCTCGGCAAGAAGACTCACCGCATACAACCGGGCGGGACTCACGTTCAACCGCAGCGGCTGGTTCGTCTCGCTGACCTTCCGGGCTGATGCTGCGGTGGACATGATGCGCTCGGAGCTGTCTCCGCTCACGACGGACGGACCGCTCCCGCAGGCCGCCGACTCCATGCGCAACGACATCCTCCGCCAGGAGTACACCGTGGCTGCCCAGCCCTCGGTCTCCTACCGCATCGGCAAGAAGTTCAATATATCCGCATACGCCAGCTTAGGGTACAAGGGTATCCGGCAGAGCGACCGTGTACGCGGCGGTACCGGCAGCGTGGACCGTCCGCTCGTCTCCCCGGCCCTCAGCATGCAGCTGGCCATTGCTCCCGAGCTGAAACTGTCCGCCTCTGCCTCATACGATGAGAGTTACGGCGGGCTGTACAGCGACTACGGAGGATATATCATGAGCAACTACCGCCACATCTCCCGGACCGGCGGGGAGCTGCCCCGGCGCAGGCTCCAGAACTACGTCGCGGACCTCTCGTACGCCGCCACCCGCATAGCGGCTTTCGCCAAGCTCTCCGGCGGCTACTGGAGGAGCTGGAACAGCCATACCTACGGCACTGTCTATGACTCCACTCTCACCCGGGTGGAGACGGTGGACAGCCCCGGTCTCTCACACGGGGTCAACGTGGCGGCCAATGCCAGCAAGCTCTTCTTCGCTATCAGCACCACCGTGAAGCTGTCGGCATCCTGGTCCCGTACATGGAGCTCCCTGTACCGCCAGTACGAGCTGTATCAGAGCGAGATGGACAACATTTCCGGCACTCTGGCGCTCAGCTCCCGGTTCTGTGACTGGGCCGGTCTGGACTACGGGGTGTCGGCCTCCCGCAGCCGCAGCGTGACCGACATCGGAGGGGAGCAGCCCCCGATTCACTCGTTGAGGCAGAACGCGGCCCTCAGCCTGTCCTTTGCCGAAAGCGTCTTCCTGAAGGTGGGCGGCGAGCATTACTACAATGACGCCGTCTCGGGCGACAGGTCCATGTTCTTCCTGGACGCCTCTCTCTCGTGGCGCACGAAACGGATAGAGCTGACCTTAGAGTGCCGCAACCTCCTCGGTACGGACACCTACAGTTCGGCCGTCTACAGTGACATCACCACATACGTCTACACCTACCGGCTCAGACCGCTGGCGGCACTGCTGAAGCTCCGCTTCACCCTATAAGATTGAGGAAATAGCGGTGGATGCGCTGATTGTCGTTAAGCTCCGGGTGGAAGGAAGTGACAAGCATATTGCGCTGGCGGGCGGCAATGATGTTGCCGTCTACAGTAGCTAAGACTTCTACGTCAGGGGCGGTTACCTTCTCGATGTAGGGAGCGCGGATGAAAGTCATGGGCACTTCCTCCATTCCGGCAAAAGTACCGCGTGTGAAGAAACTGCCGAGCTGGCGGCCGTAGGCATTGCGGAGAACACGTATGTCCATGACCTGAAGAAATCTTCTGGGCTCATCGCCAAGGTCTTTTGCCAGCAGGATCATTCCTGCGCAGGTGCCGAATACTGGAAGTCCGTCTGCAATACGCTCTTTAAGAGGTTTCAGCATGCCTAAACATTCCATCAGCTTGCCCATCGCGGTGCTCTCGCCGCCGGGCAGGATGAGTCCGTCCATCGGCCGGTTCAGGTCGCCCGGCTGACGGATTTCAAAGTGCTCCACACCGAGGCCTTCCAGCATCTGTCTGTGCTCGAGGAAGGCCCCCTGTAGAGCGAGAATGCCTATTGTGTGCATTGTCTGTGTGCGGATTCGGTTATTTGCCTCTCTCGGCCATCAGGATGGTGATCTCCTCCTCGTTGATGCCGACCATGGCCTCGCCTAAGTCGGTGGATACCTCGGCCAGCAGGGCAGCGTCGTTGTAGTTGGTCACTGCGTTGACTATGGCGCGGGCTCTCTTTTCCGGGTTGCCGGACTTGAAGATGCCGGAGCCTACGAAGACTCCCTCGGCACCGAGCTGCATCATCAGAGCCGCATCAGCGGGGGTAGCCACTCCGCCGGCTGCGAGCCGTTCATGACAGCCGTTGAAGCGATGCCGGAGGGTCGTGTGCGGGTGTGTCGCTGCCTACCCCCGGTCGTAGTGGGGCATCTCTTCGGGGATGACGATGGACAGCTCGATGATGCCGGCTATTGTCCTGCCGGAGGGGCCGTCCTGTACATCGCGGGCGGTGTCGCCGGTCTCTTTGTACCACGGTGTCTGGTGGATGAGCTTGCGCTGGCCTTTCTTGCTGATGGTGTAAGAGTTCGTGGCGCCTTCGGAGAGGATGCGGGCGATGATGCCCCGCGAGCGGTCATTGTGGCAGCCGAGCATGCACTTACCCCGCATGTCCCCGTTCACCGCCACCGACTTCTCGTTCTGGTATACGATCACGCACTCCGTATCGCACACCGTCACCGCACATTCTACATATTTGAAAAAATCTTCCATATCTTTTTGATTGAATAACTCATAGTTTCATTGCCTACAAGCGATTTTCACGTTGCTTTTTAGTTGTGGCGTATCAATGTGACTGTCAGTTGGATGCGGTTTTGAGGCATATTTACGTGGGACAAATAATCCGTGTTTTGCCGCAAATCTCGTGTATTTAAAAAGTTTTCGTTTGGGTAAATCTTTGACAGTGAGCCGGTTGGTATATAACTAAAAAGCAACGTGAAAATAGGGGCGTTTCGGTTACAGGTGGTTGCAGGTGGTTACAGGTGCTCTTCCCAGAATTTGAACATGGACTGATACAGATGATAAGTAGTATTCTCCCGCTCCGAGATGCCGTGGGTGCGCATCGGATAGGAAAGCTGGTAGAACATCTTGTTCTGTCGGATGAGCTCGTTGACCAGCATCTCGCAGCACTGGTAGTGGACATTGTCGTCACCGGTGCCGTGGATGAGCAGCAGGTCGCCCTTGAGTCCTCCGGCGAAGTTGATGGCCGAGCCGTCATGGTAACTCTGCGGATTGAGCGAGGGGATTCCGGAGTATCTTTCCTGGTAGATGGTGTCGTACAGATAGAGGGAATACACTCCTGCCACTGCGATACCTGTGGAGTAGATGTCGGGATACTTGAACATCAGGTGAGCCGTGGACGAGCCGCCGCCGCTCCAGCCCCAGATGCCGATACGGGCGGGGTCCATGAAGCTGTAGGTCTGCAGGAGCCTGGTGACTGCCGCAGCGTGGTCGGCGATGGGCAGGATGCCGATCTTGCCGTGTACGCATTTGCGCCACTCATGTCCTCTCGGGGTAGCCGTGCCGCGGGGATCGACGCTCATCACGACATATCCCTGCTGGGCGAGGAAACGGCTCCAGAGGTCGCCTCCTCCCCACGAGTTCTGTACGGTGGACTGCCAGGGCTCTCCGTAGATGAAGAAGATGACCGGATATTTCTGCGACGGGTCGAAGCCTGCGGGCTTGATCATCCAGCCGTCGAGTTCTATGTCGCCTATGTCCACGCGGAAGAATTCCTTGGGGTTGAGGTCAAGGGCGGCGAACTTGGCGGCCAGTTCATGGTTGTCCTCGAGTACGCGGACTGTCTTGTGCTTAGGGAGGGTGACTATCTCGTAGACGGTAGGGGTCTCGCTGTTGCTGAAGGTGTGCATGGCGTACTTGGCGTCCGGCGAGATGTTGTAGTAATGGTGTCCGGCGGGGGCGTCTGCGGGGGTCAGGCGCTCGGGCTCACCCTTGCCGTCTAAGCGGCTGCGGTAGAGGTAGCGGTCTATGGGACTGTCCGGTGTACCGATGTAGTAGACCCAGCCGCCCTCGGCGTCTATGCGTACGATGCTCTCGTAGTCAAAGTCTCCGTTGGTAATCAGGGTTATGTCGCTGCCGTCGCGGGATACGCGGTAGAGATGTCTCCAGCCGTCTCTCTCGCTGGTCCAGGTGAAATACTTGCCGTCCTCGAGCCATACGATGTCGTCATGCACGTCGAGGAAGGCCCCGTCGGTCTCGGTGAGCACGGGGGTGAGCTCCATCGTGCGGATATTGCCGTAGAAGACCCAGTCTGTGTTCTGGGCGCGGTTGAGCCTCTGAATCATCACCTCGTCCGAGCCGGGTACGAACTCCATGCGGGCTAAGTAGTGCTCTCTCGGGTCGCCCTCGAACTCGAACCAGCGGGTGGCGGGCTCAGCGGCATCCACGTCCACTACGCCGATGCGGGCGGCTGAGTTGGTGGTGCCGGCCTTGGGGTAGGGCAGGGGAATGACGGTGGAGTATATCGAGTCGATGTTGTCTATCATGTAGAAGGTGCCGGTGCCGCGGGTGTCGAACTGCCAGTAGGCGATGCTCCGGCTGTCAGGGCTCCAGCGCCAGCCGTCCTGCTGGTGCAGCTCTTCCTCGTAGACCCAGTCGAACTGGCCGTTGATGATCTCGTCGTTGCCGTCGGAGGTCAGCTGGCGGACGGTGCCGTCGGCGAGACTCTCTACGTAGAGGTTGTTCTTATACACGTAGGCGATCTTCGTTCCGTCGGGAGAGAACTTGGCGAACTGCATCCAGCAGGGCTCGAAGCCCGGGAGGCCGAGCTGGCGTAGCTCACCCGAAGCGGGGGTGTAGAGCCAGTAGTTGCCTCTCTTGGCTGTCCTCCATACGCGCTGCGCGTCAGTGTAGATCATCAGCTGCGAGCCGTTGGGCGACCAGGTGTAGCCGTTGATGGTCAGCGGGCGGTCCCATCCTTCGGGGATGAGGGAGGAGGCGGCTACGGTGACTGTCTTCTCCCCGGTTCTGATGTCATTGAGGACAATATTCTGCCCTCCGGTGGCCTCATCCCTCTCGATGGTGAGGAAGGAATGGCCGTCTTCAGCCCAGCGGAAGGCGCTGACGCCCTTTGCAGAGTATTCGTAATTCTTGTAGATGTCCTCGAGGGTCAGCCCTTTGTTCTGGGCAGACGCGGGAAGAGAGACTGCGGCGGTCATGAAGAGGGCCGCGGCAGTGGAAAGGATGGTGAAATGTCTCATTTCGGGAAGATATTAAGTATTACTGTTTTTCAATCATTTTATCGGAGATGCCGTAGGCTTCTACGATCCTGCCGGAGCTTTTCTCCTTGTACAGGTATCCGCGGTACATTCCGCTGCAGTTGAAGGGCATGGCGATGTTGCCGTGACGGTCTACGGCGATGAGGCCTCCGTTGCCCTCCTCACGGTTCAGCTCATTGAAAATGATGTGGTGAGCGGCTTCCTCGAGGCTCTCGCCGAGGAATTTGTACCTGGCGTTGAGGTTGAATGCTACGGAGTGGCGGATGAAATACTCGCCGTGGCCGGTGCAGGAGACTGCGACTCCGTCGTTGTCGGCGTAGGTGCCGGCTCCGATGACGGGAGCGTCGCCGATGCGGCCCCATTTCTTGCCGAACATGCCGCCGGTGCTGGTGCCTGCGGTCAGATTGCCCTCAGAGTCGAGTACGACGCAGCCGACGGTGCCGTTCTTCTTGGACTTGGCCTGGAACTCCTTGACCCATTTCATGGTCTTCGGGGTGGCAAAGTAGGAGTTGTCCTCCACCGTCTCAAGGCCCTGCTCCTCGGCGAAACGGTCCGCGCCGGTGCCGCTGAGCATCACATGGGGGGAGGCTGTCTTTACGGCGTATGCGGCGTCAATGGGATGCTTAACGTGGCGCACTCCCGCCACCGCTCCGGCACTGAGGTCCCTGCCTTCCATGATGGCGGCGTCCAGCTCAAAGTAACCTTCGGCGGAGATGGTCGCTCCGACTCCGGCATTGAACAGAGGATTGCTTTCGAAGTAGCGGATGACGGCTTTGACGGCCTCGGTGCCGTTGCCGCCTGCATCCAGTACGCTGCGGCCGATGTTGAGGGCTGTGTCTATGGCGGCGTAGTAGCGGCCTGCTATCTCGGGGTTGTCGGCCTGGTCGCCCATTTCTCCGGCACCGCCGTGTACGACGATGACGTATTCTTTATCGGGAGCGGGGGAATTGCCGCACCCTGTCGCAAGGAGTGCGATGGCAGTCATTAATGAGAGGAAAAAACATTTTTTCATGGTCGTTTTTATCTTGATTGGACTACAAATGTAGATAAAAATTCGTATCTTTGGAATCACATATAACCTATAAAAATACTACCATGTTTTCAAGAGAGACCTATATTCAGCGAAGGGCCCGTCTTGTGGCCGACATGAAGTATCACGGCGAGACAGGACTCCTGCTTTTCCTTGGCAATGATGAGGCCGGGATGAACTACACTGACAACACTTATCCCTACCGTCAGGATTCTACGTTCCTGTATTTCTTCGGAATAGATTCCGCCGGTCTGTCGGCGACAGTCGATATCGACGAAGGGATCTCGACTGTGTTCGGAGATGAGCTTACCATAGACGATATCGTGTGGATGGGCAGCCAGCCTACTATCCGCGAGAAGTGTGACAAGGCCGGTGTGGACCGTACAGAGCCGCTTTCCATGCTCAAGGACCATGTGCAGAGAGCTCTTAACAAAGGCCGCATGGTGCATTTTCTCCCGGCATACAGACCGGAGCACACGCTCAAGATATTTGACCTGACCGGCCTTCCGGAACAGGCTCAGTCGGAGAATGTCTCCATACCGTTTGTCAAGTCGGTGGTGAATATGAGGAATTACAAGTCCCCGGAGGAAATAGACCAGATCGAAGAAGCTGTTGATATCTCCGTCAAGATGCATCAGGCCATGATGCGCATGGTGCGTCCTGGCATCTCGGAGGCAGAGGTTGCTGCCGCGGTTACAGAGATTGCGCTCAGGGAGGGTTCCGGCCTGTCATTCCCGGTTATCGCTACTGTCAACGGTCAGACCCTGCACAATCATTATCACGGTAATACTCTTCAGGAAGGCGACCTCTTCCTGCTTGACGCCGGTGCCGAGAACTCAATGCATTATGCAGGTGACCTCTCGTCTACGGCTCCTGTAAGCAAGCACTTTACTCAGCAGCAGAGGATGATATATGATATGGCGCTTCATGCCCACATGACAGGAGTCGACGCGCTGAGACCAGGTGTGGCGTTCCGGGAGATACACCTTAAGGTGGCGGAGACCATAGCCGCGGATCTCAAGAGTATCGGCCTTGTGACAGGAGATCCCGCCGAGGTGGCCCATGAGGGAGCCTACGCCATATTTTTCCCTTGCGGCTTAGGCCACATGATGGGACTGGACGTACACGACATGGAGAATCTGGGCGAGGTATGGGTAGGATACGACGGTCATCCCAAGAGCGCTACCTTCGGTTTCAAGTCCCTGCGCCTGGCCCGTCCCCTGGAGCCCGGCTTCGTACTCACCATCGAGCCCGGTATCTATTTCATTCCCGAGCTGATAGACCTGTGGAGGAACCAGGGCAAGTTCAAGAATTTCCTCAATTATGACGAGATAGAGAAGTTCAAGGGCTTCGGCGGCCTGCGCAACGAGGAGGACTACCTCATCACTCCCGACGGCAAGCGCCGGCTCGGACATCTCTACAAGCCCATGACTGCCGACGAGGTGGAGGCAATGAAACAGTAATCCACTATAACACAGGACAATGATAGTTAAAATCTGCATAGGAAGCTCCTGCCACCTCAAAGGCTCCTACGACGTGGTCGAGGGCATGAAGGAAATGCTCCGCAAGTACGACGTGGAGGAGCTCATCGAACTTCAGGCCAGTTTCTGCTTCGGACAGTGCGCCGACGGAGTCGTAATGAGGGCCGAGGAGGCTCTCGACGGCTCCGCGGACGTGTTCGTCCGAGGCGTGAACAAGGACAATATAGAGGAAAAATTCCTCAGCGAAGTGTATCCTAAGCTCGGCCTGCCCCAGCCGTAACCCGGGGCCCGCTACAGACAATCCAGACTTATGAAAGAATATCTCGAATTTAAGAAAGCCCGGTGCAAGGACTGCTACAAATGTCTCAGGGAATGCCCGGTGAAAGCCATTGAGGTCAAGAACCATCAGGCTCAGATCATCAAGGAACGGTGTATCCTCTGCGGACGCTGTACCGTAGTCTGCCCTCAGAATGCCAAGATCGTCCACAGCGAGAAGGAGGAGGTGGACGCCCTCCTGCTTTCTGGGGACAATGTGGTGGCGAGCATTGCCCCGTCCTTCATATCCTCCTTCCGTCTTCAGAGCTTCGCCCAGATGGAGGCAGTGCTGCTCAAGCTCGGCTTCGCCTTTGCCGAGGAGACGGCCGTCGGAGCCAATGCCGTGACGAAGGAGTACGCCAGGTGCATTGCCACAGGAGAGTATAAGAATTTCATCACCTCCGCCTGTCCGGCCCTCTGCCGCCTCATCCAGGAGTACCATCCCGATGCCCTGAAGTACCTCGCACCGGTGGATTCCCCGATGATTGCCCATGCCAAGATGCTGAGGCAGAGGTTCCCCGGCTGCAAGGTTATTTTCATAGGACCCTGCATTGCCAAGAAGCGGGAGGCCCGTGAGAGCGGACTGATAGCCGGAGTGCTGACCTTCGAGGACCTGCGCCGGCTGATGGTCGAGAGGGGACTTACATTCCCCCTGCCTGATGCTGTGGCCCTGGAGGGGGAGAAATACGGCTGCACCGGTATCTCAGGAGATGCTCCTGCCAACCGCAGCAAGTCCTATCCGGTCCGCCGGGGCATCATTCATGCGTTCGAGGCGCGTCCCCAGGGATACGACTATGTGGCAGTGGACGGTCCGCTGAACTGCGTCAATACGCTGGAGAATATCGAAAAGGTAAGCGGGGTGTTCTTCGAGATGAATATGTGTGAGAATGCCTGTGTCAGCGGTCCTTGCAGTCTGATAGGTGACGGTGAGGGAGTGAGGGCTACGGTCGATGTGAAACGGTATGTGCGGCATGAGTGCGAGGTGCTGCGGCCTGAGAAGGAGGGCGACCGCGAATACACCGTGGATATTTCCGCGGCATATCCCAGGATCGAGAACAGGAGCCTGATACCTGCCCCGGAGCAGATAGACGAGATTCTGCACCGTACCGGTAAGTTCAAGCCAGAGGACGAGCTCAACTGCGGCTCCTGCGGTTACCCTACCTGCCGCGAGAAGGCCTGGGCCGTGTTCAACGGCTATGCCGACATAGACATCTGCCTGCCCTACATGCGCGAGAGGGCCGAGTCCATGTCCTACGAGATCATTCACAACAGTCCCGAGGGCATCGTCGTCCTGGACAGCGACATGAATGTGGTGGACATCAATGCCAAGGCCCGCGAGCTCCTGGGCATCACCACCGTCAATGTCAAGGGTCTGCCGGCCGTCGACTTCTTCAATCCCACCGAGTTCCTCATCGCCCAGAACTCCGGAAAGCAGTACGTGCGCAAGAAGATGTACGTCTCCGAGACCCGGCGGCACATCGACCTGTCCATCAGCATCCTCAAGAGCAACCACGCCCTCTTCGGCATCCTCAAGGACATCACCGACGAGGTGCAGTACAGCGAGAAACTGGGCAAGATGCGCATGGAGACCCTGGCCACCACCGACGACGTGATCAAGAAGCAGATGCGCGTGGCCCAGGAGATCGCCTCGCTGCTGGGTGAGACCACGGCCGAGACCAAGGTGGCCCTGCTCAAGCTCAAGAAGACCCTCATGCAGGAAGAGGAGGAGAGGGGAAAGTCCGAGGGAAAAGCCTAATATTCAGGAGGGCCGGTTATGAAGGAACTGTTTATAGAATACGGATACGTCTCCCTGAACAAGTACGGGGAAGAGCTCTGCGGGGACAATGTCGAGTGGGTGACCGTCGACGGCTACACCACCCTCGTGCTGGCCGACGGGCTGGGCAGCGGGGTGAAGGCCAACATCCTCTCTACTCTCTCCTCGAAGATACTCTGTACGATGGTCTCCAACAACATCCCCATCGAGGACTGCATCGAGACCATGATCCAGACCCTGCCGGTGTGCAAGGTCCGCGGGGTGGCCTACTCGACCTTCTCGGTGATTCACGTGGACTCTGCCGGTCACGGCTATCTTTTCGAGTTCGATAATCCTCAGGCGATATATTATCACGACGGCCGCTGCATCGACTTCGACCGCAAGCCCCTCGAGGTGCTGGGCAAGAAGGTCTATCACTCGGAGCTGTCGCTGTGCGACGGGGATGTGGTGATGGTCATGTCCGACGGTACCATCCATGCCGGTATCGGACGGGTGCTCAATTTCGGCTGGGACCGCCGTGAGATCATGGAGCATCTGGACCGCAATATCCAGCCGGAGATGTCGGCCCGCTGCGTGGCCTGGCTCCTGGCCGCCGCCTGCAACGACCTGTACATGGACAAGCCCGGGGACGATACCACCGTGGCCGCACTGAAGATGCGCGAGGCCCTGCACGTCAACCTGATGGTGGGTCCTCCGGTCAATAAGGAGAACGACGATTACTACGTGGGTAAGTTCATGGAAGGGGACAGCAAGAAAGTGGTCTGCGGAGGTACCAGCTCCCAGATAGTGGCCCGCTACCTGGGCAAGAAGGTTACTACGAGTCTGGACTTCCCGGATAAGGACATTCCGCCCATCGGGCACATCGACGGCATCGACCTGACGACCGAGGGCGTGATCACCCTGCGCCGCCTCCTCGAGCTGACCGAGAAGTATATCTCGCCCAATGACCTCACACCCAAGATGTTCACCAAACAGGACGGAGCCTCGCTCCTGGCCGAGATGCTGCTGGAGAAGGCCACCCATATCACCTTCTTCGTAGGTCAGGGAGTCAACAAGGCCCATGAGGGTCTGCCCATAGACACCACACTGAAACTCAAATTAATAGAACGCCTTGCCGCCAACCTCAAGGCTATCGGCAAGGTCGTGGAGATTCATTACGCCTGACAGGTCCGGCTGGCTGTGTCGGGCTTGCGGTTTCGGGTTCCGGGCTGTCTTTGCCGGATGTCAGATGGCAGCCGGGCCGGGCTCGATGGAGCTGTCGTTCAGCTGAGTGACGACTATTGGATAATAGCTGAAAGAATCGGATTCCGGCCTGGTTTTCCATTCTACCTTGAAGGTTGCCGTACGGTTTTCCTCGTTGTCAG
>CALUPK010000034.1 GCA_944322575.1 uncultured Bacteroidales bacterium | reverse complement strand
TAGACGGGCTGCAAAGATACATAAAAATCCATAAATGCCTAATTTTTCGGAGATTTTTAATGTTAAAACTTTGTTACGGTCGGGAAATTCACTATATTTGGGACATCAACCTCAACAAAATCTATTATGAAACACAAACCATTTTCTTTTACGGGATTCGCTATCACCGTTCTAACAATTACTCTGCTGATAATCACTCACGCGTGCAGCATCGAAAAGCGTCCGGAAATCGAAACCACGGAATCCAACCCTCACAACGTGACAGTTGAAGAAGCCATGTCGAACCTGAATTCTGCTCTTGAGCTCATCAACGGAGGAGACACAAAAGCCACAATAGGCGGCAAGGTGTCTAGCGTAAAACTAATTACTGCTGCTGACTTCCCCTCGACTAAAGCTTTGGACGGACAAGACGAGTTCGAGCAATTGCTGTACGTCGTTGATTTCGAAGACAACCAAGGTTACGCCGTCTTAGGTGCCGATGACCGTTTTGTTCCGGTACTGGCCATAACTGAACAAGGCAGTGCCCCCGCCAACATCGTCAACCCGCCGTCTGTTGATCCTGGAGCCACATCGCCTGAGGGATTAACCCTTGAACAACTGTATTGCGAAGCTGATGGTGACTATTATTTAGGAGGCTATTCACCGTCCACAATAACCAGTATCCTGATACGAGACTACATTATAACGACCATGAGCGGAGGGATTCTGCCCCCTGGCGCAGATGATGGTTCCTATCCTCCAGGCCACGAAGAAGACCCTACAAACCCTGGTAATCCTTTACCACCAACGGGACTTCTACATATAAATGCGCTGTTAAAGACATGCTGGCATCAAGACAGCCCATTCAACAATTACATAACAGTTAAGACAAGCTCTGGTGAAACTTGTCCAATTGGTTGCACCACAACCGCTGCCATTCAAATCCTAGCAAGAAATAAAGACATCTCACTATCAAGTAAATTTGGAATCTCCGGCATCCAATGGTCAACACTCGAAAATTGCCGATTTGGCAACACCACAGACGAAAATACTAAGACAGCCCTCTCGACACTTGGGAAAAAGGCCGCAGATGGAATAGGCGTACACTACAATTTTCTGTTTTCAGATGGTACTTTCGCAACGCCGGCAGCTGTCGCCAAATACTTTAAATCATTAGGCTACTCTAAAACAAAAAGGCATATTGGATATAATCTGAATACCATCAAGGATATGCTAAAATCTTCAAAGCCTGTTTTCATCGGAGCCTTAGCCTCAAATCTCGCAGGACATGCATGGGTAATTGACGGAATCACACAAAAGCGCAATAGTTCAGGTAACGTTATATCTTATCTACATTGCAACTGGGGATGGAACGGCCTGTGCAATGGATATTACGAATCCAAATTATTTGACACAACAAATCCTCCTGAGAAGTACGATAGCAGAGATCCTGGATCTTTCGTCAATCAAGGTCTTTCAGGCTGGTGGTGGTACAGAATAGTAACTTATTAATACCTAATATCATGAAAAAAGGACTTTACAGAATAGTACTTTCATGCTTGTTATTGATACTTGCTCAATCCTGCTGGATTAAGGACTCCCGAATGGTATCCCATTTCATCTGCGCCTACTACGAGTTCGGTGATATTGCCACATATGTCTGTGACACCACACTTGACGGCAATAATAACATTACCGCTATTCAGATAGAGCCTTTCTTCGAGACAGTTTCGCCCTTGCAAGTCACAAGTCTTAACTTTTTATCAGGTTCCGACAATAAAAAAGCTTTTCTTTTTGACAGCCTTGCAAACGCAAACAACGACAACTCATATAAGCCATGGCGGATGACTCCTATGGGGCCGGCCGGTCCACATTTCTACAATACTCCGGGAGCAGTCGTCAATCATCCTGCCTATATTGAGATAACCTGCGACAATGACTGGGATCAGAATCATCCCGCCAAAAGTAACTTAAATGATTTATTTGACATCACATACTACGCCTACTGGCCCTTTATTAAAAGCCATTACAACACTACACACCTTGAATCAGACTCAAATGAAGCTCTACCCGTCACAAAACCCCTGACAGAACTTGAACAAGATGATTTAAAACTTCTCAGCATAACCGGACTGTTCAAACTGGAAACCACTCGAATCCCTCAGACTCCGGGCCGTTACAACATATCCATCTGCGCCTATGACTCCGACAGCACTGAATACCTGCGGGGCAGCTGCTATTTCGTAATAAGATAACTATTTAATTTTTTAATTATGAGGAAATTCCTGTTCACCATATTTCTATCCATTGTTACCGCCAGTACCGCCTGGGCACAATATATCGGCACCAATCAGCACATATCCTACAGAAACGGCCATCTGTACACAGCATACGGCGTAAGGCTCAACAAGTCCACTGCCATGACCTACATGTCCCAGTGTGATTATGAGAACTACTATCTAAAAGGAAGGAGACTATTCACGTCCGGTATCGTACTTAGCGCGACAGGGGCCGGGATAGTGGTAGGCAGCGTGCTGTTCGACGTATTCAACTCAGCCAATCATACCAATCCTTACACCATGTATATCCCTGTAGTCAGCTGGCTCGGCTCCATTGTCGGAGGCACGTTACTTGTAGCCAGCATCCCGCTCTACTGGGTAGGCACGGTAAAGCTCAAGAATGCAGCGACACTCTCCTTCGCGCCTCCATCGGGAGGAGCAGGACTGGCTATCAGGTTCTGAGACGTATCTGACAGAAATCAGAACAGCTCCGCGAGCATACAGCGGGCCGAGCCGCCTCCGTGGGTCTCGATATAGTCGAGTTGCGGGGAGAGGAGTTTGTACACCGTGCTGAGTTCCCGGCTCTGCTCTGTGGTCAGGCTCTTGCGGGCAGTGGCGGACATGACCAGAACGGGACGGCCGGAGGGGCTGCTGAGCTCGAGCATGTTGCCGGCGAAGTTCTCAAGCTGGTCAAATGAGATGTCCATTATCTTCCTGCCGCTGTCCTTTATGGCGGTCAGAACCCTCTCACGGTCCTCAGGACGGATAGACTCAGTGCAGACTATGCAATAGGCCGTACCGAAACTCATCAGGACATTGGTATGGTAGACGGCCACGCCGTTGCGATCGTAAGCCTCAAAAAATACGGGAGTATAACTCATCTGTTTGCAAAAATCCGCGAGCACCTGTTCCGATGTGCGGTAGGACTTGCAGGCGTAAACAATTTTGTTATCCCGGTCGAGAACCATGCTTCCGGTCCCTTCGAGGAAGAGATTGTCGTTTTCCCACCAGGTCAGGTCGATGACCCGCCGCACCTCGAAATTTTTCCGGATGACCTCTAAAACCTCAGGCTTGCGCTCATTCCTCCGGTTGGGGGCGGACATGGGATAGAGGACGAGGGTGCCGTCCCCGTGGGTGCTGAACCAGTTGTTGGGGAAAATGGAGTCTGGGGTGTGCGGATGAGGGGTGTCCTCCGCGATGACCACGTCTATCTTATTGGCTCTGAGGAGGGCAACGTAGGAGGTGAACTCGCGCAGGGCGTTTTCCTGGGATGAGGACTCGCGTCCGGGACGGGAAAACGCGTTGTTGCCGCCCGTCTGCGGGTTGAATGCGAAACGGGCGGGCTTGACCATCAGTACCTTGGATGTCGTCTGCATGGTAATATCTTGTCTTTAGAGATGTTCGAATACGTCCTTGATGATGCCGGCGGCCTCGCGCAGCTGCTCCTCGTTGATGACGAGAGGGGGTGCGAAGCGGATGATGTGCCGGTGGGTGGGCTTGGCGATGAGGCCCTTATCGGCCATTGCCAGGCAGATATCCCAGGCCTCGAGGCCTTTCTGCGGCTCGGTGATGACGGCGTTGAGCAGTCCCTTGCCGCGGACGGACTTGAAGAAGGGGGAATTGATTTTGGACATTTCCTCCCGGAAGATCTTGCCGAGCCTCTCGGCATTCTCGGTCAGGTGCTCGTCGCGGATGACCTCGAGGGCCGCTACCGCCACCTTGGCCGCGAGAGGGAAGCCTCCGAAGGTGGAGCCGTGCTCGCCGGGCTTAATGGTCAGCATGATCTCGTCGTCGGCTAAGACTGCCGAGATGGGGAGCACACCGCCCGATAGGGCCTTGCCGATGGTAATCATGTCGGGACGGATGCCCTCATGGTCGCAGGCGAACATGCGTCCGGTGCGTCCGATACCGGTCTGGACCTCGTCGGCGATGAACAGGACGTTGTGCTTCTTGCAGAGGTCGTAGCACTCCTTCAGATAGCCGTCGTGGGGCACGTAGACTCCGGCCTCGCCCTGGATAGGCTCGGCGAGGAAGGCCGCTACCCTGTCGCCCTTCTCCTCGAGGACCTTGCGCAGGGCCTGGCTGTCATCGTAGGGGATCGAGATGAAGCCGGGGGTGAAGGGACCGTACTGGGAGTAGCTGTCCGGGTCGGTGGATATGGATACGATGGTGATGGTGCGGCCGTGGAAGTTGCCCTCGCAGGTGATGATGAGGGCCTCGTTCTCGGGAATGCCCTTCCTGACATATCCCCAGCGGCGGGCCAGCTTCAGGGCGGTCTCTACGGCCTCGGCACCGGAGTTCATGGGCAGGAGCTTGTCGTAGCCGAAGAACTTGGTGGCCATCTCCTCGTAAGGTCCTAAGCAGTCGTTGTAGAATGCCCTGGACGTAAGGCAGAGCCTCTGGGCCTGGTCGCACAGGGCCTTTACTATCTTGGGATGGCAGTGTCCCTGATTGACAGCCGAATAGGCCGACAGGAAGTCATAGTAGCGCTTGCCGTCCACGTCCCATACGTAGACGCCCTCGCCGCGCGAGAGGACTACAGGCAGGGGATGATAGTTGTGGGCTCCGTAACGGTCTTCGAGATCGATGTAATGCTGGGCTTTGGGTGATATGTTCATAGGGTCGGAATTTTTATTTTCCGCAAATTTAACATTATTTTTGTGAAATGAAACTGCTGAACAGAAAGCTGGAATTTCCGAGCACCTATGTTATTATTTTCGCCGTGACGCTCATAGCCGCGGCCGCAACCTGGTTTGTCCCCGGCGGGGAATATGTGACGGGGGACGACGGGGTGACCTTCGTCCCGCAGGAGTCCGTACCGCAGACCTGGCAGATCATGACCTCGCTCTACGAGGGATTCACGGCCCAGGCGGGCATCATCGTCTTCCTGCTGATCATCGGCGGGGCGTTCTGGATCGTCAATTCGGCCAAGGCGGTGGATGCGGGGATACATTCGTTCTTAGCCTTCACTTCGCGGTTAGAGAGGTTCCGGGTGCTGCGGGCGGTCGGCGTGAACAATATCGTCCTGGTGCTGATCATGCTGCTGTTCTCGGTCTTCGGGGCGGTCTTCGGGATGAGCGAGGAGACCATCGCATTCACGGTGCTGATAGTGCCGCTGGCCATCTCCATGGGCTACGACTCGATAGTCGGGGTGTGCATGGTGTATGTGGCGGCGCATGTGGGCTTTGCCGGGGCGGTCCTCAACCCGTTCACGGTCGGGGTGGCGCAGAATCTCTCGGGACTGCCGATGTTCTCCGGCTTCGAGTACAGGCTCGTATGCTGGGCGGTGCTCAATCTGGCCATGATTATCTTCGTGCTCCGCTACGCGCACAAGGTGCACCGGGACCCGCGGCGGTCGGTGATGTATGAGGCGGACGCCCGCTGGAGGGAGAAGGCCGCCGACGCCTCCTCCAAGCCCGACGTGCTCCGGACCCGCTCCTCCTGGATAGCCTTCGCCCTGTCCTCGGCGGCCGTGGCGCTCTTCTCCATTTTCTATGCGGAGGACTGCACTATAAGCGTGGGCAACGGCACCTACCGCGCCGCGTGGCTCCTACCCTCCGTGTCGCTCTGCTATATTGTCCTGTCCTTCATTGCCCTGAGGCGCAATGTCCGGTATTTCATCCTGACCATGCTGCTGTTCTCGGTGCTGTACCTCATCGTCGGGGCCCTCGGCTATTCGTGGTACATTGAAGAGATTGCGGCCCTGTTCCTCGCCCTCGGCATCCTCTCGGGCATTGCCGCCGGGTACAATGCCAACCGCATCGCACGGGAGTTCCTCGAAGGGGCGAAGGACATCTTCTCCGCCGCCCTCGTCGTGGGCCTGGCCGCCGGCATCATCCACATCCTCGAGAACGGCCGGGTGATCGACACCATACTCTACTCGATGGCCTCCGGCCTCGGAGAGGGCAGCAAGATCGGCTCGCTCTCAGCCATGTACGGCATCCAGACCGGCATCAACCTCTTCATGCCCTCGGCCACTGCCAAAGCCGCCCTCACCATGCCCATCATGGCCCCCTTCTCGGACCTGATCGGACTCTCCCGCCAGGCCACCGTCCTCGCCTTCCAGTTCGGCGACGGCTTCACCAACATGATTACCCCCGTCTCAGGCGTCCTCATCGCTGTCCTCGGCATCGCCGGCATACCCTACGCCAAGTGGGTCAGATGGGTCTGGAAGTTCATCCTGGTGCTCATTGTCCTGGGCTTCCTTCTTCTGCTGCCGACAGTGCTGCTGCCGCTCAACGGGTTCTGATCTGACTTGGTTAATTACCCCGGCCCGCTCTTCCGCCAACGGTAAGCAGTGCAGCGGGGCCGTTTCACAAACACCTGCAAAACAAGTATTTGCAACCACAACGAGTTCTTTTCGCAGCTTTCTGAGCCTTCGCGAAGCACACCTTGATTTGCAAGAGCCTGATTCCCGAGCGCTTACAAAACACCCCCGTCTCCCTGCTTACCATTGCTGCCCAAATTTTGTGGACGCCGATGCAACATTTGCCTCCGCCTGTACGTTATTTAATCGAAAACTGACTTATAGCACCACCTACCATGCATTCATTCCTCAACTTCCTGAAGAAGAACAAACTCTACACAGCCATCAACATCACCGGCCTGACCGTGTCGATGGCCTTCGTGCTGCTGCTCGCCTGCTACGTGACCAAGCAGCTGCGCACCGACTCATTCCAGCAGAACGCTGACCGTATCTACCTGGTGGCCAGCGAACGACAGTACGAGAGCGCGTATTACCTGCAGACCTATCTGCGGCAGCGCTACCCGGAGATAGAGAAGACCACGGCGTTTGCCGGCCAGTCCTCCATGGAGATACATTCCGGGGACAATATGGTGCTTGGGATGGTCGGCATCGCGGACTCGACGTTCTTCGACATGTTCTCGTTCCGGCTGACGGAGGGAAGCAATGAGGCATGGAAAGGGTCGGTCAACAGCGCGGTCATCAGCCGGACGCTCGCCCGCACCCTCTTCCCGGGCCAGGATCCTGTGGGGCAGCCGGTAACGGTAATGATGATGGGCTCCGAGGTGGAGCTCAACGTGGCGGCAGTGATGGAGGACATCGACAACTCGACCATCCCCTACTGCGACATCATGGTCCGCGGGGAATGGCTGCCCCGGCTCAACCCTTCGCACAATATGGGTCTGGGCAACTCCGGCTCGGTCCTCACCTTCATCATGACCTGGCCCGGGGCGGACATCGTCTCCAAGACCGCCGACATGCTGGAATATTTCAAGGAGCACTGGTGGATATATGAGGGCGGGGCAAGCAAGGAGGTGGTGCTGATCCCGCTGGACGAACTGTATTTCCACGGCGGCACGACTTGGAGCGGCCTCCGGGTCGGGGACAAATCCTTAGTCATGCTGCTGCTCTCGGTCTGCATCGTCCTGCTACTGTTCGCGGTACTGAACTATATCAATCTGACAACGGCCCAGGCCGGTTTCAGGGCAAGGGAAATGGCGACGAGGCAGCTGCTCGGGGATTCCCGGGGGCAGGTCATCGGCCGTATGCTCGGGGAGACGGGCATACTCTGCGTCGCGGCAATGCTCCTGGCCGTGCTGCTGGCGGAGGCGCTCTCTCCGGCGGCATCCCGGCTCTTAGGCTATGACTTCTCCATCTTCGGGGAGGCCTCGGCGGCAAGCATCGCAGCCGTGGTGCTGCTCACAGCGGTGCTGAGCGTAGTCTCGGGCATCGTTCCGGCGGCCATCATCTCGGCCTCCAGGCCCATCGACGTGGTGCGCGGCACCTTCCGCACCCGCAACAGGACCGTCTACAGCCGGGTGATGATAGTGGTGCAGAATGCCGTCACGGCGGTAATGCTGGTAGCGGTACTCACCATGGCACTCCAGATAAGGGCCATGATCAAGGCTCCGCTCGGGTACAATACCGAGAACATCCTCAACGTCAGCACCGATATCTTCGACGATATATCCGGTCCCTTCGTCTTCCGGGACAGGCTGCAGGAACTCAGCTGCGTGGACGCCATCGGACTGGGCGAGGGCACACCCCTGTACGGCACCAACAACCTGACCATGCACTACAACGGCGGCCTGGTCTCCTTCCAGCAGTTCAAGGGAGATGACGCCTATTTCGACATCCTAGGCATCCGGGAGAAGCAGGACAACCACACCGCTGAGGCCTCCTGGTGGCTCAACGAATACGCCTTCCGCGAGATGGGCATCGATGAGTCCGCACCCGAGGCCGTCTTCGAGGGCGGCAACAGATTTCCCATCGGAGGCATCTACTACGACTTCAAGATCCGCCCGCTGCTCTATGCCCAGTCCTCGGCGATGATTTTCAACTACCACTCCTGGCCACGGGAGGAATTCCCCTGGACAGTCCTGGTCAAGGTCAACGGAGACCCCGCCGAAGCCTACGCGCAGATAGCCGCCGTCTTCCACGAGCTCCGCCCGGACCGCCAGTTCGAGGCCTCCTATATTCAGGACGAGATAGAGGAGAATTTCTCCACCCAGAAGCAGACCCTCAGGATCGTCCTCATATTCACCGTGATAGCCGTACTGCTCTCCTCCTTAGGCCTGCTCGCGATGAGCACCTACTACATGCTGCAGGAGCGCAAGAACGTAGCCGTCAAGAAGATATTCGGAGGAGAGCGCCGCCGCATCCTGCTCAGCCTCATCCTCTACTACCTCAGACTGGTGCTCCTGGCCTTCATCATTGCCGTACCCGTCGCCTGGCTCCTGATGCACTCCTGGCTGAAGGGCTACCTCTACCACATCGACCTGCACTGGTGGATCTTCGCCATAGCCTGCGTCCTCACCCTGACCGTCTCCACCCTCACCGTCCTGTGGCAGAGCATCCGGGCCGCCGACACCAGTCCGGTCGATGCGCTGCGCAAGGAATAACACCGCTGGCCGGAATCGGGTCATCTTCCTACTAAAATCTCGGGAAAAAGGCCCTTCATGACCCGATAACCCCTTCGGAAGGGGTGAAAAGTGAGAAAGTGGCCGGATTCACCGTGAAAGCGGTTCACTTCCCTGTGAAAAGGCCTGTATATGCGCTCTGCCTCCGATGCTGCCGAAAAGGTGCCGACTGATGTGGCTTTTCACCGTCACCTTCTCAGAAGGAAAGCATGGCAGGACTACCGAGAGCCACCTCTGATGCAGGTCAGCTGATAACGAAAATGAGAAGGTGGTGGAGAAAGGCCATTTGACCCGGCACCTTCTGATGGGGAGGATGTCATAAACGGCACAAAAGCTACGACAGAACGTCTGGAGGCGATTCGGGATTTGCGCACCTTCAGAAGGTGAGATGGAAACGCGGGCACAAGCGCTACAGAGGATCCCTGGCGATTGCACACCTTCGGAAGGTGAGAAGAGGCGGATGGAAACGAAAACGCGGGCACAGGTGCGACAGAGGGTACCAGGCGATTGCGCACCTTCGGAAGGTGAGACGGAAATGCGGGAAATCCGCACACCTTCGGAAGGTGGAAAGAGGCGGTTGGAAACGGAAACGCGGGTACAGGCGCTACAGAGGGCCTCGGGAGATTACGCACCTTCGGAAGGTGAGGCGAAAATGCGGGAGAACTGCACACCTTCGGAAGGTGGGAAGAGGCGGATGGAAATGAAAATGCGGGTACAGGCACTACAGAGGACCCCAGGCGATTGCACACCTTCGGAAGGTGGGACAAGGATTTAGAACGGAGAAGTGGCCATACCGCAACGGCACCGAATCGCGGGATTTGCTGCCGTTGTGGAAGGAGGAAGAAGATGCAATACGCACCACAGAGCCTATAACAAGGGTGCTAGGGAAATACCTGTTCCGCAACGGCAGGAAAACACGGGAAATGCTGCCGTTGTGGCATAAGAATAAGCGCTAAAACGCTGTGGAAAGATACTCTGCCGCCAGCTTGTCAAATACTTCCGGATAATCTATCTGTTTACGCTCGCCGAGCCGGACGATCACCAGGTTTTTCTCCGGCAGGATAAAGAGATACTGACCGTACAGACCCTCTGCGTGATAGCCGGGACCGAGTGCATGGCCTACAGCATTGTCCCCTTCTTTCCATCCCAAAGTATAGAACATCCTTCCGTCTTTGGGAACACCCAGTTCATCGAACCTCTCCGCCACCTCGTGCCAGTCCCCGAAGAATTCGGATGTACCCTCGCTGTTCACGATATGCCGGGAAGTATTGTACCAGCAATAGGCATAGAAATAATTCAGATTGTCCCTGCAGATGCTCTTCTTCACCCAGGCGGAGTCAATGATCTGCTGTCCGTTCCAATTGCCCATGTTCAGGTAGAGCCGTCCTACTTTGGCAAGGTCGATTGCGCAGGTAGTGATGCCGCCGTAACTTTTCGCCACCCGGTGACGGGAGTCGTCGAGACTCACACTGGCATCATACTCCATGCCGAGAGGTTCCCATACCTTCTCCTGCATATATTCCGCATAACTGCGCCCCACAGCCCGCTCGATGACCAGGCCGAGAATCTGCGAATCCATACTGCTGTAATAATGCTTCTCCCCTGGCCGCGTTCTGAATCTCAGACGCTTTACAACGGCCATGGCGTTGGGTCCGTAATATAGGCGGGCCATACCGCTGAACGGATTGACTGAATAGTTCTCGTTGAATTTCAGGCCGGAGCGGCACTGCAGCAGATGTTCCACAGTCAAATGCCGGAACATCGTATCGGCATCCAGCAGCTCCGGCAGGTAATCGGTCACCGGGTCATCCACGCTCCGGATGTATCCCTCCCGTACAGCCACTCCGCACAGCAGGGAGGTCAGGGACTTGGAAACCGAGAAGACAGTAGTGACGGTCGAGCGGTCAAAACCCCCGTAGTATTCCTCGAACTTTATCGTATCGTTCTGAATGACAATAATAGAGCCCGGTCCACCGTCCTCCATCAGCTCTCCGAGCGTCACCGGCCGCCCGGGATATTTCATGGCAGTATCCACATACCGGTCCGCATCCCAGACAAGAGTGTCCAGCAACCTTTTCTCCGGAGCCTGCTCGGCAAAATGCCAGGGCCGGCTGCTCCTGCGGACAGTATCCTGAGGAAATACGCGGTAGTCATAAATGTCCTCGCTGCCGTACGCCACCGCGCGGTATAGGACACAGGAAGGGCAGAAGGCCGCAGCGCAGGCCAGGAGGACGATGCTAATCGCCGCTGTCTTCAGTGCTGTCGTTTTCATCGGCATTGTCTGCTTTTTCGGATTCTTTCTTACGGACATCGGACCAGCTGAGATTCGGATATACCTCAAAATTTGCAACGATATTGTCATCGAAACTTGAATGCTCACTCAAGCCTACTATCACGGCGTTGTACTGCGGCAGCACGTGTATCGTCTGTCCCAGGATACCCACAGCCATATATCCTCCCGTAACATACGAGCCCTCCCAATGGCCTCCGCGTCCGTCATTCTCATAGAAATAATACACTCTTTTGTCTTCCGGTATGCCAAGCTCATCGAAACGCACCGCCACAGACAGAGAATCCGAGAATGACTGCGTAGCAGTATCGGCTCTCATGATGTACTCTTCATCCGGATACCAGCCATACGAATAGGCATACTGAATGGTCAGGCCCTCCTTATCCCAGCATTTCTCCACCCAAGCCGTATCGAGGATCTGCACTCCGTTCCAATTGCCCTTGTTGAGGTACAGCCGCCCTATCTTGGCAAGGTCCCTTGCACAGGTATTGATGCCTCCGTATGCCTTGGGCGAGCGGTGCTTCTCATCATCCAGACTGATATAGGCATCGTACTCCATCCCGAGCGGCTTCCAGATTTTCTCCTCCATATATTCCGCGTAACTCCGCCCGGTAGCCCGCTCTATCAGGACTCCGAGGATAGCCGTGGTCATGCTGCTGTAATAGTGACTGTCGCCCGGCTCCTCCTCAAACCTTAGATTGCGTATCTGCTTCTCCTGATTGGCCCCATAGTATAGACGGGCCATCGCAGTAAACGGGTTCGGTGCGTATGTCTCCTTGAATTTCAGACCGGCACGCATATTCAGCAGATGCTCCACAGTCAGTTTGCTGAACATAGGATCGGCATCCCTCAGCTCCGGAATATAATCCGTCACCGGATCGTGCACGCTCTTGATGTAACCTTCCCGGACCGCCACTCCGCACAGCATGGACGTCAGCGACTTGGAAACCGAGAAGATGGTCGTCACACTCGAGGTGTCCAGCCCCTTGTAATAATGCTCGAACTTTATTGTGTCGTTCTGCACAACGATGACAGATACCATTGAGGAGTGCTCCCTCATGACGGAATCCATTGTGCGGTACATCAGCGTATCCAGGCCGTCTACACGTATCCACTGTGTACGGAGTTGGTCCATAATCCGGTCCTCAGGTGCCTGCTCGGCAAAGCGCCAGACCGTATCGCCACGGTGTATCGTATCCCTCGGGAATGCATCGATATCGTAAATATCCTGCACCCCGTAGTGAACCAGCCGGTGAAGGACACAGGAGGGCAGCATCAGAACGGCCGCTGCCGCTGTCAGTAGAATCAGGAGTTTTTTCATGTCTTTAGTCGCTAAAATATTAATACTCCACAACTTACAACAATATTCATGCCTTTTCACGTAACTTATTGATTCTCTGCAATCTAACTGATTCTCAAAATTCCCTAATTGTCTATTATTCACACACAAAGTGTCTAATTTTTTGAAAATTGTCAATATTTTTGACACCTTAATTGAATACCGCAACGGCACTGAATCGCGGCTTTTGCTGCCGTTGCGGCAAGAAGACGGAAGGGCAGTGCCGTCCAGAAGGCCTACAGCAGGGGTGCTGCGAAAAAGCCACTTCCACAACGGCACCGAATCACGGCTTTTGCTGCCGTTGCGGCAAGGAGACGGAAGGGCAACTCGGGCAAAGTTGGTAGGAAGTGCCTCTGAAGTGAGCCGGTTTATAACGAAATCAAGAAGGTGGAGGTGAAACAGCGCTTTGATCGGCACCTTCCTACTGAGTAACCGGTACCGGTCCGCTCAAAAGGCTCGCAGATGTGCTTTGTATCCAATGCTGCCGAAAAGGTGCCGACGGATGTGGCTTTTCACCGTCACCTTCTCGGCAGGGAACCATGGCAGGACCGCCGAGAGCCACCTCTGATGCAGATTGGCACATAACGAAAATGAGAAGGTGGTGGCAATATACCGTTTCGCCCGGCACCTTCTGATGGGGAGGATGTCATAAACGGTACAAAGGCTACGACAGAACGCCTGGAGGCGATTCGGGATTTGCGCACCTTCGGAAGGTGAGGCGAAAATGCGGGAAATCTGCACACCTTCGGAAGGTGGGAAGAGGCGGATGGAAATGAAAATGCGGGCACAGGTGCTACAGAGGGCCCAAGGCGATTGCGCACCTTCGGAAGGTGAGGCGAAAATGCGGGAGAACTGCACACCTTCGGAAGGTGGGAAGAGGCGGATGGAAACGAAAACGCGGGTACAGGCGCTACAGAGGGCCCAAGGCGATTACGCACCTTCGGAAGGTGGGACGGAAATGCGGGAAATCTGCACACCTTCGGAAGGTGGGAAGAGGCGGATGGAAACGAAAACGCGGGTACAGGCGCTACAGAGGGTCCCGGACGATTGCGCACCTTCGGAAGGTGGGAAGAAAACGCTGGAAAACTGCACACCTTCGGAAGGTGGGACAGGGATTTCGACTACTCCTACGGAAGGAGTGGGAAGGGCTGAAGTGGCTACACGTTGAAGAGGAAGTGCATGATGTCGCCGTCCTCGACGACGTAGTCCTTGCCTTGGACGGCGAGCTTGCCGGCGGCGCGGCATTCGGCTTCGGAACCGTATTTGACGAAGTCGTCGTACTTGATGACTTCGGCGCGGATGAAGCCCTTCTCGAAGTCGGTGTGGATGACTCCGGCGGCGCGGGGAGCCTTGTCGCCCTTGTTGATGGTCCAGGCGCGGACCTCGGGCTCGCCGGCGGTGAAGTAGGTGCGCAGGCCGAGCAGGTCGTAGGCGGCGCGGACCAGGCGCTCGATGCCCGAGTGCTCCAGGCCCAGTTCCTCGAGGAACATCTGGCGCTCGTCGTAACTCTCGAGCTCGGCTATCTCGGACTCGATCTTGGCGGCGATGACCAGCACTCCGGCGTTCTCTCCGGCGACGGCCTCACGGACGCGGTCCACGTAGGCATTACCACTGGCAGCCGATGTCTCGTCCACATTGCAGACGTAGAGCACGGGCTTGGCGGTGAGCAGGAAGAACTCATGGGCTATCTTCTCCTCCTCCGGATTCTCCAGCACCACGGTACGGGCGGAGCGGCCGGCCAGCAGGGCCTCGCGGTAGCGCACGAGCACCTCGCAGGCTTTCTTGGCATGCTTGTCCCCTCCCGTGGCCTGTTTCTGGAGCTTGCCCAGGCGACTCTCGACGGTCTCGAGGTCCTTGAGCTGCAGCTCGAGGTCGATGATCTCCTTGTCCCTCACCGGGTCCACGCTGCCGTCCACATGGGTGACGTTGGGGTCGTCGAAGCAGCGGAGCACGTGCAGGATGGCGTCGGTCTCGCGGATATTGGCCAGGAACTGGTTGCCGAG
>CALUPK010000033.1 GCA_944322575.1 uncultured Bacteroidales bacterium | reverse complement strand
TAGCGCAGGTTGTCCATGTCCTCCTCGACGTTGAGGGCGGCCTTGAGCAGGAGCATCTCCTCATTCTCGCGGACCTCTTTCTCGCTCTTCTGTACGCAGTTGAGGGGCTTGCCGCGGAGGCTGAATACGGCCTGGGTGTTCACGTCGCGGATCTTGGTGATGGAGCCGCTGGCGGAGTCTCCCTCGGTGATGAATATCGAGGACTGCTCGGCCAGAGGGTTGCGGGTATCGGTGTAGTGTACGCGGCAGTCGCGCAGCTTCTTGTTGCAGAGGCTGGCTTTCTTGACTTTCTCCTTGATGTTCTTCTGGATGCCGGAGATGGCCTTGCGCTCCTTCTCGGAGGCCTGGATCTTCTTGAGCATGATGGAGGCCGTCTCGGGATGCTTGTGCAGGTAGTTGTCCAGCTCCTCCTCCACGAAGTCGCCGATGAAGGAGCGGAGCGAGAGGCCCGGACGCACGTCCTTGGAGCTGAGCTTGGTCTTGGTCTGGTTGCCGAAGCCGGGCTCGTTGACGCGGATGCTGATGGCTCCGACTATCGACTGACGGATGTCGGCCGGCTCGAAGTCCTTCTTGAAATGCTCCTTGACGGTCTTGGCCACGGCCTCGCGGAAGGCGGCGAGATGGGTACCGCCCTGGGTGGTGTTCTGGCCGTTGACGAAGGAGGCAATGTTCTCCCCGTTGCTGTCCCCGTGGGTGATGACGCACTCGATGTCCTCGCCCTTCAGATGGATGGGCGGGTAGAGCGGCTCGGCGACCATGGTCTCGTTGACTAAGTCCAGGAGACCGTTCTGGGAATGGTATGTGGTGCCGTTGAGGCGGAGGGTCAGGCCGGTGTTGAGGTAGGCGTAGTTGCGCACCATGGTCTGGATGAACTCCATGTTGTAGGAGTAGTTGTGGAAGACCTCGTCGTCGGCGATGAAGCTGACGAGGGTGCCGTTCTTCTCGGAGGAGCCTTCCCCGCTCTCGTCCTTCTCTAATATACCTTTTGAATAGGTGGCGCTCCGCCATCTGCCGTCCCTCCATGCCGTCACCTGAAAATATACCGAGGTGGCATTGACCGCCTTGATACCTATACCGTTGAGTCCTACGCTCTTCTTGAATACCCCGCTGTCGAACTTGCCGCCGGTCATCAGCTTGCTGGAGGCGTCGATCAGCTTCTCGAGTGGGATGCCGCGGCCGAAGTCGCGCACCGTCACCTGCCGGCCCTCTACGGTGATGATAATCTCGCGGCCGAAGCCGGAGGCGTATTCGTCTATAGAGTTGTCTATCACTTCCTTGACTAATACATACAGGCCGTCGTCAGGCATCGAGCCGTCACCGGTGCTGCCGATGTACATGCCCGGGCGGGTGCGGATGTGGGTGTACCAGTCGAGGGTCTCTATCGCACTTCCATCGTAATTTCTTAATTCTTCGCTCATTATACTAAAATGCCCCTTTTTGGGACCTTGCAAATTTATTAAGTTTTTCCCGAAGAATGGCTCCACGGGAGAAAAAAATGCTACTTTTGCGGCCGATAGATAAAATGGAATATTAGTACTAAACCCTAAATTTGGAAGCAAATGAGTAAAACGAAAGTTTTTTCGATGCCCCTTTTGCTCCTTGTACTGCTGACAGCCTCCTGTTCCCGTGGGGAGGAGGCGCTTTTTGAGCCAGGCATGGGCGGAGTCCGGATAGATTTGGCAACGGAGCTCCCCGAGACACGTGCCGATGTGGCGGAAGGGTCTCTCAATACCGATGAGTTCAAGGTTGAGCTCATCAACTCTTCAGGAGTGATATTCAAGAGGTGGGAGACATTCGCCGAGTACAAGGCGCAGGAAAATGAAGGAATTCACATGAATGCGGGCCATTACAAAGTAAGGGCCACCTACGGTGATTCCACAGCCAGCGGATGGGGCGCCTGGTTCTTCATGGGAGAACAGGAGTTCGATGTCAAGCCTCAGGAGATGGAGGAGCTGAGCGTTGTCTGCAAGATGGCCAATGTAAAGGTAGCCGTGGTCTACGGTGAGAACCTCAGGGCCGATTATCAGGATTATACTGCAACCGTGTCCAACTCACGCGGCAGCCTCGTGTTCGGAAAGGACTGTACCGAGGCCGGTTATTTGCCGGTCGGTACCCTTAGTGTGAACATGGAGCTGACCGATGTCTCCGGTAAAAAATTGTACTACCGCAGCGCTGATGTGAGTGCGGCTGCAGGTGATTTTATTACCTTGAATTTAGATACCAAAGCGGCTCCGCAAGGCGGTATGGGACTGTCCCTTGACGTGGACTACGGAACCAATGACAAGACTGTCGAGGTCGGAATCAGCGACCTCTTCCTCCCTGCCGGAGAGCCCGAGCTGAGCCTTACGGGCTTCGACACGGAGACCGGACAGCTCTCGTTCGTAGAGGGCAATAACCCCGGCGAGGCATCGGCCACTGTCTCTTGGGATCCCAAGGCCTCTCCCATCAAGTCCTTGATACTGAAAACTCAGTCATCATATTTCGAGGATTATAAACTGCCGGCGGAGGTGGACCTGTGCAACATATCCTCCAGTGACAAGGAGCTGCTGCTCAAGTACGGCCTCGTCTTCCCCGAGATGAGCGGAGAGATGACCGCAGCTATGGCTAAGATTCAGTTTGAGGACCTGGCTGAAAAACTCGAGTTCACAGACGATGTGGAGGCCAACACCCACACCTTTATTATAGAGGTCACGGACTCCAAGGAGCATTCTGCCACAAAGACCCTTACCATCGTTCCCCAGCAGGCCTCCAAGTCCCTGTCGGAGATACAGCCCGGCAACGTATGGGCCCGCAGGGCTTACCTGACCCTCAACACCGACGGCGACCCCTCCAAGCTCACCGTACAGGTCAAGGAGAGCGGCACCGAGCTCTGGTATACCCCCGAAGGAACGGAGTACTCCGTCTCCGGCAAGACCTCGTCCGCTACGGTCAAGGGACTCAAGTCCAATACAAAATATGCCTTCAGGGCAGTGTACAACGGCTTCGCGGCCGCCGAGGCTCCGGAGATGACTACGGAGACGGAGCTGCAGGTGGGGAATGCTGGTTTTGATGAGTGGACGACTCAAACGCACAGTTTTGTGTACAATTTTTTGGGGAAACACGAGCATAATATAGACTGGGATTTACCCTGGACAAATGATCAGTGGTGGGCCGTAAACAGTAAGAAGACTATGCCCTCATCAACGAGTGTCGTTAGTAATAATTGGAATTGGGTGCGATTCCCGACCGTCGCCTATACAACAGATGCGAATGATGGGAAGGCTGCTATGATTTATTCTGTGAACGTTGGAGATTGGCTTACAAGTACGGCGAGTGTCGGAGATAGAGTCGCCGGCGAATTGTTCATAGGAACGGCTGATGACAGCGGCAATCATTCTTCTGACGGACATGATTTTGGCAGCAGACCGGATATCCTGAGGTTTCATTTTAAATATCAGTCAGTAAATTCTGAGACCTTTTATGTGAAGGTTGAGTTGCGTTCAGGAAATGATGTGATAGCTTCTGCGGAAAGGAGTGATGTCGGTCAGACATCCTCATGGACACCGATGGATATGCCTTTGGTTTACGCTGATGAGATGCAGAAAGCAACTTCAATCTATATAATATTTAAATCAACGACAGCAGAAAAGCCGGAAGTCATCGGTAACTATAATTTAGTGATACGGGACGGAAAATCTGAGAAAGGAAACTTCGGCAGCATTCTGTATGTAGACGACATCGAACTGATTTACGAATAAAAATAAAACACAGATATGAAAAGAACAATCATTACATCGATTATACTGGCAGCCGCGGTGCTTACAGGCTGCAACCGCAATGAGCTCAGGCCGGATGGCTCTGAGGCGCAGGGCGAGCTGTCCCTGCAGATAGTCCCGGAGGGTGATTTCACGCCCATGTCCGGAACCAAGGCGACTGATGATGTGCAGGTGGACGTGAACGAGTTCTCGCTTTCGATTAACTCCGCGGAGGGAGGCACAGTCATGTCCTGGAGCAAGTTCTCTGAGGTACCGGCTGTTATCGGTCTCGATCCCGGAACCTATACTGTCATAGCCAAGTCTCCCGGTAATAAATCAGTAGACTGGCTGCAGCCCAAGTATGAGGGCTCTCAGGAAGTTACTGTGACGCCCGGAGATGTGGAGAACATCACTATCAACTGTTCCCTGACCAATATGAAGGTGACCATCCAGACCACGGAGAAGTTCCGCAACGAGATGGAGGACTATACGGTGACGGTCAGCTCTGATAAGGGAGGCTTTCTGACCTTTACGAAGGCCATTATCGAGGAGGGCCGCTCAGGCTACTTTGACCCCTCGCTCCTTACCATAGACCTCAATGCCACCCGCAAGCAGCAGGAAGGAGTGGAGATAGCGGATCCCAATGTCATTCAGACCATGACGACCAAGACGTATGCCGCTAAGGACCACCATATCATCACCCTCGATGCCAGCGAGACCGGATATGCCAATCTGAGCGGCGGTATCAGCGTGGACTACACAGTCAACAACCGGGAGGAGGACCTGCTGGTTGACGGACTCGAGGAGGCTCCGGTACAGGACAAGCCGGCGCTCAGCTCTTCTACAATCGCTGACGGCGCTGTGGACGTACCTGTGGATACTAAGACAGTCGGACTTACTTTTACTACCAACGTGAAGATAGCCGTTGAGCACGGAATCACTCTCGGCGAGGAGCCTTGCGAGGCGACAGTATCCGGCAATGTGG
This sequence comes from uncultured Bacteroidales bacterium, assembly GCA_944322575.1. GTDB lineage: Bacteria > Bacteroidota > Bacteroidia > Bacteroidales > UBA932 > Coprenecus. Next base: position 10,379 of record CALUPK010000033.1, on the reverse strand, counting down.
TGACAGTGACCCTGCCTGCCCTTGCGGAAGGGACTCAGTATACCCTCAATGTCCCTGCCGGTGCGGTGATATGCGATGCCGGTGCGGATGAGAGCGGGGAGGAACTGGCGGCTGATGCTCAGACCATCACATTCACCACCGCCTCTGCGGAGCAGGAACCGGATCCGGAAGAACCTGAGGAGCCTGAAGCACCCGCCATCACCATCACGGCTACTGCCGGTATTGATGAGCCGGTGACCTACAGCAAGTCGGCCCTTCCCGACGAGTTCGATCTGACAGTGACGGCTCCATCCGGAATCGAGAAATATGTAGTGAATGTCAAATCTGCCGGTTTGCGGGAACTGCTCGATATGATGCAAATGAGTTATAGTGTGGATCTTGCGAATATGAATGCCGCTGAAGAAGGTTTTTGGGGCAATCTGTTCGGTATTACCTCGGCGGACGTGAAGGATAAGCCCGAAGTAGTATTCCATATAGCCGCTTTCCTTCAGGCGATGCCTGAGGAGACCAATGAGCTGGAAGTAGTCATCACCGACAAGGAAGGCAATACTGAGACCAAGACCCTGACCATCATAATGACAGCATAACACCATGAACAGAAGTATCAGATACATCATACTGACGGTCTTGGCAGTCCTGTCCGTATTCTCCTGCAGTAGGGAGGAGATGGGACTGTCGGCCGCCCGGGGTGAGGGACTTCTGTCGGTGGATATAGGAAATGCTCCTGACATGACGGTGATAACCAAGACCGTGGAGCAGGAAATGATATTCAGGATAGAAGTAATCAACTCCGAAGGAGTGACGGTCGCTACAGTGGACGACCATACAACCCTCGCCGGGGAGCCCCTGTCCCTGCGTGTAGGGCACTATACCGTGCGGGCCTCTCACGGGAAAGATGTGGATGCGGCTTTCGACGAGCCGTTCTATGCCGGGGAGACTGAGGTGGACATCGTGGAAGGTGAGACGGCCACAGCCGCCATCACCTGTGCCTTGGACAGGGTGAAGGTATCTGTGTCGGTATCTGACAAGGTAAAGGAGATGTTCAAGCTCTACAGCGTGGCTGTGAGCAACGGTGAGGGAGGAAATCTTACATATGCCGCAGAAACATTCAACAGTGCCGGTTATTTCAGATGCCCAGAGGACAAGACCTTGGACTATGTAGTGAATTTACAGAACATCGACGATGACGTTTTCGTGATAGAGCAGAGTATCAGCGGTGTTCAGCCAAAGGACTACTATACCATCAACTTGGACCTGAATCCGGAAGTGACCTCGTCCTCTGCAGCGGCTATAAGGCTGACAGTGGACAAAACTCTGAATGAGCAGCACGACACGATGGATGTCAATCTCAACAAGCCGGCCCGTCCGGTGCTGACCGAGACTACCGGAATCGATGTCAGCGCTCCCGTCAGGGTCTCTCAAGGCAATAACAACAGAATAGGCCTGTTCGACCTTACAGCTGCCGGCGGAGTCCAGAGCATAGTTCTGACCCACGACATACAGGCTCTTATAGATAAGGGTGTTCCCGCCTCAGTCAGCCTGTTGGAGCCGGATTCTTACGTAAAGGACGCCGCAGCTGCCGCAGGTATGCTGTGGGCAGACTTCGAGATAGGCGCAACGTCTGTACCGGGTCTGCTGGATATCCGGACTATGCTGTCCAACCTTGAGATCGGAACATACGGGATGACGCTTACTGTACAGGACCAGTATGCCCAGAAGGTGCCGATCAAGCTGACCTTGCAGGTGATTCCGAGTACCGAGGTCAGTGTAAGCGGAAAAGTCAATGCATGGGCTAAGAAAGCGATTGTAACATCTGTCTACAACACCGAATCGCAGCCTGAGGGCCTGGCCGTACAGTACCGTAAGAAGGGGGAAAGCGCATGGACTCAGTACAGCGGAGAGATAGATGTGCAGGGTACGGAATTTACAGTTCAGCTTACCGGTCTGGAGCCCGGAACGAAGTATGAGGTGATGCCTTATACGGCCAATGAGCAGAACGAGGCGTCGATAGCCGAATTTACCACGGAGGATGCCGCCCAGCTGCCCAACTTCAGTTTCGACAACTGGTATAAGGACGGCAAGAACTGGTATGCCAATGCCGATATGGGTGATAATTATTTCTGGGATTCCGGAAATAAGGGCGCGAACACTCTTTCTGAGGTCAACCCCACTTCCCCCGAGGAGACATTTGTCGTCAACGGCAAGGCCGTGAGGATGGAATCCAAGTATGTAATCCTGGCGTTCGCCGGCGGTAATATCTATTCCGGCTCGTTCGGATCTGTCTCCGGTTTAGGTGCATCCATCAACTTCGGACGTCCCTATACCAGCCGTCCCTCGGCTTTGTACGGATGGTACTCTTATGCGCCGAAAGCTATAGACAAGGTCAAGGCTCCCTACGAGGACCTTAAAGGAACGATGGACGTCGGCAAGATATACGTAGCCCTGACGGACTGGAGCTCACCTTTCAATGTGAATACCAATACCGGAACATTCTTCGTCCCCGACGAGGACCCGGCAGTCATCGCCTACGGCGAGCTCGAGATTCCCGAGAATTCCAACGGCGAGTATAAGGAGTTTACCATCAATCTCGAATACCGCGACCTTGAGCGCAAGCCTACCCATGTCTTAGTAGTGGCTACCGCCAGCAAGTACGCTGATTACTTCACCGGCGGTGTGGGCAGTGTCATGTACATCGACGAATTTGAGTTCCTCTTCGAATGAGAAATGTCTATAAAACGATAATAGGTCTGATACTTCTTGCAGCGGTGTCCGCAGGCAGTGCGGGCGCCGCCGGGAAGTTCGACCGCGGTCTGGGATTCCGGGATGCTCCGGTGTTCATGCCCAAGGGTCAGCTGATGTTCGGAGGTACTGTGTCATATCAGGACTACAGTTTTTACGACTATAAGTTCATCATCCTCGACGACATGAACATCAGCGCATATACCCTTTCGGCGACACCTTCTATATATTATTCGTTCGCCAAGAATATGGCTGTGGGCCTGAAGTTCTCCTATAAGAGGACTTTGGGAAATATAAACGAGACCAACCTCTCGCTTACTCCCGACCTGAGTTTCGGTATCTCGGACTACTACATGATCCAGCATACTTACAGCGGCTCCTTGTCCTACCGCTACTACATACCTTTGGGTCGGAGCAAGGTGTTCGGCATGTTTTCCGATATCTCCCTGAATTTCGGAGCGGGCCAGGGCAAGACTATGAGCGGTACAGGGGAGAATATAACCGGTACCTATCAGAATATCCTGGATGTGGGCATCGATGTCATCCCCGGCATAGCGGTATTCGTGACAAACGAGATGTGCGTGGAGGCCTCTGTTGGCATCTTAGGTTTGGAATGGAAGCGTATCTCGCAGACCACCAACCAGGTGTACGAAGGCCGCTATGAGACAGCCAAGGCCAACTTCAAACTCAATCTCCTGTCGATCAACATAGGTATTAACTTTGTGCTGCCCGTGGGCGGGGACGGGAAGTCCAAGGCTGATAAAAAATAAACGATATGTCACGATTCAAGCAATATTTCCTGTGCCTTCTGCCTTTTGCGCTGCTGATGACTGCCGGATGCATCAAGAATGATATTCCGTATCCGCGTCTTCGCGGTATCATCAAGGCTTTCGAGGTGCAGGGACAGATAGGTGAGGCACGTATCGACAGTGTAGCCATGACAGTGAGTGTGGAGCTGGCTGATACGGTTGACCTGTCAAGGGTGCGTCTGACCCGGTTTGAGCTTTCCGGCAACACGACTTCTTCGCCCTCGGCGGATTCGGTTTCGGTACTGGACCTGTCTGAGCCTATGGAGTTCGTGCTTTCGACATGGCCGGGGCAGGAATACCTGTGGACGGTATCGGCTACGCAGACGATGGAGCGCTATATCAAGGTCAAGAACCAGGCCCGCGAGCCTGCCTTCAACGAGTATGAGAAACAGGCTGTAATCTACGTGGTCCTTGACCAGCCTAAGGACTCTGTCGAGATTACGGACATGAAGCTCGGTCCTGAGAACTCTGTTATCACGCCGGACTATACGACGGTGCATGACTTTACATCGCCTCAGGAGTTCACTGTCTCGTACCGTGACGTGGTGGAGGTGTGGACTGTAATCGTGATGCAGGTGGAGGCGACACTGACGACAGATGAGGCGGATGCATGGGCGTCATGTGCGTATCTGAGCGGTACGGTTGCGGACGGTGCGGAGGCTCCAGGCTTCCGCTGGCGCAGGGCAGACTCGGATCAATGGCAGGATGTGCCGTCCTCTTCCGTGACTGTGAGCGGTAACAGTGTCACGGCTCTGCTCACCGGTCTTGAACCGGCTGTTGAGTACGTGTACCGGATCTATACCGGAACGCAGGAGGGCAGTGAGGTGAGCTTTACGACAGAGGAGGCGGCTCAGATGCCCAATATGGGCTTTGATGCCTGGAATACGACTAACGGTGTGGTATTCCCCAATGCGGATCAGGGCGAGAATTTCTGGTGGGATTCAGGCAATACCGGGGCGAAGCTCGGAGGCAAGACCCCCACGTCTCAGGAAACGTCTTTCCTCGCTGTTCCCGGCGAGGGTAAGAGCGCAGCACGCTTGGAAACGGTCAATGCGATAATCGCCATGGCCGGAGGCAATGTGTTCTCGGGCCATTTTGGAAGTGTGCAGGGACTCGGAGCGGAGGTGTTCTTCGGCCGTCCGTTTGAGTCCAGACCCACTGTGCTCACCGGATACTACAGCTACGAGCCCAAAGCGATAGACAATGTGAAGCCTCCGGAGGGCATAGCCCTGCCTTTTGACCGCAATACGATAGCCGGGAAGATGGACCGTTGCCATATTTTCGTGTATGTCACTGCCTGGGACGGCCCGTACAGAGTCAATACTACCGAGCGGAGGTATCTCGATATCAACGATCCGGACGTAATCGGCTACGGTGAGCTTATCGACAGTACCGGAACAGGAGGACAGTACAGGCAGTTCTCTATAGACATCAAGTACCGCGATCACCGCAAGCCTACCTACTGTGCCGTGGTGGCGGTGGCCAGCAAGTACGCCGACTATTTCACCGGCGGCATCGGTAGCCTGATGTACGTGGATGAATTTGCCTTCGGGTACGGGGGAACACCTGTATGGGAGGAGTAGGAGATACTATCAGCCTTTCCGAGGCATCCCGTTTCGGACGCAATACGGCATTCAGCCTGATGCTGAAGCCTGTGGGTTCGAAGTGCAATCTCCGTTGTTCCTACTGCTACTACCTTGACAAGTCTTCTATATACGGAGGCCGCGAACCGGTTATGAGCCTCTCCCTGATGGAGAGATGCATCCGGGATTTCTGCGACTCCTGCGACCTCCCGGAGCTGACGGTCGAATGGCATGGGGGCGAGCCCCTGCTGGCGGGGATGGATTTTTTCCGCAGAGCCGTCGCATTTGAGAAAAAATATTCGGGCGGACGTCCGGTACACAACACCCTCCAGACAAACGGGACGCTGCTGAATGCGGAGTGGGCTGCATTTTTCCGGGACAATAACTTTCTCCTCGGCCTTTCCCTCGACGGCCCGGAGGATGTTCATGACCGCTTCCGCCGCACATCTTCCGGAGGAGGGACCTTCCGCTCCGTCATGCATGGAATGGAGACTCTTCTCAAGGAAAGAGTGGAGTTCAATACCCTTACGACCATCAGTAAGGCGGGCGAGGGCAGAGGTGCTGAAGTCTACCGTTTCCTGAAAGCCGCCGGCTCCCGGTATATGCAGTTCATGCCGGTATATGAGCATATAGAACCGGTATTGCCGGACAGCTCCGGAAGAAGCATGCATATTGCGCCTCCTACAGCCGGGGACTCGGTCCTGGCACCGTGGTCCGTAGATCCGGATGCGTTTGGCCGCTATCTGTGCGATATCTTCGATGTATGGGTGAAAGGAGATGTCGGTAAGTATTTTGTCCTGACATTCGATGCAGCCCTTTCCTCCTGGTGCGGGGTGCAGCCGGGTATCTGCACTTTCTGCGAGAGCTGCGGCGGCAACCTGACCGTAGAGCACAACGGAGACATTTACCCCTGCGACCATTTTGTCTATCCCCAGTGGTGTTTAGGCAATATCCGGGACATCTCCCTGAGGGAGGCCGCCACGTCCCCGGCACAGGCCCGTTTCGGAGTCTCCAAGCGCAATACTCTTCCGGCTGCCTGCCTGCGCTGCGAATGGCTCCGGGCATGCCGCGGAGGATGCCCAAAGCACCGTTTCGCCGATAGCCGGGAACAGGGACGCAATATCAGTTCCCTGTGCAGCGGATACCGCAGATTCTACTCCCATATCGCTCCGGTAATGGACCGGATGAGGGTGCTTTTGTCCGAGGGACGTTCTCCGGCTGAAATTTGAAAGAATTGTTGGCTGAAAAGAAAGAAGTTGTAAGAGTTTTTATTACTTTTGTGTGATATTTTCCATTTAATGGGAAAAGTGATAAAAACATTAACTATATGACTGATTTTCAGAAATCGATTATTGAAGGTATTCCGGACGAGCTGCCGGCTCCCAAGCCCTTCGACCCCACGGTCAACCATGCTCCCCACCGGAAACAGATTCTGACAGCCGACGAGAAGAAGCTCGCGCTGAGAAATGCCCTGCGTTATTTTCCCCCGAAACATCATGCGACTCTGATTCCCGAGTTCAAGGAAGAGCTCGAGACCTACGGACGTATCTACATGTACCGGCTCCGTCCGGACTATAAGATCTACGCCCGCAGCATCGACGACTTCCCCCATAAGAGCCGTCAGGCAGCGGCCATAATGCTTATGATCTCCAACAACCTGGACATGGCCGTAGCCCAGCATCCCCACGAACTGATCGTCTACGGAGGCAACGGCGCCGCCTTCCAGAACTGGGCGCAGTACCGTCTGACCATGCAGTACCTCTCGCAGATGACGGACGAGCAGACCTTAGTGCTGTATTCGGGACATCCCCTCGGACTGTTCCCCTCGCATAAGGACGCACCCCGCTTAGTCATTACCAACGGAATGGTGATTCCCAACTACTCTTCCAAGGACCATTGGGAGAAGTTCAACGCCCTCGGCGTCTCCCAGTACGGGCAGATGACTGCGGGCTCTTTCATGTATATCGGCCCTCAGGGCATCGTGCACGGCACTACCATCACTGTGATGAACGCCGCCAGGATGCACTCCATTCCAGGCTCCGAGAACCGCGGCAAGCTCTTCGTAAGCTCCGGTCTCGGCGGTATGTCGGGAGCTCAGGGCAAGGCTTCGGTGATAGCCGGTGTGGTAGGCATCATCGCCGAGATCAATCCCAAGGCCATCCGCACCCGCTACTCGCAGGGCTGGGTGGACGAGGTGTACACAGAGCTTGACCCGCTGATCGACAGGGCTCTGCAGGCACGCGAGAACCGCGAGGCCGTGGCTTTAGCCTACCAGGGCAATATCGTGGACCTCTGGGAGAGACTGGCCAAGAGGGGAGTGGACGTAGACCTGGGTTCCGACCAGACCTCGCTGCACAATCCCTGGGCAGGCGGATACTATCCCGCAGGCTTCACCTTCGAGGAGTCCAACGAGATGATGGCCAACGAGCCCGACAAGTTCAAGAGGGAGGTGCAGAAGTCCCTCCGCCGTCAGGTGGCCGCCATCAACAAGCTCACCGAGAAGGGCATGTACTTTTTCGACTACGGCAATGCCTTCCTGCTCGAGGCCTCCCGCGCAAAGGCCGACATCATGGGTGTGGGCGGAGCATTCCGCTATCCCTCATACGTGCAGGATATCATGGGCCCTCTCTTCTTCGACTATGGCTTCGGCCCTTACCGCTGGGTATGTACTTCCTCTAAGCCTGAGGACCTGGCCGAGACCGACCGTATCGCAGCGGAGGTGCTCGAGGAGATCTACAGGACAGCTCCCGACGAGATCAGGAACCAGCTCGCCGACAACATACACTGGATCCGCGAGGCGGGCCGCAACAAGTTAGTGGTAGGCTCGCAGGCCCGTATCCTCTACGCTGACGCCGAGGGCCGCACCAAGATAGCCTTAGAGATGAACCGCGCCATCCGCGAGGGCCGCATCTCCGCGCCCATCGTCTTAGGCCGCGACCACCACGACGTGTCCGGCACCGACTCGCCTTACCGCGAGACCTCCAACATCTACGACGGCTCTCAGTTCACGGCTGACATGGCCGTGCAGAACGTCATCGGCGACTCCTTCCGCGGCGCCACATGGGTATCCCTGCACAACGGCGGCGGAGTAGGCTGGGGCGAGGTGATCAACGGCGGTTTCGGCATGGTCATCGACGGCAGCGAGGACTCCGACCGCAAGATCCGCAGCATGCTGCACTGGGATGTCAACAACGGCATCGCCCGCCGCAGCTGGGCCCGCAACAAGGGCGCGATGTTCGCCATTCAGAGGGAGATGGAGCGCACCCCCGAGCTTAAGGTGACGATTCCCTACTTAGTGGACGACAAGCTCCTGTAGGACTTTAACCGAACATATTTGCAACTATTAAAATAACTTTCAAATTTTTGAAATATGGCAGAAAAATTATTTACCGAATTTCCTCCTGTCCCTACGTCAGCATGGGAAGAGGTGATTACCAAGGACCTCAAGGGTGCCGACTACGAGAAGAAACTCGTGTGGAGGACTCTCGACGGATTCACGGTTCGCCCCTACTACCGCGCTGAGGACCTCCAGGGTCTGAAGTACATAGGGAAGAATCCCGGTGAGTTCCCCTTCGTAAGAGGAACCCGTCAGAACAACAAGTGGTTCATCAACGAGAGCGTATGCTGCGCTGATATCGCCGCCGCCAACAGCCAGGCCGTTACCCTCCTGACCAAGGGTGTCGAGTCCTTCACCTTCCACCTCCCCGAGGGCAAGGTGATGGAAGTGGCCGACTACACCGCTCTCCTGAAGGGTATTTCCCTCGAGAAGGTGCCCGTCAACTTCCGCGGCTGCTGCCCCAAGAATGTGGACGGCCTGAAGAATTTCCTGAAGTATGTGGACTCTCTCGGCATTGACAAGGACGCCGTACGCGCTACCTTCGACTTCTCGCCCCTGAGGCCTCTGAACAAGAAGGGATCCTTCTGCGAGGACAAGGCTTTCGCAGCTCTCGCCGAGTGCGTGAAGGCTGCCGCTTCCTATAAGAATGTACGTGTCATCGCCGTGGACGCCGTTATCTACAACAGCTGCGGCGCCTCCTCCACACAGGAGCTCGCATTTGCCCTCAGCCAGGGCAGCGAGTACCTCTCCCGCCTGAGCGAGATGGGTATCGACGTGGAGACCATCGCCCGCAAGACCTTCTTCGAGTTTGCGGTAGGCAGCTCCTACTTCATGGAGATCGCCAAGTTCCGCGCTGCCCGCATGCTCTGGGCCAATGTCGTTGAGGACTACGGCTGCACCAAGGGCTGCCCTGAGATGATGCAGATCTTCGCCACCACCTCCGAGTACAACCTCACAGTTTACGATTCATACGTGAACATGCTCCGCGGCACCACCGAGGCCATGAGCGCCGCCATCGCAGGCGTGGACTACCTCGAGGTTCTGCCCTACGACTTCGCGTTCAGAGTACCCACCGACTTCTCCCGCCGTATCGCACGCAACGTGCAGAACATCCTCAAGGAGGAGTCCCGCATCGACAAGGTCGTTGACCCTGCAGCCGGTTCCTACTATGTGGAGATGCTTACCGACAAGATCGCCGGGGCCGCTTGGGATCTCTTCCGCAAGGTAGAGGCCGCCGGCGGTTATATCGCTCAGTTCAAGGCCGGATTCATCCAGTCCGAGATCAAGGCCGTGTCCGACAAGAGGGACAAGAACTACGCTACCCGCCGCGACACCATCCTCGGCAGCAACCAGTATCCCAACTTCCTCGAGAAGGCCGGAGACGAGATTACTCCCGAGATCGTATCCCGCGACATCCTCACCCGCATGGGGCAGGTCGTTCCCGCCCACGGATGCCAGAAGGAGGATGCGGTGGAGCCTCTGAAGCCCTACCGCGCAGCTGAGGCCTTCGAGGCCCTCCGTTTAGCTACAGACCGCAGCGGCAAGGAGCCCAAGGCATTCATGCTCACATTCGGTAACCTCGCCATGTGCCGCGCCCGCGCCCAGTTCTCCTCGAACTTCTTCGCAGTGGCCGGTATCCGCATCATGGACAACAACCGCTTCGCCTCCATTGAGGAGGGCGTAAAGGCTGCCCTCGCTTCAGGCGCCGAGATCGTAGTGGCCTGCTCGTCCGACGACGAGTATGCTGAGGCAGTTCCCGAAATCGCCCGTCTGATCGGTGACAAGGCTATCGTGGTAGTCGCAGGTGAACCCGCCTGCAAGGAGGATCTCCAGGCCAAAGGAATCCAGAACTTTATCAGTGTCAAGAGCAACGTCCTCGAGACCCTTCGCGGCTATCAGGAGAAGCTCGGA
>CALUPK010000032.1 GCA_944322575.1 uncultured Bacteroidales bacterium | reverse complement strand
AACTGTGCCTTACCTCCCAGAGGCTGCTGGGTGATGAGGGAGTAGGGACCGATGGAGCGGGCGTGCATCTTGTCGTCGACCATGTGGCCGAGCTTGATCATGTAGATTACGCCGACTGTAGCGGGCTGGTCGAAGTATTCTCCGCTTCCGCCGTCACGCAGGTAGGTCTTTCCGTAGCGGGGCAGGCCTGCCTTGTCGGTGTACTCACAGATCTGCTCGAGGGATGCGCCGTCGAAGATAGGGGTGCTGAATTTCAGACCGAGCTCCTTGCCGGCCCATCCGAGTACGGTCTCGTAGATCTGTCCGAGGTTCATACGGGAAGGCACACCGAGGGGGTTGAGGACGATGTCTACGGTGGAGCCGTCATCGAGGAAAGGCATGTCCTCGTCTCTTACGACTTTGGCTACGATGCCTTTGTTTCCGTGACGTCCCGCCATCTTGTCGCCGACGCGGATCTTCCTCTTCTTGGCAACATACACCTTGGCAAGCTGCATGATGCCGGAGGGAAGCTCGTCTCCGATGGTGAGGTTGTATTTGATACGCTTGAGTTCAGCGTCGTATTCCTTGTATGCTATAAGATAGTTGTTGATGAGGGTCTTGATCTGGCTGTTGGCTGTCTTGTCGGCAGTCCACTTGGCCGGATTGACATCCTCATACTTGATGTTCTCGAGCATGGCACGGGTGATGACGGTACCCTTGGGGATGAGCTCTGTCTCGTAGAGGTCCCAGATGCCGTTGCTCTTGTGGTCTTTTACCAGAACGACCAACTTGTCGATGAAGAGCTTGCGCAGGGCGGTGGTCTTCTCGATGAAGTCCTCTTCTGCCTTTACGAGCTCGTCTTTGGGTGCGTTCTTGCCTCTCTTGCCGGGCTCCTTGGCCACACGGGAGAACAGTCTCTTGCCGATGATGGTTCCCGAGAGGGAAGGGGAGGCCTTCAGTGAGGCGTCCTTTACGTCACCGGCCTTGTCTCCGAAGATTGCCCTCAGGAGTTTCTCCTCAGGTGAGGGGTCGCTCTCTCCCTTAGGGGTAATCTTGCCGATGAGGATGTCTCCGGGCTCGACATTGGCTCCGACCCTGATGATTCCGTGCTCGTCGAGGTCTTTTGTTGCGTCCTCGCTGACATTGGGGATATCGGAGGTCAGCTCTTCCATTCCGCGCTTGGTGTCGCGTACTTCCATGATGTACTCGTCTACATGGATAGAGGTGAAGATGTCCTCGCGCAGAATCCTTTCGGAGAGTACGATGGCGTCCTCGAAGTTGTATCCTTTCCAGGGCATGAACGCTACCTTGAGGTTACGGCCGAGGGCAAGTTCTCCGCCCTGAGTGGCGTATCCTTCGGTAAGTACCTGTCCGGCCTGCACTCTCTCTCCCTTCTTTACGATGGGCTTGAGGTGGATGGATGTGCTCTGGTTTGTCTTGCGGTACAGGGGCAGACGGTAGACTGTTACGTCGGGAGCGAAGCTTACGAATTTCTCGGCCTCGGTCCTGTCGTACTTGACATGAATCTCGCGTGCGTCTACGTATACTACTTCGCCCTCTCTCTCGGCTACGACCTGTGTGCGTGAGTCGCGTACTACGGATCTCTCGAGGCCGGTGCCGACGATGGGGGCCTCGGGGCGTACTACAGGCACAGCCTGGCGCATCATGTTGGATCCCATGAGAGCACGGTTGGCGTCATCGTGCTCGAGGAAGGGAATCAGGGATGCGGCGATGGATGCTATCTGGTTGGGAGCAACGTCCATGTAGTGGACCTGTTCCTTGGTTACCACGGGGAAGTCGGCTTCGTGGCGGCAGCTTATACGCTCGTCTATGATGTTGCCTTCGTCGTCGAGGTGAACGTTGGCCTGAGCGACCATCTTGTCCTCTTCTTCTTCGGCGCTCATATAGACGCATCCTTCGGCGGACATGTCTACCTTGCCGTCTACTACTTTTCTATAAGGTGTCTCGATGAATCCGAGATCGTTGATTCTCGCATATACGCAGAGCGAGGAGATAAGGCCGATGTTGGGTCCCTCAGGGGTCTCGATGGGGCAGAGTCGGCCGTAGTGGGTGTAGTGTACGTCGCGAACCTCGAATCCGGCGCGGTCCCTTGACAGACCGCCGGGACCGAGGGCTGACAGACGGCGCTTGTGTGTCATCTCGGCCAGAGGGTTGGTCTGGTCCATGAACTGGGACAGCTGGCTGGTTCCGAAGAACGAGTTGATTACTGAAGAGAGGGTCTTGGCGTTGATCAGGTCGGTGGGCACGAATACCTCGTTGTCCCTTACGTTCATCCTCTCGCGGATAGTGCGTGCCATGCGGGTGAGGCCGACGCTGAACTGGTTGGCGAGCTGCTCGCCGACAGTCCTGATGCGGCGGTTGCTCAGGTGGTCGATGTCGTCAATGGCGGCTTTGCTGTTGATCAGCTGGATGAGATACTTTATGATCTCGATGATATCCTGTTTGGTCAGAACCCGGACGTCGGAGGGAGTGGTCAGGCCTAACTTGCGGTTCAGACGGTAACGGCCCACCTCTCCGAGGTCGTAGCGCTTGTCGGAGAAGAAGAGCTTGTCGATAACGTCACGGGCTGTGGCCTCGTCAGGCGGTTCTGAGTTGCGCAATTGCCTGTAGGTGTAGAAGACGGCCTCTTTCTCAGAGTTGCAGACGTCTTTCTGGAGGGTGTTGAAGATGATGGTGTAGTCGCTCAGGTCTACATCGTCCCTGTGCAGGAGGATGGTGTTGACACCGGCGTCTACGATGTCATCTATGTTGTTCTCGTCGAGAATGGTCTCGCGGTCAACAACGATCTGGTTCCTCTCGATGTAGACTACCTCACCGGTGTCTTCATCCACGAAGTCCTCGTTCCATGTCTTGAGGACGCGCGCAGCGAGCTTGGAACCGATATTCTTTGTAAGTTCTTCCTTGGTGGCCTGCACCTCGCGTGCAAGTCCGAAGATGTCGAGGATGTCCTTGTCACCCTCGAATCCGATGGCCCTGAGGAGGGTAGTGACGGGAAGCTTCTTCTTCCTGTCGATGTAGGCGTACATGACATTGTTGATGTCGGTGGCGAACTCTATCCATGAGCCCTTGAATGGGATGATACGGGCTGAGTAGAGTTTTGTACCGTTGGCGTGGATGCTCTGTCCGAAGAAGACGCCGGGGGAACGGTGGAGCTGCGATACGACGATGCGCTCGGAACCGTTGATGACGAAAGTGCCCCTTTCGGTCATGTACGGGATGGTACCCAGATACACGTCCTGAATCGAGGTGTCGAAATCCTCATGCTCAGGATCTGTGCAGTAGAGCTTCAGCTTTGCCTTCAGAGGCACGCTGTATGTCAGCCCTCTGTCGAGACATTCGTCGACCGAGTAGCGGGGAGGGTCGATGAAGTAGTCTACGAATTCGAGTACGAAATTGTTTCTGGTATCGGTGATGGGGAATATCTCCTGGAATACTTTGAACAGTCCTTCATTACGGCGGTTTTCAGGTGTGGTGTCCAGCTGGAAGAAGTCCTTGAAAGACTTCAGCTGTACCTCCAAGAAATCGGGGTATTCGAGAAGAGTCTTGGAAGATGCAAATGAAATACGTTGATTGTTAAGGTTTTGCGCCATTGTGTCCGGTTTTGTTGAAGATAAACTTGAAAAAACGACAAAAAGGTTTAGAGTCCCGGCAGGACTCTAAACCTGAATTTTCCCGTCAGCGGGATTGAGTATGTTTATTTAACTTCAACTTCTCCGCCTGCTTCTTCGAGTTGTGCTTTTACCTGTTCAGCTTCAGCTTTGGATACTTTCTCCTTTACGGGAGCGGGAACTTTGTCAACGAGCTCCTTGGCCTCTTTCAGACCCAGACCGGTAATCTCCTTAACGACCTTTACGATCTGGAGCTTAGCCTGTCCGGCGGAGGTGAGGATAACGTCGAACTGAGTCTGCTCAGCCTCAGCGGCTGCTCCGCCTGCTGCGGGAGCGGCTACTGCTACTGCAGCTGCGGCTGCAGGCTCGATGCCATATTCTTCCTTGAGTACCTGTGCGAGTTCCTGAACTTCTTTAACTGTGAGGTTTACTAACTCTTCCGCAAATTTTTTGATATCTGCCATGATTTCTAATTATTAAATTGTTTGTTTTATTTTTACTCTTTTTCCGATAAGGTCTTGACGATTCCTGCGATCTTGCCGCCGGCAGAAGCCTGCAGGGCGGAGATAACATTGCGTGCAGGAGACTGCAGCAGACCGATGATGTCACCGATGAGTTCTTCACGGGACTTGATGTTGACGAGAACATCGAGGTTCTCGGCGCCGATATATGCGCAATCCTGAACGTACGCTCCTTTCAGCACCGGCTTGCCCATCTTCTCTCCGTATTCCTTGATGAGCTTGGCGGGTGTGTTGGGGGTGGTGGTGAACATAATTGCGGAAGAGCCTTCCATTACAGGTTTGATGGCTTCCACTGCCTGGCCTTCCATCTTCTCGAGAGCCTTGATGAAGAGGGTGTTCTTAACCACCATCAGCTTCACGTCTTTCTCGAAGCAGGCTCTGCGGAGGGCAGAGGTGTTTTCCGCGTTGAGACCCGATATGTCGGTAACATAGAAGTTGGGTGTCTGGCCTAACTGCTCTGCTACCATCTCTATTATCTGTGCTTTTTCCTCTTTTCTCATGATACTTGATTTAATTATTCAGCAGCACTTAAAGTTTTGGAATCTATGCAGATACCGGGGCTCATAGTGGAAGAGATGAAGACACTCTTCACGTAAGTTCCTTTAAGGGACTGAGGTTTCAGCTTGATGATGGTGTTGAGAAGCTCGAGAGCGTTGGCTGCGAGCTGCTCGGCGCCGAAGGATACTTTGCCGATGGCTGCGTGGATGATACCGGTCTTGTCGACTTTGAAGTCAATCTTACCGGCTTTCACTTCCTTGACAGCCTTACCGATCTCCATGGTCACCGTACCGGTCTTGGGGTTAGGCATCAGGCCGCGGGGTCCGAGGATACGTCCGAGGGCTCCGACTTTACCCATGACGGAAGGAGTACAGATGATAACATCCACATCGGTCCAGCCGCCTTTGATCTTCTCAACGAACTCGTCAAGACCGACATAGTCTGCGCCGGCCTCACGGGCTTCGTTCTCCTTATCGGGGGTGCATAATACAAGTACGCGGGTCACCTTTCCTGTTCCGTGCGGAAGAGTCACAACGCCACGTACCATCTGGTTGGCCTTGCGGGGATCAACTCCGAGACGTACAGCGAGGTCTACAGATGCGTCAAACTTGGCATAGTTGCTTTCCTTTACCAGTTTGCATGCATCTAAGAGTCTGTACTGCTTGGTAGAGTCTACCTTCTCAACGGCTATCTTCTGGTTTTTAGTCAATTTACTCATAGCGTGCGATTATTTTACGTCTTCAGGGAATGTTCCAGTGACTGACACGCCCATACTTCTTGCAGTACCTGCCACCATCTTCATGGCGGACTTGAGGGTGAAAGCATTCATATCGGGCATTTTGTCCTGAGCGATAGCCTTTACCTGCTCCCAGGTGAGTGAACCTACCTTGCTGCGGTTGGGCTCTGACGAACCTTTGGCAAGCTTGGCGGCTTCCTTGATCTGTACTGCTACAGGGGGCTGCTTAACGACAAATGTAAACGACTTGTCGCTGTACACTGTAATGATTACAGGCAGCACTTTTCCGGCTTTGTCCTGAGTACGGGCATTGAATTGTTTGCAGAAATCCATGATGTTCACGCCCTTCGAACCGAGAGCCGGTCCTACAGGAGGTGAAGGATTTGCGGCACCGCCTTTTATCTGCAATTTAATAAATGCGGCAATCTCTTTAGCCATAATTAATACTTGATTTATTCTTTAACTACTTGAACAAAATTCAGTTCCAAAAGAGTCTTGCGTCCGAAAATCTTAACCATCACTTTCAGCTTCTTCTTGTCCTGAAGTATCTCCTCTATCGTGCCGTCGAAACCGTTGAAAGGTCCATCAGTGATCTTAACGGCTTCTCCGACGATGAAGGGTGTGATGTTCTCCTCATCCTGCTCGAGCTGCTCGTCCACAATACCTAAGATGCGGTTGATCTCTGACGGTCTGAGAGGGATAGGCTCTTTGTCCTTGCCCTGTCTTTCTGTCAGAAATCCCGATACGTGGGGAATGTTGCGGATGATGTGCTGCAGCTCACCTGTCAGATGTGCTTCGATAAGAACGTAACCGGGGAAAAAGATGCTCTCCTTGCTTACTTTCTTGCCGTTGCGCACCTGGTAGATCTTCTCGGTGGGAATGAGAATCTGGGATACGTAATCATTGAGACCGAGTGCTCTTATCTCGCTCTCAATGTACTCCTTCGCCTTTTTCTCCTTGCCGCCGGCGCACCGGATGACGTACCATTTCTTCTCAAGCTCTGCCATTGTCTTAGTATAATAAATTATAGATCGTGGTCATCAGATGTCTGAACACGAAGTCCATAAGAAATATTATAGCTGCGAGGATGACTGAAGCCACCATCACAACAATAGCCGAACTCTGAAGCTGGTTCCAAGAAGGCCAGCTGACCTTTTGGGTAAGTTCTTTGTACGACTCTTTTACGTAAACAGATACTTTGCTCATTTTTTAATTTTTGTCGGCCTTGGCTGGAAGCTTGCCACGTGCCGGTTCGTTAAAATGCCGGGTCCGTAACAACCCGATATCTTGCAGGGACAGAGCGATTCGAACGCCCATCAACGGTTTTGGAGACCGCTATTCTACCCTTGAACTATGTCCCTTTAAAAAGGGGGCCGCCCTTATCAGAGGACCCCCTTGTATTTGAAATCTCCTTTGGGAGGATTACTCGAGGATAGCAGTTACCTGACCTGAGCCGACTGTACGGCCGCCCTCACGGATGGCGAAGCGGAGTCCCTCGTTGATAGCTACAGGGTAGATGAGCTCTACGGTGATCTCTACGTTGTCGCCAGGCATAACCATCTCAGTTCCTTCAGGGAGAGTGATCTCACCTGTGATATCCAGTGTACGGATGAAGAACTGGGGACGATATTTGTTGTGGAAAGGAGTGTGACGGCCACCCTCATCTTTCTTCAGCACGTAGATAGCGGCTTTGAATTTCTTGTGAGGAGTGATGGTACCGGGATGAGCGATAACCTGACCTCTCTTGATCTCCTTCTTGTCGATACCGCGGAGGAGCAGACCTACGTTGTCTCCAGCCTCACCCTCGTCGAGGATCTTGCGGAACATCTCGACACCGGTAACAACTGACTTCTTGGGCTCCTCGCCGAGGCCGATAATCTGAACCTCATCACCGACTTTAACGATACCGGTCTCAATACGTCCGGTAGCAACGGTTCCACGACCGGTGATGGAGAAGATGTCCTCGATAGGCATCAGGAAAGGCTTCTCGTTATCACGAACAGGCAGGGGGATGTACTCGTCAACTGCGTTCATCAGCTCCATTACCTTCTCAACCCACTTGGGCTCGCCGTTGAGGGCGCCGAGGGCAGAACCTGCGATAACGGGAGCGTTGTCGCCGTCGAAGCCGTAGAAGCTGAGCAGCTCACGAACCTCCATCTCAACGAGCTCGATCATCTCGGGATCGTCAACGATATCAACTTTGTTCAGGAACACAACGATTCTGGGCACGTTCACCTGACGGGCGAGCAGGATGTGCTCACGGGTCTGGGGCATAGGACCGTCGGTTGCGGCAACTACGAGGATAGCACCGTCCATCTGAGCAGCACCGGTAACCATGTTCTTCACATAGTCGGCGTGGCCCGGGCAGTCTACGTGTGCGTAGTGACGGGTCTCAGTCTGATACTCGATATGGGCAGTATTAATGGTGATACCACGCTCCTTTTCCTCAGGTGCGTTGTCGATGGAGTCGAAAGAGCGGACCTCAGAGAGTCCTTTCTCAGCCAGAACCTTAGTAATGGCTGCAGTCAGAGTAGTTTTACCGTGGTCAACATGGCCGATAGTACCTATGTTTACGTGCGGCTTGTCCCTTTTGAAAGTTTCTTTTGCCATAATGTCTGATTTAATGTAATTAAAATTGAGCCGGTGATGAGATTTGAACTCATGACCTCTTCCTTACCAAGGAAGCGCTCTACCCCTGAGCTACACTGGCTTTTAAATGGAGCGGAAGACGAGGTTCGAACCCGCGACCCTCAGCTTGGAAGGCTGATGCTCTACCAACTGAGCTACTTCCGCTTTTTTCGTTTTGAAGGGGCATCTTCTGCGTCACTGCTTCTCGCTCGCATCCTCATTTACAGGAGTAAACTCCGGTGCTCTCTCGTCGCGTTCCTTGAATCTGCCCCTTCAAAACGAAAAACCTGCTTCGTGTCGTGGGGCATTTTCTGCGTCACTGCTTGCCGCTCGCGCTAATCAATGCCTCTTCGCTATGTGTGGGGAGAGAAGGATTCGAACCTCCGAAGGCGTGCGCCAGCAGATTTACAGTCTGCCCCAGTTGGCCACTTTGGTATCTCCCCATATAGTTGTCATTCAATGAACTTGAGCCGATAGAGGGATTCGAACCCACGACCCGCTGATTACAAATCAGCTGCTCTGGCCAACTGAGCTATATCGGCAGCGCTTATTTTTGGGACTGCAAAGATAAATCATTTCTTCAACTATCCAAAAGAATTTTAAAAATTATTGCAGATTGTTTTGAAAATATTTTCAGTGTCAAATCCGCATTCTGCCCTTAACTCCTTGATAGTCCCTTGTTCTACGAATTTATCCGGTACTCCGAGACCTATTACTTTTATCTGCGGAAACCGCTCAGTCACGTATGATGCGACAGCGTCGTGCAGGCCGCCGGCTATCATTCCGTCCTCTACGGTGATGATGGTGTGTGCCTTTCCGCATACATCCTGCATTATGTCCGTGTCTAAGGGCTTGAGGAACCTCATGTCGTAGTGCAGTGCGTCTTTGCCATGGTCCGAGGCCATTTTTACTGCCTCCGCGGCTCTGTTGCCTATGGGGCCTATGCTCAGTACTGCGACATCCTTTCCCGGGTGGAGAAGCCTTCCTCGCCCTATCGGTATCTCGGTGAACTCTGTTCCCCTCCAAGGAGTACCCTCTCCGTTTCCTCTTGGATACCTTATAATAATAGGGCCCTGGAGTGATGGTGTCGTTGCAGTGTACATCAGGTCGCGCAGCTCTTTTTCATTGAGGGGAGATGCTATCACTAAGTTGGGTACCGGCCGGAATGCGGCCATGTCGAATACCCCCTGATGCGTGGCTCCGTCTTCTCCGACGAGTCCCCCGCGGTCGAGACACAGGATGACTTTGAGCTTCTGGAGGGCTACGTCGTGGATGACGTTGTCGTATGCCCGCTGCATGAAGGATGAGTATATGTTGCAGAACGGCAGGTATCCGGCTGCAGCCATGCCGGCGGAGAATGTGACGGCGTGCTGCTCGGCTATGCCTACGTCAAATGTGCGCTCGGGTATTTCCCTCATCATGATGTTCATGCCGCAGCCGGTAGCCATTGCAGGGGTGACGGCGACAATCTTCTCATCGGCCCGGGCGAGCTCGAGGAGAGTCTCTCCGAATACGTCCTGGTAGCGGGCGGCGGTGGGTCCCGCGGGGATGTTGCGCTTGCCGGTGACGGGGTCGAATGTGCCTGGGGCGTGCCATACGGTCTGGTCCTCCTCGGCGGGACGGTATCCCTTGCCCTTTTTGGTGATGACGTGCAGGAGCTTGGGGCCCTTGATGTTGCGCAGGGAGGCGAGGGTGGTGGTCAGCTGGCCGATGTCGTGGCCGTCGATGGCTCCGAAGTAACGGAATCCGAAGGACTCAAAGAGGGAGCCGCTGCGGAAGATGGCCATCTTGGTGCTGAACATCACTTTCTGGACCCAGCGGCGCAGGCGGGTGGAGCCTATGGTGTCCCAGACGTGGTTCTTTATGCGGTTGTAGGTCTCGGAGGTGGATATCTTGAGCAGGTAGTCGTGCAGGCCTCCGCGGCCGTGGTCTATGGAGATGTGGTTGTCGTTGAGTATGACCAGGATGTCGGTCTTCATGGCACCGGCGTTGTTGAGGCCCTCGAAGGCCAGTCCGCCGGTCATGGCTCCGTCTCCGATGACAGCCACTATCTTCTCACCGCTGCCGGAGAGCCTGGCTGCCGTGGCCATGCCGAGGGCTGCGCTGACGGATGTGGACGAATGACCGACTCCGAAGGCGTCGAAAAGGCTCTCGGACATTTTCGGGAAACCGCTTATGCCGCCGTAGGTCCTGTTGGTGCGGAACTGCTCCCGGCGGCCGGTGATGATCTTGTGAGCGTAGGCTTGATGTCCCACGTCCCAGACGATCTTGTCAGTAGGAGTGTTGTAGGTGTAGTGCAGGGCAACGGCCAGTTCGATCGCGCCGAGACTCGAGCCCAGATGGCCCGGGTTCGTGGCGCAGCATCCGATCATGTACTGCCGTATCTCGCTGCAGAGGGTCTCCAGCTGCTTGACAGAAAAGCCCCGGATATCCTCGGGGCTGTTGACTTTCTCCAGCAGGGACATGGCCTATCTCCTGAAAATGGTCTCGTCCCTGTCCGGGCCGAGCGAGATGACGGTTACAGGCACTCCTGTCTGCTGTTCGATAAATGCGATGTATTCCTTGAACTCTGCGGGAAGGTCCTTCTCGTCGCGGATGGCCGAGAGAGGCTGCTTCCAGCCCTTGAACTCCTGATATACGGGAGTGACCTCGGCGTAGGTGTCGTAGGGCACGGTGTCCTGGGGCTTGCCGTCCACGATGTAGCCGGTGGCCACCTTGATGGTGTCGAATGTGTCCATTACGTCGGCCTTCATCATGATCAGCTCGGTGACTCCGTTGAGCATCACGGCGTACTTGAGGGCTACCATGTCTAACCAGCCGGTGCGGCGGGGACGGCCTGTGGTGGCGCCGAACTCGTGGCCCTGGCGGCGGAGCTCCTCTCCGGTCTCATCGAAGAGCTCGGTGGGGAAAGGGCCGCTGCCCACGCGGGTGCAGTAGGCCTTGAAGATGCCGTAGACGTGGCCGATGGACGAGGGGGCCACTCCAAGTCCGAGGCATGCGCCCGGGCAGATGGTGGTCGAGGAGGTTACGAAGGGGTAGGAACCGAAGTCCACGTCGAGCATAGAGCCCTGGGCTCCCTCGGCGAGGACGCTGCTGCCGTGGGCGAGCCTGTCATTGATGTAGTACTCGCCGTCCACTAAGTCAAATGTACGGAGGTAGTCCACGGCGGCCATCCACTCCTTCACGTTGGTGTCGGGGTCGTAGGCGTAGTCAAACTGCTTGAGGAAGGCGATGTGCTTCTTCTTCAGGGCCTCGAAACGGTCCTGGAAGTCCGGGGCGAGGATGTCGCCTACGCGGAGGCCGTTGCGTCCGGTCTTGTCCATGTAGGTGGGGCCGATGCCCTTGAGGGTCGAGCCGATCTTGGACTTGCCCTTGGAGGCCTCGGAGGCCGCGTCGATGATGCGGTGGGTGGGGGTGATGAGGTGGGCCTTCTTGGAGATGCGGATGCGCTCCCTTACCGGGACGCCTATTTTCTCCAGATCCCCGCACTCCTGCCGGAAGATGATGGGGTCGAGGACCACACCGCCTCCGATGAGGTTGTCGGTGCCTTCCCGGAAAATGCCCGAGGGGACGGAGTGCAGCACGAAACTTCTCTCTCCGTGATGGATCGAGTGTCCCGCGTTGGGACCGCCCTGGAAGCGGGCGATGATATTGTACTTCTGTGCAAGGACATCCACTATCTTGCCCTTGCCCTCGTCTCCCCACTGGAGGCCGAGGACGACGTCTACTTTTGCTGTATTGTTGCTCATGATATTTCTGTTTAGGACAATGTTCTAAAACGGGAGATCGTCCCCCTCTTCGGCGGGAGCACCGAAGCCTTCCTGAGGCTGCTGGGGCTGAGGCTGCTGCCATCCCTGCTGCTGGAAATTCTGCTGAGGCTGCTGCCACCCCTGCTGCTGGCGTCCGCCTTGCTGCCATCCCTGCTGGGGCTGATAGGGCTGCTGGTTGCCACCTCCCTGAGAGTAGCCGCCGCCCTGATTTCCGGGGTTGTCCGCCTTGCGGCCGAGGAGCTGCATGTTGTCAGCGAGGATTTCGGTCATGTATTTGGTGTTGCCGTCCTTGTCATTGTAGGAGCGTGTGCGGATGCGGCCCTCGATAAAAAGCTGCGTGCCTTTCTTGACATACTTTTCCGCTATCTCTGCTAAGTTTCTCCAGCACACGATGTTGTGCCATTCGGTCTGCTCTTTCATCTCTCCGGTGCTGCGGTCCCTGTATCTCTCGGTGGTGGCTAAAGAGAAGGTGGCGTTCATCGCTCCGCTCTCTAAGTGCCGGATTTCGGGATCCCTTCCCGCGTTTCCTATAAGTAGGACTTTATTCAGTGACATATTTGGATTGTTTTAATTTCGGACTGCTAAGATAGCATTATTTTTCGTACTTTTGACCCGAATTAATCCTAATACTCTATATCAAATGCAAGAAAAAATGGCAAAAATGCTCAACGACAGTGTTGTAGCCCGTTGGACAGCGTTGATTCTCATTGCGCTGATGATGTTTTTCGCATATATGTTCGTGGATGTGATGTCCCCTCTGAAATCCCTGATCGAGTCGGCCAGGGGCTGGGACAGCGGCGCGTTCGGAACATACGCGGCATCCGAATATATCCTGAACGTGTGCGGTTTCCTGATTCTGGCCGGTATCATCCTGGACAAGATGGGTATCCGCTTTACCGGAACTCTCTCCGCCTCCCTGATGGTGCTCGGCGCCGCGATCAAGTTCGTGGGTGTGAGCGAGTGGTTCCAGGGTACGGGCTTCAATGCCTGGCTCGACAGCTGGTGGACAGCCATGCCCGGCAGCGCCAAGATGGCCTCCCTCGGCTTCATGATCTTCGGCTGCGGCTGCGAGATGGCCGGTACCACGGTATCCAAATCCATAGCCAAGTGGTTTAAAGGCAAGGAAATGGCCCTCGCAATGGGACTCGAGATGGCTATCGCCCGTCTCGGTGTGTTCGCCGTCATGTGGCTGGCGCCCATCATCTCCAACAGCTTCGACCAGTCGGTGGTGGCTCCCGTGGGCTTCTGCACCGTCCTCCTGCTCATAGGCCTGATCAACTACATAGTCTTCTCCGTGATGGACTCCAAGTTCGACAAGCAGTTAGTGGCAGCCGGTATGGCTACTGAGGAGAAGTCCCCCGAGGATGAGTTCCATATCCGCGACTTAGGCAAGATATTCTCCAGCAAGATGTTCTGGTTAGTGGCCCTGCTCTGCGTGCTCTACTACTCGGCTATCTTCCCCTTCCAGAGATACGCTCCCAACTATTTAGAGGTGACCCTCGGAGTGGACAACGCCACTGCTTCCCAGCTCTTCAGCTTCTTCCCGATTCTGGCCATGTGCCTCACACCTCTGCTCGGTATCTTCTTAGACCGCAAGGGCAAGGGTGCCACGATGCTGATGCTCGGAGCGATAATCATGATCGTATGCCACCTGTCGTTTGCGTTCGTGCTGCCGCTCTATCCTCATAAATGGCTGGCAGTTACCCTTATCGCCGTGCTCGGCGTCAGCTTCTCCCTCGTGCCGGCAGCCCTGTGGCCCTCGGTGCCCAAGATCATCGACGAGAAGATACTCGGAAGCGCCTACTGCCTCATCTTCTGGGTGCAGAACATCGGTCTCTGCTTAGTGCCTCTGCTTATCGGCAAAGTGCTCCAGTCGACCGGCGGCTATCTCGCACCTATGATAATATTCTCATCGTTCGGTATCTTAGCCTTTATCTTCAGCTTCCTGCTCAAGGCTGAGGACCGTCGCAAGGGTTATGGTCTGGAACTGCCCAATGTGGTGAAGAAAGATGAGTAAGCTTTTCAAGACTCTGAAAGATACGGGGGCCATCCGATGGGTGGCCCTCTTGTGTCTTGCCCTGCCGATGTTCGCGTCGTACTTTTTCGACGACATCTTCTCGACCATCAATCAGGAGTTCGAGGACCCGTCTATGGTGGCCCTCGGCTGGTCCATGGCCGACTACGGCTTCTACCGGAGCGCCTATTCCCTGCTGTGCATCTTCGGCGGGCTGATCATCTGCGGCATGCTGCTGGACCGCTGGGGGGTGAGGCTGACCGGCTCGATATTCGTTGGGCTGATGGTAGGAGGGGCGGCGCTGATAACATACGCTATATCTGAGAGTTTTGCCGGCAGCCGGCTGTGTGCGTGGCTGTCAGGGGTGTTCGCCAAGCCGTCGCTGTCGCTGGCGTACGCCGGGTGCGCGATGTTCGGACTCGGCAGCGAGATAGCCGGAGTGACGGTCAACCGGGCCATAGCCAAATGGTTCAAGGGCCGGGAGATAGCCCTGGCCATGGGACTGCAGCTCGCCTTAGCCCGTCTGGGTACTGCCGTGGCGCTGATAGTGGTGCCGCGGATAGTGGAATTGGAGGGGTATATTCCGTTTTCTGAGACTTCGAAGCCGGCTGTGGTCGGGATGGTCCTGCTGCTCGGGGCGCTGGTGCTGTGGGGGCTGTTCGTGGCGATGGACTATGGGGCGGACAGGCGGGGTTCTGCTGGCGGAGTTGCCGCTGGTCCTGCTGGCGGTTTTGCTGTCGCTTCTGCTGCTACTTCTGATGGTGCTTCCGGTGACGCCGCCTGTGCTTTGTCGACAGGGTCCGTATCTTCTGGTACTGATTCCGTTGCTTCCCATGATGCAGCAGCCGGAGCATCCGATACCGGTTCTTCGGCCGAGGACCGTTTCCGTTTCCGGGACGTGCTGAAAGTCATTACCGACCGGCATTTTATTCTGATTTCCCTGCTCTGCGTATTCTTCTACTGCTGCGTGGTGTCCTTCCGCAAGTTCGCCACCGCTATCCTTATGCCCCGCTTCGGCATTGACAGTGACGTGGCCTCGGTGATGGTGGCCATGATACCTTTCTTTACCCTGGTGTTCGCGCCCCTGTTCGGGGCCGTCGTGGACCGGGTGGGACGCGGTACGAAGATCATGATACTCGGGTCGGCCATGATTCTGTTCTCCCACCTGACAGTGGCCTTCGCTCCGGGTGTGCCGGCCTTCGGGTTTATCGCTATCGGAGTGCTCGGTCTGGGTTACTCCCTCGTCCCGGCAGCTATGTGGCCTTCGCTTCCGAAGATTATCGCCGAGAGCCGGTTAGGTACGGCCTTCTCCCTCGTCTACTGGGTGCAGAACATCGGACTGTTCACCGTCCCGATAGTCGTCGGCCACATCATCGACCGCGCCTCCTCACCGGTAGTCGCCGAGTACTTCTTCATCGGCCTGGCTGTCTGCGCGATAGTGGTGTCCGT
>CALUPK010000031.1 GCA_944322575.1 uncultured Bacteroidales bacterium | reverse complement strand
TGGAGCCCTGACGCTCGAAGGTGGCGCTGAGGCCGGACTGTACGCGGTCGATGTAGTGCTCGTCTATCTTGGCCTCTATCTTGTAGTCTGACAAGTCGTTGACCTGGCCTATCTTGGTGCCTTCGGGGATGGACTGGCCGAGAATTACGTCCAGCGAGCCGAGCTGTCCGTCGATGGGGGACTTGACGTTGAGGTTCTCTACCCTCTCACGTACCAGCTGGATGCTCCGGCGCATGCTCTCGAGGCTTTCCTCAAGGTTGTTCATCTGTACGGAACGGTATATGGAGTCCTGCTTCTGGCGGGCGATGATGAGCTCCAGGCTCTTGACGGCCAGTTCATAGTCCTCCTTGGCCTGGAGGTATTCCTCGTGGGCTACCAGCTGCTCCTCGTCCAGACGGCGGTACTGCTCGTATTTGCGCCTCTTGCGCTCTGTGTCGATGGCATATTCCAGACGCTGCTTTTCCAGGTCCAGCTTTTCCTGCTCCATGGTTACGGTGGTGTTCCTCAGGAAGTTCTCCTGTTCGGCAAGGTCTGCCTCGCTCTGGAGTATCTGAAGGCTGAGGGTGTTGTTGGAGAGACGCACCAGCACATCGCCCTTGCGGACCATCGAACCGGCCTCTATCAGTTTCTCCTGTACGACTCCGCTCTCCAGCAGGGATACCTGCACGACGGTGATAGGCTGTACCTGTCCGGAAACTCTTACGTAGTCGTCGAACTCACCCTGGCGGACATCGCCGACAGTGATGGTGTTGGCGTCCACCTTGAGGGTGGAGGACTTGTCCCTGAGCAGCAGCCAGAGGACGAATATTACGAATATTCCTGCGAGGAAGTACGGGATGTTCTTCTTGCGGAATACCGCGCGGATACCTTTTTTCTGTTCAATTACTCTATCCATGGTCGTATGTTTTTGTCGTTTTTGAAGTCAGTGAGCTGTGGTATTATTCCTGGTCCAGATAGGTTATGCCCTTGTAGTACATCACCACCCTCTCTTTCAGGAGGTACTGCAGGCCCTGGTTGAGCCTTTCGGCGCGGGCCTCGAGGAGGCTGTTGGAACTGGTCTGCAGCTCGATTACGGTCATCAGGCCCTCCTCGTACTTGCGGGAGTTGGCCTGGTGGGAGAGTACCAGGGCGTTGACCTTCTTGTCGGCCGAGACGAACTGCTTGGCGGCTCCTCTCATGTCCTGGACGGCGCGGCGTATCTCACCCTCTACCTGCTGGAACTTGATGTCGCGGTTGGCCTCGGCTGTGGCTAAGGCGTTGCGCTTGCGGGCTATCTGGTTGTACTTGTAGAGTCCGTTGAAGATGGGGATGCTGATGCCTATGCCCACGTACTGTCCCTGCTTCTCGTTCATCTGGTCCCAGAAGGGGTCGTTGACGGAGTAGGATCGGTCGTAGACGTAGCCGGTGCTGTAGCCGCCATGGGCGTAGATGTAGGGCACTAAGCTCCACTTGGCAGTCATCAGGTCGAACTCGGCGCTGCGGACCTTAAGCTCCTCGGCCCTGAAGGCGGGCAGGTAGCCCCGGGCAGCGGCGGCGATGCTGTCGGCGTCGCTCTCATGGGAGAATGCGCTGAAAAGTACGGAAGGCTCGACCTCGGCCAGCGTAAGCTCATCGTCGAAGGGGTAGTACATCGCGGTCTTGAGGGTCAGGATGCCCTGCTCGAGGGTATTTTCCTGCTGGGTGAGGTTGAAGTCCTTGGCGGCCACGTCCGACTCTATCTGCAGGACGTCGGCGTAGCTCTTCAGACCCAGCTCGGACTGGATGCGGGCCTGTTCTAAAGTCGTGCGGCTCTCCTCGAGCTGCTCCCTGGCCAGGTCCACCATGCCGCGGTAGTACAGCACGTTGTAGTAGGCCTGGATGACCTGGAGGCAGATGTCGTCCTTCTTGATCTGCTCCTCCTCTACTCCGAGCAGGACGGCGGTCTTGGCTATGCGGAAGTTGTTGACTGCCGAGAAGCCGTTGAAGAGGTCCAGGTCGGCCGAGAGGCTGTAGGAGTTGCTGAATGTGGTCGTGTTGGTGTACATGTTGGTTTCCGGGTCAATCATACGTCCGAAATTGGCAGTTCCTGAAGTTCCCGCTGATATCGTGGGGAGGAATCCGAAAGCGGCCTCCCTGCGGTCTATGCGGCGGTCATCGTTGGTCGCCTGCTGCAGACGCATCTCGGGCGAATGGGCCACGGCGTACTGCATGCAGTCGTGGAGGGTCCATGTCTCGGGCTGCTCATAGGAGCGGGATGCGGCATACTCGGGGACACGCCTTTCGAGGGCGGTGTCCCGGAGCACCTCTATATTGTATGCCTGGGCGTAGGGCTGGGTGAACGATACCCCGCTCCGGCGGTACTGCGCTGCTGCCTCCTGCGGCAGGACGAGAGTACCTGCGAGGATGAGGACGGCGGCTGCTGAGAGTATATTTTTCATACGCGGTTGTATTTTGATTTCCTTTGCCCTTTCCTTCTTCCATAATCGTGCCAAACTTTATAATATGCTGAGTAGTAGATATTTATCCGATTCTATAGAAAGCCTAATTGTTAAGAAATTTTACAAAAAGTGTCTAATTTTTTGAAAATTGTAAAATATTTTTATACTTTTGAAGCGTAAATACATGAATATGAGTAAGAAAACCACCCCTGACGGCCGCATCCTCGTAGTCGATGACAACAAGGCCATACTCTCCGCCCTGAGGCTGCTGCTGCCCGCATATTTTTCCGAAGTTACCCTTCTTTCCTCTCCCAACGACCTGATGCACAGCATGGAGGTCAAGCGCCCGGAGGTCGTCCTGTTAGACATGAACTTCACCGCCAAGGTGACTACGGGCAACGAGGGCCTTTTCTGGCTCGGGGAGATACTGAAGGCCTACCCCGATGTGCCGGTGGTGCTGTTCACCGCTTATTCGGACGTGGCCTTAGCCGTGGACGCTATCAAGCGCGGGGCGTTTGACTTCATCATCAAGCCCTTTGACAATGCCAAGTTAGTCACCACCCTCCAGGCGGCCCTCCGCCTCTCCCGCAGCCGGCAGGAGGTCAAGCAGCTGCGCGAGATCAA
Organism: uncultured Bacteroidales bacterium; assembly: GCA_944322575.1. GTDB lineage: Bacteria > Bacteroidota > Bacteroidia > Bacteroidales > UBA932 > Coprenecus. The sequence continues at coordinate 14,037 of CALUPK010000031.1, read as the reverse complement.
GAACGAGATACGCAGCGAGGGCGACATGTTCTGGGGAGAGTCCCCGAAGATGAAGGAGCTGCGCAAGATAGTGCAGAAGGTGGCCAAGACAGACGCCAGCATCCTCATCACCGGCGAGAACGGCACGGGCAAGGACATGCTGGCCGGGGAGATACACCGCCTCTCGAAGCGCTCCGGCAGCTCGATGGTCAGCGTGGACGTAGGTTCCCTCCCCGAGAGCCTTTTCGAGAGCGAGCTCTTCGGCCACGTGCGCGGAGCCTTCACAGACGCCAAGGCCGACAGGGCGGGCAAGTTCGAGGTGGCCTCGGGCGGCACCCTCTTCCTCGACGAGATAGGCAACATCCCCCTGCACCTGCAGACCAAGCTGCTCACCGCCATCCAGACCAAGAGCGTCACCCGCGTGGGCAGCAACGTCCCCGTCCCCGTGGACATCCGCCTGATCTGCGCCACGAACCGGGACATCTCCCGGATGGTCGCCGACGGTCAGTTCCGCGAGGACCTGTTTTTCAGGATCAATACCATACACCTCACCCTCCCGCCCCTGCGCGAGCGGATGGAGGACATCGTCCCGTTAGCGGAGCTCTTCATGCGCAAGTACGCGGTCAAATACGGCAAGGACATCCGGGGCATCCGGGACGAGGCCCGAGAGGAGCTGATGCAGAGGCCCTGGCAGGGCAATATCCGGGAGCTGCAGCATGTGGTCGAGAAGGCTGTAATCCTCTCCGAGAAGGGCATGCTGGAGGTGGGGGACTTCTTCCCCGAGCAGCAGGACCGCAGGGGGCCCGGCCGCCGCTCCAAGACCGCTGCACAGGTACTCAAGGAATCGGTCCGCAAGGGCAATGTGGTCACCCTCGACGACATGGAGAAGGAACTCATCCGGGTGGCAATGCGTCAGCACGACGGCAACCTGACGGTAGTCGCCCAGCAGCTCGGCATCACCCGCCAGACCCTTTACAACAAACTCAAGAAATACGGGATGTAGATGGGATTCCGCTCGCTCATACTCTCGGTCATCTGCCTGATGCTCGCTGTCGGGGCCCTCGTCTGGTGCCTGCTGTCAGGGTGGTACTGGTCCGCGGGCGGGGCCGGGGCAGTGACGGCCGTGCTGGTCTACCGCGTCCTTTCGATATACGGCAGCAATGTCCGCAAGCTCAACTACCTGCTGAGCGCCTTTGAGAACGGAGACCTGTCCTTCCATTTTGCCGAGAACTCCACATTTCTCCAGGACCGGGTCTTCAACATCCTGCTCAACAGGGTGAGGGACTTCGTCTCCGAGCAGCAGCGGCTCAGGGACCAGAACGAGGTCTTCCACCGCGCCGTGGAGAATCTCTCGCGGACCGGCCTGTTAGGAGTGGGACCGGCCGGGGAGGTGCGCTGCTGCAACCGGGCGCTGACCTCTGTCCTCGGCTTAGGAGTCATCCGGCACATCTCCGACTTAGACCGGCTGATGCCCGGACTGACGGCGCGTATCGAGGCCATAGAGGAGGGCGGGATGCTGGAAGTGCCGATAGGCTCCGAGATGCGGATATACAACTTCGAGATAGGGAAGTACACCGTCATGGACGGAAACACCCCCGTGCGGGTCTACGTCTTCGAGGAGAAGGCCGAGAGCCGCACCGAGGCCGAGCGGTCCGAGAGCGCCCAGTGGCAGAAGATGACCAGGATTATCTCCCACGAGGTGCTCAATACCATCACGCCCATAGTCTCGCTCAGCGACACCCTGCACGACATGACCGATGACCGCAACCTTCGGGAGGGCATACAGGTCATCGGCGAGTCGGCCCGCGGCCTCCTTGGCTTCGTCAACGGCTACCGCGCCCTCTCCCGTGTGCCGGTGCCGCAGATTCATCCCTTCAAGTTCCGGCCGATGCTGGACTATGTGCTCTCGCCGCTGCTGCCCGGGGTGGAGGAGCTCGGAGGGCGGGTCGATATTGCCTTAGAGGATGAGGACATGGTCCTCTTTGCCGACGAGCAGCTGATGCGGCAGGTGGTTGCGAACATTCTGAAGAATGCGCTCAATGCCCTGCGCGACCGGTTCGGGGAGAAGGCCGCTCCTGCTGCAGCTCCCCTCGACGACGTGCCCCTCATCCGTATCACCGCCTTCGTCAACGCCTCCGACAACACCGAGATCCACATCTCCAACAACGGAGACCCCATTTCCGATGAGAACGCCGACCACATCTTCGACCCCTTCTTCACCACCCGCGCCGAAGGCACCGGCGTCGGCCTCGCCCTCTCCCGCCAGATCATGCGTGCCCACGCCGGCTCCATCCGCCTCGACCGCACCGACCCCGCCCTCACCACATTTGTCCTCACCCTTTAGCCCCTCCTGTTTTTTGGAAAACGCAGTATTTTACCATCGAAATTTATAGGAAAACGCAGTAATTTGATGGTAAAATTTATAGGAAAACGCACCTTTTTTCGATTAAACGACTATCTTTGTGCTTCAGAAATACGTAGATTATGCTTTATAGAAAAATTGCCAGGAGGATAGAGGAGTATCTTTCCTCCGATTCAAAACAGTTGCTGCTCATTGACGGGGCGCGTCAGACAGGCAAGTCCTATATCGTGCGTTGGGTCGGGCAGCGTATGTTTCCCAACTATATAGAGATCAATATGGAGGAGGACCGGCTCGGAGACCGCGTCTTCGCTCAGGCAAGGACGGTCAGCGATTTTTATCTGGCATTGAGCATTGTGGCCGGAGACAGGATGAAGGATAAGAAATCGACTCTTGTGTTCATCGACGAGATTCAGGCGTATGACCATCTGCTTACTTTGGTGAAGTTCCTTATGGCTGACGGGCGTTTCACTTACATCGCCAGCGGCTCTCAGTTAGGCGTCGCCTTGAAGAATACGCAGTCGGTGCCGCTTGGAAGTATAAGGATGGAGCGTATGTACCCTATGGATTTTGAGGAGTTTATGTTGGCAAATGGTGTCGGAGGTGAATTAATCGGAGCCATGCGTGAGAGGTTCCGTAAACAGGAGGCTATGCCTGAGGCTCTGCATAATAAGTTGATGGATCTGTTTAGAAAATACCTGCTGGTCGGTGGGCTGCCGGCGGCGGTAGACAGTTTTGTTAAAAATTCCAATGTCGTAGAATTCAGACGTATACAGAAAGATGTACATGATCTCTATGCTGTTGATGCCTCGAAATACGAGGAAGAAAATGGTAGAAAGCTGAAAGTCCGCAGGATATTCGAAATGATACCTTCGAATCTGGAAAATAAGAAAAAGCGGGTGATAATTAAAGATATTGAGAATAAAAGCTGGAAGAGGTCAGAGAACTATCAGGACGAGTTCGAGTATCTGATATCTGCCGGGGTTGCTCTGGAGGTGAAAGCCGTCAGCACTCCATCCTATCCACTTGCGGCCAACAGCGGAAAGAACCTTCTCAAACTGTACCTCAATGATGTGGGCCTGCTGTCCGGAATATACTTTAAAAACAACATCCGGGCCATCATGTCCGATGAAGGGAGCATCAACCTCGGTTCGGTATACGAGACAGTTGTCGCCCAGGAACTGAGAGCGCACGGTCATGAGCTGTTCTACTATGACAACAAAAAGAACGGTGAAGTGGATTTCCTGATAGACGATGCGGACAATCTGTCAAATATACCGATAGAAGTCAAGTCAGGAAAGGGCTACACTGTCCACAGCGCCCTGAATAAATTCTTGTCAGTAAAGGACTACAACATCAAGCGTGCGTACGTGCTTTCCAACAGTCGCGATGTCGTGACAAAGGACGGGGTCACGTATCTTCCGGTTTACTACGTGATGTTTTTTTCTATATTTGCAGCGGAAAATTTAATGTGATATGAAAAAGAACGAAGTACTTGAGTGCCTGAAAACCAGGCGGAGCATCAGGGCTTTCGACCCTGAGAAAGTGCCTTCTAAGGAGGTAGTGGCGAGGGTGGCCGAGGCAGGGACGTACGCTCCGACCGGGATGGGCAAGCAGTCGCCGGTGATAGTGGCGGTGATGGACCGCGCTGTGAGGGACCGGCTCTCGAAGATGAATGCAGATGTGCTGGGATCCGCTTCCGACCCGTTCTACGGTGCGCCGGTGGTGTTAGTGGTCCTGGCTGACCGCAGCCGTCCGACCTATATGTACGACGGCGCTTTAGTGATGGGCAATCTGCTCAACGCCGCCCACGCTCTCGGTCTGGGCAGCTGCTGGATACACCGCGCAAAGGAGGTGTTCGCCTCTCCCGAAGGGCAGGAGCTCCTGAAACAATGGGGCATCGAGGGGGACTACGAGGGTATAGGACACTGCGTTCTCGGCTATCCTCTGGACAGCAGGGAGCCTGTGGCCGCTCCACGCAAGGCCGGTTACGTCCGTTTTATCTAAGCCTCTGAAATCATGGCCCGGGACAGACGACAGTATTTCGACCAGCTGGCAGCTACGAGCCGGAAGTACTACATCCCCTATCTGTCACAATATATGAAGATAGGTGAGGGGGTCAATGTCCTGGAGATCGGCTGCGGGGAGGGCGGCAACCTGCTGCCTTTCGCCGAGGCCGGCTGCTCCGTGCTCGGAGTGGATCTGTCCGAGGATAAAATAAGGGCCTCAGAGCAGTTTTTCGCCGGGGCGGGGGTGCAGGGACGCTTCTTGGCCTCGGATATTTTCGCTGTCAAGGAATTAGAGGGGCAGTTTGACCTGATTCTCTGTCACGACGTCATCGAGCATATCGGGGACAAGGAGGAGTTCATGCGCCGCGTGAGGGCGTATCTGAAACCCGGCACCGGCCTTGCCTTCATCGCCTTCCCCGCATGGCAGATGCCCTTCGGCGGCCACCAGCAGATGTGCGCCAACCGGCGGCTGGCCCGCCTTCCGTATTTTCACCTGCTGCCCGCCGGGCTGTACCGCAGGATCCTGGAGCGGGGCGGGGAGAGTCCCGCGGCTGTCGCCGAGTTCTTAGAAATCAAGCGGACGGCCACTCCGATAGAGCTCTTCGAGCGTCTGCTGCGCCGCTCCGGCCTGCAGAAGATCGACCGCCGCCTGTGGCTGATCAACCCGCACTACGAGGCCAAGTTCGGCCTCAGGCCCCGCCGCCTCCCCCGTCTGATGGGCGGTATCCCGTGGCTGCGCAATTTCTACACTACTTCTTGTTTTTACTTGTTGAAGTAGGCTATATTTGTGAAAATTTTGCATTGATGCTATGAAAAGAATATTTTTCCCTTTAGGGGCGGCTATGTGCGCCCTGTTTGTAGTTGCTGTGAGCAGATGTACTTCTGAGGTTGAACCGGATTCTTACGCGGTGCTGGCGCCGGCGGCTTTTGCCGGGGAGGCGGAGGCCTGGGAGGGCGTGGTGTCTTCCCTGCAGCAGCGTCATGATGCCGTGGTGCTGCGCTTTGAGGAGAGTCCGATGGAGTTGGAGGCCCGGCTGAAAGAGGTGGCACCCCGCTATGTGGCGGTAGTGGACGTGCCGGAGAATATCGGCCGGGACTATGTAATCTCCCTCAATCAGATGAGCCGCAGGATGGATGAGGACCCGTACGCGGATTTCCTCTGGGGCATAATCACCGGTTATGATGCTGCGGGTGCGCAGAGGATGGTGGACGATGCGCAGGAGCCGATGGTGATCCGTACCGGAGTGGCCAGCATCAAGGAGCTGGAGGCCGCCAAGTGGTTTGACGCATACGCTTTCGTGGATGACCATCAGGTAGGGATGCGCGGAGAGAAGAAGGCTGGGGAGAGCTCGCTGGCCTACAGTGAGATAGAGTACAGGACCGATATGACCGGGGCCAATGAGCGGATACAGAAGTTCGTAGAGAAGCGCTTCGGGAAGGATGTGCCGGATGTGCTGCGGCAGTTCTTAGAGTACTACGAGGGCTATGAGCCGGACTTAGTAGTTACGGCCTCGCACGCTACGGAGAACAATCTGGAGATGCCCGGCTCCGTGGGCAACCTCCGCTGCCGCGACGGCCGCCTGTATGTGGACTATCCCGGCGAGCAGCGCTTTGTGGAGGACCGTGACAGCCGGATGGTGTATCTTCCCATCGGCAACTGCCTGATAGGCAATATGAACAATACCCGCAACAGTATGGCTGCGGCCTGGATGAACAGCCAGAAAGCCTCTACCTTTGTGGGCTACGTGGTGACCACCTGGTACGGCCGCAACGGATGGGGCGGTCTGAAATATCTGATTACCAATCCAGGACGCTATTCCGTCCCCGAGGCATTCTACATGAATCAGCAGGATATGATGGCGCAGATGGCCGAATGCAGTGATTCCCTGACAGTGGCCCCCTTCGATTACGATTCGAACTATTTCCAGACCATGATGCCGGCTCTGCAGCGTTTTGTGGACGTGGAGGGACTTTCTCAGGAAGAAGTGATGAACGAACTGTTCTTCTGGCTCGGCTTCTGGCATGACCGCGACGTGCTGGCCTACTACGGCGACCCGAAGTGGAATGTGCGGATGCAGGAGGTAGAGGGCGAGAGCGATTTTACCGTGACCTCGGAGTTTGAGCGTCTGAGCCGGGATGAGGCTGCCGCCACCGGAGCCTCCCGCCGCTGCGTGATTACCGTGGAGACCTCCCCTGATTTCAGCCTCCGCCGGATGCAGGGCGACGGCTTCAAGGAGGAGCATGTCCTCGACCTGCCGTTCAGCTATTTCTTCCCTCAGCGTCTGAGCAACCCCGTCCTGCCCGAAGGCGAGACCCGCCATATTGTCGTAGATGAGAACTTCATGCTGCTCTACGACCCTGCCTTCGAGCCCGGACAGACCTATACTTTCGAGGTGCTCTGCGACTGAGACTCAGCCTTTCCGGAGGATGCGCTCTTGCGCCGTATGCGTTTCCACCACAGCCAGTAGCCGCTCAACGGGAGAAGACCTCCGAGGAGGGCGGCGAGGAAGTAGAGGATTTTAGTGACCATGCCTCCCCAGCTGCCGGTGTGCAGGGAGTAGAACAGCCGTCTGGCAGCCTGCGGCTCCATGTCTCCGGTCAGGGAGTAGGCGGCCTCGCGGTACCAGCCGAATGACCAGGTGAGCCCGGTGAGGGCCATGAGCAGCAGGAAGATGGTGCAGTAGAAGCCGATGCTCACGTGGCTGTCGTACAGGAAGCGCTTCCAGCCCTTGGTGCAGGATACGCTGAGGCGGTTTTTCAGGGCTTTCCGGGTTTTCGGTATCCAGATGATCAGGCCGCTTATCAGGATGACGGTCATCGTCAGGGTGGTTACGCCTACGATGACTTTTCCGACCGATTTCTCCCCTTTGGATGCCGGCGGGTCCAGCAGCCAGCGGTGCAGTTGCCTCATGGTTCTGAAAAATTCGTACGATTTTGCCCAGCCTTTTACCTCACCAGTATACGGATCAACGCAAAGCTGTCTCTTGCCGGTCTCGCGGAATGTGGCGAGGGCGGCTTTACGGGGACTGTCCTGAAGGCGGACGGTGTTGAGTGTGAGCGAGTCGGCTGCCCAGGTACGGACGGCTGCCTCCAGTTCGGAGGAAGCGAGTGGTTCTGCTTCCTCCGAAGGCGGAGTTACGTTGTACAGCTTTCTTTGGAGCGCCTGGGTGATGTCCCGCTCGAACACGAGCGAGGCGCCTGACAGGCATATGACTGAGATGATGAGCCCGAGAGGAAGCGACAGCCAGAGGTGTATGTTGCGGAACAGTTTTCTCATCATTCTGCCGATGTGGAGAGTTTGCCCAAAGCGGAGACGGAGTTGGCTCCGCTGACTGTCAGACCGGGTTCGGCGACGGCGGTGGCGGCGTCTATGCGGTAGATGGTCGGAACGCTGCCGTCGGTGGTGGGAAGGCGGTAGGCCTTCTCGTATGAGAGCTTGACCTGCAGGCCCTTGATGATGAACCATGTGCCGGCCGCTCCGTAGCCGAATGCATTCGTGGTGCGGCTCATCTCCACGTAGTTGCCCACTCCGTCGCTGCTCTGGGAGACGGGACCTTGGTTGTACTGGTTGTAGTATTTGCCGAATGCGGTGACGCTCCATTTCTTAGACGGCATCAGCCTGTACGACAGGCCCGTTATGTTCTTCCTGGTCATTTTGGGAATGCTGAAGTCGGACAGCTGCTGGCTGCCGTCCACCTTGGAGCGGGTGGTGCGGCGGAATGTGCTGGAGACGTGATTCAGTGTGAAGGTGTGGGCTTTTTTCAGCCGGTATTCGGCGGTGAATGTTGCGTTGAAATTGGTGTTCAGGGAGCGGTTGTCCTGATAGGACTGCTCGCCCCGGCTTCCGGTGTATTTGCGGTCTCCTAACCAGTTGTACTTGAAGGAGGAAGTGTCGATGTTCATGGTGGTGTTGTGGTTGTAGTTGGCGTTCAGCATGACATCAAGCCCCTCGGTGAGCAGGTTCCGTTTGCTGTACTCTATGGAGGGAACGAGGGAATGCCCCTTGCGGTGTTTCTGGCCGAATACGATGTATTGGTAGACTCCGGTCTGTATCTCCTTGTAGAAGTGCGAGTAGTTGAATCCGAGCATCAGCCGGTCCGCCCAGGACTTTCCGGTCACTCCGAATTTTCCGATTACGGCCTCGTTGTGGAACCGGTCGTTGAAGCGGCGGACGTGGTAGATCTTGCTGCGGTCGGTGTTCTCCGATATGCCGTCGTCTCCGAACTCAGTGATGTAGTTGTCTATCCAGTAGTTGTTGTCCGAGTAGTTCTGAAAGGCGTTTATCTCGTAGGCGAGTCCGTTCCGGAGGGTGTGGCTGAAATTGACGTACGACTTGTGCGTGTTGAACGAGCCGTAGCTGTAGGATGCGTCCAGGCTCCAGCCGTGCCGCCGCTTTTTGGTCACGATGTTGATTACGCCTCCTAAGGCATCGGAGCCGAACCCTACAGGCACTACTCCCTTGTAGACTTCTATGCGCTCTGCGAAGTTCACTGGCAGGTTGTTGATGTCCAGCGCTGTTCCGGCTCCCTCCTGCGGCACTCCGTCGATGAACACCTTGATGTGCTTCCCGGAGAAGCCGTCCAGGGTCAGCTGTGCGTCCGAGCCCACGCCTCCGGATTCCCGGAGCTTCAGACCCGGAAGCTGGGACAGCGCTTCGCCGAGGCTCTTGCTGCTGTTGTGCATCTCCTTGACACTCAGGTCTACGGCATTGAATGCCGACTGCCGGACGTGGCTCTTCCTTTCGGACATGACCACTACTTCGTCCAGCTGGTTCCTTGCCGGTTTCAGGGCTATGGTCCTGAGGGTGGTGTCCCGCCCGCTCAGGGTTATTGCCATTTCGTATGTCCCGTATCCTATTGCGGCTACTGCGAGAGTATATGTCCCCTTAGGCGCTTCCAGCCGGAAAGTACCCTTCTCGTCCGTGATGCACCCGTACGTCGTCTCTTTAAGATAGATGTCGGCAAAATCTATTGCGCTCCGGTCTTCGGCGGAGATGATTTTACCGGATATGCCGGTCATTTCCTGCGCCGAGGCTGAGATGTGCTGCATGAGTATGCAGGTCCCTATGAGAGCGCAGCGTCTTATTGTAAGATAGATGTTTCTCATTGCGCTGCAAAAGTAGGGCAATGCCTTTTGCCGCACAATCGCTAAAAATAGAGATTTTTTCGCCGGATTTTCCGCTGTTTATCCCTATTTGTTGGTAAAAAGCGGTGATAGGCAAAAAATATTACATTTGCGCCATGAATACTGTGTGGATAGTAATGCCGATTCTTATCGTGCTGATGTTCCTGCTCGGGACAGACCTGAAAGTCAAGTCGTTCGTGGATGTGGCCCGCAATCCCAAGGCCGTGGTGGCCGGGATGGTCGGGCAGATAATCGTGCTTCCGCTGCTGGCCTTCGGCGTGGGCTGGGCCTTAGGGCTGAGTCCGGTCTATTTCATGGGGTTGGTGCTCATAGCCTGCTGTCCCGGCGGCAGTTCCTCCAATGTGTTCTCCATGCTGGCCAAGGGGGATGTCGCCCTGTCCGTGACGCTGACCGCTATGAGCAGCGTGATAACCCTGTTCACACTGCCTCTGATAATGGACCTGGCTTCCGTTTTCGTCTCGCAGCAGTCCGGGGTGGAGGTTCATCTGCCCGTGGGCAAGCTGCTGCTGCAGAATCTGGTGCTGCTGTTCGTGCCCATACTTGCCGGGGCGGCCTTCCGCCATTTTAGTCCCGTTGCGGCCGAGAAGGTGCATAAGGTGCTGAGCAAGGCGGCGTTTCCGGCCCTGATGTTCCTCGCGCTGGTATTTTTCCTGCAGTATACAAAGGAGATAGTGGACAATTTCACAGTGCTGGGGCTTGCGACAGCCGCCCTGATTCTCTTAGCCATGATGTGCAGCTCCCTCCTGTCCCGCCTCTGGAAGTTCACGCCCGCCGTCCGCCGCACCATCGTCATAGAGGTCGGAATGCAGAATGCCGCCCAGGCGATAGCCATAGCATTTTCCCCCTTCATCTTCAACAGCGGCGAGATGGCCATACCCGCCATCATCTATGCCCTGCTGATGAATGTCGTGCTGCTGATATACGTCGCGGTGGTCCGCCGGAGTCAGTATGCCGTTTCTGTAAAATAATTCCCCGGATGTCGGCTTAGTTCCGAATAGTATACTAACTTTGGGAAAGTTTAAACGGAACTAAAAAGCAAGGACGACATGGCAATTACAGCAGAAAAGATACAGTCCCTGTTGGCTGATTTGGAGAATGACTGTGTGGAACGCACTATTTCTACCACTGATACAGATAAATTTGCGAAGGCGATATGCGCTTTTGCAAATGACCTTCCTGATAACAACTGTCCAGGTTATCTGATTATAGGAGCATGGGATAACGGAGATGTGTATCCAATACACGTGACGGATGATCTACTAAAAAATGTCAGTGCTATTCGCACAGATGGAAATATTCAGCCCCAGCCGTCCATGAATGTGCAGAAAGTCTCTTTGCCGGAAGGGGATGTGGTTGTAGCAGAAGTGTATCCATCTCAGTTCCCTCCTGTGAAATATAAGGGACGGGTATGGATAAGAGTCGGCCCGAGAAAAGGAATCGCCAATGAGGATGATGAGCGCAGATTGTACGAGAAAAGGGCGGCTCATATCAAGACTTTTGATGCAATGCCATGCATGGGGGCTACAGTGGAGGATCTGGATACTGTTCTTTTCAGGCAGCAGTACCTTTCTAAAGCTGTACCGCCGGATGTTTTGCAGGAGGACAAAAGGGATATTAAGTTGCAGCTTCAGTCTCTGGGCTTTTATGATTTCCGTCATGACTGCCCGACATACGCAGGCATATTGTTTTTTGCTAAGCATGTCGAACGGTTTTTACCCGGAGCTTATATCCAGTATGTGAGGTTTGGAGGTAAAGGACGGGCTTGTGAGATAAAGAATGAATACAAATTCTCAGGGAATTTATGTAAAGTTTTGGCGCAGTTAGACACGTTTGTGGATACCGCTATCACAAACAGACGCCCTGTGCCGGTCAGTGTTTTGAGAGAAAAAATCGTGATGGATTATCCGCACTGGGCGACCCGTGAGTTGTTGATGAACGCAGTCTGCCACCGTGCTTACGACAGTAACGGCCCGATACAGTTCTATCAGTATGACGACCGTATAGAAATTATGAATCCGGGAGGATTGTATGGTAAAGTCAATTCTGAAAATTTCCCAATGGTGAATGATTACCGTAATCCTGTTGTGGCGGAGGCGATGAAAGTATTGGGTTTTGTCAATCGTTTCAGCCGTGGTATCCTTAGGGTAGAAGAAGAGTTGAAGGAGAATGGAAATGGAAAACCTGAGTTCAGTCTTAATCTGGGTACTGCTTTTATGGTTATAGAGCATATATCTTTATCCTCGAATGAAGGTATTCGTGGTAGTGAGGAAAAGAGTGAGGAAAAGAGTGAGGAAAAGAGTGAGGAAAAGCTTACTGAGATGGAATATAAGGTATTTAATCTTATTAAGGAGAACCCGGCAGTGACTTATGCATATATTACCGACAAAGCGGGTGTTGGAGAAACTTCTGTGTATAAAATAATAAAAAGTCTCAAAGACAAAGGTTGGATTAAGCGGAATAATGGCCGGAAATGCGGCAACTGGGTGATAATGAAAAAATAACAGACACAGAGATTATCAGATAATATGATAATAGAAGAGACATTGCGGATTGCGCTGGAGGCGCACGAGGGACAGAAGGACCTGGACGGGAGGCCGGCTGTCCTGCATCCGGTCGCCGTGGGGCTTATGGGCTGTAATGATGCTGAGACCAAGACGGGTTTTCTGCATGATGTGGTGGAGGATTCGGAGCTGACTCTGGATGAACTGCGCGGCAGAGGGGTCGATGAGGATGTGCTTGCCGCACTTCAGCTGCTTACGCACGCTAAGACTGAGGACTACTTCGATTATGTGCGGCGAATCGCCGCGTCCGGCAACACCACGGCCATTCACGTCAAAATGAACGACCTCCGGCACAATCTTGAAAGGGGGCTGCGGACCTATGCGCAGGCTGTGGAGGACGGCGACACGGAAAAGGCGGAGCGTCTGGCCCGCATCAATGACAAGCACCGCAAGGCTCTGCAGATATTCGAGGACTGCGGACTGCTATGATTTGTATGCAGTAGCATTGAAAAACCGAGGGGATAGGGCAGAGTGCCTTTCCGGCTCAGACATGAATTCCGAAATCAGCGGAGTACCCTAATACCCGACAGGTACGGTATTCATGTCCTCTCAACCTTGCCGAAACGGAAAAGTGCAAGCACTTTGATTCGGGCAAGCCTGACAATCTCCGCTCTGATGGAGATTATCACGAATGTGCATTTCGTTCTGTTTTTCATGATAGAATTAAATGGACCTTTGCTGTAGAACAATTGGCTTCTCGTAATAACTACCTCCCTCGGTAACAGTTCAAAAAAAAGCAGACATCCATTTAGGGATAGATGCCTGCCTTAGTTTGCAAAGGTCATTTCTATCATGACACTGCAAAATTAACGAATGATTCTTGAAAAACAAGAAAAATCAGTCAACGCCTGTGCATTATTTTACGGAATGTGTCAAAATCCCACTACGTAGGTAGGCCACATATCATTACAGGCTTACGGACGGTATGATGGTCCTGCTTGCCAGAGAGTATATGGAAAAGATGGGCATAAAGGATACCCAGTATATTATCGCCCGTCATCATGATCAGAAGCATCCGCATATTCATATAGTTTATAATCGGATAGACAATAACGGCAGGACTATAAGCGACAGGAACGACCGTGTCAGGAATGTCGAGGTCTGCAAGGAAATGAAAGAGAAGTACGGACTGTATTTCGGGAAAGGCAAGGACAGAGTGCGTACGCACAGGCTCAAGGGAGTAGACAAGATCCGGTATGAAATATATCATGCTGTCAAGGATGTGCTGGCCAGGACTTGCACCTGGAGCCAGTTTGTTGACGAGTTGGCCGGACATGGGATTCAGATTACATTCAAATATAAGGGCAAGAGCAATGTAGTACAAGGACTGTCTTTCTCCAAGGACGGACTTATTTTCAAGGCTTCGGAGATAGACCGGAGTTTCAGCTACTCGAAACTGGATAAGCAGTTTGGTGAGGGCAGTGCTATCGGAAAAGATCAAGACCGTGACAATCGTATCGTGGATGTTCCCGGCATTGACAGGCAAGACCTGTGGCAGCATGGCCCTGATACCAGTGTCGTAGAAGGCCTTGCAAGCGCAGTCAGCGGCCTGTTCTCTCCTTTTCCGGAGGACAAAGATGAAGAGAGCCGAAATTTCGCATGTCGTAAAAAGAAGAAAAAGAAAAAAGGAATGAGTTTGTAACAGATTAATAAAGAGACAAAGATGAACGAGAAAACGCAAATAATCACCAATGACATCATCCGGAGTCTGGATGCATTGTATAACCTGTGTTCTGATATGAGCGAACGTATAGGATCTGCACAGAATCAGAATGTTGATGTCGGCTGCGAGGATATGGCCCTGCTGTCGGATAACTTGACCCGACTTCAGCGTGAAGTCTCGGCATTCAGGAAACAACTTGCCGACAGTCATCAGGACTGGGAGCAGATAAAGTCCCAGCTTTTGGAGAGAACGGAAGATACGATGAAAGCATTTGTACAGATAAAGGTGGAAACCCACAAACTGCTGTCACTTCAGGAACAG
>CALUPK010000030.1 GCA_944322575.1 uncultured Bacteroidales bacterium | reverse complement strand
TCTAACGGTTAGGACACAAGATTCTCAATCTTGCAATAGGGGTTCGATTCCCCTATCCACTACTTCTTCTTTTTCCCTTTCGACATAATGAGTGAAATAGTCAGAACACGTTTTGCGCCCAGTCCCACAGGCTATATGCATATCGGGAATCTGCGCACGGCGCTTTTTGCATATCTGTTTGCAAAATCCCAGAACGGAAAATTCATTCTGCGTATCGAGGACACCGACCAGGGACGTTATGTCGAAGGCTCGGTCGATGTCATCTACGACACCCTCCGCACAGCCGGACTCATCCACGACGAAGGTCCGGACATCGGAGGCTCATACGGCCCCTATACCCAGAGCGAGCGCAAGGATATATACAGGAAATACGCCCTCGAGCTCGTAGAGAAAGGTGCGGCCTACTACTGTTTCTGCCAGAAAGACGAGAGAGAGTCCGAATCCGCTGAAGGAGGCTACGACCGCCACTGCAGGAACCTGTCTCCTGAAGAGGTTAAGGCACAGATAGATGCCGGCAAGCCCTATGTCATCCGTCAGAGAATCCCCTTAGAAGGCACCACATCCTGGAACGACATGGTATACGGAGAGATTTCCGTGGAAAACTCCACCCTCGATGACCAGGTGCTGCTCAAGAGCGACGGCATGCCCACATATAACTTCGCCAATGTCGTGGACGACCACCTCATGAACATCACGCACATAATCCGAGGCTCGGAGTACCTCTCATCCAACCCCAAGTACCTTCTGCTCTATCAGGCATTCGGATGGGAGACTCCCCGCTATATCCACCTGCCCATAATCAATGGCCGCAATGCCGACGGCTCCATCAGCAAGCTCTCCAAGCGTCACGGTGCCGTCAGCTTCCAGGCCCTGGTAGAACAGGGATATCTCCCCGAAGGCATCATCAATTACATCGCCCTGCTCGGATGGTCTCCCAAGAGCGAGCAGGAGATATTCTCGATGGACGAGCTCATAGCCCAGTTCTCTGTGGACGGCGTACACAAGAGTCCGGCCGTATTCGACTATCAGAAGCTCGGATGGGTAAATGGCCAGCATATCACAATGCTCGACCCGCAGGTCTTCATCCGCGACGCATTCCGCTACGCAAGGATAGAGGGCACCGCCCTTGAGTCCAAATGGCCCAAGCTGGCCTCCCTGCTCCAGTCGAGAATTACGAAATACTCAGACATCCCCGAGAAGATAGCTTTCCTGCATCAGCTCCCCGAATACAGCACAGAGCTCTACATTCATAAGAAAAACAAATCCACGCTCGGGTCATCCAAAGCCATCCTTGAAAAGGCGATAGAGCGCCTCAGTACTTTGGACGACTGGTCCGAGGAGTCCCTTCTGAGCACCATGACAGAACTTGCCGCTGAATCAGGGCTTAAATTAGGACCGCTGACATGGCCCGTAAGGATAGCGCTCTCAGGCCTCATGGCCACACCGGGCGGGGCAATAGACATCCTCTACCTGATAGGAAAAGATGAGTCACTCAAACGGTTATCAAGTGGCATTCAACTAATTTCCAAAGAAAATTTGGTAGATGAAAAATAATCTATATCTTTGCACTCCCAAAATGCAGGGATAGTATGTAAAGACATAGTTGGAGGATTCGTCTAGCGGCTAGGACTCAAGATTTTCATTCTTGCAACAGGGGTTCGATTCCCCTATCCTCTACAAAATATAAAAAGATTTAAAATGGCAAACCACGCATCAGCAGACAAGCGCAACCGTCAGAATGAGTCGCGCAGATTGCATAACCGTTATTATGCAAAGACAACACGTAACGCCATCAGGGCGCTTAGAAACACTACCGACAAAGAAGCAGCTGCAGCTCTTCTTCCCAAAGTATCGGCCATGATCGACAAACTTGCAAAGATCAACGTGATACACAAGAACAAAGCAGCTAACCTCAAGAGCGGAATCGCAGTATACGTAAACAAGTTGTAACTTTTTACGTTTGCGTACAAAGATATTGGAAAAACTTCCCGAACTTTGTCGGGAAGTTTTTTTTTATATACTATGAGCATCAATAACTGGAAAGTGGACGAAAGGCCGCGTGAGAAGATGAGTGTGTCGGGTGCGGCCTCACTGAGCGATTCCGAATTGCTTGCCATACTCATCAATACCGGCACCAAGGACAAGAGCGCGATAGACGTGGCAAGGGAGGTCCTGGCCGAAGCCGGCAACTCCCTGAACCGCCTCTCCGGGCTCTCTATCGACAAACTCTGTTCTATCCCGGGAATCGGAGCTGCCAAGGCATCAAGACTTGCGGCTATGTTCGAACTTGCTGTCAGGATTCAGAGCGAGCCATACGAGCCGAAGGCCGCTATCAAGACTTCCGAAGCAGTCAGCAGGCTGTTCATCCCCATCATGCGGAATCTGCAGCATGAAGAATGCTGGGTAATCTTCCTCAACAGAGTGAACAAGATCATCGCAAAGGAGAAAATCAGCATCGGGGGCATGAGCCACGCTGTCCTTGACACAAGAATTGTCATTAAAAAAGCCGTGGACAAACTTGCAAGCGCAATAATCATAGTACACAACCACCCGTCCGGCAACCCATACCCCAGCGAGATGGACCGTAAGCAGACCCGTATACTGCGGGATGCCGCCCAACTGATGGACATCTCACTGCTGGACCATGTCATCATCGCCGGGAACAGATATTACAGTTTCAGTGACGAAGGTCTGTGATTTTATGTTATATTTGTAGAAAAATCACTTATGACCATCATCAACCTCAGCGACGGGAACTCCGTCCTTAACCAATACCTTGCCGAGATCAGGGACAAGGACATACAGAAGAACCACATGAGGTTCCGCCGGAACCTCGAGCGCATAGGCGAGATCTTCGCTTACGAGATAAGCCGACAGCTCAACTACAAGACAGTGGAAGTGACCACCCCTCTCGGCATCTCCAAGTGCAGTGTTATCGCCGACGATATAGTACTGGCCACCATCCTCAGAGCCGGCCTGCCGCTGCACAACGGACTGCTCAACTACTTTGACGGTGCCCAGAACGCATTCATCGCAGCGTACCGCAAGTACGGCAAGGACAACAAGTTCGACATCAAGTTAGAATATCTTACATCGCCCTCGGTAGACGGCAAGGTGCTCATCCTCGCCGATACGATGCTGGCTACCGGTGCCTCCGTAGCCTTAGCCTGCCACAAACTGATGGAGGAAGGGACCCCGGTCCATACCCATATCGTCTGCCCGATAGCCAGTTCATACGGTGTGGAGTACCTTTCCAAGAATCTGTCCCACAAGACCGTCACCCTCTGGACAGGTGCTATTGACGAAGAACTTACAAACAAGTCCTACATCGTACCGGGCCTCGGTGACGCAGGCGACCTCGCTTTCGGAGACAAACTCTAAATCTTATCAACCATGACCGAAACTGCCCAAACTCCCCAAAAACGATACTGGGGCAAGACCTTGGTATCTTTCCTCGTCGTACTCTTCGCCATGCCGCTCGGGCATGCCCTGATGATACTCATGGAACATTTCCTGCCTTCCCCGGCCCTGCACGGAGCCGCTTTTGCCATGGGCGCCGTCGGATTGGGAATAGTCATTACCGGTGTATTCGTCAAGGGCGACACCAAGCAGACCCTTCTCGGCTTAGCCGGAGGCCTACTGTTCTGGACCGGATGGGTGGAGTTCCTCCTGATGTACTATGCCGACCGCTATGGCGTGCAGCCTGAGATAGTCAACGGCGAGATTGTCACTCAGCCAGAGTATCTCATCATGCCGGCCACATTCGGATTCTGGATGCTGATTATGACAGTCTACATCTTCAGTGTCAAGACCGGCTGTTATCTCATCACATGGATACAGAAGCGCATCTTCGGCAAGCGTAAGGACGAGATAGTAACCCGTCCGCTTACCCGCCACACATCCATCACCACTTTTATGGAACTCAACATGATGATGTGGGCATGCTACCTGCTGCTGATGTTCTGCTACGACTCCCGCTTCTTAGGCGACCACCATCCCATTACACTCATCATCGGCGCCGGCTGTCTCATCGGTGCAGTATTCATGTTCATCAAAGAGCTTAAGATAGCGGCCTGGGGAGCGAATATCCGTATGGCCATCGCTACTGTAATAGTGTTCTGGACTCCGGTAGAGATTATGGGCCGCAATGACCTCTTCAATGAGATCTGGGTAGCCCCCACCGAGCACGTAACCGAGATGGTAACCATCTTGGCCGTATTTATCCTGCTTGCCGCCTATCTCATATATAAGGCTGTCCGTAAAAAGAAAGAGGAGAGCTAAATCTCCTTGCGCATCCTTGCTATCGGGATATTGAGCTGCTCGCGGTATTTTGCGACAGTACGGCGGGCCACCTTATAGCCCTTCTGCGAAAGAACAGTCACAAGCTCCTCATCTGTGAGGGGCTTTTTCTTATCCTCAGCCTCGATACTTTCCGAAAGCACTTTCTTAATCTCACGGGTAGAGACCTCGTCACCGCTCTCTGTCTTCATGCCTTCGGAGAAGAAGTATTTAAGAGGATAGACTCCGAAATTGGTCTGGATATACTTGCAGTTAACCACTCTGGAGACAGTGGATATATCAAGACCTGTCTTCTCGGCGATGTTTTTCAGCACCATGGGCTTGAGCTTTGTCTCATCTCCGTCTAAGAAGAAGTCGTGCTGGAAATCGAGAATGGCCTTCATCGTATTCTGAAGAGTATTCTGGCGCTGCTTGATGGCTTCTACAAACCACTTGGCCGAATCAAGCTTCTGCTTGACGAAAGACACCGCCTCCTTTCCGTGCTTGCCGGAAGATGTCGCAGAATTCATCAGCAGATCTGCATACCGCTTGTTGACCCTCAGTTCCGGAACAGAGAACTTGGGCATAGTGAGTATCAGCTCTCCGTCCTTGTTGTCAAGGATAAAATCCGGAACTATCTGCTGGGCCTGCTCCACGTACGAGTCATCTATCTGGCCGCCGGGACGGGGGTTGAGATGCACGATCTCGTCTATGGCATCTTTCAGCTCATCCTTGCTCATTCCGGTTTTAGCCATGATTTTATCATAGTGCTTGCGGGAAAACTCCTCAAAATAATTCTCCAATATCTCCTCCGCCCTCTTCCTCAGCGGAGTCTGTTCCTTTGCCCGCAACTGGAGCAACAGGCATTCCCTCAGGTCCCTGGCTCCTACTCCCACCGGCTCGAACTCCTGGATTACTTTCAGTATACGCTCTACATGGTCTGGAGTCGTCTCTATATTGAGTCTGAACGCGATATCGTCTGTCAGGGAATCTATGTCACGGCGGAGATATCCGTCATCATCGATACTGCCTATGATAAATGATGCGATGGCCCGGTCATCACCTCTAAGATCACTGTACCCCAACTGCATCTCAAGGTTCTGATGAAAACTCTCCTTAACCGAGAAAGTGTTGTACTGGGGTTTCAGATCCTTCCCTTGATTATTGATATACAGACGATAGGACGGAGTGGAATCATCAGGACTGTAATCGCTCAAGGAAACATTCTTGGGCTCCCCGTCCTCAGTCTCCTCCGAAGAGGGAGCTTCATCGAGTACAGGATTCTCCTCCAACTCTTTCTTGATTCTCTGCTCAAGTTCGAGAGTCGGCAGCTCCAGCAGTTTGATGGTCTGTATCTGGAGAGGGGAAAGTCCCTGCTGTAACTTCTGTTGTAATCCTTGTTTTAACATAACCGGCTTCAAAGATAACAATAAATATTTTATATTTGTGTTTTGATTCTTAGTTATGGACTCAGAAAACACCATTCTTTCCGTTGACGTTGAAAAGGTAATACGCGGCAAAAGTCAGAAACTGGCCGACAGGCTGCCGCATTTTGTCATCAACTTCATCAAGAGAACCATACATCAGGACGAAATCAACCGGCTGCTCGCAGACAACTGCGACAGTACGGGTGTGGAATTCGCCACACGCATACTCAAGGACCTGAACGTTACTTACAACGTCCACTATACCGGGACCCTCCCTGATCCCGCAGGCAGATACATATTTGTGTCCAATCATCCTCTCGGAGGACTTGACGGGATGATTCTTATTTCGTATATCGGCAGCCATTTCCGCGACGTGAGATTCATAGTCAACGACCTGCTGATGTATATCAAGCCCCTCGCCCCTGTTTTTGTACCGGTCAACAAATACGGGAAGATGCGGCATGACAACACCAGGCTGTTTCAGGAGACATTCAGCTCAGACGCTCAGATTCTTTATTTTCCGGCAGGACTCTGTTCCAGACTGATAGATGGGAAGGTTACAGATCTTGAATGGAAAAAGACATTTGTCACCAAGGCTATAGAAAGCCGACGGGATATAGTTCCCATGTTCTTCTCCGGTGAGAACTCAAGACGGTTCTACCGTATTGCCAACATCCGCAAAAGGCTCGGAATAAAGTTCAACATCGAGACATTCCTGCTCCCCGACGAGATGTTCCGCAAGCGCGGCACTTCCTTTGACCTGTATATAGGAGAACCGATTCCATATTCATCACTCACAGATGCACATACCCATCAGGAATGGTGCGGCATCATAAGACAGAAAAGTTATGCAACCTGTAATCAAGCCCGTTGACAGAAAGCTCATACGCCGTGAGCTTACCGCCGCCAAATACATCCGTACCACACGGAAAGGCGACAACGAACTGTATGAAGTCACATACAAGGACTCACCGAACATCATGCAGGAGATAGGACGGCTACGCGAAATCTCCTTCCGCCTCGCGGGCGGAGGCTCAGGCAAGGACTGCGACATCGACCAGTTCGACACCGATCCTGTGGACTACTACAGGCAGCTGATAGTCTGGGACCCGCATGACAAGGAAATTCTCGGAGGCTACCGCTATATTCTCTGCGGAGGGATATCCCCGGAGAAGATGGCTACCAGCGAGATTTTCCGCTTCTCCGACACTTTTGTCAAGGACTATATGCCATTCACCATAGAGCTGGGCCGCTCGTTCATACAGCCCAACTACCAGAACATCAACCTTAAGCGAAAAGGTCTTTACGCCTTAGACAATCTTTGGGACGGCCTTGGCGCCCTCATGCTGAAGTACAGCCATTACAAGTATTTCTTCGGGAAGGTCACCATGTACACATCCTACAATCTGAAGGCACGGAACACCCTGCTGAACTTCCTGCACAAATACTTCGGAGATCCTCAGGAGCTCGTCACACCCGTCACGCCCATAGACTATGACAGCAGTAACAAATACTATCAGGAACTCTTCAAAGATCTTGAATACCATGATGCCTACAAAGTGCTGCAGAAAGAGATAAAACTCAATGGTGAGCTTATCCCGCCGCTGATCAACTCCTACATGAACCTGTCTCCGTCAATGAAAGTTTTCGGAACCGCCATCAATCCAGGCTTCGGGAATGTAGAAGAGACCGGCATCCTCGTAAAGATGGAGGACATCTATCCCGAGAAGAAAGAAAGACACTTAGTGCCCATGCAGGAAGCCCTGCACGCCATGGCCGCAAGATTCCGGCCTAAATGGTGGAGAAAGATTCTTTAACTAAAAAGACTGTCGGATATTCAGGTCTGATAGCCTCCATAAAGCGCATGGCATCAGACTTGGAGCGGAACTCACCTACCGTAACTTTAAAATATGGGTTGTCATATATCCGGTACACGGGAACATCCGGATGATGTACCTTGAATGTGTCTACTATCTGTTCGGACACGGCCCTGGCATTCTGGCTATTGTCAAAATATATACGGATACGGTAACCCTGCGGCCTGCGGCCTTTGTTCTTCTCCACCTGACCTGTCATCGCCTTGTCCACAGAGTCTGATAAATGTACCGAACCGCCTACGAATGTCATCAGACTGTCGTAATCCATATACAGCACAGCTTCCACCGTATCTGTAACCGATACGGCCAATGTATCCGGAGTCTGGGCTCCGGCCACTGATACTGACAGCACAGCTGCGGCCAGTACCACTAACAACTTTTTCATATCTCTCATTTTATTCTTTCTACGATACTCTCAAGAGGCACCTTCTTCAGATGCAGTGTTCTCTTCTTTCCTCCGTCAGCACTGAGCACTATCTTTCCCTCTACTGTAAAATCCTCTATCGCCCAGCTCCTGAAATTCAGCCCCGAAGTGATAATCGCCACCGGATCGAGCACAGAGGCCTTTACCGGAATCTCCACCACTTCCTTCTTTCCGGGAGCGGCCACAGGCTTGTCCTCGAGAGAGAACCTGGCAAATTCCTTGCCCGTCCGCAACAGAACCGCATCCACTTCCTCTATCGCGATGGTGTATTTTGTAGGATTGTCCACAGTAGCCTTGAGTTCTATAGTGGCGGACGATGTTCCGTTGAAGCGTAAACCTCCGAGGGCGACACTTTCCACCCTTATCTCATTGTACCCGGCACACCCCGTCAGTAAAGCGGCGGCGGCAAGCAATATCACAAATCTTCTCATAATTCACTGCGGTTTGTCCCGGCAAAGATATAAAAAGTTATCTTTGCGGTGCAATGGTAAATAAAAGAGTTTTCATAGAGACATACGGCTGTCAGATGAATGTCTATGACAGCGAAGTCGTGCTCTCCATCCTCGGGAAAGAGGGTTTCACCCCATGCGGGGGAATAGAGGAGGCAGACCTGATTCTGGTCAATACATGTTCCATCCGGGAAAATGCAGAGCAAAGGGTATGGGGCAGGCTCGACCGGTTCCTGCAGGAAAAGAAAAAGAGAAAGGTTACTGTCGGGGTTCTCGGCTGCATGGCTGAGCGCATCAGGCAGGAACTGCTGTCGCATCCGGCAGTGGATATAGTCGCAGGACCAGACACATACCGACGTCTGCCCGAACTGCTGCGCAGGCTCGGCGCTGAGGGACAGAAACAGATAGATACGGCTCTGTCGCTCAAAGAGACCTACGCGGACATTGAGCCTGTACGTACTGACAAGAACGGAGTGACATCATTCATCTCCATCATGAGAGGCTGCAACAACATGTGTACATACTGCATCGTACCGTACGTACGCGGAGGTGAGCGCAGCCGCGATCCCCGCTCGATCGTCAAAGAGGCTGAGAAAATGTATGCGGACGGATACAGAGAAGTCAACCTCTTAGGCCAGAATGTGGACTCATACCTATGGAAAAATCCCGAAAATCCTACTGAATCCGTCAATTTTGCCCAGCTCATCGAATTAGTCGCCCTCGTAGCCCCGGACCTTAGAGTGAGATTCTCTACCTCCCACCCGAAAGACATGAGCAACGGCGTGCTGTACTCCATGGCCATGTACCCCAATATCTGCACCCACATCCACCTGCCGGTGCAGTCCGGAAGTGACCGCATGCTCGAAAAGATGAACAGGAAATACACAACAGCAGCATATTTAGAGAGAATAGCGAAGATTCACGAGGTCGTACCTGAAGCGGCTGTAACTACCGACATTATTGCCGGCTTCTGCTCCGAGACGGAGGAGGACCATCAGGCCACTCTCGAACTGATGAGGCAGGTGCGCTTCGACAGCGCCTTCATGTTCCAATACTCCCAAAGACCCGGGACCAAGGCGGCAAGGCATTTCGCCGACGATGTGCCCCCGGAGGTCAAGACACGAAGGCTCAATGAGATTATAGAGCTGCAGAGCGCCATCTCCTTAGAGAGAAACCACGAGTGCATAGGACAGACCTACGAGGTGCTCATCGAAGGTACTTCCAAAAGGGACAGCGGCTCGCTCTTCGGCAGGACGTCCTCCAACAAGGTATGTGTATTTCCCGCTCTCGGACATCGCCCGGGAGAATACGTGAATATCAAAGTAGAGAGCTGTACATCAGCTACTCTGCTCGGAAATATTGTTTAATGAACTTTTAAATTCTTACAAGTTATGACAAAGATGAGAACCACCTATCTCGGCAACCTGCGCACCGAGATTCTGCACGAACAGTCAGGCAACAAGATTATCACTGACGCACCCTTAGACAACCACGGCAAGGGCGAATACTTCTCACCCACCGACATATTCGCCTCTTCCCTCGGTTCCTGCATGCTTACCATCATGGGCATCTCAGCCCAGTCCTACGGCTTCAATATCGACGGAACCACTATTGAAATTGAGAAAGAGATGGCAGCCAATCCCCGCCGGGTAGCCCGCATCGTCGTAGACATAACCTTCCCCAAAGGACAGAAATATGATGACAAGGCCAAGAGACTCATCGAGTCAGCTGCCCGCACCTGTCCTGTATCCAACAGCCTCCACCCTGACATCATCAAGGACATCCGCTTCCACTACGACGAGTAGGACAACGGTTACAGCGACCACTCGGTACCGTCCTTGGTGTCTTTTATCGTGACACCGAGGTCTTTGAGACGGTCACGTATCTTATCGCTGGTGGCGAAGTCCTTACGGGACTTCGCCTCACGGCGGACTTCGAGAATCATATCCATCAGCCCCTCGACGGTCTTTTCCTCAGAGGAGGCTGATGTTTCGTCTATAAGACCTAACACATCGGGAACTATCTTCCCGAAGACCTCCGAAAAGACAGTGAAATCCCTGTCACTGAGCTTAAGAGTGCCGTCCTTGACCTGATTGACCATCCTCACTGCATCGAAGATATGCGCTAAGGCCACAGGCGTATTGAGGTCATCACAGAGAGCATCCATAATACTTTCCTGCAGCTTTTCTAACTCCGGATTCAGACCGTCGCCTGAATGAGGCAGCGCCCTGCTGTCCCTTACGGCCTGAAGGACTCTCCTGAGTCCCTTCTCAGCTGCTGACAACGCCTCGTTGCTGAAATCCAGCGTGCCGCGATAATGGGCCTGCAGGATGAAGAAACGTATCGTCATCGGGCTATACACCTTATACAGATCTGCAAGCGTGGTGAAGTTCCCGAGGGACTTGCCCATCTTCTGTCCATTGACTGTAAGCAGGTTATTATGCATCCAGTACTTAACTCCTCCCTGTCCGCGGGAAGCCGTATTCTGAGCCAGCTCGCACTCATGATGCGGGAACTGAAGATCCATTCCGCCTCCGTGGATGTCGAACTGATCTCCGAGATACTTCTCGCTCATAGCCGAGCACTCCAAGTGCCAGCCCGGAAACCCTTCGCTCCAGGGCGAGGGCCACTTCATGATATGCTGGGGAGAGGCCTTCTTCCACAGGGCGAAATCGTAAGGGGAGTGCTTATCCCCAGTACCGTCCAGCGTACGGGTGTTTGCCATCATCTCATCTATGTTACGGCCGGAGAGCATCCCATAATGAAACTTCTTATTATAAGCCGGAACATCGAAATATACCGAGCCGTTGCTCACATACGCAAAGCCGGCATCGAGAATCCGCTTGATAAGTTCTATCTGCTCGATGATATGACCGGAGGCCCGGGGCTCGATGCTTGGCGGCAGTGTATTCAGCCTGCGCATGGCATCGTGATATGCTATGGTATAAGTCTGCACCACCTCCATAGGTTCGAGGGACTCCATACGGGCCTTCTTTGCAATCTTGTCATCGCCCTCGTCGGCATCATGCTCGAGGTGACCCACATCCGTAATATTCCTGACATACCTGACTTTGTAGCCCAAGTACCTGAAGAAACGCACCAGCACATCATAGGTCACGGCCGGTCTGGCATGTCCCAGATGCGGCTCACCGTACACCGTAGGGCCGCAGACATACAGTCCCACCATACCGGGATGTACCGGGATAAATTCCTCTTTTCTTCTGGATAACGTGTTGTAGATATAAATTTTCCTCGTAGTCATGATGCTTATGTATTTTTCCGAGGGCAAATATAATGCTTTTAAGCCATCTATGACTCCTCAATCTCGACTCTCGTAGCCAAGACTTCATAGAAAACCTTCTCTTCCCCGTCCGCAGAGGTATAGCGGTTCTGCCTCAGGCGGCCTATGACATGTATGCACGCACCCTTGAGTATGCGGCTGAAATCAGGCATTCCCTTTCCGTTCCATGCCGTAACAGAATGCCATGTTGTCTCCTCCTTCAAATTCCCCGAACGGTCCTTGTACGTCTCATTGGTCGCGATATTGAATCTCGCCACTGTGTTGTCTCCTACTCTCATGATTCTTGCGTCCTGCCCGGCATTCCCCCGCAGTTCGATTCTGTTAAAAGATCTGTCCATAACTTCAGTTTTTAATGGTTTAACAATGTTTTCAGGCACAAAGCAATATAAAAAAATTCAGAATATCCTCATTATAAACGGCTATAAACGATTATAAGCGGGTATATCCGGATAGCACACGCTTATTTTTACGTTTGCGACATAAGAGTGTGATTTCTATTGCTTAACTTTGTCCACACAACCACTAAAGACATGAAGCGTATGGAAGAGGAGAAAAGGTGTTGCCCTAACTGCAACAGGCCCTTCACCGGAAGGTCCGACAAAAAGTTCTGTTCGGATTCATGCCGGACAATGTTCAACAATCGCATCAAGCGCGCCTGCCGGACACAGCACGGAGAACTGTCCCGCATCGACCGGATCCTGAAAAAAAATCACGCCATCATCGAGAGACTGTACTCCCGGGGAGAGCGTGAAACGACTTTCACCGAGCTGTTCGGTATGGGATTCAACTTCGAGTATCAGACCTCAATGAGGGAGAATCCCGATACCGCAAGCTCGTATATTATCGGCTGCTACGACTACACCTATGTAATCAGCCGCGACGGAAGGGTTCGGCTCGGTAAGCGCAGCGTTATTCCACTGTAACCGATTTGGCAAGATTTCTCGGCTGGTCCACATCCCTGCCTTTGGCGATAGCCACATGATAGGCCAACAGCTGAAGAGGGATGGTGGACAGCAGAGGAGCGAAGCACTCCTCTGTATCCGGAATCTCGAAACTCCAGTCCGAGATGTTCTTAACATCGGTATCTCCCTCCGTGACTATGGAGATTATCCTTCCCTTACGGGCTTTTATCTCCTGCACGTTACTGAATATCTTGTCGTATTTTCCTCTACGGGTAGCAATTACCACCACTGGAAGTTCATCATCGATGAGCGCGATAGGGCCATGCTTCATCTCTGCTGCGGGATAGCCTTCAGCGTGTATGTAAGATATCTCCTTTAGTTTCAAGGCACCCTCGAGAGCCACTGGGAAATTGTATCCGCGTCCGAGATAGATGAAGTTGTGCGCATAGGTAAACACTCTGGCTATCTTGGATATCTCGCCGTCATGTTTGAGAATCTTCTCTATCTTTTCCGGAATCCGCTGCAGCTCTTCCACCAGTTCATGCCTGCGTGCCTCTGTTATGGTTCCTTTCTCCTTAGCCAGGGACAGCGCCAGCAAAGCGAGCGTGGACACCTGCGCTGTGAATGCTTTAGTGGAGGCCACACCTATCTCCGGGCCGGCATGAGTATAGCATCCGGAGTTTGTCTCGCGCGGAATCGAAGAGCCGACCACGTTGCAGATTCCGAAGAGGAATGCTCCGTGCGCCTTAGCCAGCTTAATGGCTGCAAGAGTATCTGCCGTCTCTCCCGACTGAGATATGGCAATGACTATATCGTCACTGAAAATTACCGGTTTGCGGTATCTGAATTCAGATGAATACTCCACCTCTACGGGTATTCTGGCCAGTTCCTCTATCATATACTTTCCTATCTGCGCGGCATGCCACGATGTTCCGCAGGCACAGATAATAATCCGGCGGGCGTTGAGGAAGCGTTCCCTGTTGTCGATGATTCCCGACAACTTGACTTCTCCGAGTTCCGGATTGAGACGGCCTTTCATAGAAGTCCTGAGAGTATTTGGCTGCTCATATATTTCCTTGAGCATAAAATGGGGAAAACCGCCCTTCTCGATCTCACTCAGATTGAGCTCTAACTTCTTGACAATAGGGGTTACCTCTACCTGACGGAGGTCGGTGATACGGATTCCGCCTCCTCTCTCCATCACTGCTATCTGCTCATCATCCAGATAGATAACCCTGTCAGTATACTCTACGATAGGAGTTGCGTCCGAGCCTATGAGAAACTCGTCCTTCCCGATACCGACCACCAACGGACTTCCTTTGCGGGCAGCTATCATTATATCCGGATTGTCCCGGTCTATCACGACTATGGCATAGGCACCTATGACATTCCGGAGGGCAAGGGGAACTGCATCTACAAGCGGTATCTTATGCGAGTCCATCATATACTGCACAAGCTGAATCACCACCTCCGTGTCGGTATCGCTGTGAAAATGGTACCCCTTGTTAACCAGTTCCATTTTCAAGGCCTTGTAGTTCTCGATGATACCATTGTGAATCAGGGCCAAGTTCTTGTGCTCCGAATAATGGGGATGGGCATTGACATCATTGGGCTCACCGTGGGTTGCCCAACGGGTATGTGCTATGCCTACTGTCCCTGTTGTATCCTTGTCAGAAATGAGTTTCTCCAAGTCGCTCACCTTACCTTTGGACTTATAGACCGAGAGATTGCCTTCAGTATTAATCAGAGCGATACCGGCGCTGTCATAGCCCCTGTACTCCAGTCTGTGAAGGCCTTTGATTAAAATGGGAGCCGCCTGCTTCGGGCCCATGTATCCTACGATTCCACACATAATTCAATTATTCTATTTTTTACAATTGACAAAAATAACAAATTAAGTTAGAATTTTATACATTTGCCCTTATCAATGTTTATTTTGCTTAGTGTGACACCATGAAAATTGTAAAAATTTCAGCAAAGATCCTCGCCGTCATTCTCCTGACCGCCGTCATAGGAATATCCATGATGAGCATTTCCCCTATTTACAGGTTCGAAGGACCTTCTCCCTTCAGTGGTGAAAAGATTTACAATCCATACGCTGACTTCGACTCCACCACAGGATGGAAACGGGCATGCCTGCATACTCATACCAAAGTAGACAAAGGAATCAACGAATGTCCCTATTATCCGGATGTAGTCTATGCTGACTACATGAGCTACGGCTACGACATTCTCGGCTTCTCCAACCATCAGGCGCTCACACCGCACCCCATAGACCCTGAGCTTTATATCGCAATATACGAGCACGGATACAATCTTTTTAAATTCCACATCAATGCTTTCGGAGTAGAACGTGTCTACAAGTTCGACCATCTTCTGCCTGTTCTCTTATCCCAAAAACAGTTCATGATAGACCGCCTGGCTGAGGACGGGGACTTCGTCCAGTTCAACCACCCCAACAGGACCCTTACTATCAACCGCAGGGTTATGGAACATCTCTCAGGCTACAGGCTCATCGAAGGTGACTCCGGATTCGAAGAGAGGGACCATGGTGCAGGAACAGCTCTCAACCACTGGGACGAGGCACTGTCCGCCGGACGATACGCCCACAACAATATCAATGACGACAATCACAACTCCAAGGCCCATGCCGCCATCGCCCGCCGCTGCTCCTGGATCAACACCCCTACTCCCTATTGGGAGGATGTACGCGAACAACTGCTGAAGGGTAATTTCTACACTACCCGCATTCCGGATTTCGGCAATGGGGACACAGCCGTAAAGCATGCTGAAAACATGAGGCTCCCTAAGATCATGAATATAGGAATGCACGGAGACACCGTGTTTATGAAACTGAGCGCCCCCGCGGCTACCGTTAAGGTAATCTCGCAGAACGGCATCACCGTTGACTCCGTGCTCAATTCCGACAGGATTGCCTACGTAATGGCCGCGGAGGATCCCTACGTAAGGATGACAGCCCGATACACAGACGGAACCACAGTATACACCAACGCTTTTGCCCGCTACTCAGAAGGTGACTCCCCTTACAGGGAGCTACCACACCCAGTCAGATGGGGGATGACTATTCTGTGGAACCTGATGCTGCTGCTCATCACCGCCGCCGCCATATACGGAATAGTCCGGATATTTATAAAGCACAAGTAATTATTTTATGAACACTTCGATCGCTCCGTTGCCATAACGCAGCGGAGAGGCCTCCTGTACCACTGCTCCCGGATATTCCCTCAAGCGCTTGAGCAGTTCCGAGCGGAGAACTCCACGGCCACTGCCATGAATAAAGACTACTGACCTCAGTCCCTTTCGGAAAGCCTCGGCCATAGTCTTTTCGAAGACATCGAGCTGGACATAGAGCGCATCGCTGTCGGGGATATTACGTGCAGCGGGATACCGTTCGCGGATTTTCTCTATATGCAGATCCACCTCCATCCTTCCTGCCTGCCGCTGAGCTTTTTTCCCAGACGGCAGGCTATGGGCCACAGGAGGCTGAGTCTGCTTGAACCGCGAAATCTGATTGTTGCCGTCATAGAGCTGCCTCTCATGAGCGCCATCCTCTGCACTCAGCCTCACCACCTCACTGACAGAGACCCTCATCCGCATTCCTTCCACATCTATATCCAGCTTTCCTCTCTGCGGAAGAGCCACCACGGTACCGTCCCCGTCGAAGTCCATAAAGCGGACCCTGTCTCCTATTTTAAATTCTGCATCCATCTGTGCGCCTGCTTGACATTCTAAGGGCAAAGATAGTCAATTTACTAATTTAGCCATTCCGGCAATGTCGCTGGAACTAAATTAACAAATATGATAGCAGGTTATCTTAGAGTAAGCACTGGAAAACAGCATCTTTACAATCAAAAGGATGAGATTCTGCGATACGCTGAATCAAAACACATTGCCATCGATTATTGGGTTACCGAAATCGTAAGCGGGAAGAAACACGAAAGGGAAAGAAAACTCGGAGCTCTGCTCCGAAGGATGAAACCCGGAGACACGCTTATCGTTACGGAGATCTCACGTCTTAGCCGTACTCTCACAGACATTATGGAAATAATGGGTAAGTGTCTCCGGAAAAAAATCAGGCTGTACACCACCAAGGAAGGATACACCTTCGATGACAGCATCAACAGCAAGGTACTGTGCTTCGCATTCGGATTGGTCGCAGAAATTGAGAGGAATCTTATATCGATGCGGACAAAAGAGGCACTCGCTCTTCGGAAGGCCAACGGAATAAAACTCGGGCGCCGCAAGGGGAGCTGCACCAAGCTCAGGATCCTCGAGATGCATCATTGTGAAGTAGTCGATATGCTCCGTCAGCGTCACAGCATATCCAAAATATGCCGGCACTACAAAGTATCTCGCGAGACATTCAACAAGTACAGGAATCTCTACCCGATTATCGCCGAAATCATCTCATCACGACGGGTACAGTCCGAAAAGGACTGTACTGAAGCGTAGAACAAAAAAAGCCCCCGGAGGTTGTTCCTCCGAGGGCTCTAAGGGGCGGCGGCTACCTACTCTCCCACCCCTGTTAGGGCAGTACCATCGGCACAAGTGCGTTTAACTTCTCTGTTCGGAATGGGAAGAGGTTGGTCCACACCGTTATAACCACCATGATATTTCTGTCTGGACATACTTTCTACTGCGTCGCTTCCTCGTCTCAGACTCGGTCATTTACTCAGGTAAACTCCCTCGTCATCGCTCGGTCGCCCTTGTAGAAAGCATACCCAGACAGAAATCTCCATCCACTAGATGGATACACCGCCTGAATACGTCAACCTTTCCTAAGGACTTCCGATCTGAGGCACGCTGCGTGCCAGACGTATTCTATAAGAAATGAGAGAGACAACTCAGTATTATTGTTTGTTTTTCTGCGTCATATCAGAAGTGTCGGGCTATTAGTACTGCTCGGCTTTGACGTTGCCGCCTTTACACCTGCAGCCTAT